>JAKSIL010000001.1 GCA_024398815.1 Fibrobacter sp.
TTCCAAAGGCACAGTCAGCAACGTTTACAACACGGGCTCCGTGAGTGGAAATGGCGTAAGTGTCGGCGGCGTGGTCGGGTATAACGGCAATGGCACGGTCAGCAATGTGTACAACACGGGCTCCGTGAGCGGAACTGGCAACCATGTCGGCGGCGTGGTCGGTAATAACTATGGCACGGTTAGCAACGCGTACAACACGGGCACCGTGAGCGGAACAAACGACGATGTCGGCGGCGTGGTCGGGTATAACGGCAATGGCACCGTCAGCAACGGCTTCTTCAATACGGAAGTGACTTGCGAAAATTGCGATGTCGTTGAGGGCACAACGGGCATGTCGTCTGGAGAATTCGCCGATGGTACTGTCGCAAGGCTCCTGCACGACTGGTGCGAAATGGATGGCGAAACTTGCAAGGAAGGCGGCCTGAACGGTTCCATCTGGGGCCAGGACTTGGCTGCCGAAAACTCCCTGCCGGACTTCAGCGGCGTAGTTGGCTTCAAATACGGTAGCATTACTTTCTTCAACCTCAATGACGATGTTGCCGATTCCGCAAGCATCGATGCCACCGCGAAGGCCCCTGTGTCCATTCTGAAAGATATTGCTGTCTCGAAACACGTCACGTTCAAGCGCCCGTTTGCCGTGGGCTACAGCACGATGATGCTCCCGTTCAGCGTAAGTGAAGAAAACCTGCCGGATGGACTTGAATTCTACAGTTTTGGTGAAGTCGAGGAAATTAACGGCAAGTACACGGCAAGCTATATATCTGTTACAGGTTTAAATGCCCACACGCCCTACATCGTGAAGAACAGCGGAGAAGACGCCCTTTCGCAGGTTACGTTTGAAGGTGAATTTACTTTGGGTACTTCTGTTATGCCGCCTCCGAACTCCAGTTCCAGCGCTTGGAAATTCAATGGCACCTACGAATACAAGACCTGGGAAGAAGGCGACGCTGGGCTCGGTCGAACATACGGATTTGCCGCGAACGACGGCGTGAACGACACTTCGATCGTCGGTAAGTTCGCGAAGGTTGGCGCGGGTGCCTACATCTACCCGATGCGCGCGTATCTCGAATACACGGCCCCTGCTGCACTTGCCCGCCCAGCTGCTAACGGTGAAATTCGTACCGTTGCTTCTCTCCCCGACGAAATCGAGGTCGTGATTGTCGACAAGGACGAAACGAGCGGCGAAGAGACCACGAGGGTTATCGGTACCATCAACACGCGCACCGGCGAGTTCAAGTTCGCGAACGACCGCTGGTTCGACCTGAACGGCCGCTACCTCGGCAGCAAAAAGCCCACGCAGAAGGGCGCCTACTACAACAACGGCAAGAAGGTCATTGTGAAGTAAATTGCCCCCAAGGCGTAAATTTCCATCAAATTACAGCAAAATTTGCGAAAAACAGCGTAAACCAGCGCTGTTTTTTTTGTTTTCGCATTTGTCTTTTTGACAAAACAGAAAAGTTTACAATGCTTTTTTATGTCCCTCGCAGAACCTATACTTAGGGTAGGTGAAAAACACGAGGGATACTATGTTTGGAAAAATATCGCGGCGTGTCCGCGCTTCTTTGGCCGTTGTAGGCCTTTTTGCCGGGTTGGGCTTCTCGCAGGATGTTCTTTATCCGGATATGTTCTCGCTTTCCGATGTGCAGTTGCTTGGCGGCGTGTTGAAGGACCGTCAGGACTTGAACGTGGAAACGCTTTTGTCTTATGATACGGACCGCTTGCTGGCGCCTTTCTACGAAGAGGCGGGCATGAAGCCCAAGGCGACGAAGTTCCCGAACTGGGCGGGGCTTGACGGGCATGTGCTTGGCCACTACTTGAGCGCCCTTGCGATGCACTACGCCGACAATGCCGATGTGCAGGTGAAGGATCGCCTGGATTACATCATCAAGGAACTCAAGACCATCCAGGACCAGAATTCGAAGGACAACAACTTCAAGGGTTACATCAGCGGCGTGCCGAACGGCAAGGCCATGTGGCTCAAGATGAAGAACGGCGATGCCGGCGCCCAGAACGGCTATTGGGTGCCGTGGTACAACATCCACAAACTTTATGCGGGCCTTCGCGACGCCTACGTTTATGCGGGTGTCGAACAGGCGAAGACGATGTTCTTGGCGCTTTGCGACTGGGGCATCACCATCACGAATGGCCTGAACGATTCCAAGATGGAATCCATGCTCGGCACGGAACACGGTGGCATGCCCGAAGTCTATGCCGACGCCTACGAACTCACCAAGGATTCCAAGTATCTGGACGCTGCGAAAAAGTGGTCGCACAAGTGGCTTTTGAATGCGATGGCGGCCGGGAACGACAACTTGACGAACGTGCATGCCAATACGCAGGTGCCGAAAGTCGTCGGTTTTGCGCGCGTGGCCGAACTGAGTGGCGACCAGACGTACGTGAAGGGCGCCGATTTCTTCTGGCAGCGCGTGGTTCACAAGCGCAGTATCGCCATTGGCGGCAACAGCATCTCGGAACATTTCCCCGACCTCAACAACCACAAAAAATACACCGAGGAACGTGAAGGACCGGAATCCTGCAACACCTACAACATGCTCAAGTTGACGGAGCGCCTGTTCGCGATGAAGCACGATGCTGACTATGCGGATTTCTACGAACGCGCGCTTTTCAACCATATTCTTTCGACAATCCACCCGGAACACGGCGGCTACGTTTACTTCACTCCGGCACGCCCGCGCCATTACCGCGTATATTCCAAGGTGAATGCGGGCATGTGGTGCTGCGTGGGTTCCGGCATGGAAAACCCTGCGAAGTACAGCCAGTTCATTTACACCAAGGCTAAGGATACTTTGTTTGTAAACCTGTTCGCCGCATCGAACCTCAGTTGGAAGGAAAAGAGCCTCTCCATCAAGCAGGAGACGGAATTCCCGAAGGGCGAATCCTCCAAGTTCACCGTTACGGGGAGCGGCAGTTTCGATTTCCTGATTCGCCATCCGTACTGGGTCAAGGAAGACGCCTTCAAGGTGATTGTGAACGGCGATACCGTGGTTTCGAAGTCCAAGCCCTCGAGTTACGTTTCGGCGGGCAAGTCCTGGAAATCGGGCGACGTGATTGAAGTACTTTACCCGATGTACACGCATGTGGAAGACTTGCCGGGCGTTTCCGATTATGTGGCGCTTTTGCATGGCCCGATTGTGCTCAGCGCAAAGACGGGTACGGCGAACTTGAATGGTCTCGTGGCTGATGACGGCCGCTGGAGCCATATCGCCTCGGGTGCGCTCGAAGCGTTGGACCAGGCGCCGATGCTTGCAAGCAAGAAAGAGGACATTCCCTCTAAACTCGAGCCGGTAAAGGGCGAACCCTTGCACTTCAAGGCGCCTTACCTGTTCGCCGCACAGAAGGACGCTAGCCTTTTGCTGCAGCCGTTCTACGAAGTCCACGATGCGCGCTACATGATGTACTGGATGGTGCTTACCGATCCGACCATCCTGGAAAAACTCCAGAAGGAGCAGGAAGCGGCAATCGCCCTTGACGAAAAGACCGTGGACAAGGTGGCGCCTGGCGAGCAGCAGCCCGAAGTGGACCACAAGATGAAAACGGAGAATACGTCTTCGGGCACGGCGAACGGAGAATTCTACCGCGATGCGGGCAAGTGCAACGCAGGCGACGGCGGCTACATCAGTTACGAATTCGAGACGAACAGCGAGGATTCCCTGAGCCTCATGGTGCGCTATTGGGGTAACGAAGGCTGCAAGCGCGAATTCGATATCTTGATCGACGGCGAAAAACTCGTGACCGAGAGCATTACCGACAAGTGGAAAGTGAACGAGTTCAAGAACGTGACTTACCCGATTCCCGACAGCATGGTGAAGGGCAAGAAGATCGTGACCGTGATGTTCAAGGCCGGTGCCGGAAGCATGGCGGGCGGCATCTACAGCGTGCGTCTGCTACGCAACAAGCCGAAGCCGGAACCGGTTGAAACGCTTGGAATTGCGGGTGCTGCCAAGAATGCCGCAAAATCCGTGCCTGGGTTCCGTGCCCGCGCTACCAGCGAGCTGCTTGAAGTAGAGGCCGATTTCCCGTTGCAGGGGAGCCTCTCGCTCAAAATTTTCAGCCTTGATGGTAGACTGGTGAAATCCCGGAATCTTGAGGCTGGCCAGAAGTCCTTCAATATCGGGATTTCCGAACTTGGCAAGGGAGCCTACATTCTGCGCATCATGCAGGGCGGCGCCGTGTACAGCAATACCATCTTCTCGAAAATGGGTGGAATGTAGGCAAGAAAGTTTTATTATACACATCCTAATACAACAAAAGGCGAGGTTTCCTCGCCTTTTTTTTGGAAAAACTCGCATTTTGGGCTTTACATGGCTCGTCTAAGGCTTTTTTAGCGTATATTCATTGTATGAACATGTTTAGGTATGCTTTTTCGTGTGTCGCGATGGCGGGTGCTTTCGCGGTTTTTTGCAGTTCTGCCGAGGCGGCGAATCCGGGTGACCGCGTGGACGGCCTTGTGCTGCAAAACTTGGACTACACGGACCACTTGCAGACGCTCCCGAATTACGACCGCGGGTTTTACTATTCGCAGGCGCTCCACATCAAGGTGAGCGGCACGAAGCCGATTGAAAAGCCTTATGGTAAGTTGCTGCACCTGCGCGCGGATATCGCGGAATTCAGTAGCCAGGCGTGGCTGACCGTCGATACGACGGGCGGCAAGCGCGATACTGTTCGGGGCAAGTCGCAGGACTTGACGGAAGATGCGCTGAATGTTTTGCAGACAACGCTTGACAATGTTCGCAATTTCGGTGGCAAGGTGATTGTTCGCATCTGTTACGACCCGTGGTTTGACGGGCATTCGAACACTACGCCGGAACACAAGTGGGTTCTGCGGCACATTGAGCAGTTGGCGCCTATTCTGAGCAAGAACGTGGATATCATCGTGGCGCTCGAAATGGGTATGCACGGAGCCTTTGGCGAGATGCACAGCGATACGGCGATTACGTACCCGCGTGTGGCCGAGGCCGTGAACAAAATGCTGCAATTGACTCCGCCGGAACTTAAGATTTTGACGCGCACCGGGAATTATTCCGCGGCGGTTCTCGGCTTCGAAAACTGGGGCGTAGATTTCCATATCGACGGAGACGTGTTCAAGCAGATTGCCGAAGCTAAGGGCGACACCATGTACCGTGTGGGAATGTTCAACGATGGCTACCTTGGAACGCAGTTCGATTACGGCACCTGGGGCGCCGATTGCAAGACTTCCATCTGCCGCGAGGAGGGCGTCGCCTGGCTCGAGAAGTACAGCATTAACACGCCATACGGCGGCGAAGCGGTGGAAACGGCAAATGGCTACGAGGTCATCAACACGCCGGAATTCTTGGCGCACGAAGGCTTCCGTACGCATACAAGTTATTTGAACATGCACTGGAATAACAACTTGATTGACAGTTGGAAGGTGGCGCATTTCACGGGGAGCGATTACGAATACGATGGTGCGAAAATCGATACGCTCACGGGTTACAAGTACATCGAGGATCACCTGGGATACCGTTTTGTGCTGCGCGAATCGTGGTTGCCGGACACAGTTGGTGCCGATGGCAAATTCAGTGCGAAGTTGAAAATCCAGAACGTGGGATTTGGAAACTTGACGCAGAAGCGTGCCGCACGAATCCTGTTTGTGGAAGATGTTGGCGATGCCGATGTCTGCCCGAGTCTAGATACGATTCCGCTTGAAAATGTGGATTTCAGGGATGTGCATAGCCGCACCGTTGCCGTGAATGGCTCCGATACCGCCATGACTTTTGACGGAACGAATGAACTGAAAGTCGAGGGTGAATTTTCGGGCCGCGGAAATTACGAGGTGTACCTGGAAGTCGACGGGGTTGTGTTTGCGAATGATTTGCACAGGATGGCGACTTGCGAAGGCAAGGGCGATGGCGTGTTTCTGGGCGAAATCTTTGCCGACCCGGAAAAGAAAACGCAGGGGGTTGCTCCGGGCATGAATCTGCGTGGGGTTCCGCGAAATTTGTTGCCGCGCGTCGAACGTGCCGACCAGAAAATCCAGATTCGCGATTCTCGGGCCCTTCGTGATGGAACCCGCGACGGGCGTGGCGACAGGATCTTCCGCGTGAACGGCAGCTTGCTAAAATCAAAGTAATTATAGCTGATGAACTTCAACTACCAGGAAGAAATTGGGGAAACAAAGACCTTTTGTTGCGATTTGACGGAAAAATTTGTATATTTCCGTTGATATGCTACATCTAGAATACATAAGAAAATTGCTTGGCGAAAATAAAGGGTATATCACTGCATCCTGTTGTCGAGATAGCGGAATGTCCACGGTTTACCTAAACCGCATGGTGAAGCGAAATGAAATTGAGCCAGTAGCACGAGGCTTGTACAAGCAAGTTGATGTGGCCTGGGACGATTTCTTTATCTACCAGTACCTAAATCCGAAAGCCGTATTTTCTTACGAGACGGCGCTTGCGTTGCATGGGGTTTCAGATAAAGTATTCTCGCAAATGAATGTGACTGTTCCCCGTCATGTCAAGATTCGTAAAGATTCCAATGTGATTGCGCATTACGAAAGGGATGAGCAATATTCTTTGGGCATCATGTCCATTGCGACGCCTTGCGGCAATCGGGTTAACGTCTACAACCTCGAAAAAACACTTTGCGATTTTATCAAGCACAGGTCGTCGATGGATCCCGAGGAGTATGTGAAATTTCTTCGTTTTTATGCGGCTTCTTCTAGTAAAGACCTTGCCTTGCTTGGGGCTTATGCGACTGCGATGGGGATTTCCGAGAAGGTTCGGAACGCCTTGGAGGTTCTGCTGTGAATAAGAATAAATTAAGGCAGGTGTGCCAAGGCACGGCAATTGAACTTGCCGTTTAATTCAGTGTACACGTGTTACTTTCTTGAACATGTTTTGAGAAAAGTTGCAACTAGCAGGTATAATGGAAATTTTTTGTTCAAGGGCGGGTTCCTGTTGTCGAATATCGTTGGCGTGTCAAATAGAACGACCAAGGACGTTGATTTCTCCCTGAATAAGGCGGCGTTGACGAAAGATAATGTTTTAAGAATGTTCAAGGAAATTCTCGAGTCTACGGAAGATGAGATAAAAACATCGGTAGAAAAGATTGAACCTATAAGGGAAGAAGACGAATATGGAGGTTTTCGTCTAATGATTCTCTGCAGGTTTGAAAACATTCGTGTCGTGTTGCCTGTTGATATTGCAACAGGCGATGTTGTAACCCCGGCTCCTGTGGAGTATGTCTATAAAAGTATGTTTGGTGAGCCTTTCACCCTTCCGTCGTATACGGTACAAACTATTGTGGCTGAAAAACTGCAGACTCTTTATAAGAGGGGCTTGTTCAATAGCCGCTGTAAGGATTTTTACGATCTTTATCTTTTGTACAAAACACAAAAGGATGATTTTGACAGTGAAGTCCTTTTGACGGCATGCAAAAATACTTTTGAAAATCGCCAGACGAAATTATCTTTTGATGCGATAGTTGATTTACTTGAGACGATAAAGAACGATGCTGGTTTGGTTACAAGGTGGAATGCGTTTGCAAGGCGTAATGCTTATGCTTCGGATTTAACGTTTGCAGATGTTGTTGATGAAATCCGTAATATTGTAGATAGACTTAAGTAGCGATAAGGGAATAATGCAGTTCCTTCCACATTGTCACTGCGAGGCCGAAGGGAAGCCTGTCCCTGACCTGATCGGGGACGGCAGTCCATTGCATTCCTCCTTGCCTACGGAAAATACTACTAAGGCTTTTTTGAATCCGTCCGGAGTTTTGAATATATTTATAAGTGATTTGCTGTATGTGCCCGTATGCTTTGCGGGCTGAACGGATGATGTTGGAGGTTTGATTATGATGAATAGGATTTGCGGATTGTTCGCTGGAACCGTGCTTGCGCTTGTGTGCGGCGGGGTTGTGGGGTGCAGCGACAAAGAGGAATTTTGGTGGGATGATGATCGGAGTAATGCGAAGGTTGTAGGTTTTGTTGATGACTCGCTGGTGATTGTTGGCGATTTTCGTTTTTGGAACGAATCGACGGAACGGTGGAACGGAGAGTATTTGGATGGGCGTGGTGCGGGGAATCCTCGCCTTTGCCTGTACAATTACCGTGTGCAGGAGGGTGGACCGAGATGGTGCGATTCTCTGAGTGAAGAAAAATCTTCAGGCTGGTTTGGCGGGCAGATGACGGATTCCATTGTCTGGGGCGGCGTTCTCGGGGAGTACATAAAATTGTGGAAGATTGGGGATGAACCACATGAGATGAAATTGAGTAAGTCCTTTGAAGGATGTAGCCAAAAGGTTAGCGTACAAAGAATTCACCAGTGGCTCGATGGAAAATTTATCGCCCTGGGTTCATATTCCATGAATTCAAGAACGTTTGATAATGCGCTTACGTCGCTGGATTCTGGAGCCTCGTATTGCCAATATGCTGTTTTGGATACGGTGGCGCGGACGATTACGTATAAACGACTTGATGAAAATTTGGAATGGATGAAGATGTGCGATGACGTGCGGGCTTGGGGCGAAGATGTGTATTGCTTGAAATTGGATAAAGAAACTTACGATGCAGAGCTTTTTATAAATGATAATTTGAAATTTATTATGGAAAGAAATCAATATAAATTAGGAAATTATGCAAATGTTTCTTTTATGGGACCTTATTTAAAATTGCATCAAACTGTGTATAAATATCATGAAAAGGAGATAGAAAGAATGTCTAGTTTTAGTTCACAGGAAATCTCCTTTGGTGATGGAAAAGGAAATAATATAATATACTAGGATCAAAATAATGAAAAAATTGTTTTGATAATGATGGCTTTATCCATCGTAGCTTGGGCTGTGCCCAAACCAATGGAAAGTATTGAAAATTACAACGTCCTTATGGTTCATGGTGCGTATGGTTGGGATAAGGGATTTATTTATCCCTTTATGTCGGAAGATTATTGGGATAATTCTTATGGGTATGAAGATTTTAAGTCTGAAATAAGGACTCGGCTGAATGATGTAATTGATGCCATGGATACAAATCTTCTTTCTGCGTATGAGGATACCACTTTTTTTGGGGCGGCGAATCTTGGAGACTATTCCAAGGATAGTCGAATCACTTGGTGGTTAAGTAAAAATGTTTTTGAAGAAAAACCATCGGAAATAAAGCATCCAAAGGATTCTTACATTTATAACTGGCGTTCATTCTCCAATCCTGCAAATAGTTCCTTCAACAATGCGAGGGAGTTGGGTGATAGGACTTGGAATAAGGGAAACGTCGCCTTTGGCAAGGGAGGTTTTGGACGTCGTCGCGCCTTGATGGAAGAAACGCAAGAGGTGAAGGCTCGTTTTGTGATGGATGAAAACGACCCGAATAGCGATTTATATGGTCAAATAGCGCTCGATTCCATGCGCAATCATCCAGACCTCTACCACCAACTTGCTTCCCGTTACATCCTTATCGGTCACAGCATGGGCGGAGTCGTTTCTCGTGAATATGTGCAAGGAGATTATTATCATGATGATGTAGACAAAGTCATAACGCTGGATAGCCCGCACAAGGGAACGGGTTCTCTCAATATGCAGGTTGCAAAGGAAATGAGAAATGGGCTTGTGGAAGGTTCGAAAGATAATTTAGTGCAATCAGCATTGTTTTCGGGGCTTCTTGCAGGGGCATTAACCCTAGTTGCTTCGGATGAAGTTTCTGCCACAACAGCGTTGATAACTTTCGGTGCTTCATTCGTTTTGTCTGAATTATCGCCCTTTGTTACACGAGCAGCGTCTCCTGAAATTTATTACGAAACAGATTCTCTTGTTGGTTATGTGGATCCAAAAAGAACTGGATTTGGTACGATTGATTTCTTGAATAAAAGAAGTTATGAAGCAGAAAGAATGCCCATGTTTCGTTTGCTTGCAGGGAGGAACGGTATGACATTTACGGACCCTAATCCAGATAAGAATAGTTTGGGTGAAAATATATACCGGGCTCTTGTTCCTGATGTATTATCTCTCCCTATTGAAAATCTTTTTTCTCAGATAACGGGTAATTCGCAAGGTGAAGCTTGTTATGTGAACAGCGTTACCTCTATGTTTTCAGGTTTCTTGGGTATATCTATTAAAGACAATGGTAGTAGTATTGTGCCCGATACATCAAGCAATGCGGACTATGTTGACTTGCTTAATAACGAAAATGTTGATGTTAGACGTTCTTATTTTAATGCCGCTCCGTATGCGACGAATTCTGATATAGGACTTGGTCTTGCTATTACTCTTTATTCGGATGCTATTGTTGCACTTAGTATCTTAGAAAAGATGGGTGTACTTGGATCTGGAGCGACAGCGGCTAAATATGGAGTGGCTATTGCGGGAGGAATTGATTTGGCGCAGAAGTTCGCTCCGGCCTTGACTGCGGGATTTAAGGATTTAGCAGAATCTCATACGATTCCCCTTTATGCCGATAATCTTGATACGATGAAGGTCTCGAAGAATACCTTCTCCTCGATTGGTTCGTCCGCAAGCGGTTCTTACACCCCCTACCTCATGGAGGATTTCCTCTACGAGAAGCCTTTCGTGAACCTAGCGCTGAACGATTCAAAGACGATGGATAGTTTGTCCAAAATGAGCGAGGATGCCCGCAAGTCGTCCACGCTGAACCGCTCCTGTTTCTACGGCGCGGATGTTGTCGATACGGCGCAACTCTGCGAAGTCGGGCTTTATGGTGCCGACGGCAAGACTGTTGACATGGCTCGTGAACGGAACTATTCCGCGTTCAAGGGGAGTCCGCTCAAGTTCAGTTCCTCTTCCGACTGGGAAAAGATTGGCGTTAAAGTTGACCGCTGGGAGCGTGTGGATGGCCTTACGCCAGGCGGCAGCGAGAATCCGGGCGGCGTCCCCATCCGTCACGTGGAGCGTTACAACGTTCCCGCGATTACGGTGGACAACTGGATTGAGAAGTATTCGTTTGTTGTGGACGACTTGATGCCGCATCGCCTTCGCCAGATCCGCATGAACTTCAACTTCAACGAGGAAATCGCGTGGGATTGGCCGCCAAGCCGAATGCCGCAGAAAATGCTTGCATTTTCTATGGCTGAGGCGTAAGGCCAAGGGCTTGCCCAATGCGACATCACGAAACCCGATACGAGTTCGACGGCTTGCGCTGTGTACAAGCGCGAAGCAGGGAAGGAGTGGAGTCTTGCGGATACTATCGGCAACAAGGGGTATGTCCCCCACCCCGTGAAGAAAAACGGCCAGTTCGATTTTGAGCCGGGCAAGTACGGCATCGGCAACCTGCTCGCCATCCAGAAGGACAACCAGAAGACGGTCACGGTTTCGACGGTAAACAAGATTGGCCTTTCCAACACGCAGCGGTTCCTTGGCGGGGGACGTCTCCCCCTCGCTGCAACCGCCTAGCGGCGTTTTTCGTTACCCCCTCGCCTAGGGACTCTGCCCCTAATACCCCGCAAGTGAGGGTCGCGCCCGTGATAAGCTTGCTTGCCAAAGGGCATGACCAAATGCAGAGGGTTTCTGGAAAGTTTGGTCTGTATACGCAGCCTTTTATAAGTCCAAAAGATTTTGTATCTGCAAACAATAACTGAAATTACTTATATTTTACTCTGTACATAAAGAGTTTTGTTCTTGTTCCTGGTCTGAAAATCTCGAAAACTTTCAATAATACAGGAATAAGGCAACGCTCACGCTTGCCTCCAGACGATGTTTGGTGGCATCGTTTTGCTACGTGCATATTTGATAAATCTGCCTGTACGCAAACGACCCTTTTGGTGCTTTGACACCTGCTGCCGTTTTTTTTTTCGGTAAGTTTGGGGCGTGGGTTGTTTGCGTTTATTGTATTAGGGCATTCGAGAGCCTCAGACCGGTAAAAGCATTCAATTCCACGCCTTTTTTCTTTAAATGCGAGAATGTTGAATAAGAGCCGCTCTTGGTGAGTTTGCTCTTTTTTTGGTCTGAAATCTCGAAAACTTCAAATACAAAAAAAGACAAACGTTCGTTGGCCTATGGTCGCATAGGCCGTGCTATACCCTGTGCGTACTGTATCCACCCAGTGCTCGGGGATGTCGCTCGTGCATTTGCACGGGCGCAGTGCGGGCGTTTTCTTTGCTTGTTTTGTAATCGCGGTCTCTTGCTCCTGGATGAGAGTGAACTCGTTCACTTTCAACACGGAGTGCGGCGATGGCGTTTACCTTTATTGATTTGTTTGCCGGTATTGGTGGCATTCGAATCCCGTTTGATGAACTTGGCGGCAAGTGCGTCTTTTCTTCGGAATGGGATGTGCATGCTGCGGATACCTATGAGGCGAATTTTGGCGAGCGCCCGCATGGCGACATTACGAAGATTCGCGAAGCCGACATCCCGAAACACGATATTTTGCTGGGAGGCTTTCCTTGCCAGGCCTTCAGCATTATGGGAAAAATGCAGGGGTTCGCTGATACGAGGGGAACGATGTTCTTTGAAATTGAGCGTATCCTGAAGTACCATAAACCAAAGGCGATATTGTTGGAGAATGTAAAGCAGTTGGTCGGTCACGACAAGGGACGAACTTTTGAAGTGATTCAAAAGCATCTTGCCGAACTAGGGTATCATGTAAAATGGAAAGTCCTGAATGCCCTTGATTTTGGTGTGCCACAACGAAGGGAAAGAGTGATAATTGTCGGATTTAGGAACAGAAAATTCGCGGAAAGAATGTCTCTGGATTTTGACAGGATTCCATATAACTTAAGCGATGTTCTTGAAGACGAAGGAAATGTGGATCCGTCGCTTTTTGCATCAAAGCGAATCGTTGAAAAAAGAAGGAAAAGCGTTGCCAAGAAGGATGTTTTCTTCCCGTCCGTATGGCATGAAAACAAGTCGGGGAATATTTCTGTCTTACCCCACGCCTGCGCCTTGCGAACAGGTGCTTCCTACAATTACCAGTTGGTTAACGGTAACAGGAGATTTACCGACAGGGAACTGTTCAGATTACAGGGATTTCCGGATACGTACAAAGTTGTCGGTACGAATCAGGATGTTCGCCGACAAACGGGAAATGCTGTCTGTGTAAATGTAATAAGGGCTGTTGCCACGAGAATGTTGGAGATTTTATATGCCAAAGCCTAAATTGAGGGATTCCCATAAGTTGGAGTATTCGGAAGATTATCCCTTGAATGAAATTCCCGAAAGAATAATCACCGATATCGGTGGCTATATGATATACCTTCTTCATATAGGACGTAAGGATGTGAGCGGGGCGGATTGGGGCGACGCTTTTGCCAGGGCGATAGGCGGAACGCATTTGGATTCTCCTCTGGGCATTGCCGACGTGGTGAAGAATAAAGTTGCGTGGTCCATGAAGACTGTCAAGTGCCTTAAAAATCCATTTGACTGCAAGAGTGTGAGGCTGATAAGCGGGCGATGCTCCCCGGATTATTCGTATGGGATAACGGACCCGCACAAGGATGTACAGGCTACCGGCCGCGCCGTTTTGAATATTTGGAATGAACGCGTTAATATAGCTCAGGATGAATATTCGCAAATACGGACTTCTGTGCTGATACGCAGCGAAGATTTGCTTTCATATACTTTGTATGAGACGGAAAGCCATAGGTTTGTTCCCAGTAACTATAGATGGAGCGTAAATAAAAATGGAAATCTTGTAGGAACGGAAATTGCCACCAATCGTGACGTGTTTACGTGGCAACCGCACGGGAGCCAGTTTACAATATCTGAAACGGTTCCTTCTTGCGCCGTAAAATTCAAGGTAAAGCAGCCTACAGTGATATCGTATTCCGATGTTCTTGAACGAATTTATTTTGACGAAAATTGGGTGACCATTGTAAATGGATGAGTATTGCAATAAGTAAGGGTTGACTTTGGAGGAATTTGCCATAAGCCGATAATTTTAAGCAAAATACTGTTGTTTGATAGGGAATGGCTGCCTGTTGGTGGGTGGGCTGTTTTGGTGTGTGCGCGATTTTTTGCAAAGCACTGGAAGTTTACAAAAATGCTACTTAGGCTTCCTTGGATTTGTTCGAAATTTTGAATATATTTGTATGTGATGTACGTCACGCGCCCGTGTGCTTTGCGGGCTGAACGGATGATGTTGGAGGTTTGATTATGATGAAGAAAATGTTTAAACTCTTTTTAACGGTGACGATGGTTATTGCCTGTGCCGGCATGTGGGGGTGCGGGAATGATTATACCCATGTGGGAAATAGATATGAAGGAATGATTACGGCTATTGTTGATGATTCTTTGGCTTTGGTGCGCAATTCTAGAGAATATGACGAATGTTATGAAACGTTTATGGGAAACGAAAATTGTGAACGATCGGGAATAAATGATGGACTTTTTTTAGTCAATTATCGTGAAAAAAAAACACCTTTGTGGGGTGATACCATTGATGGTGATTTGTCTATAGTGGAAGGCTTTTTTAGAGATTCCTCTGTGTTGTATTCAAATGCGAAAAATGAATTTGGGTTTTGGAAAATTGGCGAAAAACCGAGAGTCGTAAGGAAATGGAAATGTGAGAGCCCGTGCGAGTGTAATCAAGCGAAGTATGGAAGGCCATGGGAGAAGGGAAATATTTTATTGAAAATGGTACAGCAGAATGGATGTCCTTATGCGGTGTTGGATACTGCAACGGGTGTCGTGAAGAAACTGGAATTTAAGGGAGAGTTTGCTTGGCTTGATGGGTGCGATGATATCACTTATATAGACGGGGACGTCGTGTGCTTGAAAAGGTTTGATAATGCTATGGGTGCTGTAAGTTTGTTAAATCAAAAAGGTGTTATAGATTCTTTAGAAAATACGAAGGAAAGAAATTTTTTGGGTTACTCTCCAATATTGTATGGAAATTTTATGTTGATTCAAGTTTATAGAAAGGATTTGTTTGCAACTAGAATTATTACTAAAATAAATAAAAAAGGATTTGATTCAAACTATTTGGAGATGTTGATGAGCGTTAATACTTTTATTGATTCTGTTGGAAATTCAATTTCATACTCGTCAGAGGATTTGATTGTAACTAAGTAGCTTTTTTATAAAAAGGAATATATATGCGTAAAATTGTTACGTTGGCCATTGTCGTGGTCAGTAGCTTAGGTTTGTTGTTTGCAAAACCTATGGAGGCTCTTTCTCGGTACAACGTGGTGTTGATACATGGAGCTGCTCCTGAAGCAGACGGCTTTGAATCATCTTGTGAAAAGACGATAAACGATGCGTATACGACTATGGTAAATTATGCATCTAGGCCAGATGCGAATAGCTGGAATTTAGGCGATGCCACGGGTATGCTCGGCTCTTATGATAGGACTTTTCAATCGGATTCTAGTGATGATTGGAATGTTAACTCGGGAAAGAAGCTTACTTATTGGCTTGATTCTGCTGTATTCGAGGATACCATAACGTATGGTTCCGAATATATTTACATTCAACGTTCCTTTGCAAATCCTGCTGCATCCCCGGCCCACAATGCCCATGAAATCGGTGATAGAACGTGGAAAGGGAATAATAACTGTTCTGTGCGCAGGGCTTTGTTTGAAGAAGCTCAAGAAGTGAAGGCTGGTGGACAAAATAAACTTCAACAATTGAGGGGGGATTCTGTAAAGGAATTTCGTTCCATCCCCTCCCGCAATATCCTTATCGCACACTCCATGGGTGGTGTTGCCTCGCATGAATATGTGACGGACACAAGTGTTTACAACGGTGACGTAGATAAAGTCATTACCCTTGATAGCCCGCATAGAGGTACATATTCGCTGGATGGCTTGTTAGATATGAAACATTATATAGCTAGTACATCTGTGGAGGTTTTGGCGCAGATGTCGCTTGTGTATGGTACGGCTCTTGTTTTGGGATATGGTGGATTTGCTGTAAATCAAACGGCGCTTATTGCCATAACTTATGGATTCGTTGGTTTAGATGCGCTGAATGCTTTTGTGGATGCTGTTGTTGATTTGGCCTTGAAGTATGATTATACTGAGGATGATCCACTAGCGTCGTATATTGTTCCGGGCTCTGCAGACTTGAAAAAAATGAATGAGAGACCATGGAATGAAAGAACACCCATGTTTCGCCTTTTGTATGGAGTAGGAGGTTTGACTTTTGGCTCAAATGAGGAATATCTTCAAGATTTTGGGTCGTTGGTTGTACCAGATGGATTATTTGCGATGGTGAAAAATATTATTGCACAGGCTTCGCATACGGAATTCGATGGTGGTGCTTATGCGAATAATATCATTGCTGGTGGAACGCTTGGCTTGGCTGGTGGTCTCGGGCTTACCGATCATGGGAGCATATTGATTCCGCATTGGTCCGGTGCTGGAGAAGAAGTGACTGTTTTCGAATCTGAAAATGCTGATATTGTTAGAACGCCGTTTGCTGCAAACCTACATACGGATCAAAGCAACGAAGGTATGAATGTGATGGGGCTTGTTGCTGCAGGAAGTGCTGCATTGATTGGCTGTGAGGCTTTGAATGTTTTTTCTCCTGCTGCTGTTAAGGCTGCGAAAACTGCTATTGGCATATCTACTGGAGTAGCTCTGGCTTCGTGGATTTTACCGCCAACTATAGAAGCGATTAAAGATATGAAAGAAAATCACGAAAACGCCAAGACTCGTCGCATGCTTGATACTTTGTATTCTGCGGATTTCTCGTATACTAAAGTGGGTGGGGGGAATGTTTCCGGCAAGACTCGCCTCATGGAAGACTTCCTTTACGAAAAGCCTTTCGTGAACCTGGCGCTTTCTGTCGTGGATACGGCGCTGCGGAATGTCGATGCGAACTGCTTCTACGGCGCGGATGTCAGCGACACGGCGCAGCTTTGCGAAGTCGGTCTCTACGATGGAAATGGCGCTTCCTTCAGGAAGCGTAACTATGCTGAATTCCGCGATAGTCCCATGAAGTTCCATTCCTCTTCCGACTGGTCTTCGATTGGCATGAAGATGGACCGCTGGGAAAAGGTGGATGGTCTCACCCCGGATGGCGACCTTGCACCGAAATCCGTCCCCATCCGTCATGTGGAGCGCTACAACGTGCCCGCGATTACGGTGGACAACTGGATTGAGAAGTATTCGTTTGTTGTGGACGACCTGATGCCGCATCGCCTTCGCCAGATTCGCATGAACTTCAACTACCAAGAGGAAATCGCGTGGGAGTGCGACATCACGAAACCCGATACGAGTTCGACGGCTTGCGCTGTGTACAAGCGCGAAGCAGGGAAGGAGTGGAGTCTTGCGGATACTATCGGCAACAAGGGGTATGTCCCCCACCCCGTGAAGAAAAACGGCCAGTTCGATTTTGAGCCTCGCAAGTACGGCATCGGCAATCTTCTCGCGATTCAGAAGGACAACCAGAATACGGTCACGGTTTCGACGGTAAACAAGATTGGCCTTTCGAACACGCAGCGTTTCTACTACCTTTACAAGGCGACGGAGAATGTGCTGAAGTCAAATTGGCCCGTGCGTGACGTAGTGCTAAACAGGATTGAGGGCTTTGAGGCTTTTGCCAGCGTTTTGAATTATCAAGGATTTAGTGTCGACAGTGCGTACGATGTGATTTTTACGGGTGGTGACATTGGCAGCGGGACTCGTCTTAGGATGGAAGGTGTTCCAAATGGAACGCAGGACATGAATTTCAGTTCGCATCAGCGTATGGAATCGCTTCCCGATGGTCAGTATGCTTGGCAGTTTAAGGCGTATGCGACAAATAACGCCACTGGTGATCTAGATACGACGAAATTCTATAATGCGCTGTTTTCCATTGACCGCGTGGCTCCGAAATTCAGCTTGAATACGGAAAATGATTTTGTCAATCCGGATAGCGCAAATGTCCTTGTTCGCTACAAGTGGACCGGCGCCGGAACGCCGGACGTTCGTGCCATGCGCTGGACTCTTGAAAAGGATTGTTCAATGAAGCCTAGTGATACGCTTGCGAGCATGGCAGTCTGCACGGAAATGCTGGATCTTCCTGCCATGTATGACGTGGCAGCGACTGAATTTTCCTTGCCGTGGAGCAAGGTGCCGCAAGGCGTACGTGATTCACTTGATGATGGACTCTATCGCATAAAAGCGTATGCTTTGGATTATGCTGTACCGAACCGCGCTATGTACGATTCCGTGAACGCTCTCGTCGGGCGCATCATGCAAAATCCGTCCGTACTTGGCGATGCTTCGTGGAAATTTGTCCGCGATTCTTCCGATATCTTGAACGATACTACCGTCTACGCGTTGTTTCACATCGACAGAACCGCACCTTTGATAAAAAACATCCTTTCCAAGGCGGTTTATGCAGCCGATACTACGGGGATGTCCTTTGCGACAGGGATGGTTCAAGCGAATCCTTACGCGGATCTTCCGCGCCCGAAAAATATCAAGGAGTATCCGATAGTGGGCGAAGACAGCTTGCTTGAAATTTCGTACAAGGTCGTTGAAAGGAACTCCGGGATCGATACTTCGGCGGTTGCGGTGTCGTGGAGTTTCGAACATGTGGACGATACGAAGAATGTCGGTCGTGCGGGTGATTCTGTACGGGTGACGGGCGACTCTGTGAACGTTGTGTGGAAGGAAATGACTGGTTTGCGCCTTGCTGACGGGGTTTACAGGATACGCGCAATGGCCCGTGACGTAGCCTGGAACAGGTCCGATACGGTCGCTCCGAAATTAGTTCGCATTGACCGCACTGCACCGAAAATCGTAAGTCTCGTGAGTGGACACTCCGTTTATTCCGAGGGCGACAAGAATTTCTTTGCGACAATTGAAGTGAATGAGAAAAACGATGTTGATTTCAATCGTACAGGGATGTACTGCCATTATCGCGTTTTGGGTGGCGATGCCGACAACAGTTGGCGTGCGATATTGCGCAATGGCAGGGATTCCTTGCTTGCTACCGATTCCATCAAATTCGACATGGATACGCTTGCGGTTGGGACGCAGAATGGTAAACGTTATCTGGAAGTGGCCTGCATCGATGCCGCCGGTAATGCCTCCGTACGTACGGATCTGTTCCATGTAGGCTATCGTTCGCCGAATATCGTGTATCCTGTTGCAGACGAGACGGAATCATCTGAGAATCTTATTCCAATCGTGGGAATCGCTCCGCCTTTTTCTTTGCGGGATTCCCTGAATGCCGTCTACAGATTGCGATACAAAAAGTGTGCCGATACCACCTGGCTTGACGATAAAATTGATGTCGTGGCGGCGAACCGTCGTTCCGATTCCCTGCACAACTATTCGCGCGTGGCGCAGAGCGTCGAAGGGGTCCTCGGTTACTTGAAAAATGAAAACCTTGGCGAAGATTCCGTCTGCATAGAACTTGCCGTCGCGTCCTGCCTCGGCTGCGATGATTGGAAAACGGATATTTCGAAAGTAGTCGTCTCGCCGTATGAAGAGGATAGCCTGAATGTCCGACCGACCGTGGTCTTTGACGTGTCGAGGAAATCCTTTGTCGCGGGTCGAGATTCCGTGTCTGTCTCGCTTAGGCTAGAAGGCGCATTCAACAGTAGCTACCTGCTACGCGTGTATGCGGAGGATGCCGATGGTGTCGGCTTGAAGGACTGGTCTGCGGAAAAAGTTTGGAGGAATCCGTATTATGGGCTGCCGAAGGATTCGCTAGTCAATGCGGAACCATCGGGAGTGTGGTTCTATCAAGATTCTGCGGGAATATACCATCTACAATGGAAAAATATTGGCGATTCGTTGAAGTTGCAGGTCTTGTATGATTCTTCGTCCGTCAAGGAGGCTTGCGAAGGCCCTAACGGCAATAATGTAGATGCCGGTTGCTCTGTAGAGTCGATGACTATTGATTTCGGCGCAGTTGCCGAAGCGTCAAAAACATATTTGGAGGATTATCCCGAATGGACCATGCCGCCACATGTCGACAAGGTGATGAAGTTTTCTTTGCCATCGGGGCATGTTGTTGTTGATGCGACTTCGGCTTTCCGTATCTCCGTTGATGGAAATTGCGGTGCGAGCAAGAATTGTGAAAAAGTCCCTGTTTATTTTGGAAACAGCAACCAAAGCGGCTTTTACTGGGTGAGGGGACTTGACGAATTGCAATTATCTCCTTTGTCGACAGGCTGGAGCGTCAATCCGCAGGGCTATGGACTGAACTTCGCTTGGAACGGCCTTTCCGAAACGAACGCCTTCCCTGCAGAAGGGACGATGAAACTCGTTGCGGAAGTTACAGAGAATACAACGAAAAGTCCGCATGTGTACGTAGAGACAAAAAATGTGAATGTGGAACTGCCCGCTCTTGAAGTGACCTTGGCCACATCCTTGCCTGATTTCCTTGTATTGAACAAGGATATCAACAATGGCGATTCCGTGGCGTTCTGCCTTGATTCGATGGAAATCCGGTATGGAATCAAGAACAAGGATGCGAAAGTTTGGGTGTATGTGAAGGATTCTGAAGGGAATGTCGTGACGACATTGCTGGATGGCGCCGGACATCGGGCTTACGCAAGCGATTCCGCATACAGTGTTCGCTGGTCCGGAAAGAACGCTTTTGATACGCCGGAAACGGCGGAAGGGACGTATTCGGTGTATGTCAAGGCCGAGCCGAATGACGGCTCCGAACCGGCTTCAGCTATGGCGATATTCAATGTGAAGTATGCGGATGCCATGCAGAAAATGACTCCAGACGATCCGAAAAAATCAAACGGCCCGAGCATTTACGTATCGGAGGCGAAGAAGGACAATCTTTCTGGAGGCAAGTATCGCTACGAACCTGTGGCGGACTACCTTTTACATGCCAATCTTAGCGGATGGTATTTGCCGGACAGCTTACGGGATTCCCTAAAAGTAAAGGCTGTTGCGAGAGGAAAACAGAAACCGATAGGCTTTGATGCGGAAAACTTCAGTCTTGGAATATTGAGACAGAGGGATACGCTGGATTTGGTAATTCTCTTGGTGCTGAATGCGCAGACAGATGACGAAGAATTTGATTACGACGGTTCTGTTCAGTTGATGAAAAAATACAGTTTAAAATTCATTCATTCGTCAGACAGTTTGGAAAGCGAAAAAAGCATTACTTTTACAGACAGTCTAGGTTATATCTTTTCGGATAAAGTATTCTCAATCAATGAAGAATCCTCATTGCATCTGTATGCTTTTCCAAAGTACAGGGAAAATGAAAAAGAAGACTCGTTGTTTAAGGATTCTGCAAACAGCTATTTCCATGAATCCATATCTTTGCCGAAACCTCAAAAACTTGCTCGTCAGGATAGCGAAGATACTCTATTTTGGAACTATTCCACAGATAATGATGAAGGCTGTGTTGCCGATTCAAATAATACTTGCTCCTATTCAAAAGATGAATACAACTATAACGCTGATTTGCTGAAACTTAAACTCTATCCTTTCGATGGCGAATATTACAGTGAAACAGTGTGGACTCATTATCCGGAAACTCCTTCGAGTGGACACGGGAATGGCCTAAGCGCTATAAATCATCCTGTCGGTTTTAGAAGAATCGACTTCGGCGTGACAATAAAAATCCCACAAATGTATTGGAAAGCCGGCTTCGGTTATGATAACCTTGTGAACCGCACCATTCATTTTGATGCGACGAATAGTACCATTTATGGCGAAAGTTCGGGGTATTTACTGGCCATAGAAAACGAAGAAAAATTGGCGAACGAATCCCGACGCAACACCTACTATGACGGCTTCCAGTGGAAATTTGACAAGAAATATGGTCGTGTCACCGCGTTTGAAACACAACACCTGCCTTTCTTCAAAGCGTCACAAATGGATGTTGCTACAAATACGTTCCTTTTTCCTGATGAAATTCCCGGTTATGAGTATCCCTCTCGATTCACAGTAAAATTCTACGGCAAGGACGCTGAATCGCATTTTGTTGCGGATGTTTTTGCTAAGAAAGTGGATGGCTCGTCTTACAGTGAGCACTTGACTAGTCTGGTTGAGGATTCCCTGCAAACTCCAATGCTCAAGCATGGTGATATGGATTTCTATGTCAGTTTCAACAAGGTTGTTCCCGAAACGGACAAGTTCTTTGGGAATACGGCTGAGTATTGGATGGATTTTCCTCTTGATCGTGACGAGGTGCCTGTAAACAACGATACGCTCAAATATTATGCGGCTGCATCCAGAATACACTATTTTGTAGATGATTATGCGGACTCCATCTGGCTTGAAAAGTTTTCGAATGGAACTTATTTCAAAAATTTATCAAATACGGCTTTGAGTTCCGCTAATCTGATAAACTCAACCTTGAATGTGAATCCGGCTTCAGTTGAAGAACTGGGCTTGAATGATTCCCTATTTACTTTGAACGAAGCCGTTCACTTTATCACGAGGATGGATCCCGAAAAGTACGATGCCTCTACACATCGTTTCTTTACGGCTCTGGGAATAGACGCCAATGGGATTCCTGGATTGAGCTATTCATTGGATTATGTCCTGGATGGCTTGGACTCGTCATCGTATTCGCATTTGAATGATACTTTGTTTGTGAATGCTCGGGAATGGAGTGAAAACGAAGCTCTTCGCCGAACAGAATACAATCTTGAAATTCCAGACCGTTTTTCGCCTGTCAACGTTGAAATGGACAAACTGTTTGATGCGAATTCCTGGGAAAAAGAAGTCGTGGTTAATGATGTTGACCTAACTTTCCTTGACTCCTCGGTGCATTCACGTTTTGAGGCCAAGGGAAATTTCCCTGCTGCATCGGATATAGAAGTCCTGTACAAGAACGAAGTCGGTGATTGGCGTATTTCTGAATTTGTTGAATTGCGAGCGTACTTGAAGGCCGGTGAAAAATATAGCCTTGCATATTTGAATGGAAACAAGTTCTATGTAGTGCCGGATTCTTCGCTCGACTCTTCCTGGAAGAATGGAATTGTTCCCAAGGAATCAGGAGACTATCGTCTCGGCTGGTTCAATGTAAATAAACTGCAAGGGAATACCCAATTCTTGCTGACCTGGGGTGGTGAAAGGAACAATTCTGCTTATTACTACAGCACTTTTGACATGCTTGTCGGCAAGGCCGTAGAGATGGGTAAGGCGATGACTGTGGTGTCGCCTTTGGAGAATGCGTCTGTTGTTTTCGTAGAGAATTCCTTGTCAGAGGATAAGGATGTTACCGTCCGTACAGTTGATGCGGGGGACTATCCGTTTGAAGTGTTCAATAAGCTAGCCCTCAATGGCCCTATTGTTGAAGTTTTGCCATCAATGACTTTTGAAAATAAATCGGCGCTCCCGCGTGTCCAGATGAAGATAAGCAGGGATGAAATGAATGCAATGAATGCAACTCCGCAGACGGTAAGGCTCTACAAGGTTGACTTCGCAAGCAGAAAATTCGTTTCGCTGGACAATGCTCTATATGGTTTCCTGAGGGCTGATGGAAGTCCCGTCATGGATGGTACTGATACGCTAAAATGCGATTATGGCAACAAAATGACGGATGTCCGCTGCGCTGGAAATGATACTCTGTGGGCTTATCTTTTGATTTCCGCCGAAACAAGAACTTTTTCCGTGTTTACTGCTCTAGATTCTACAATTGCGGAAACTCCTAGCTTCGGTATAGCCATATTGCCAGAAATTGCAGAGACATATAATCGAACTGTACGTATCGATGGTTTGGTGAAATTTAAGTTGTATGTAGATGATGATTCCTTGTGGGCGAACCATGACGATTCTACTCCGCCAGTTGCACTTTCGTTTACTGCCGATTCCAATGGCTTCGCACAAATTACCTTGCCGTCTCGTGGAAAAGACGTTGACTCCAGTTACGTGTTCGTGGTTGCGTTGAGTGAATCCGATACTACTGGGGTTTCCCGCGAACTTCCCGCAGCTCCTGCCGTCGCCCGAGCCTTGACGGTGAACGCGCAGTTTGCCTGCTCCGTTCCATCGGATTCTCTCTGGCTGGGCCTTGACAACGGCTACATGGCGTATGGTGCAAGTTGTACGCATCCGGGTTATGGCCTGGTGTCGCTGAATAAGGATGGCCGCGTCGTTGCAGAAATCCGTGGTGAAATCCCGGATACCGTGATTTATGATGGATCCAAGATGACCGGGGCGTCCCGCATGGGAAAGATCGCTTCGGGTGTTTACGAGTCCCGCTATGTGGGCGTTTCCGCTCTCGGTATGGACATGCAGTTGACTGGACCCCGGGTGTACACGGATTCCGCGCGTCCGGTAATAGAGAACTTCTCCATACGGGATTCTTCTGAAGTTCTTGACCGTGTCTTTACGGCGACTGCGGATGTTTACGATTTCGAGTCGGGCGTCGCCCGCGTTGTCGTGACGCCTGTTTTCGGTGACGACACTTTGCGTGCTGTAAATACACAGCCGGATTCGGCCGGCCACGTATCTGCGAGTGTTCGCATTTCCCGAAAGCAACTTTCGGAATGTGCCGGCTGCTATCTTTCCATGGAAATTCGTGCAGAGGATTTCGGTCGCAACCATGCGGAACAAAAATCTGCGTCCGAGAAACTTTATCCGTATCCGACAAAACTCGCTCTGTGGTACCCTGCGCGCGAAAGTAGTGGCAATATTGCGCACGAATTACTTGGTACGGGGCACGATTTGAGCCTGTTTATGCAAAATCCCTGGGGGAGCGATGCCGGACTTTATTTCGGGAATCGAAATGACTATGCCGTTGGTGGCAATGATGTCGTTAACTTTGGAAGTTCTCCGTCTTATTCCTTTGAAGCCCGTGTTAAAAATGGATCGTCGTATAGCACATGGCGAAGGTTGCTCGGATTTAAAGGCGTGAATGGTCTTGATATTGAATTGACGCAGCGGGACCGTGTATTGAAGTTGAGGGAAGGTGAATATTCCTGGGAATCTTCGCCACTCCCACTTGTTGAAAAGTCCTGGTCGCATGTAGTCGTGACGGTGGATTCTGTGTATGTGAAGTTCTATGTTGATGGCGAATTGGTGAAAACGAATGATGCTGTCATCACGCAGGAACGTGAACTCGAGGGCGTGTTCTCCATGGGCCAAGCTGATGGAGTATTTTCTTATCTTGGGAATATTGCGGATATTCGAATGTATTCCCGTGCGTTGACTGCGGCTGAAGTCGAGGAACTTTCGAAGCCAGTGACCGACGCTGGCGAAGTCTCGGATGTCATCGTCGTCGCCGTGAACGATATGGAAGCCGTGAGTGGGTTCTCGAACGAGTTTTCTTGCTCCGTGTCGGGCAACAAGTACCTTGTGTCGGATGATTTGGCGACACTCACAATGTCCGTAATCGTCGAAAATGCGGCTGAATACAACGTTGTCTTGTATGCGAGGTCTGCAACAGCAGGAGAAAAACAAATTCGTGTTGGTGAAGTTGACTTACTGATGGGGACGGCATCCATTTCCAATACTTGGCGTGCGGAGGCAGTTTCTGGAGTGTCTGTCCATCTCTCGGCAGGTACGCATACGTTGACACTGAAGGTTCCCGCAGGAGTGCAGATTGGTGGCGTAGCGCTTACGACAGCAAATATCCCGGCTTCGATGATTGCGTGGGGCGCTAGCACTTCTGACAAGGTTGCTGGAATTGAGCCTGCCGATACCGCTCGAAAAGTCAAGTCTTACCTGCGCTACGAGGGATTCCCAGAAACTTCAACGCTCCGTCCGCGCATTCGTTTGAAAAACGTGTCGGGTGAACCGATTAACGGATTCTCCGTGCGCTACTACTTCCGTGGCGAGGATGCTTCGCAGGCTAAAGTGGATCGTTACTGGCCGAACGAGAATGTGTCGACGTTCCCTGCCGTATACTCCGAAAGTGCCAATACGGGTTATGTGGAATGGAAGTTTACCGAGACGATTCCTGTCGCGGGAACTGTATTTGGCGGAGATGGCCCGCATTTTGGCCTCTACAATGCGGACCACACTCCGTGGGATGCGTCCGATGATCCGTCGTTCATCGACCCGAATTCGGGCTTGAGTGTAAATGTCGAGGGATTCTACGAAGATGCGGGCGTTATCGTTTTGGACAGCGACAACAATCTGATTGGTGGTTCCTGCGCCGAGATGGAAGACCCCGTATCGCTTGAAACCAAGGCTCGCGTACTTGCTGCCGATGTGCGCGGAGATAACCAGGCGAGCGAAATCCACATAAAGGTTGAAAATACGGGCAACGTTGCATTGAAAAACTTCGATGTTCGCTATTACTTCTTCCTGGAGGAGGGACTTGCCCCGGATTACGAAATCTACGACAAGTCCGAATGTACTTCGGCCTCCATGGAAAGCCTCGGTTCTGGCCGCTGGCAGTTGACGGTCCATTGCGATAAACCGCTTGCTGCAGGCAAGTCTTGGCAGAATCCGGTGAAGGTTGCCCTGCACTTGTCGGGTTGGGCAGCGATGTGGAACGTAAATGACGACCTGAGTCACGACAGTCTTGAATCTACGATGCGCGAGGCACGCGGAATTTGCGTGTTCGATTCCACGGGGTACATGCTTTATGGCGATTCGCCTACGTGGGTTTTGCCTGCTTCGGACGAGGGCAGCCCTGATTCCGTTTATAATGTCGATTTCGGTTACAAAGCTCCGGACAATTCCATACCCGTCGTGCGCACGCCGGACGGTTTGGTTCTTACACTGGATAGTTGGGTGTATGTGGAACTCAGCCTAGTGACTGCTATGGGTACGCCTGTAAAGTCTGTCTTCAATGGAACTCTCGCTCCGGGAGAGCAGTTGGTGCGTGTAGACTGGACTGGCATTGACATGGGAAGAACGTATTTGATGCTCAAGGTGAATGGCTCCATCAAATCAACGAAAAAACTATCTTTGCTTTAAGGAATTGAATTATGAATAAAGTAATAAGAACTTTTGCGATTGTTGTTTTTGCTGCATTCCAGGTTCATGCGCTTGGCTTGCAGACAGTATTCGATAACCAGAAAAAGGCTGCCTTTCCGGATACTTGTGAAATGCAGATGCGAACGACAGTGACACTTCCTGGTCAATCTGCACAGGTGGTGAATATGGCGTTGCTTACCGCTGGTGAAAACAAGTCCATTACCACAATCAAGTCTAGCATGATGCAGATGGAGATGGTCCAAAATAACGGTCGCATGAAGGTGACGGACTTGAAAACCGGGAAAAAACTCCCTGCCCAGAATATGCCGGCGCAGAACCCTGCGGATGTGAATAAACAGATGGGTTCTCCTGAAGACTACAACAATCCTATTGCGGAGGGAAACCTCTGGAAAATCACGCCCAAGGATGCCGCAAAGCCGACACTTTACTACTCGCAAAAAAACAAGCGCGTGATGAAGATGGAAGTAACCGTGAACGGCGCAAGTTCGACAAGCGAATTTGAATATTGCGACAATTCTTGCGAACTTCCTGGCACACTCAAGAAAGTGACAATAAAGACCGCTGTTCCGCAGGGCGGTGAAAGTACGGTGGTTCTAGAGGTGCTGAAAGCGAAACAGCGCAAGGTTCTGCCTAGCAAAATGTTTGACGTTGAGTAGACTTTTCTTGACTGTGGTCTTGCGTTAGGGATAGTGACCCTGTTCCTTTTACAGCCAATAATTATCTGGTTTTAACTCGTAATGAAAATGCCTTGAATAAGGTAAAGTGAAGACAAAAAAGTTAGATGCGTCTAACTTTTTACAGACGTAAAGTTAGCCTGGGCTAACTTTTGCGTTTATGGCAATTTTTCGAGAATCGCGTCGGTGGTCAAAAGTTCCGGCAATACGAATTGCTTGCCTGCGTCGCCGTGCGGGTAGATGGCGTAGGCGGGGACTCCCGACTTGCCCATGCTCTTGAGGAGGGCGTTCACTTCGGGTGTTTCGCGGGTCCAGTCGGCCTTGACTCGGGCGACTCCCGCGCTGTCCATTTTGCGGAGGAATTCGGAACCGGAGAGTACGGCGGCTTCGTTCGCCTTGCAGGTGAGGCACCAGTCGGCGGTGACGTCGATGAACACGGTACGTCCGGACTTGGCGAAGTCCGCGACGAGTTTTTCGCTGTAGCGGTACCAGCCGCCTTCGAGCATCTGCTCGCTTGCGCGGGCTTCAAAACGTTCCGTGACGACGGCTTCGTATTTCGGGCCAAGCAGGGCGAACCAGAGTGCCGCAAGAACGACTGCAGAAACGGTGAATGCGCCGATTTCGCGGGCAAAGGCCGCTCCCGGCGGGGCGATTTTCCCGATGGCGAAACTGCAGGCGATGGCGATGGCGGCGACGGCCGCGAACAGCAATACGCCCGTCGTGCCGGCTTGCTCGTTTACGACCCACAGGAGCCATGCGACGGTTGCCAAAAGCAGGACGCCCATGACTTTTTGGAGCGTGACCATCCAGGCGCCCGGTTTCGGGAGCACGTTCAAAATCTTGGGGAAGAAACTCACCAACAGGTAGGGGAGCGCAAGGCCCACGCCGGCTGCGGTAAAAAACAGAAACAACACCGGCGTGCTCGCGGTGAACGCGAAGCCCATGGCGGTGCCGAGCAATGGCGCTGAACACGGCGTACTCAGGAGCACGAGCAGCGCCCCCGTGAAGAATGCACCGCCAAGGCCCGCCTTGCGCCCAGCCTCGTCCATGCGCGTAGTGGCGCCGCCGGGGAGCCACACTTCGAATACGCCGAAGAAACTCATGGCGAAAGCCGCAAGAATCACGACCATGAATGCGATGAAGCCTGCGCTCTGGAATTGCATGCCCCAACCGGCCGCTCCGCCGCCCGCCTTGATGGCGCTAATGATTACTGCGAGAACCCAGAAACTCGCGAGAATACCTGCGGTCGTCGCAAATCCGAGAGCCATCAGGCGCTTGCGGGATTCGCCTGCCTGGTTGATCAAACTGAAAAGCTTGAGCGAAAGCACCGGCAGAACGCACGGCATCAAGTTCAGGATGATGCCCCCGAGGAACGCGAAAAACAGGAGCAATATCGGGGCTGCTCCGAAGGCGTCGCCTTCATTGTTTTTTTTTAAACTCGCGGCGTCATTTTTCGCGGCGTCATTCGCTGCGCCGTTCACGCTCGACGCACCCTTCAACTTGGAGGAGCCTTCCAGTCCGGAAGCCCCACCGATTTTTACTTCGACTTGAGCCGGGGCGAGGCAGATGGAGTTGTCGCAAGCTTGGTAATGGAATATCGCGTTGGTGCTGAGACTGTCGTATCCGTCTTCCACGCTGTCCACCGGGATGCGAATCTGGAACTTGCCCTTGAATACGAGAATTTCCAAATCCAGGGCTTCGTTGAATTCCTTGATGGGCTCGGGCCAAATGGGCTCGCCGAACTTGATGCCGCGTGCGGCAATTTCAACAGAAGAAGGCTTCAAAAAGTCGTCGGTGACTTTGTTCGCATTCACGTGCCAGTTTTCGGGAATGACAACTTCTATGGACACAGTGGAATTTTTTTTGACACCGCCGTCGCTATAGGACATGCTTATTTCCGGTGGCGGCATGCTGTTCATGTTGAACACTTGTCCGTTTACCGTTGACAAAAGCAAACAGAGCAGCGTGAACATCAAATGCAACCGCCTATTGGCATAATTTCTGAAAATGCGTAAAGCAATCGGTAATTTCATAAATTTGTCATCCCGAAAGGTTTTGAAATGGCAGACCAATGTGAAAATAAATGTAGTACTCAAGACTGGGTCGAAATGACCTGGCAAGAGCTTTCACCACAAATTTACAAACTTTGTGAAATAAAGTGCAAGTCGGTAGATGACGCCAAAGACCTTTTTCAAGAGATTGCCTTGAAGTTTTGCGTAAATGCGCAGAAACTGAGGAAACGCGAATACATTTTTCCATGGCTTATGAGAGTTATGCGTACCAGCAGGTACGACATGATGTCTAAAAGACATTTGACATGTGCCGCGTCGAATTTAAGGGATAGGCATCTTTCGTACGAGAAACTTTCCGAAAGCAGATCCGTTTTCGCCCAAGAAAAGGAATCGTTTGTCTTGAACGTGGATGCGATTCTGAATGGGCTCACGCCGGTAGAACGCCTTATCGTGAAACTGGCCTATGTCGGCCATTCCACATCGTACGAAATCAGCGGGATTTTGGGCATTTCGCCGAATGCGGTCCGGAAAAGGCTGCATTCGGCCATGAAAAAATTAAGGGAAGAAATAAAGAAAGACGATATTCTTTAAAAAAAAGCCCTTTTTGGAAAATTCGCCCTTTTTTTGCGCCGTGAAATTCGTAATTTTATTTTGTGAAGTTTTTTTGCAACATCGTATTGCTGTTAGCGTCGCTTGCCTGTGCCGTGGTACAGGACGACTGGATGACTTTTTCGGACCCGTTTCCGATTAGGTCCGCGACGGCGTATGGCGGCGGAGTCCTGCTTGCCACCGATGGCGGTTTGCGTTTGCGCTCCAAGGATCTCAACCATTTGTGGACCTCGACCGATGGCCTTGAGACGGCTTCGTTTTATTGGGTGAACGCGTCGGAGAAAGCCGTTCTTGCCATTTCGGAGTACGGCATTGTGGCCGCCCTCAACGAAGACGAAAAAGGGTGGCGCGTGCTGAACAGGTCTGCTGTCTCGAACGGCGTCCGCATGGTTCCCGACATGGCCCGTGTTTCAGAAAATATCATTACTGTGGCTTTCGAAAACAGGCTCGCTTTTTTTGACTATCTGAGCGGCTTGTACATCTTGACCATCAACCGTGTCGGCAAGACTTCCTTTTCCGTGTCGCCCATCAAGCAGATCGAGGTGCTCGGGGATTCGCTTTTTGTGGCGACGGAAGAAACTTTGCATGTCCGCAAGATGGACTGGAAAAATTTGAAGGACGATACGCAGCTGATCAATCCGGATACCTGGGTTCCTTTGCCAAAGGACTTGGCCGCTGTCGGCATGGCTCCTGATACGTCCAAGAGCGTTGTTGTCGACGGAAAAAAGCTTGGACATCCGGCTTTGTACTATCAAGGCCATAGCAATGTTAAATGGCGCTTCGAGTACGATGACCAGGTCTACTTGGTTACGGATGATTTTATTGGAATGTTTGAGCGCGGAAGCAAGAACTTTTCGGACTTGACGGAATACGGTTACTATCAGCTGGGCGAAGTCTACGAACTGGAAAAGACGGCTTCGGGCGGTGTTGTCGCCGCATCGCCGAATGGCTTTTTGGCATACAGTGACGGCTGGAGTTGGTCAGCGCCATCGCTTGCTCGCGATGGAAGCGGAAATTCGGATGGCGCGTATGGAGCCAGAATGAAGGTGCTCTCGAATTTGGACAACGAAATCAGCTTGTACCATGTATGGGGAATGGGCGTGATGCTTTATGCCGAATGGGGGGCGCGCATGTTTGCGGGCTTTTCTCCCGGCGATGGCACCTGCATGGATGAATACTACCAAAATTACACGGTTGCTGTCGGTACGACTGCGGCTCCGGATAATTCGGGATTTTTGGTGGCAACTGCGGCACAGGGCTATTACGGTCTCATGTATTTGACGAAGAACGGTGAAATGAGTTGCGCACCGCAAGTCGGCAGTACGTCGATTGCCGGGCCGATTACGGCTCGTTTCGACAAGAATGGCTCTGATTGGATTGTGTATGTCGGAACTCGCGATGGCTTTACCCCCTTCTCGCAGGGTGGAGTCGATATCTTCACCATTCCGTCCCCGTCGAAAAATGGCGGTAGACTTTTGAATGTCAAGGAAAACCGTAAGAGCATAGACGGCATTGCGTCGAGGGCTCCCATAGACATGGCTGTTGACGAAAAGAACAAGGTGATGTGGCTTGCGTCCATTTCCGATGTGGGCTATATGGAGTTGGACCAGGATACCATAAAGCTGCCTCGCTCCATTAAGGGGCTTGTGGGTGCCGAGTACACATCCGTGGATGTTGATGTGCGCGGCGGTGTCTGGGTGGGTACAACGACCCAGGGCGCCTACAGGTTGACCCGCACGGGGCTTTCCTTTGATACTTTGTCTACGACGCGCTATACTTCGACAAATGGACTTTTGAGCAACGAGGTGGCCGATGTTTCTATCGATCCCGTTTTGGGCATGGCCTGGTTTGCGCATCCTACGGGCGTGAGCCGCTATAAGCAGGATTATTTGAGGGACGCTTCGTCGTTCATGACGGATTCCGCAAAGGCTGAAGTCAAGGGCTATCCTAATCCATTCAGACCGTTTGTCCACGAATCGTTCTGCATAGACAATATCGACGATCACGCGTCCGTGAGCATCTACAATCGTGGCGGCAAGTTGGTGAAGTTCTTCAGTGGTGAAGAAGTCGCCGGTGGCCGTGCCGTGTGGGATGGCAAAATTCGTGGCGGGAAGTACGCTGCGCCGGGCGTCTATCATTACTTTGTAAAGACTTCGTCGAAAGTAAAAAGAGGCAAGTTCATCATAATTCATTGATGGGAGCGGAAATTTTATGGGTAATCTCAAGGTCGTTTTTGGTTTAGCCGTTATTGTTTTTTCTTGCTTGCTGGTTTCTTGCGCTGCCGAGCGCCAGGGCGTCGTTTGCGACGAAATCCAGTACCGCTTGGACACCATGGCCTATTCGCCCGACCAGCGTGCGTTTGAAGAAGACGAACTTCGCGCTTGCCGCGATGAAGAAGCCCGAAAGAAGGGCGAGGCGGCAGCCAAGCGCCAAAGCATCTATGATCGCTTTGCTGCAAGCGATTCTTCGGAATCCGCTAAAATGACGGTCGCCGAAGACGGCTCCATTGTGCAGTCCGGCGAACCTAAGGACGTCTCCGTTTCCGAGGCTCTCAAGGATTCCAGCGGCGTCGAGACGACGAGCATTTATGACCGTTACAAGGCCGTAGGCCCTGCGGATTCTGTAACGGCATCGCCCGCGGCACCTTCTGCAGAAACTGTTCCGGCTGCTACTGAAACGGCTCCGCAGTAATTTGAATCGCAGAGGCTACGAAAGTTTATGCCGTTTGTAACAACTTTAGCTGGCGAAAATTTCGCTCCGGATTTGCCTTCGCGCTTGCTCCGTATCGCCGAAGACATCCGTAAGGCGGGTGGCCGTGCGTTTCTTGTGGGCGGTTGGGTCCGCGATGCATTGCTTGGCAAAAATTGCCGCGACTACGACGTGGAAGTCTACGACTTGGCGCAGGATGAACTTGTTCCCATCTTAAAGAATTACGGCAAGACGAATCTCGTCGGGAAAGCCTTCGGTGTGATTCACCTCGCGATGAAGGGGCTCTCGCTCGATTTCAGCTTTCCGCGCACCGAAAGCAAGGTGGGCTATGGACATCGCGGGTTCGTGGTGCATACCGACGAAAAGTTGAGCTTCAAGGAAGCGGCTCTTCGCCGTGATTTCACCATCAACGCCATGGGCATGGAACTGCCTGAACTCACGCTGTGCGACCCGTACGGCGGCATCGAAGACTTGAAAAAAAGCGTACTTCGCCATGTGGGCCCCGCGTTTGTCGAGGATTCCCTTCGCATTCTGCGCGGGGTGCAGTTCGCAAGCCGTTTCGCACTTTCGCTTGCGCCCGAGACGATTGAACTTTGCCGTACGCTTTCGCTCGAGGATTTGAGCATCGAGCGCTTGTTCGAAGAATTCAAGAAGTGGCTCCTGAAGCCTGGCAAGCCTTCGCTTGGATTGAAGGCGTTTTTGGATATCGGGCTGGACGGATTTTTCCCGGAAGTGGTGCCGTTTTGCGGCTCCTGGGAAAATCTTGGAAACTTGCTTGACAACATGGCGGAACTTCGCGCTTCGGAGCTGCAAAAAGATTCCGCAGCGCTTTCGGAAGACGAATGCTCCGAACTTGCCTTTGCCGCGCTTCTTGCAGGGAATGCCGTTGGAACCGAAAATCGTTGCACGGAAGGGCTCCATAATCGCAGTGTTGACTTGGGCGGCGTAAGCGAAACTGTCGAAAAATTCCTTGCGCGCATCACGAACGAAATTCATTTGGTGCGAAAGGTCCCCGAGATTCTTTCGTGTTACGGAAACTTGAATTTTGAAAATGTGCCGCCTTTGCCCGAAATGCGCAGAATGGCCGTACGCCTTGGCGGATTGAAACTGCTGTGTCTGCTTCTCGAATCGACTCCGGCATCGATGCTCAAGACTCCGGATTTTGCGGAAAAGTTTACTGCGGAAGCGCAAAGAATTTCTGTGTACGAAAAGGCTCCCGAGCCGTTCCTCACGGGAAAGCTTCTAATGGAACTGGGCGTCAGACCCGGCAAGCAGATGGGCGAGATCATCAAGGAAAGTTTTGAACTGCAGCTGGATGAAAAGCTGACTTCTGTGGATGAGTCCATGGCCTGGGCCCGCGAGAAGGTTCTCCACTAGGAGTTCGCGGATGTTGCTTTCCCGCATTCCTTCGATAGGCCAGATAATGCAATGGCTTGGCCTTGCGGAAACAACCGAGCACAGGGCGATTGTCTGCGGCGTAATTGCATTGATCGTTCTTTTGTCGCCGGTGATTGTAGGCTTGCTTTTGCATTTGCTGCTTTGCCTGCAGATGAAACTTCTTTCGCGTTTTAGCCCGCAGTTTGCTGTTGCGTTTGCCAATTATGTTACGTTCCCGGGAACCATTTTTCACGAGTCTGCGCACTTGCTTTTGGCCGTGGTTACCGGGGCGCAGGTGGTGGAGGTGAAGTTCCTGGAACATACGGAAGACACTCTTGGGCACGTGACATACCGTAATCGTGGATTTTTCCTTTGGTGCCGTTTGCAAGATACTTTGATTTCCTGCGCACCGACTGTTCTTGGCGTTGTGGGGTGCGGATTTTTGCTGGAATTCATTTTGCGTGGCGGCTATGTGTGGTGGCAGTACATTTTGCTGTGGTATCTGTTTGTGTCGCTCTTGGATCATGCCACTATGAGCCCTGCGGATCTCAAGAATTACTTTGGCGGAGTCTGGGTGTTTCTTTTGCCTGTGTTCGCCTGCCTCATGTGGTTGTAAACATCGCAAAAGCCGCCCAACCGCGTCATCCTGGAGCGCAGCGACGTAATCCACGACGAACCTACCGCAAAAACGCCCGCCGCATCGCGTCATCCTGGAGCGCAGCGACGTGATCCACGACGAACCTACCGCAAAAACGCCCGCCGCATCGCGTCATCCTGGAGCGCAGCGACGGGATCCATACATCCCCGTATCGCAAAATGCGTAAATTCACCCACTAAATTGAAGTTTTCGCTCATTTAGTGGGTGTTTTTGCAAAATTGCGCTTCTACCAGCTTTATTTCCATCTGAACATTCCTGTGATTCCTGCAGGCACGCAGAACACGATCATCGGAATCTGGATGAGTTCCACGGGGATGAACGCGAACATCTTGCGCTTCACGTGGAGCTTCCATGCGGCAATGCTCAAAAAGATGAAGTCCACGACGAACTTGGGCAATATGCTGAACACGCACCATTCCCATGGGCAGTCCAGGAAGGCTACGCACCACGGACTCAGGAACATCCAGATGTAGTATGTATAAATTAATGTCAGCAGCAGAATGTACGCTTTGCTTTCGTAACTGGTGCCGTTACTGCTCCAGCGGGCGCGCTGGTTGAAGAGTTGCTTCCAAGTGTGCACGGGAGCGGTCTCGATGACGGCGTCCTTGTCGAGGTTGTAGCAGACTTTGGTGCCTTCGATTTTCATCATCTTGTGGATGAGCATGTCGTCGTCGCCGCTGCTCAAGTTGATGAGGTCGCCAAAGCCTCCGACCTTGAAGAAAAGTTCCTTTTTGTAGGCGAGGCAGGCGGCGCTTGCCACGATGGGGTGGCCGAGGCTGAAGCCCGCGGCTTCCATGGCGGTGTAGCCGAGCGTTTCAAGCTTCTGGTAAAGGTGCGGCATGGTGCGCGAGCCGTTGTTCTGCTTGGGGCCTTGCACAATGCAGATGCCGTCGTTGAAGCGGCCGGCCATGGAGGTTATCCAGCTCTTGCGCGGGATGCAGTCGGCGTCCATGGTCAAGAGTACTTCGTTCTTCGCTATCTTGAAGGCGCTTTCGAGGGCGCGTTTTTTGGGGCTTGCGATTTGCGGCAAATCCTGCGGGAGCGAAAGCACGCGGAACTTTTCGTGCGTGGCGGCGAAGGCTTCCAGAATCTGGCGTGTGGAGTCGGTGGAACGGTCGTCCACGCAGATGACTTCCCATTCGCCTGCGTAATCTTGAACAGCGAGGGCTTCGAGCGTCCTCTGGGCGAATTCCTCTTCGTTACGCATGGGCACGACGACCGAAACGCTCGGGGTGGCTTTGGCGCCCCGGTAGCGGTGGGTCTTTGCGATCCCAATGATGAAGAACAGGAACAGCAGCACGTAAATGGCTGTGAGCCCTGCGATAAAGAAAACGCTCATGGGTCAAAATGTAGTATTTAGCGGTTCGTGGATGGTGATTGGTGGCTGGGTTTGCATCAGGAAATGCGCGGAAGTCGTGGATTTGGAGGGGCGACGCGTCAATAGTCCTTGTCGGAATAATCCTTTGAGAAAACACCGCATTTGAAAAATTCTGGCAAAGGGTAAAATTTTTGCATATGTTTATGTATTGTAGATTTTTTATCTCTCAAAGGGGTTTCCTATGAAAAATTGCTTCAAGTTCTTTTTGACGTGTGCATTCTGCCTTACCGCAATGGGTGCCGTCGCCTGCTCGGACGATTCCAGCAGCTCCGCCCCTGCGAATGACGAAAAGAAAAATACAGGCTCCTGGAATGAAATTCAGGTCTTTGACGCTAAGACCGACTTGCCGAGTTGTGACAAGTTCGGTGGCGCCACCGCACAAGTCATTGACGAAAAGGCGTTCTTCGCCTGCTTCGATGGCAAGTGGGAACAGATTGGCGTAACAGTCCCTGCCTACGAACAGCTCCCGGAATGCAAAGCGTCCTTGAACGACTTCTGCATCGATATCGCCGATGACGATAAAATCCAGGAATCCTACGTATGCGACGAAGGCGAGTGGGTCAAGGCGAGCAAGGCCAAAGGCGGTTGCATAAAAGGGAATGAGAACGAATATGAAGTAACCTTGTAACAGGTGTAACTCCCTTCCTCTATTTTATATATTTGGTCTGCACTCTTGCACTTTGATACCTGCCCCCTGAAACCTGATCCCTAATATGCATCCATCCGCTTTTGTCCATCCTTCCGCCAAAGTTCACGAAACCGCTGTTATCGGCCCTTGGTGTGTTGTGGATGAAGGTGCCGAAATCGGCCCAGGCGTTGTTTTGGAATGCAGGGTGCATGTTTATGGGGGAGTTTCGATAGGGGCCAACACGCATGTTTACGATGGCGCTGTCCTAGGTGCCCCTCCGCAAGATTTGAAATACGCCGGCGAACCGACTCGACTTGAAGTGGGCGAGGGCTGCACCATTCGCGAATACTGCACCTTGAACCGCGGCACGGTCCAGGGGGGCGGCGTCACGAAGGTTGCGGACAAAGTATTGCTGATGGCGTACTGCCATGTGGCCCACGACTGCGAGATCGGCACGGGTGCCGTTCTCGCCAATGGCTGCCAGCTTGGCGGCCATGTGCGCATAGGCGCCTACGCCACCATCGGTGGCACTACGGCCATCCAACAGCGGAACCAGGTCGGCGCCTACGCGTTCGTGGGCGGCACTCTCAAGGTCGATCGCGATGTACCTCCGGCGAGCAAGGCCTTCGGCAATCCGCTCAAGTGGGGTGCCTTGAACCTCCATGCCCTTCGTCTGCACGAATCCGAATTCCCGCAAGAACGCATCGACGCGCTTTCGCATGCCTACCGCGCCCTGTACCGCAGTGGCCGCCCCACTGCCGAGGTCGTCGAGGAATTGAAAAAAGGCCCGGAACCTCTGTTCCAAGCCTTTTTCGACGAACACTGGGGCGGCACTCTCGTGCGCCCATAGTCTCTAGATATTGTTCTTGATGACTTCGATGATTGTCGGGTACCATTCCCCGGCACTCTTGTCGTAGATGTCGAATCCGACGCCGGTCAAGCCCCAGATATGCCAAGAAAGTCCGAGCTGGTTTGCCGTCTGTATGATGGCCTTGATGTACTGGGCTCTGTTGGCTTCGTCGGCGCCTTCGGCTTCGCAGTGGGCCGATGCTCCGAATTCACCGATGTTCAAAGGAATCGAGGTTCCGTTCTTTCCCGGGAACAGTTTTTTAGACAAAGTAACGTAGCTTCTCAAGTCGCTCACAATCTTGAGAAGTGCTTCCTGGTCGTTCGGGTTCCACGGACCACGGCAGGGATTGCTGTTGTCGGTGCCTTGGTGGCTGTAGCTGTACGGTTCGTAGTAGTGGCCGTCGATAATCATGTTGCTGTCCTTGATGTCGGCGAAGGCGTCCATCAGTTCGAACTTGCCCCAGTTGCCCGGATTCACGAGGATTGTCCTCGTGGGGTTCGTCTTGCGGATGATTTCAATGGCCTTTTTCGTGAGTTCCGTCAGGTACTTGTCGCTCTGGCCTCTGGATTCGTTCAAGATTTCAAAGGCGAGGGAGTCGTCGGGGAAGTCCTTGAACTCTTCGGCAATCTGTTCCCAGATTCCGTAGAATTTGTCGAGCTGTCCGGTAGGGTCTTCGTAGAGTTCATTATAATGGTGCTGGTTGATGACCACGGGCATGCCGAGGGCGTTTGCCATGTGCACATGCTTCTTCACGCCTTCCAGTCGGAGTTCCTGCAGCTGGTAAGGGGGTTCGTTTTGGGCGGTCTGGTTCCAGCGCACGGGCATGCGGATGGACTGGAAGCCTGCGTCTTTCACCATCTGGAACCATTCGTCTTGGATGGGATTGCTCCAGTAGCTGTCGTCGTAGTCCAATACGGCTCCGCTCTTGTTCGTGTTGTAGCCCGATTCCCAGGAGTTCCCGAAGTTGATGCCGTGGCCGAGTTTCTTGTTGAATTCAATGGCCCTGGCGTAGTTGGGGAGCCCGTCGTCGGTTTCTTCCTCGACGCTCGAACTGGATGCCGTCGTGTTGTCGGTCGCTTTCGATTCAGAGGACTTCGTTTCGGGTCCGGTAGAACTGGAGTCTTCCGAACACCCCTGCCAGAAGGCGGTAAGCGACAATACGAGTAGGGCCGATAGAATTTTTTTCATGATTTTTCCCTTTGTGTCCAAAAATACAACTAAGCCTGTCCCAAAAGACATTTTTGCCCAATGCCATTTTGAAAACCGACCTTATGTAAACATAAATTTATTTCTTTTGCTTGTATACGGGGGAAGAGCCATTTTTGTATACGGGCGAAACCATATAAACCGATGATTTGCCCGTCCTGGTTTTTCAAAAAAGGTTATCTTTGGGCATAAGTAGCTGTGTATGGTCATTGGAACCCTTTTCCAAAGCTATATTTCGGCGACCTCTGTCTTTGGAGACTCCTAAGGATATGAAACATATGAGAATCTCATCTATCTTGAAGTGTGCTTTAGGCATCCTTCTTGCCGTGTCCCTTGCCGATGCGGCCTCTTTCAGTAGTTACCGCGACCGTGACGCGGGTCGATTTGTTCTTAAACCAGGTAAGCCCTTCCGCCCGGATAAAGACGTGGTTACCGTGGTGATGCGCGAGGCTATTCCCCGTGGCGGTGGATATACGTACCAGTATCCCCGTGAAAACCCTGAGCCGGTCCTTACCGACAAGTATGCCATGGAAGGCGCACTCTCCATGGAAATGGAACTTATTGCAAGCGACTATTCCGGTATCGCTATTTGTATTGCCGGTTCCGTCGACCTGACACCCTACCTCGAGGAAGGCGTCCTGGAGTTCTGGATCAAGGGTGAAAAGGGCGGCGAAAACGCACTTTTCGTGTTGGTTGACGACGGTGTCAAGAGCAACGGCGAATCCTTGCAGGTCAAGCTCCGTTCCAAGAGCCTTGGTGAAATCACTACCGAATGGACTCGCTTCAGCATTCCGCTCAAGCTGTTCGGAAATACCGGTGTGTACTGGGATGCCAAGAACACCCGCGAAGTCATGTTGCCCTTCAACTGGGCGAATTTCAAGGGTTTCCGTCTTGAAGTCCGTAAAGATGAGAACGAATCCTTCAAGGTGTGGATGGACGATATCGTGATCAAGAAGCACGGCAAGGCTTACGAAGGTCCTGCTTACTATCCGTTCCGCAACGAGATTTAAGGGGTTTTTATGCGTAAACGTTATTTATCCGCTGTAATTTTGCTTTGCTCGTCTTTCCTGTTCGCTCAGGAGTTCGATAGCTATCAAGACGAAGCCCCCGTAGCTGAAGAAACCTCGACCGAAGCTTCTTCCGAAGAAGTCGCCGAACCGGCAGTCGAGGAAAGCGCTCCGGCAGAAGAAGTCGCCGAACCGGCGGCTGAGGAAAGCGCTTCCGAAGAAGTCGCCGAACCGGCAGCCGAAGAAAGTGCTTCCGAAGAAGTCGCCGAACCGGCAGCCGAAGAAAGTGCTTCTGAAGAAGTCGCCGAACCGGCAGCCGAGGAAAGTGCCCCCGAAGAAGTCGCCGAACCGGCACCTGAGGTTGCGTCCGATGCAGCCCCCGCCGAAGAAGAACCTAAGCTTGCTGGCGCCAAGATGGACAAGGCTCCGCCTCCGGTGCCTGCTGAAGCCAAGGTCTATATTCCTGCCGAAATGACTCCGGCCGACCGTGTCAAGTCCGTTCAAGACAACATGGACACTCTCGCCAACAACATGGAATCGACCCTTATCGGAAAGGACGACGCTCCTCTCGCCGTGTCGGGCTATATGGCCTTCCGCGTGAAGAACTTCGACTACACCGATATCGCTCCTGTCTATGGCGACGACAAGGCCCGCACCCAGGTCGACGCTACCCTCAAGATGAACATGGTGTTGATGCCGAACTCCTACATGACCCTTTGGACGAACATGACGTTCCCCTTCGATTTGACGGGTCTTTATACAAACTATTTGGCCGACCATCCGACTCGCAACCCGGGATTCCACTGGACTCGCGTGCCGTTTGACCACAATACCGACTACACTCCTGCGTCTGTTGACGAAGAAATGAACTTCGGTGTCGACATCCGTTCTTCCGTGTTCGGCGCCTACGTGACCGCGGGCGGTGTTATCTGGGCGAACGCTTCTCCTTTGACCATGTGGGAACGTGAAACGATGCCGCGCTTTGCTTGGCAGTACGAAACGTTCGAAGAAGAAAAGACTGTCAGCACCTATTATAAGGAAAAGTCCTTCAAGCCTGTCAAGGAAGGTGGTCGTGCATTCTGGACGAACCGCTCCTTCGGTGGCGTTTTCATGAACGTTTACAACATGCCGTTCGGCATGATTGCCCAGGCGATGATTTCCCAGCCCAAGGACATGGACGCTGGTACTCGTGATGGTCTCCGCCTTTACGGTGGCCAGCCCAGCGAACTGGAAATGGGCGGTAACTACGACTTCCGCGGCGACGTCTATCACGCCCGTCTTGCCAAGACCAAGCTCTTTGACGGCATGACTCTCGGTGCGAACTACATCGGCGTGTTCTACGACGACGGCCTTATCGACGAAGACGAATTCGCCGGCTCCTGGACGAAGCTCAAGTTCCCGGGCGATCCGCACTTCGAAAACAACCAAATCGTTTCTATGGATATCAAGGGCAACATCAATCCCAAGTTCTACATCATGGCCGATGTGGGCGTAAGCTGGGATGACTCCACCTTGTTCCAAAACGTCGGAACTGACATGAAGTACGCCTACGACCGCGACTCCAGCCGCAGCGCCACGTCGAGCCCCGAGTTCGGTGTGTACGTGAAGGCCCAGGACAAGCACCTCGATTGGCTCCCGACTACTGTCGAAGCCGTGTATTTCACCAAGAACTTCTTCTCTCCCTATGGCATTACCGACCCGTCCCGCCTGCGCAGCTGGCGCAAGGACGAGTTCTACCTGAACGCCGGTTCCCTCCGCTACGGTCCGAACATGGCCGGTATCAACTTCAAGTTCGAACCTGAATTCAACCGTGGTCGCTTGGGCGTGCAGTACGGCCAGCATCGCCAGATTGAAGAAGGCAAGGACGTGCTCCTGTTCAACTACCGTTTGAACGGTCGTAACATGTGGGAAAGCACCAACTCCTGGACCAAGTACAATGCCTTGTTCTGGGCTGACTCTGGTAACGCTACCTCGGCCAACGGCTACGTGAATCGTGCCGGTGTGCTTACCAACCAGCGCAAGATGGAACGTCAGCGTGGTGGCCTCTACGGTGGAACTTGGGAACTCTGGGAATCCTTCGTGGCCTACGAAAACGCCGACCAGCTCAAGGAAGAAAAGGTTCCTGAACATGTCAAGTGGTCTTCTTACCTCTCTATCGACGGTGGTTACGACATCGGTCACTGGTTCGGCACCGACCGCAACGTGATGATGGCTGGCTATGCTTCCATTTCGGGCATTTCCAAGACCTTCGCTCCGGTCGCCTACAGCGAATCCCAGACAGACATGCTCCTGTGGAGCTTCTACGGTTTGTTTGAACCCACCTTCGCTCTTACTCCGACGGTTCACTTGGTTGGCCATGTAGGCCTCGAAACCTGGAAGTCCGAATACGGCTATACGGTTAACGATGCGAACGTGAGAACTACGGGCGTCAACGCCAGCGGTGCTTACGGCCTCCTGATTCCGACTTCGCAGTCTACCTACGAAAAGGCTCCTCTTGACTACTATCAGACGGCATTTGGTATTGGCGTCGACTGGGACTTCTCTGCGCGAGCAGGCATCCATCTTCGCTACAAGTATGCTACACACACAGACAACTATATATCGGAAAACGACTGGACCGGCCATTTCATTACGGCCGAAACCAAGGTCTGGTTCTAAGGGGTTAAAGGTATAGCAATGATGTACAAGTTTTTATTATCCCTGCTTTTGGTTGCTTCTGCAGCCTCGGCCACTTCCGAGCTTGAACTGAACAAGCAGATCAAGGCCAAAGACGATTCCTTGAATGCTAAGCGCGGCCTTGAAATTGGCGGTAGCGTCAAGGGAATCCTGGTGAATTCCTACATGTCTTCCGACCAGGAAGATGGCGCCTTGAACAAGATGCCGAACGTGGAACGTTCGCAGTTCGTTACGGCAGATTTGGATTTCCACTTCCGCCCCTACGACGCCCTCCGCTTCAACATGTTGCTTCGTCTTGAAGCCGGCATGCAGAACTACTTCGCTTCTTCGGCGAAGAGCATTTCTGCGGCATGGCTCAATGTCGAAGGAAACGTGAACAAGGACTTCTACTGGGTGGTGGGTGATTTCCGCCAGCAGTACAGCCCTCTTACGCTTTTTGCCCCGACGGGTATCGATGATATCTTGTACGAACCGCTGATTTTCGCCCGCGCCCGTGAAATGGCCAAGAGCGACGCCCTTATCGAAGGCAACCAGCGCAATCTTCAGGGTGTGAACCTGCAGTTCCGTCATGACTTTGGCGGTGCCGCCGGCGAACTTCGCGCTGAAGGTATTTTCGCTCGTCTCCGCCGCGTGCAAGTGCTCGACTTCTCGGGCGCCAACGGCAACTTGCTCCCGAACGGCGGCAACGCCGTCGTCAACAAAGGCTCCGTTTACGAAGGCTCCTACCAGTCAGCCAATATGGATAAGTGGCTGTTGAGCGCGAACCTCGAATACCTTCCCATGAACAAGAATGTGTTTGTCGGATTCACGGGCATGTACGTGTTTGATGACAGCACCTCGTTCAGGTACACCTATCGCACTAATAAAGAGGAAGTCATTGTCGACGGCCAGTTGAGCTACACTGACAACGGCGAACTCATCGACAAGGTTTCGAACCCGACGGCCTTTGACGACAACGGCGATTACCAGCTGAGCGTCATCAACCCGCTTGAAACCGATGCCCAGCGCACCACGATCCTTGCCGGTCGTGTCGGTGCCGATGTGGCTGGCTTCATGGGCAACAAGGACCTCACCTTGGATGTGATGGGCGAATTCGCCATGAGCAACGACAAACTTTACGAGGTGGTTCCGGTCTTGGATGCCGAAGGCAATCCGACTGGCTTCGATACCAAGCAGGTCGACAACGACGGTATGGGCATCATTGCCACGTTGAACGCCGGCTACAAGCTCCCCATGGGTCTTACCCTCGACCTTTCTGCCAACTACCTTATGAACGACAGCGCTTGGTTCAACAACCTCGCCCAGTCGCCGCAGTTCTTCGCCCAGCGTATCTTGAACACCGATAAGGATGGCAATGTGGTTCGCTATGGTGTGAACGCTCCGCTTTATTCCACCTTTGGTGCCCTCTACTTCTTCGACCCGAAGTTCACTCCGGTCTCTACGCAGCTTGCGACGACCGATGACCCGACGGTCAAGGGCCAGACCAACAGCTACAATATCGCTCCGTACAACAAGAACTCCTGGGGTACTCAGACTTATACCCGCAAGGAACTTGCCTTGATGAACGCCATGGCCGACAACGCCGTGCAGATGGCTCTCCCGAACGGTCTTGCCACCGCCAACAGAAACGGCGCCATGGTGAACTTCAGAGCCGCCTACAATGACTTTGCCGAGATGTCCGCCATCTTCAACATGCTCAAGCAAGACAAGAGCCAGAGCCCCTTGTTCAAGGAAGCTGAATTCATGGAATACGGTGCCGGCCTCAAGTGGGACATCTTCAAGATGCTCGGCTTCTCGCTCCCGCTCGAAATCTCCGGTAGCTATAAGCACTCCCTCAAGACTCAGGAACTTACCGACGAAACGAAGGCTGCTGTTCCGGGTGCCGAAAAGGGCGAACTTAAGATGGACTTCATCAACGCTGGTCTCTATGTGCAGTACCTGCCCCGCCTGGGCGTGAGCGCTGGTTTCCAGATGATCAACATGGAATACGACAACGTTTCTTCTGCAACATACGCTCGTCCGGCTCCGGGTTATGAAACCCCGCTCATGAAGGGCAATCAAATGCAGTGGATGGTCGGTCTCGACTACACCATCGAAAAGAACGTTTACCTGGCTCTGAACTACGGTATCATCACGGTTGAAAACACCTACAATACCAGTGCAGGAGTCGGTCAGAACATGCCCAACTACATCGATGCCACCGTCAAGGACGAGACTGGCGCTGTTACGGGTACCGTTCCGGAATTCAAGCATAAATTCTCCCAGGCTGTTGTCGAAGCAGTCTTGAATGTGAATTTCTAAGGGAGGCGCAAGATGAAATTGAATAAGGATATGTTTAAGATGACTTCCAGAATCTCGCTTCTCCTTTGTGGAGCCGTGGCGTTCGCTTCTGCCCAGGATTCTTCCCTGGTAAATCAGCAGAAGAGCCTTCTCGGCACGCTAGATTCCCTCAATTCTTCGGTCATGGGACTTCGCCTGGGCGGTACCGCCAAGGCTGGCGTGGTTTCGTCGGCCATGAGTTCCGATCAGCTGGTCAACGGTGATGACTACCGCGAAAACGAAGCCTTTACTGATGTGAACCTGGTTGTTACCGCTCGCCCCAGTGAAGAAACCGAGGCCCGCGTTGAACTCCGCGTTCATAAGGATTGGCAGAATGCTTACGAAGAATCCGTGAACCCGGTCATTGGCCACTGGTTCAGCTATGACGGAAAAATCGTGAACAAGCATGTGGACTTCAACTTGGGCTACATGCGCATCGGTTATACTCCGCTCACCATTTACGTTCCGCAGACGGAAATTCTCCAGGAACCGGAAATATTCGCAAGCAAGCGCATTGAATCCCTTGCCCTCCGCAATCTCGACACGACTTCGAATCGCGTGATGCAGGGTTTGAACGCTCGCTACAATAGCTTCGAAGTCGGTCCGTTCTCGAACATCTACGCACAGATGACGGGTGCTCGTCTTCGTAACATCGCAAAGAAGAACGACGAAGTGTTCTTCGACTTCGACTGGAGCGATCGCTACCTGTTCGGTGCGAATGCCGGTGTCGAAGCCTTTGGCGCCACTCTCGGCGGAAACTTCGTTTACACCTTCGACCGCGAAAAGAGCACGCGCTCTAGGGACGACTCCCATATCGGTTCTGTCTACTATGAAGACAACATGATTTATTCTGGCGTGGCAAGCTACGATACGAAGGATCTCATCATGAACGGCTCCATCCATGCAGGACTCGGTGCTGAATTCGCCGGATCCAAGTGGACCTACACTCAGGACGCCTACGAACAGGATACTGTCGGGACGCTCTCTGTCGGTGGCTATGGCTATCCCAAGTTCGACGAAAACGGTTTCGCTCTCGACGACGCCGGTGCAACTGATTATGACACCTTGTTCTATGTGTATCGCTCCACTACGGGTGAATACAGCTGGAACAAGACTGAGCTGGACGAACTCAAGGGCATCGCCCTTCATGTGGATCCCTATGTCAAGGGTGAAATCGGAAGCATCGCATTCGATGTCAAGGGAACGTTCGTCAAGAACGACGAAAAGTTCTGGTCTGAACAGGCCGCCTCCAACTACTATGTCGGCGGCAGCTCTATCCTGAATGCGGAAGCCCTCATTACGGGTGCTAACGAATCGGTGGTGGAACGCTTCCGTTCGGGAACCCTCGAAAACATGTACTTCTCCATCTACAACACCAACGTGTTGCAGCAGCAGAACTTGATGAGCAAGAACGAAGGTTCTCCGATTCTTGTCGAAGGCCTCGAAGAATCTTACTACACCTTCGGTCGCTTGAACAACAACTACAAGCTCGGCCACTTCTACAAGAATGGTTACGAAGCCGTGGCTAGCAAGCGCATGGAATATGCAAACCAGGCCCTGTTCGCCGACCCGTCGGTGAACCTCGCCATGCCCATGGGTCTTGCGACTCCCGACCGCATGGGTTTTGCCGCCGATGCCGACTTCGCCTGGAACAGCGCCGTTTCTGTGAACGTCCGCTTCTCCAAGTACAGCCAGGATGCCGTGGATAACGACTATACGACTCTCGGTGCAGGCGCTGGCGTTGACGTCGCCCCGTTCCTCGGTCTCGACCGTCGCCTTATCGTGCAGGGCTCCTACGAAAATTCCGAAGAAAGCGAAGGCATGAAGCGCAAGGCCAATCGCATCGTGGCTGGCCTTACCGCCGACGTTTGGGGCCCCTTCACCGTCCTTGGCGGCGTGCAGATGCTCACCAAGGAATATGGCATTGGCTTCGGCTTCGAAAACGGTGCCGTTGTGAACAAGGTCGAAGAAATGCTCGCCATGGGCGGCCTGCAGATCAAGCTTGGCGCCGGCGCAGTATTCGACTTCGAAGGCGGTCTTATGTCTAACACGGTCAAGTACACCATGCCCAACGCCGAAGGTGTTGCCGAAGCGAAGGAACTTGGCATCGACAAGTTGCTCCTGATGGGTAACGTAAAGATTTTGTTCTAGGAGATGGCTATGAATAAGAAATTTAAGTACGCTTTGGGTTTTGCCGTCGCAGCAGCGCTTGTCGCTTGCGGTGCCGATAGCATTGACGCCCCCGATTCCGAAAACTGGCCTTCCGATTTCTCCACGTCCGAATACGCGCGAGTCAATCCCGATTTGGCTATCTACCAGTGCATCACCGCCGTGTCCGATGCGAACACCGCCTACTTGGACAGCGCTCGCGAAGTTCTCAAGAACGAACTCATGTCGGCGGGTCTCGATGAAAAGGCCGCTACGGATTCTTCCAAGAAGTTGAAGAGGTCCTTTAGCGACGAGGCTGAACTGGCAACGTTCTTCTCTGATAGCGAGGAAGCCGTAAAGACCCTCTTTACCGACTATGCCAACATCAATGCCGACTACTGGCCCGGTATCGACGCCATGAAGAACGGCATGACCGATGCCGAAGGCAACATCAACATCGACGGCCAGCGTGCCATGGAATACCGCACTGCCTTCGAAAAGTTCCACCGTTACGGAAATACTGCCGCTCAGGACTTGGCCTTCTTGCAGTCCATCAAGATTGACTCGAGCCTTATCCGCATGCAGTATATCATGGCGGGCAAGTACGAAGGTCGCGCCTACCGCTCCTGCAGGGAAGGCGAAGCCGTCACCAAGAAGCTCGACATCACCGTGACCTACGATACTCTCAAGAACGCCGACACGGTCTATGTTTACGATACTGTCATGGTGAGCGACACCGCCAAGGCGAGCATCAAGTATGTCATTTCGTACACGGATTCGACAGGTGCCGAAGCCTTGGATACGCTTTTGCTGCAGGCTCTCGAACAGCACAAGAGTGAGGATTCCACGATTGTCGTGACGGACACTCTTTACGACGACGCCATCACTACGAAGCCGACGCCTGTTAAGGTTGATTCCACCATCAGCGACAAAATCAAGAAGACCACGGTTACGCAGCCTACCAGCTCCCGTATCATCGTGCCGAAGGGCAGCCTTGGTCGCGTTTGGGATTTCTCCAACGATTACTACTGCTTGAACGAAGCCGACGGTGTTGTTTACTTAATCGGGAATCCGTAAGAGGGTTATATGAAAAAGATCTTTTTAACCGCTATTGCTTTACTTGCTGCAGTTTCCTTTGCAGCTCCCTTCAAGGTCGTGGGCTACTTCCCCTACTGGGCCCAGTATAGCCAGTTCGCCCCGAAGGACATCCGCTACGATTTCGTAACGCACATCCATTATGCTAACCTCGTTCCCGGCGAAGACGGCAGCATCAACTATGCCGACGAAAACGACGCCCCGAACTTCGAGGAATTGGCCAAGCTTTCTGCCGAACACAACGTGGCCCTGCTCGCTGTGATTGGCGGTTTCGAAGCTGAAGCCACTCTCAAGGGTATCGCTACCGATGATTCCAAGCTGAGCGCCTTCTGCGACGCCGCCTCGGAATGGGTCGAAAAGTACAACCTCGGCGGTGTGGAACTGGATTGGCAGAACGCCACTTCCGAAGATGCCGCCGATATCGGCAAGATGGTCTCCGCTCTCAAGTCCAAGCTCTCGGGCAAGGAAGTGTCGGTGACTGCCTATGCCGCTACCGCCGATGCCTACGAGTCTATTGGCGATGCAGACTATGTAACTGTTTCCGTGGGCGACCAGATGGACGAATCCTCTTCCGAAGTCAAGCCCAACCTTTCCAAGCAGGCTGTCGAAAGTGCTGTGCAGGCTGTCACCGGCAAGGGCGTCTCCTCCGACAAGGTCGTGCCCGTGGTGACGCTTTACGGAAAGACTTTCGCAGGCGCTACTGGCCTCGGCTCTTCCCACCAGGGTATCGGCAGCGGAAACGAAGGCTACCTTTCTTACAAGGAACTCATGTCCAAGTTCGAAACCCCCGACTACAAGGTGAGCTTCGACGAAGAAAGCGCTTCCGAAGTTGCCGTGAGCAGCTCCGAGACCGTCGTTTTCTCTGGAATTCCCTCCATGAAGGTCATGAGCAACATGGTCAAGGACAATGGCTGGGCCGGAATGGCCGTTTACGATTTGAGTCAGGACCACAACGAACCCATCGTTTCCTTGATGGTGACTATCGGTTTGGTGCTCCGTCCCGACGTAAATTATGCCGCAAAAAAGAAAAAATAGTGTAAAATCGCACACATATTTGAATTTTTTGCCCTAAAACCCTACGAAACCGACAAAAAGTATTTATATTTTCACTAAACCATTTCCCAATGTTGGGAGATAAAGAGAGAGATACTATGAACACAAAAATTAAAATGGCTATGACCATTGCCGCTGCTGCAGCGATGGCCAACGCTCTCTGCGACGGCGCAGGGACCGTGAATACCTCCATCTGGTTCGATGGTTCCGACCAGCAGGTTAACACTGGTGGAGACGGCATGTACGAATATGGCGTCTGCGAAACCTCCACCATGGGTTACTGGTACGACTACGATGACCGTAAGAACGACAACGGTGGTTCTTATGCCCTCTATCCGTTCGACTCCACTGGCTACTATGGCTCTTTCGTTGCTCCGCAGATTGAAAACCTCGGCTACGTCGCCATCCAGTACGTCCTCGTCGACCCGACCACTACCGGTCAGACCGCTGAATATCCGTACAACTTCGTTGGCTTCGGCTTCAACACTGTCGGCGGCTCCCAGGATCCTCTGGACATCTCCGCTGCCGGTGGTCTCTGCGCTACCTATACCACTGATAACGCTGTGACCCTCGAAGTTGCTGAAACCGTTTCCGGTGACGCTTCTTGCTCCATCACCCTCGCCAAGGCTTCTTCTCCGACGACAGTCGACAAGGCTATCGACGACTTCAAGCAGCCGACTTGGGTTGGCGCCGCCAATAAGCTCGAAAGCTGCGCTGCTGCATTCGCTGCTGCCAAGGCTGTGAAGTTCAAACTCGACGGTGGTGCTTCTGACGCTTCCGGTACGCTCCGTATTTTCGAAGTCGGCCCGAAGGGCACTTGCACTGGCGCTGGCTCTGTAAGCTCTGCCGAACCTGCTTCCTTTGGTTGCAAGTCTGATGGCCAGGGCGGTGCTGACTGCGCTGGCGGTGGTGGCGTCGGTATCAAGGGCGTCAAGGCTGCTTCTGCTGTCAAGGCTACCCTCTCCGGCCGTACCCTTTCGTTCAGCGGCATCTCCTCTGATGCTTCTTTCGAAATCGTTAGCCTCCAGGGCCAGGTCGTGAAGAGCGGCAAGATCGCTTCTTCCGTGAGCCTCGCTAGCATCAACGCTGGTGTCTACATGGTTCGCGTTGCCGGCAAGTCCGTCAACATGGCCCAGAAGATCCTCGTGAAGTAATTTTACTCACTAGATTTTGAAAAAAAAGGAGTCCCGTGTACGGGACTCTTTTTTTTATATATATTAATTTTGTACATCATTGCGCTTCTTTAAAGATTTTGCGATGTTGAAAAACGAAGGGAGTGATATCATGAATACTACAATTAAAACACTTATGACCATTGCCGCTGCTGCAGCGATGGCCAACGCTCTCTGCGACGGCGCAGGGACCGTGAATACCTCCATCTGGTTCGATGGTTCCGACCAGCAGGTTAACACTGGTGGAGACGGCATGTACGAATATGGCGTCTGCGAAACCTCCACCATGGGTTACTGGTACGACTACGATGACCGTAAGAACGACAACGGTGGTTCTTATGCCCTCTATCCGTTCGACTCCACTGGCTACTATGGCTCTTTCGTTGCTCCGCAGATTGAAAACCTCGGCTACGTCGCCATCCAGTACGTCCTCGTCGACCCGACCACTACCGGTCAGACCGCTGAATATCCGTACAACTTCGTTGGCTTCGGCTTCAACACTGTCGGCGGCTCCCAGGATCCTCTGGACATCTCCGCTGCCGGTGGTCTCTGCGCTACCTATACCACTGATAACGCTGTGACCCTCGAAGTTGCTGAAACCGTTTCCGGTGACGCTTCTTGCTCCATCACCCTCGCCAAGGCTTCTTCTCCGACGACAGTCGACAAGGCTATCGACGACTTCAAGCAGCCGACTTGGGTTGGCGCCGCCAATAAGCTCGAAAGCTGCGCTGCTGCATTCGCTGCTGCCAAGGCTGTGAAGTTCAAACTCGACGGTGGTGCTTCTGACGCTTCCGGTACGCTCCGTATTTTCGAAGTCGGCCCGAAGGGCACTTGCACTGGCGCTGGCTCTGTAAGCTCTGCCGAACCTGCTTCCTTTGGTTGCAAGTCTGATGGCCAGGGCGGTGCTGACTGCGCTGGCGGTGGTGGCGTCGGTATCAAGGGCGTCAAGGCTGCTTCTGCTGTCAAGGCTACCCTCTCCGGCCGTACCCTTTCGTTCAGCGGCATCTCCTCTGATGCTTCTTTCGAAATCGTTAGCCTCCAGGGCCAGGTCGTGAAGAGCGGCAAGATCGCTTCTTCCGTGAGCCTCGCTAGCATCAACGCTGGTGTCTACATGGTCCGCGTTGTGGGCAGGTCCGTCAACATGGCCCAGAAGATCCTCGTGAAGTAATTTGATTTAGAATATTTTCACAAAAAAGAGTTCCGCATGTCGGAACTCTTTTTTTTATTTATATATATTATTGTGTACAACATTGTGCCTGGTGTTTTTTTGCGATGTTGGTATTTAAGGAGGAAATGTTATGAACATGAAAGTTAAAATGGCTATGGGCGTTATCGTCGCTGCTGCATTGGCCAATGCCGATTGCGGTGGAGATGGCACTGTTAACACTTCTATCTGGTTTGATGGGTCGGATCCCTGGCTGCTAGTCGAAAATCTTATTCTGTACGACAATGGCGACTGCGAAGAAAATTCTGTGAGTTATTGGTACGACTACGATGACCGTAAGAACGATGATGGCGGTTCCTATGCCCTTTATCCGTTTAAAGCCGATGAATACGGTTCTCTCGTTGGCCCGGAAATCGAAAACCTTGGCTATGCGACCATCAAGTACGTCCTTGTCGATCCGACCATTACCGGTCAGACCGATAAAAATCCGTATAATTTCGTTGGTTTCGGTTTTAATACTACCAGCCATTCTAGCGAATCGTTGAATATTTCAGCCGCTGAAGGTCTTTGCGCAACCTATACCAGTGATCACGATGTGACTCTCGAAGTTGCTGCAGAAGCTTCTGGCGACGCTTCTTGCTTTGTTACCCTACCCAAGGCTACGGTGCCGACGATGGTCGACAAGGCTATTGACGACTTCAAGCAGCCGACCTGGGCTTCTGCTGAAAACAAGCTCGCAAGTTGCGCCGATGCTTTCAAGGCGGCCAAGGCTGTCAAGTTCCAGGTTAACGGGGCCGGTGCCGATTTGACAGGTACGCTCCGTGTTTTCGAAGTCGGCCCGAAGGGCACTTGCACGGGTGAGGGGGCTATCAGTCCGAACGAACCTGAGAATAGCGGTTGCAAGTCCGATGGCGATGGCGATGCTGTTTGTGACATTTCCCTTGCCTTTGTGGGTTCTGCTGCGGTTGCTGCTATTTCCAGCGTGAAGGCCACCCTCTCCGGCCGCACCCTTTCGTTCAGCGGCATCTCCTCTGATGCTTCTTTCGAAATCGTTAGCCTCCAGGGCCAGGTCGTGAAGAGCGGCAAGATCGCTTCTTCCGTGAGCCTCGCTAGCATCAACGCTGGTGTCTACATGGTCCGCGTTGTGGGCAGGTCTGTCAACATGGCACAGAAGATTCTTGTAAAGTAATTTTACTCACAAGTTATTGTAAAAAAAGGAGTTCCGTATAACGGACCCCCTTTTTTTATATATATTATGTTGACTACGTTTGGCATATAACGAGGTTTTTATGCGTTTTCAAAAGTTATTACTGGCCTTGCCTTTGGTTTTCGGTTTGATGGCGTGCTCTGAAGATGAAGCGCCTCCTGTGGCCGCCCCCCCCCAGTCGAGCAACCCGACTCCGGTGGTTGACCCGAACCAGCAGCAACAGCCGATTACGTCTGTCGACAATCCTGTCGCCACTACGGTGAGCCTGCCCGCCGGTTCCAACCTGGCTTTTGCGACCAATCTGTTTAATACATGGAAGTCTCGCTGGATTATTTCGTTGAAGGACGAAATTAGCGGTGGTTCTACGCTCGACTACGACATGTACCAGGGCAAGCGCGCACAGGAACTCCTGACGCAGAAGATGGGCAAGTTCCACGACAATCCCCTCCGCGTCATCTGGGATGGCGGCAACAGCACGAACTGCGAACTTACGGACATGACGAAATGGGGTTCCGTCTCGTTTACCCCTGCCCTCCGCAAAAAGCTCGGTTGTACCGTTTCCGAAGGTGTGGGCTACGGCATGCTTATCGCCCTCTTCCACGGTGATAAGGACTTGTTCGACGGCTTGTGGGCCTACAACATCATCGCCCGCGACAACAACAACAACGGCCTGATGCCTTGGGAATTGCAGTCCTTCAGCCGCACGGTTTCTACCGCTGCCGCCCTTGACGCCGACCTCGACGTGGCGACCGCCTTGATTCTTGCTTCGGTCAAGTGGAGTAACCAGCTTTACCTGAACGATGCCTTGGAACTTGTCACGGCTATTTTCAACAAGGGCTTGAATAGCGAAAATCTGCTTATCCGTCCGGGCGACACCTGGGCCAACAAGGACGTTTACAACCTGAGCTATTTCTCTCCTGTGGCGTTGAAGTTGTTCAATACCGTGATGCCCGGTGTGGGCTGGGATGCCATTCTTGCCGCGAACTATGAATATATGAAGAACATCCAGGCGGCTGGGGCGATTCCTCTGTTCCCGGACTGGTCCAATGCCGCAGGTCAGCCGACCGACCCGAAGAACGGTTCTGCCGCCTCTTCTTACATGCTCTTCGATAAGGAATCCGTGCGTATTCCTTGGCGCATGGCCTGGGACATGTACTGGTACCAGGATGCCAGCGCCCAGCAGATCTTGACCGGGATGTCCGGCTTTATCGTCCAGGCGACCGGTGGCAATCCGGCTGCCATTTCCACGAATTCCTACAACTATAGCACTGGCGCTCTTTCGACAAGCCAGATTGTGGGCGAACATTATACGGGCGCCTATTGCCTGATGGGCATGGGTGTGAATCAGGGTTGGTTCGATAGTTGCTTTGCTTCATTCAACAATTCCGCTGCAAATTACCAGGCTGTGGGGTATACGGGAACCTACTTCAAGGAAATCCTGATGCTCATGTACAGCACGCTTATGAACGGAGGTTTTGTTAAGTTAATGTAAAATTTCGGGTGCATTTGCTCCATCAAGTGTGAACAATATCACACATGGGTGGGAAACGGGGCCTTTAGTGCACTCCTGTAAACAAAAAATAGCCTAGAGGGTAGTTAAAATTGGGATTGGGAAAACTAATTTTAATACTATAAGGATTATTTACTTTGGAGATTAAGCTATGAAAAAGTTTTTAGCTGCGGCCCTTTTGTCGTGTGCGGTAGCTTTTGCTGCCGATTACAAGCCTATGCGTGTCGGGCCCGTTTCTGCCTATGGCGCTCTCGGTACGAGCGGTGCCAAAATCGTAAGCCAGAAGGGCGGTCAGCAGGTGATGCTCCGCGGTATGAGCTTATTCTGGTCCGACGCTATCGGTTCGCCCTACTACAACGAAAGTGTGATTGCCTGGGCAGCAAAGACCCTTGGCATGGACGTTTTCCGCTTTGCCATGGGCATTCAGTATTATGATAGTGATGGCGGTACTTCCAACGCCATTGTCACGAACAACTCTTACATGGGTAACCCCTCCGGCAAGGAAGCTCAGCTCGATAAGATGGTCAAGGCCGCCATCGAAAACGATATTTATATAATCATCGACTGGCACAGCCACCGTGCCCAGACGGAACAGGCCAAGGCGAAAGATTTCTTCGGCCGTATGGCTGCCAAGTACAAGGATGTCCCGAATATCATTTGGGAAGTCTATAACGAACCGATGGTCGACATGGGTACGATTGCGAGCTATGCGAACGATGTTATCGGCGCCATTCGAAACAACGGCTCCAACAACCTCGCCATCGTGGGTACTCCGAACTGGTCCCAGATGGGTTCTTGCAGCGGCGTGAACAGCGCGAACGTCGCCTACGTGTTGCATTTCTATGCCGGTTCCCATTCCTTGGGCCAGTTCAAGGGCAATATCGAAAACTGCCTGAATGGCGGCAAGGCCGTGTTCATTTCTGAATGGGGTACGACATCTGCCGACGGTAACGGCTCCGTGAATACGGGAGAAGCCAGCAACTGGACGGACTACATGGACCAGAAGCGCATCCCGAACTGCAACTGGTCTCTCCGCCACCAGACTGTCGACGGTGAAACTGAAAACTCCGCTCTCTTCAGCGGCAGCACCGTCTTGAATACTCAGGAAGCTTTGAGCAAGGCTAGCTATTCTACATCTGGTAACTTTGTAAAGAACTACCTCACTAAGCACAAGGGCGTGTGGGAAGATACCGTGACCGCCGGTGCTCGTAGCGGCTCCTGCGCCTTCAAGCATCAAACTGTTTCTGAACTTGAACCTTCTGTTTCTGGCGCTGCTGTCGCTAGCTGCACCTACACATCCAGCGATGAATCCGTGGCCGTCATCGAAAATGGCGTCATCACGATTAAGGGTGCTGGTGTCGCCATCATGGAAGGTAACGACAAGACGAAGACCGTCGTGACCGTGACTCCGACTCCGAGACAGACTATTACTCAGGGCTCCGTGACTTGCCGCATCAGCGGTACGGGATGCAAGAACTATACGGGCAAGTCCAATATGGAAGTGAAGTTGAACGACAACGTGACTGCTGAAGGCGGTACCGTCACTTATACTTCCGACAATCCGGACGTGATTTCTGTCGACAAGCAGAATTGCACGAGCTCCGAATGCTACAAGGACAAGGGCAAACAGGTTTGGATTGCCACCTTCAAGAAAATCGGTTCTGCCAATATTCACGTTACGGCTCCCGCCGTCGCGGGCTACCGCGCTCTGGATACGACTCTCGTGTTCTCTTACCTCAAGAACGCACAGACGCTCAATACCAAGTTCTTCAAGGACCAAACCGTCGAAAAGAATTCAACGACGAAGGTGTTTACGCTCGTCGCACACAATGTTCCTGTCACTTACAGGATTTTGCCTGAAGGCTATGCTACGCAGGATGGCGAAAACTTCGTTGCCGGCGGTACCGATGCAACCGTGCTCGTGCACGCCGAAGCCCCGGAATCCGACGAATACGAAGCCTTTACGGGTGATATCGCCATTGTTATCGGTGCGGGCAATAACGATATCCTTACCCAGGGCATTATCGAGCTTGGTCCTATCGACGAACCTGCTCCTGAAGATCCGGGTGTCGGCATTATCGCTCAGAAGACTCTCAAGAATACCGGTGTGGATGGGTTTATGCAGGGCAGCAAGCTGGTCTTGGATGTCAAGCATTCCGGTTTCGTGAAAGTCCAGGTACTCGACATGGCTGGTCGCAACGTGGTCAAGAGCGTTGTCGAATACATGCATGCCGGATACAATACATTGGATTTGAGGGATGTGGGTCACGGAGTATATATGGTGAATGTTAAACAGTCTTCTATCACGAAGACCATTCCTTGGAGCAACAAGTAATGAAACGTTTAGTTCTCATAGGCGCTCTTGCCGCGGCATCGCTTTCGATGGGCGCCGTTAAATTCCCGTACCCGCAGGCGCAGCCTTACGAGCATGCAACCAATATCGCGGACGTATGGAATTGCGCTGGCCAGACGGCATCGACGATGCTTCTGAACCAGTTTGAACAGTACCTTAAGGCCTACTACGAAGAAAATGGCGATAAGGCTCGTATCAAGTTCGACGAAAGCCGCTTGACCGTTTCTGAAGGTATCGGCTATGGCATGATCCTTTGCGTTTACTTCAGTAGCAATAAGAAGAGCTATCAGAGCCAGTTCGACAAGCTTTGGAATTACTACAAGGCTAATCGCAACGGCAATGGTATCATGAACTGGAAAATCAGCGGATTTGGCGGTGCTGAAGGAACCGGAGGTGCCACTGACGCCGAAGAAGATGTCGCCTTTGCGTTGGCCATGGCCTACTACCAGTTTGGCGATTCCAAGTATAAGACTGATGCTGCCGACTTGATTGGAAAAATGCGTTCCAGCGAATTTTCCAGTAACGGCATGCACAAGCTCGGAGACCAGTGGGATCCGTACAAGAACCCGAGCTATGTTAGCCCCGCTGCTTACGAAGTATACAAGCTCTTCGACAGCAACGCTTCGTTCTGGGATCAGGCTCTTAGCACCAACTACAACCTGCTTTTGAAAAACCGCCATTCCAGCACGGGTATTCCTTCTGGTTGGGCTGACAACAATTCGTATGCTCCGATTGTAGGTAATAACGGCTACAACTTCGCCGGCTATGACTACGATGCTGTGCGTGCTCCGTGGCGTTGGGCTTGGAGTTATGCTTGGTATGGTCACAGCCAGGCCAAGGACTTGAGCGAAAAACTTGCCACCTGGGTGAATGGCAAACCGTTTGGTCAGCTCTATATCAATATGAAGCCCGATGGCACGGCGAACATGAATGGCGAACCTTGTAAGTCGAACGGCTGCAAGGCTAACGGCTCTTCTATCGGTTCGCTTTCCTCTGTGCTCATGGTAAATGAAAAATACCACGACAAGTTGAACCAAAACTATTCGGCTCTCATGTCGCAGCAGCAAGGCTATTTCCATTCCAACCTGCGCTTGCTCACAGGTCTTCTGATGTCCGGTAACTTCCCGAACATGTCGAAGGCGACGCCTGTGGAACCTCAGGGCGATTTCACTGTTCCCGATTCCTGCAATGCAGCTACGGAATATCACCAGAACTCGGGAGCGTTTGGCTGGACTTCCACTTCCGCAGTGCTTAGCCACGAAGAAAATACCGCTGTCTATATCGGTGAAGTCATTCAGGGAGACAAGCGCGACGTGATTCGTAAATTCGACGGTCTTACCTCCGGTCAGAAGTACAAGTTCTCGTTTACCGCCCGCCAGACGGAAGGTTCTGCCTTGTGGATGACCTACGGCGTGTTTGCTGATGAAAATCAGGGCGACAAGTATTGCGGCGCGATGAAGAAGATTGCCTTCGAAAACGATACCGAGACGGAATGCGAATTCACGGCAAAGGGTTCTGAAGCCTACTTTACGCTTTCGTTCAACAACTGGGACGAACCGCAAATTTACATCAATCACGTGTCCTTGGTAGGCCCCGACGGTACTGACGTGGTTTCTTCGCAGGAAAATCCTGCGGTTGAACCTGTTGAACCGGAACCTATCGATGCTATTCACAACTATGGCAAGTTCGATGCCCAGCTTGGTCTTGTCGTGCTTGACAATGTTGCCTATGTACAGCTTTCCAAGAAGACTTCCGCCCGCGTCAACGTGATGGACATGCAGGGTCGCTCCGTGCTGCCTACCGTGACGGTTGAAACTGGAATGGCCGCGATTCCGCTGCATTCCTTGAGCCAGGGCAAGTACATGGTGGTCGTGAAGCAGGGTGCCCAGCACTGGATTAGGGCTGTGGTCAAGAACTAGCGTTCGGCAACTTCAGAAATCCAATTTTTATTGCACGGGCCATCGGGGTTTTCTCCGATGGTCTTTTTTTTGTATATTCATGCCGAAAAGGAATAGAAAATGAATAGCGTGAATGATTCTACGATAGTGGATGAATCCCTGAATGCGGAGGGAAGTGTCGCTGCGTCGGATAGTGGCTTGCCGAATGCCGATGGCATGGACGGTGCGGTCGCTGATAGTACTGGTGCTGATGGCGCTGCCGCGAATCCGGTGCCCACAATGCCAACGGCGGAGCAACTTGGAATTTCCGTGGTGAGCGGGTTCGTGGGCGAGAATGGCGCCCCGCAGCCGATGGCCGTGACGGTCGGCGATACGTTCGACTTCCCGGTGACTGTCAGTTGGAGCGTGAACGGGAGTGCGCTTTTGGTGCTGCCGACGAGTTCCGCCAATGCGAAAGGTATTACGCAGTTGGGTGTTTCGCAGGAATCGGCCCGCTCGGTGAAGGACGGCAAGGAAGTCGCGAGCATTACGTTTACGTACAAACTTGTGGCGCAGGATACGGGCGACTTGCATATCCCGGCGATGAAGTTTGAAATCCCGACGCAGATGGGAACGCCTATCGAGATGAAGAGCGAAAACGTGCCTGTGCGCGTGGATGCCCCGTTCAATCCGCTGCCGGTGATTGTCGGTGCGGTTGTCGCGTTGTGCATCGTGTTTGCTGGAATCTGGAGGGCTCGCCGTCGTTCTGCCGCCCGCGCCAGTGCCGTGGCTAGGAACGCCGCCCAGGATGCTCTCCGCGAAAAGATGGTGGTGCTCAAGCAGCGCATAAATACGGCGGACAGTCGCGAATGGCTCCTGGAACTGGAGAACATCTGCAAGGAGGCGGTGCCCGGGAAGTTCGTGCCCGCTGGTGAAACTGCTGCTTCGACTAGGACAGCCGCGCCGAATGGGACCGCTGCGGATTCTGACGACGGCTGGGAACCCCTGCTCAAGGAATTTGCCCATGCCCGCTACGGTGGCGGCAAGCGCGACGCCTTCGAGCTCCGCGAAATCTGGAAAGCCGCCATGAAGCTTTTAGGCGTGGAAGAGGAATAGGGCGTTTTGCCCCCTGAAATTGGTTTTTTCAAAGGAAATTTGTTAAATTCAATCTTGGATTTGAAAAAGAGGTAACTCAGAAATGGATATTCAGGAACTTTCGGAAAAGGTAAAACAGCAGAGTTCTTTCTGCATGAACTTGCTGCGTGAAGTTGAAGATACCGTCATTGGCCAGAAGGCCATGGTGGAAAGTATTTTGACGGGCATTCTGGCCGACGGCCACGTGCTTCTGGAAGGTCTTCCGGGTCTTGCCAAGACGACGGCCGTGAAGGCTTTCGCCGACGCCGTCTCGCTCGACTTCAAGCGCATCCAGTTTACTCCGGACCTTTTGCCGGCCGACCTTCTGGGTACCACGATTTACAACGCCCGCGAGGCGAAGTTCGAAACCCGCAAGGGCCCGCTTTTTACGAACCTTGTGCTGGCCGATGAAATCAACCGTGCGCCTTCCAAGGTGCAGAGCGCTCTCCTCGAAGCCATGCAGGAACGCCACATCACGATTGGCGACGAGACGTTCAAGCTCGACGAACCGTTCCTCGTGCTTGCAACACAGAACCCGATTGAACAGGAAGGTACGTACCCGCTGCCTGAAGCCCAGGTGGACCGTTTCCTTTTGAAGGTGAAGGTCTCTTACCCGAACAAGGCTGACGAAATGAAGATTCTCGACGCCGTCGCCGGTGCGGGTCTCCGTCAGCCGAACGCTGTTGCAACGAAGCAGGATATTCTGAACGCTCGCCAGTTGGTGAAGCAGGTGTACGTGGACGAACGCGTCCGCGAATACATCGTGAACCTGGTACTCGCGACCCGCGACCCGGGCAGCATCAAGCGCAGCGACTTGGTCGGCTTCGTGGAAGTCGGCGCTTCTCCGCGTGCGTCCATCGGCCTTGCCCAGGCGGCAAAGGCTCACGCATTCATCCAGGGCCGCGCCTACGTGACTCCGGAAGACGTGAAGGCTGTCGCCATGGAAGTGCTCCGCCACCGCGTAATCCTCAGTTACGAAGCCGAAGCGGAAGAAATCACCGCCGAAACCGTGGTGCAGAAGATTCTCGATTCTGTCGAGGTTCCCTAAAGGCAAGTGTCGCGGTGTGGCATGTGCCGCGAACAGTTGCGCAAATTTACTGACAAGAAAGGCCCGCTCAAAGCGGGTCTTTTTATGTTGAAACGCTTTTTGTTATGGCCACACAGAGCAGGGATACCCAACTTCGGAACCAGTCTTGCAGTGATCGCCGAAGAATCCGGAATTCAATCCTCTTACGGGAATGTAAACAACGTCTTTGGATTCATTGATGATAACGGCAAAACCGGCGAGGTAGTTAGGCCAATAATAGAAACTTTCGTTGGTCTTACCCCATCCGCCATGGTCATGGAAACTGTAGTCAATTTGCCTGTTGGAAATTGCGGCTACAGCCGAGAGGATAAATTGGTCATGGGATATGGCGATGGTGTATTTATGCAGTTCATCAAATTTGTCTTTGATGTATGTGTTTACGAAATCGTTGGTTCTTGATACAACGTCTGGCTTGGGATTGACGTTGCACTTTTCGGGTTCGTAGGCGGCTTTTGCATAGGCTTCCCAACTCTCGCTGCCATCGCAAGTTTTAAACCAACTGCCGACCATATCGTTGTTGTACTCGTGGTGTTCGTTGATGCAATCTGTATTTTCGTTATTGCCTTTGTCGCTGTAACAGTTTCCAAAAGTGGACTCGTCAAAGAAGTTGGATTCTCCGGCGCCCCTTGAAATCCTGCTGGCGGTTTCCATGGTTCGACGAGAGTTGGTGTGCCAGTAATAGATGTCTACACCTAGATTCAATGCGCCAATGTTTTTACCTACATATTCTGCTTGTTTGTAACCATTTGAATTCAAAGTATTGTATGAATGTGTGTCGTCCTTGTTTCGTTCGGCATGCCTTACGATGAACACCACTTTTTCATTAGACTTGACGCATCCAAAGACATCTTGGATGGGGAAGAAGGTGGTTTTCGTTGCACGCATTTCTAAGCATGCTTCGCTGAGGACTTCTGCGTCCTTGCCATCCCATACGATGACGGGTTCGCTGTTTTCGCCGCAAGTGATGGCGACGCCCGTGCGACCTGTTTCTTCGTCGGTGTAGGCGCTGGCGGTGCAACTTGTGCCGGGTACGCCTTGTTCGCCTTGAGGTCCTTGCTCGCCTTGACCACCGTTTTGTCCGTTCGTGCCGTTCCAAACGACGCTGGAGTTTTGGCTGCAGGTAATCTTTACGCCTGTGCGGTTGTTTTCTGTATCAGTGGTGTCCTTGACGGAACAGCTTTCGCCGTCGTTGCCGTTTTCACCGTCTTCACCGTCCTTGCCGTTCGTTCCGTTGGCGCCGTTCCAGATGAGCGTCGTGGAGGATCCGCAAACAATCTTTACGCCTGTGCGGTTGTTTTCTGTATCGGTGGTGTCCTTGACGGAACAGCTTTCGCCGTCGTTGCCGTTTTCACCATCGGTACCGTCTTTACCGTCCTTGCCATCGGTGCCGTTCCATACGATGACAGGTTCGTTAGTGCCGCATGTGATGGCGACGCCTGTGCGACCAGATTCGCTGTCGGTGTAGGCTGCAGCGGTGCAACTCGAACCGGAGGTTCCGCCGGTGCCGTTTTCGCCGTCCTTGCCATCTTTACCATTTTTGATTTCGCCGACCTTGACATTGTTGCAGATGATGTCGTAGCCGTTGATTTCTTCGTTTGCTTCGGCTGTGCAGGAGGTTCCGTTTTCACCATCTTCACCGTCGGAACCATCTTCGCCATCCTTGCCGTCCCAGATGGTGACGGGCTCGCTTGTGCCGCACTGCACGATGACTCCGCTCAATCCGGTTTCGGCGTCGGTCGTTGTCGTGGAGGAACAGCCCAGGCCGTCATTTCCGTCACCGCCGTCTGTTCCGTTGGCACCGTTCCAAACATACACAGGGGCATTGTTGCCGCACTGTACCATGATGCCGTCCAGGCCGGTGGATTCGTCGCGAGTTGTTGTCGCTGTACAGCCCGCACCATTTGTACCGTTCTTTCCGTCGGTTCCTTTGTCTCCTTTTAGGGAAGCGAGCCATTCTTTTTCGGTTCCTTCGAATCCGTTGTCGACTGCGATTTGGTATGCGGATTTTCCGTTGGTTCCGTCTTTGCCGTTCTTTCCGTCGGCTCCGTTTTGCAGAGTGCCTACAAGGACTCCGCCGCAATAAACGTTGAATCCGTTGATTTCGGAATTGTCTGTTATATAGCATGCAGCTCCGTCGTCGCCATCATCGCCCTTTTCTCCTTTCAGAGAGGCGAGCCATTCTTCTTCGGTTCCTTCGAATCCGTTGTCGACTGCGATTTGGTATGCGGATTTTCCGTTGGTTCCATCAGTTCCGTTCGTGCCGTTGGTTCCATTAGTTCCGTCTACGCCGTTCTTTCCGTCATCGCCGGCATCTCCTTTGTCGCCCTTTTCACCGGTGTCACCCTTATCGCCCTTGTCGCCTTTCGCGCCGTCGGTGCCGTTCCATACATAGACAGCATCTTCGCTTCCGCACTGGACCTTGACTCCGGTTTTTCCGGTTTCTGTATCGGTCACTGCGGTGGAGGTGCAGCCGACACCGTTCTTGCCGTTCTTGCCGTCAGTTCCGTTCGTGCCGTTGGTTCCATTAGTTCCGTCTACGCCGTTCTTTCCGTCATCGCCGGCATCTCCTTTGTCGCCCTTTTCACCGGCGTCGCCCTTATCGCCCTTTTCACCAGTCGCACCCGTTTCTCCTTTGTCTCCTTTTTCTCCTTTTAGGGAGGCGAGCCATTCTTCTTCGGTTCCGTTAAATCCATTGCCGACAGCGATCTCGTAGGCGGTTTTTCCGTCGGATCCGTTTTCACCATTGTACAAAACGCCTACCGAGTCTCCGTCGCACAGGATCTTGTGAGAGTCTGTTCCTTCGATAGGTTCGATGGTGCAAGAAGCTCCTTCCGCTCCGTTTCTTCCATCCCTTCCGTCGACACCGTCAATACCGTCGGTGCCGTCAACGCCGTCTTTTCCGTCTTTGCCATCTTTGCCGTTTGTACCATTTTTTCCATTGTACACGACACCGATGGAGTCTCCGTCGCAGATAATTTTGATGCCGCTCTTGTCGGCCAGGTTCTTGGTTGTGCAACTTAGGGAAGCCGATTCCGAAATGGACATGTCGCCATTCGTATTGGCGTCGGCGGGTTGACTAGTTTCTTGGGAGCATGCTGCCAAAAGGAAAAATGTGGCAGACGATAACGGTAGGAGTATTTTTCTATTCATGATGTGAACCAACCGATGCGTTTTTTTTATTACGCATTTTATATTGGGTGCAAATATAGAATTGAAGATGTCACTTTCAAAGAGGGGTAAGAAAATGCCCCGATAAGGTGTTGAATAAATCACACAGGCCTTTTGAACCCCGAAAATAGGTGAAATTCGGTCTTTTGACGGCTTTGCCCGGTATGTTTTTTTTGTTCCTTTACTATTTTTTGGGCGAAAAAGGGCCCAGGGAAGTCCCCTGAGCATCCGTTTCGTCTTGTTTAACGTGATTCGACCTGCTTTGAGGTCGTAAAAAAATGAAGGAATTATGGCAAATCGTGTAGTAATCGGCTCCCAGTGGGGTGACGAAGGAAAGGCCAAGGTTGTTGATTTTTTAACGCTCGATGCAGATTTTATCGTGCGTTTCCAGGGTGGAGCCAATGCTGGCCACACCGTTGAAGTGGGCGACAAGAAGTTCGTGTTCCACTTGATTCCGTCTGGCATCATGCATGACGACAAAGTTTGCATCATCGGTAATGGTGTCGTGCTGGACCCGATCCAGACGCTTGCTGAAATTGCGGACCTCCATACCAAGGGCATCAAGCCGGAAGGTCACCTGTTCATTGCCGACAACGCCCACGTGGTGCTCCCGTACCATTCTACGCTCGACAAGGCCAAGGAAAAGAAGGCCGGCAAGGCTGCCATCGGTACCACTGGCCGCGGCATCGGTCCTTGCTACAGCGACAAGGTGAACCGCATCGGCGTGCGCGTCGGCGACCTTATGGATGAACGTGAACTTCGCCCGCGCGTCGAAGCCATGGCCAAGGTCCATAACGAAGAATTCAAGGCGATGTACGATGTTGAACCGATTGATCCGGAAGTGGTCATCAAGGATTACCTCGAACTCGGTCAGAAAATCAAGCCGTTCGTCCGCGATACAAGCGACATGCTCTACAAGGCCATCAAGGCTGGCAAGCGCGTCGTGTTCGAAGGCGCCCAGGGCACCATCCTCGATGTGGACCAGGGTACGTACCCGTTCGTCACTTCGAGCAATACGGTCGCTGGTTACGCTAGCTGCGGTGCAGGCATCGGTCCTACCGCTATCGACCAGGTCGTGGGTGTCGTGAAGGCTTACACAACTCGCGTGGGCAACGGCCCGTTCCCGACCGAACTCCTGGACGAAACCGGCGACATCCTTCGCAAGATTGGCAACGAATATGGCGCTACTACGGGTCGTAACCGTCGTTGTGGCTGGTTCGACGCTCCGGTGGTTCGCAAGGCTGCCGTCGTGAATGGACTTACTCACCTGGCAATCACAAAGCTCGATGTTCTCGATACTTTCGACACTATCAAGATTTGCACTCACTACGAATGCGATGGCGAAAAGATTGAAATGTTCCCGAACCAGCTGTCCAAGGTCGGTCGTTGCGTGCCGGTCTACGAAGAAATGCCGGGTTGGAAATGCGACACGACCAAGTGCCGCAAAATTGAAGATCTTCCTGAAAATGCTCGCAAGTATTTGAACCGCATGGCTGAACTTGTCGGCGTGAAGATTGGCATGATTTCTATCGGTGCCAAGCGCGACCAGAGCATCATTGTGGACATGGACTAAAAAAACAAGGGGCGACGAGAATGGATACATCTGCAGTCGGATTGCTGAAAGGCGTTGAACTCTTTTCCGAGTTGAGTGAAGAACAGCTTGGAATGTTGGCCAACCTGGTGGTTGTGCAAAACTTCAACCGTGATGAAACGGTGGTGCTTGAAGGAGATGACTCCGTCCAAGCCTTGTACCTTATCGCCACGGGTTCCGTGCAGGTGTATATGACCGGTGTCGACGGTCGCGAAACCATTCTTTCGTTCCTGGAACGCGGAGACTTCTTTGGCGAGATGTCTCTCATCGACGGCGAGCCCAGGTCCGCCTCCGTTCGCACCGTTACCGATGCCCAGATGCTCGTGATTCACCGCGAATCCTTCTTGCGCCTTATCCGCCAGTCGCCCGAAATTGCCATGGGCCTTTTGAGCGAAATGAGCAAGCGTCTGCGCAAGGCGAACCGCCAGATCGGGTCGCTTTCCACGATGTCCGTGAGCGGACGCGTGGCTGGAACTCTTCTGAACCTGATGCTCGAACGCGGTGTCCGTATCCACACCGACAACGGCAAGATGGTGACGGTAATCCACAACCGCCCGACCCAGCAGCAGTTGGCCGACATGTCCGGCACGACTCGCGAAACGGTAAGCCGAATCTGCTCGCTGCTGGTACGCACGGGTGCCATCGCCATGACGGGTAAAGACATTGTCATTTTCGACGAAAATGCTCTTCAGGAACGTGCCTCCAAGGGCTAAAATTTTCTGACTGTTATGAACAAATTAAAATCTATTGGGAACTGGCTGAAAAAATCCCCTTTTGTAAAGGCTTTTGTCATTTGGATTGTCGCCTTGGTTCTTTTGGCTTTTGTCGTAGATAAAATCGTACTTCCTTTGTTTGCGGGCGAGTTCGCCAAAACGGGCCCTGTCCCGAGTTTGGAAGGCCTTTCGGCCGAGGCTGCCGAAGCTTCGCTGACCGAAGCCGGTTTCAAGTACGAGTGGCTTGAGGAAGGTCGCTACAGTTCCCAGGTGCCTGCAGGTATGGTCCTAGTGCAGATGCCCGCTGCCGGGCGTGTCGCTAAGCTTGGCCGTACGGTGAAACTTACGAAGAGCCTTGGCCTTCGCGAAATCGAGATTCCGGATCTTCGTGGAAAAAGCCAAAAGCAGGCAGGCATTTCTCTTTCGAGAGCAGGGCTTGTCCAGGGTGAAATTGTGAAGGGCGCCCACCAGAGCATCCCGCGCGGAGTCGTCATCCGTACGATTCCCATGGCCGGCAAGAAGGCTCGCATGGGCGATACCATAAAGGTTGTGATATCGGCCGGTGTCACGACAGGAAAGACTCTTTTGCCCGATTTCTCCGGGGAGATTATCGATCTCGTTTATCCGAAACTCGAAAAACTCGGATTTGGTGTTGGCGACATAAAGCGTGTCAAGGGCGAAAATGGCGAGGCTCCGGGAACTGTACTTGAGACATCGCCCAAGTATGGCGACTATCTGCCTCCGAATACCAAAATTGACTTCGTAATTGTTGACTAGGTGCCTTTATGCGTCGCATGTTTTGTTTGCTTCTGATGGTGCTTGTGCCGGCGCTTTTTATGGGCGCTTGCAGTTCTGCGCCTCCTAAGCAGCAGGAACCGGTTCTACAAAAATTGATTGCCTCCGACACTGTCGATATTCGGCAGGTTGTTGCGGGGACCGACGCCAAGACTTCCCAGATGCTTGCCGTTGCCCACGAATCTTTTATCCGTGCGCAGGAGATGGAACTCCGTGGCGAAAAAAAACTGGCCGAGGTGTTTTGGCAGCGCGCCTACGACGCTGACCCCGAAAGCAGGTTCTTGGCTTTTGCCGTGGTCGAACGTCTGATGGCTGGCGGACAGGATTCCGCTGCGCTGGCTCTTGCGAAAAAGGCGGTACAGCTTAAGGGAAAGAAGACTCCCAAGCAGTACGAAACTATGGCGAAGCTTTACGTGAAGGAAAGCATTGCCGATTCGGCACGCAAGTATTTCAATATCGCGCTTGATTCGGCGAAGTACCAGGATATGCCGCTGTTGTACGACTACAGCTTGTTCCTGGAGGCTATTCACGATGAAAAGGAACTGGTGCGTGTGTACGACTTGCTGCTGCCGCAGACAAACTATATTTCTACGTTGTTCCAGCGCCAGGTGAATTTGCTTTTGGATCAGGGCAAGGATTCTGCCGTGGTGGAGTTGTTCGGCAAGGCTCACGATGCTACCGGCGACAAGTCTTTACTTGCGAAGATGGTGCAGGGGCTCGTTTTGCAAAAGCGTTATGCCGAGGCGAGGAAAATTGCCGATACGCTGACGACGGCGACTCCCGACGACGAAGCTATTATCAACTACGTGTTGCTTATCAATGGCGAATGGGACCGTGCCGCCGCTCTCAAGCTTTTGAAGAAAAAGGTCTTCGAAGATGGAATGCGTTCGCCTGTGATGTACCATTATCTTGGCAACTACGAATTTTTCGCAGGCGAATACGATAGCGCAAAGGTCCACTTGAATTTGTCTGTAGGCAAAATTGAAAAGAAGCCCGTCTGGGTCGCTCAGGATTGCCGCGCCTTGGCCAGTATCGCTTTTGCCGAAAAAAAGAATGACGAAGCCGTGAAGTTTGCTGAAATGGCAGATTCCGTGCTGTCGGGCGGTGACAAGGACTTCTTGGCGCTTTCGTACGGCAATGCCGGACTCTACAAAAAGGCGTACGGGCTCTTGGATTCCCTTATGGCGGTATTGAGCAACTGGACTCCCATGGCTGGCGTCGCCGATTCTGCTACGGTCGCCATGATGCGTACAAAGGCGGAAATGCATCACAGGGCCCTGCGCAATATTTACGCTCGCGTGCTCGTGATGGAATCACGTGAAATCGAAGATAGCGCCAACGCCGATTCCGCAAAACTTGATAGCGCCAAGGAACAGCGCATGAAGGCGGAGCTCTTTTGGGAAAGCCTTTTGCTTGCCGATTCCACGGATCTTTTCGTTCGGTTCAACATGGCCATGAACCTGGAACGCATGCAGCGTTTCGACGAATCTTTCGCCATGTTCGAACACTTGCTGAAGCAGCCCGAAAAGGGCCCGATGGATTGGGCCGAGGTCTTGAATTACTACGGCTATTCCATGATTGATGCGAACAGGAATCCCGAAGAGGTGGCCAAGGGTCTTGACCTTGTTCTGCAGGCGCTTCAAAAAGACGGAAAATCCAGCCCAAACGAGGCCTACCTTGATTCCAAGGCCTGGGGACTTTACCGCACCGGAAAGTACGAGGAAGCCTTGGAAACCATGCTCTTGATCAAGAGCGAGCGCTTTAACGACGACTACGTTTATTGGGAACACTTGGGGGCCATTTATGCGGCTCTCGGAAAAACGCAGGATGCCGTCAAGGCCTATAAAAAGGTGCTGAAGCTGAAACCCAAGCACCCTGTGGCGAGCGAATTCCTGGGCAAAAAGAAAAAGTAGGCCCGGATGTATCGCCTGTTGTTCTTTTTTACTTTGTGTGTACTCTTGGTTGGCTGTGCCGGCAGCAAGTCGAGCCAGTCTTTGGATACTCCGCGCGAAGATGGCGCCCAGACGGTTGCCGTGCGCGATAGTCTGCGTGCCAAGTTCGTGCTCACGCTTGTCGATACGGCGGGCAAGGCCCAGGATTTCGATGCCGTTCTTTTCTCTGTACCGGGAAAGCGTTACCGTATGGAATTGACGGGTCCCATGGGCATCGGCGTCGCTTCGCTTTTGTGGCAGGAAGACGGTTGGCAGATGGTGTTTCCCACGGAAAAAAAGTACGTGAAGGGCGCGGGCTACATGATTGGCCTTATCGACGACAGCAGCATCCCTCTGGTCCCGATTCACCAGGTTGCTAATTTGTTCGAAGGAATCCTTTTGCCGGAATCGTACGAGACTCTTTCCGAATCTGATTCCGCCGGCTTCCATGTGGTGTCGGCGAAGGCCTCGAACGGTATTGCCTTCACGTTCGGTTCGAAGGATGGCCATGTGGCGTGGTATAGTCGCATGGGTCGCGACGGAAAACCCGAAATTTTGCGTTTTTTGAACTTCAGAACGTTTGAAAACGTGGAAACTCCCGAAAACATCGTGTTTGAAAAGGAAGGAAAGCGTTTTTTGGAAATCCGTATCAAGAAGGTGACCCGTAAAAAGGCCTTCAGTATGGGTACTTGGCGCCTGAATATCCCGAAAAGTTACAAGTCGGTGACCGAATAGCGGCCTCTGTTTTTTGTAGATTAGAAAAGGTATGAAGTCATTTTTGCGCATTTTCGTGTTTTTTGTGTTTGCGGTTGTTTTTGTTCCGCATTCGTTTGCCGTGGATACCCTTGAAGTGTTCGCCTTGCGCGTGCAGTTCCAAGAAGAAAAGACGGACAATTCCCTGACGACGGGAACGGGTATATTTGATTCCGACAAGAAGGAAAAGGACGCTTACCTTCTTGACCCTCCGGGCCGTCGAGGCTCTTCGGCCTATTGGCAGAAGCACTTTGAATTTGCCAATGCTTTTTACGGTGCGGCTAGCGGCGGAAAACAAGTCATCAAGGCTCGCATTTTCCCGGACCCTTCGACCAATACGTCTGTGTACACGGTGAAGAAGCAAATTATTGATTACAACAGAACCAGCAAGATGAAGGGCGAAAAGACCGCCGAGTTCGACGAGGCCCGCAGCCGTGACTACCTGACTTTTGTGTACGACGCCATTGCCGCCGCAAGCGAAGATACGTCAAAGGTTTCACCTTTCAGGATTCCTCTTTCGAAAAATCCGAACGTCAAACGCGCCTACATGATTATACATGCAGGAGCGAGTCGCCTGGTCGATGGCGGCAGCATGGGAACCGATGGAGCCGATACTCCGGGTGACTTCATGGATGTGTACATTTCGGACGACGCCTGGGAATACTTGATGCCTGATTCCGCCAAGGAGGAATCGGTCGTGCCTACGTTTGGCGTCAATGACGAAGGCGATACCGTAGTCAACGGAGTTTCCATCGCAGGTTCGGTCATCGACACGCTCAAGTCTGTCATGGTGGTGAGTGAAACCGCTTCGCAGGACGGCCTCAACTGGGGCGTGAACGGAATCGTCGTGAACCAGATCGGTCGTGAACTGGGAATGCCCAATACTTACGATGTGGTCAAGGGAATCTCTCGCCTGGGTTATTTCGATGTGATGGACTTTGCCGGCTACAATGCAGGAAACGGATTTTTGCCTTCCATACCTGGTGCCTGGGAACGTTCGTACATGGGCTGGAGCAATGTCAAGGAAGTCCGCCCCACTGCAGGGCACCCGGTGACTGTCGATATTGCGGCTGCCGGAAGCGGCATTGCCAAGAATGGCGAAGTGGAGATTGTCAAGGTCCCGCTGAACGCCAGCGAATACTTGCTTATCGAAAACCGTCAGCGTTCGTGGAACAAGGACGGAACGGTTGACGTGGTTGTCGGAACGACGAGCGACGATACCGACACGACTATCAAGACGGTTCCTGTGGATAGCCTGGAACAGGTTTTCCTCGACAGCATTTGCGTCAAGGGCAAGTGCCGCGTAAACAAGAAGAAGGCCAAGGGCTTGATTGTTGGCGTGAGTTCGTACGACGCGGGAATCCCTGCAAGCGGTATTGCCGTGTGGAAGGTGAACGAGTGGTACTTGCGCGAGACGCTCAAGATGGGCGTTGCAAATTTCTGGGGTGGCGATACGTTGCGCGACCACCAGTTCGGAATTTCCCTTGTGGAAGCCGACGGAATCCTGAGTATCGGCAAGACGTTCAAGAATGCCTTGGGACAGGATTCTTACGACTACGGAAGCGGTACGGATTTATTGCCGCACAAGCGCGAACCTTTGAAGGAAGACAAGAATAAAAAGAAGTTCGACTTGGTGAATACCATTTCGCCAAGGGGCTATGCCAACACGGCGACAACCCAGGGTGGTTACACCGGTTACAAGATTACGGTGAACGTCCCTAAGAAGTCTCGCGAAGAAAAAACATCCAACGCCTTCATGGGTGACAGCGTGGTGAACTATGCCGCCCCTGTGATTTCGGTGACCGTCAGTATCGACGACGGAAGCATTGAAAATTCCAAGTTCCCGAGAAACGTGGGCCTTGCGAACGCGACTCGTGGTGCCGTATTCCTTGATTCTCCGGAAGATGATTCTAAGATTATCGCATTTGCTTCCGAGGATGGCACCCTGCAGGCTATGAGCGCCTTGGGTGACACGCTTTTCGAGGCGGATACCGTGGTTACTGTGCCTGCGGTTTCTAAGAAGGATTCTGTCAGCGAGGTTCCGCTTTATCGAATGGACGAATCCCGCGAATCTTCCTATGGTCCTTTTATTGGAATGGCAAGCCAGGGTGAAGCGGTTTATATGCTTTATCGCGACGCCCTTGTACGTACGACATTTGTTCCTGGGACGTACCTCCCATTGAAAGCGGTTGTTTCGTTTAACAGAACGAATCGCGCTGTGGCAGGCCCCGTGATTGTTGGCGGCGATGTATGGGTCGCCGGTGAAAAGAGCATCATGAATTGCGGATCGGTCGCGAACGATGAAGACCTCAATTCTGGCGCTTTCAACGGGAGACCTTCGGCATACAGACTTCCGCAGCAGCTTATAGACAATGACGACCATGTACAGGAGTTTGTGTATTGCCCCAATAGCGAAAACATGACCAAGTTTGCCGCCGTTACCGAACAAGGCAATGTGTTTTTCGCAAGTGATTATAGTTCGTCGTTTATGAAAATGCGTTATGCCGATAAATCCTATCGAATCGCTTGTACCGATATTAATAGGGATGGTGTGAACGACGTGATTCTCGTGGGTGACAAGGGCTCCGTGACGACGACGGTTTCGGGCTATTGCACGAGCGAGAAGGAGGCCGCCTTCTTTAGCCAGCAGTACAAGCGTGGTGCTTCGGGTACAAGCGGCCTCAAGAGCGAAACCTCGGGCATTGCCATCGGCGACGTGAATGGCGACAACTATCCCGAAGTTGTCTTCTTGGGCGATAATCTCGTTTACGCCTTGGACCGCTTCGGCGTGCCCATTGCTGGATTCCCTGCGACTATCAGCCGCGGCACTCCGGTGGTCGGATTCTTTAGCGACCCGTTGATTGTCGATGTGACGGGTGATGACGTTCCTGAAATTCTTGTGCCTTCGAGCGACGGATTAATCTATGCCTTTACGGGCAAGGGTAAGCAGGTGACCGACGGATTCCCTCTGGCGGCAGGCAGCTTTGAATATGGCGAAACCTATGCGCCCATGAGCATCTATGTGACGGACGCCGTTTCCGGCAAGAATTCCGCTGGCCCTGAACTGTACGCGTTCCATCGCAACAGTGTCTCGGCGTTCCGCTTGAACAAGGCTGTGAACGGCGCGGAATTGAAACCTGCTGCATGGACACTCCCTGCTGCAGGAAACGGACGCACTGGTTTCTTTGATGCGACGTTACTTGGCAAAATCAAGGAAATTACTGCGAAGGATGAAATTAACGATTTCTTCATTTATCCGAATCCTGTTCGCGGAGGTAAAGCCAATCTTCGCTTTGAACTGGGCGCCGAAGCAAAGTCCGTGGAACTCGAATTTTACGATGTAACCGGATTGGTGGTGGCTTCGCTTAATGTCCATGGCGCCAAGGCTGGTCGAAACCAGTACGAAAATTTTGACTTGAGCTCTCTCGGAAGCGATGTCTATACGGCTAGACTCAAGGTAAAGTTTGCCGATGGCAAAACCAAGAAGAAACTGTACCGCGTAGGCGTCATCCGTTAGGAACTTGTATGGCTTTGCTGAAACAGTTGGCGATTGCTTCATCTTTGATGTTAATTTGTTCGTGCAGTACCACGAATGAACCCGAAGATATTGATGTAAACGCCGGCTCGTACCAGGATAGTTCAAAAAAATCCTCGACATCGTCCGATAATCCTGTACAAGGTGATGATGGCGATTTCGCTGACAGCGACCTGTACAAGTATTTTGACTGGGTGAATATTCCCGCTGTAGATTTCACCAAGGGCTCTGCGACTTATAAAATTTCGACGTATTCCATGACTGCGACTGAGGTGACTCAAGAGGCCTACATGGCGGTCATGGGCGAATTGCCCAATCAGCCTAAAAAGGGCGATAGGTTCCCCGTCGTAAATGTCTCGTGGTACGATGCCGTGCTCTTCTGCAATGCTTTTTCGAAGGGAATGGGCGAGGATACCGTCTATGAATATACATCGGTAGGAAAAAACAACTACCTTGAAAAATTGAAGATAAATTATTCTGCTGCCGGCTTTAGGTTGCCGACGGAAATGGAATGGGAAGTTGCTGCCCATGGCGGAACTTCGTCGGCGTACTACTGGGGCTCCGAAATCGCTTCGGACTATGCCAATTACGGAGATGCCAACGGACTTGCCGAAGTCGGACAGTTTATCGCAAATAAATTTGGTTTGTACGACATGGCCGGAAATGCTGCGGAATGGGTGAATGACTGGTACGATTCCTATAACGTAAAAGATGTTTCTAACCCGGTTGGCCCAGAATCGGGCAAGCTTCGCTGCGTTCGCGGCGGCAGTTGGGCGGACCCCTTGAAAGACAAAGATGAAAATTATCCGCTGAAACCTACGACTCGCAATAAAAAGGACCCCTTGTACACTGCGACTACGCTTGGTTTTCGCATGGTGTATTCAAAAGGTTTTTAGTTTTTTTCTACATTGTCGGGTATGAAGAAGTTTTTATTGCCAGTAGCCTTTGTCGCTTTGCTCTTGACAGCCTGTTCCCAAGAAGAACCTGCTCCCCTTCCTCCTTTAAAACCGGTTGCCGTACCCGAAGGCGTGGTGGGAATGTATTCGGGCAATATGCCTTGCGACGCTTGCAAGTCCCAAATATTCCGTGCATTCCTGACGGAAGACAGTACGGCGAGAATCGTACGCTCCGTCTTGAATGAAAAGGTGGAAGTGGATACTTTGAGCGGAAAGTTCTCCGTAAACGGGGAAAAAGTTTCTTTGCTTCTCTCGGAAGGAAAATTGAAGTTCGAATTTTTAAGGAACAAGATGGGAAATCTTTCCCTGCTTAACGGCACAGGCGCGGTGTACGAAGATGCCGATGGTCAGAAGTTTGACCTGGTCAAGGTTTACGCCCAGCAAAAGATAAAAGTCAGGGAGGAACCCTAGTGTCGTACAAGGCGCTCATTGTCGATGACGAGCCGTTAGCCCGCATGCGCTTGCGCTCGCTTTTGGATCAATACTCGTCGGAAGTTGAGATTGTCGACGAAGCATCGTCTGGCACGATGGCCGTTGAAAAGATTCAGTCGTGTGCTCCGGACGTGGTGTTTTTGGATATTCAAATGCCCGACATGGATGCCTTCGAGGTGCTGCAGAAGATTGACGATGACGATATGCCGTTGATCGTGTTCACCACGGCCTACGAAAATTTCGCCTTGAGAGCGTTTGAAGAGAATACCGTTGACTATCTGCTGAAGCCCGTCGATCCCGAACGCTTGGCATCGACCATGGACAAGCTTCGCAAGAGAATTCCCGAGGTGACAAACGAAGCTTCGTTGCCTTCGGACTTCTCGTGGGACAAGTTCAGGTCCATGTTGAATCCGGGTGGGTTCTACATGCAGCGAGTGCAGGTGAAGATTGGCGACAGGATTATTCTTGTGAATGTCGACGAGATTATCCGATTCCAAAGCGAAGAAAAGTACACGACGATATACACGCTCAACAACCAGTATGTCATCGATACTCCGCTGGTCGACCTGGAAAAGAAGTTGGATCCGCGCCAGTTCGTGCGCATTCACAGGGCCCATTTGGTGTCGATTGACTGCATTGCCGAAATCCGCAAGTCCGACGCCGGTCGACTGAACGTGGTTTTGCGCGACAAAATGCATACGCAGCTTCTGGTCAGTCGAAATTTTGTAAAGAAGGTTCGGAGCCTTTAATCCTTTTGGGAGCAGTTGATGGAACAGCCTAAAAAGAGTTTTTCGATAAAAGGTTTTTTAAAGTCCATGACAAGGGAAATTATAGTTCCCGTCGTGTTGGCATTGATTGTTATCCAGTATGTAATCCAGGCTTTCCAGATTCCTAGCGGATCCATGGAAGATTCCCTGTTGACGGGGGATTTCTTGCTTGGCCTCAAATTTACTTATGGTTCGCCGATTCCCTTCAGCAATCAAAAATTCCCCGGATACACGATACCGAAAGCGGGCGATGTTTTGATTTTCCGCTATCCGGGCGAACCTGAATATCCGGACAACAATCCCGACCGTTACACGCATTTGTTCAATGCGCTCATGTTCGGGAACTATTACTGGGATCACAATCCCGAAGACGGTCAACCGCACTTGATTCACTATGCCGACGGCCCCAAGGACTACATCAAGCGCTGCGTCGCTGTGAGTGGCGATACCGTGTCGATTCATGGGGGTAGGCTTACCGTAAATGGAGTCCGCCAGGATACGATTCCTGCGAAGGGCAAGTGGACGGCTGCTGTAAGGACCAAGTCGCCTCGTGACGAGCGCGAGACTTTTGTGATTCCGAGTGTGGGCGATACCCTGTTCGTAGATTCCCTTCCGCTGGAAAAACTTTGGTGGCTCCGTTCGATTGTGCTGCAGGAAAATCCGAACGACCATGTGGAACTTGAAATTTCACTTTTGCGCGATGGTGTCGAGGACAATAATTTTGAATTTGAAGATTATCGCGTGCCCGTCGAAAACGACCGTAATCTGGTGCTCAATGCCTTGTTCACCAGGAATCGCATGATTCTTCAGCACCAGCCTCGCCAGGGGGACACTCTGAGCGGCAATATGAGCTTTGCCTATTTCAAGGAACTTTCGAAAATTGGATTCCTTCCGGTTATCGATCCTCACATGAAGGGCGGCTTTACGCGCCAGGTGAGCTATATCAGTTTTGAAGGGTCTTCGCTTCAGGACTTGGAAGGAAACGTGGCTCGCTTGAATGCCGAGGCCATGCAGCCTGCCGTCGATTCCGTGTCGCAGGATTCCTCCAGCGTGTCGAACGATTCTGCAAGTGTCGTTGCAGCCCCGGCTAAGCCCAAGTTTGAAATTCGTCGCAGACTTCTCGTGAACGGCAATCCCATCGATAGTTACGTTGTCAAAACTCCGTTGTTCTTTATGATGGGTGACAACCGCGACAATTCCGCCGATAGCCGTTACTGGGGTTTTGTCACTCTCCGTAATGTTCGTGCAAAGGCTTTTGTAATTTATTTCTCGTTTGAAAACGACGATGGAAAGTTTGCCTTGGGCAATCCCTTCACTTGGTGGAGGATTCCCTTCAGCATTCGTTATTCCCGCATTGGAAAAATCATTCACTTGATTGATAAATGAAAGTTCGTGGTTACATAACTGCGGTGGTCGCCTGCTTTTTGCTGTTTGCCTGCGCAACGCAAGTTTCTCCCGGCGGCGGACCCGAAGACAAGCTGCCTCCTCGCGTGGCGGCGGTCTATCCGGCACCCAATACTACGAATCATCCCAACGAGCTGCTTGTCAAACTGGAATTCGACGAATGGATTAATGCTTCTGTGCCGCGAAGTGCAGTTTCCATTTCGCCTCCGATAGAAAAAAAAGTGAAGTTTGAAGTCAGCGGGAAAAACCTGCTGCTTACTTCTCGTGCGGAGCTCGACGAGAATACCACGTACACGATTACGTTTGCAGGAGCCATCAAGGATTTGCATGGAAACGCTCTTGCAACTCCTTTCTCTGTGGTGTTTTCGACAGGACCCGTTATCGATTCCCTTACGCTTACGGGTAGAGTCCTGGTGAACGAAGCCATGGCCCGCAAGAAATCCTTCCCGAGCATAGGCCTCTTCTTGATGGGCGAGGAACGCGAATCCAGAAAATATTTGGCCAAGTATCGCGATTCCGTCACCAAGGTGCTGGATTCTCTTCCGATGCTTACCAAGGAGCCTCCGCTGTTCATGACGCGCGCCGACAGCGCTGGCAACTTTAAGCTCACGGGGCTCAAGGCTGGCCATTACCGAGTTGTAGCTTTTGTCGACGAGAACGGAAACCAGAAAATCGAGTCTTCTAACGAACTTGCCGGTGTGTGGACGAACGATTTGCAGCTGGATTCCACGACGACCGATACCATCTGGGTCGCTTTGGCAGATCACGATACCTCGCACCTGGAACTGGAATCCATAAGCCAACCCTATTCGAACGTGGTCGAAGCGAATTTCAATCGCAACGTGTACTTTGATTCGACGTTCGCCGATACGAGCAACTGTTCGCTCACTTCGCCCGACAACAAGGTGATGCATCCGTCTTTGGTTTACTTGAGTCCATCGTCTTCCAAACCGCATTTCTATTTTGCTACGGCTCCCAAAAAGGAGACTTTGTACAAGTTCGCTTGCATCAGTGCCAAGGACTCCCTTTTCCGCACTCTCGACACGACGCGCAACGAAGTGGAATGGGAATGGAAGGACATGCCCGGCGATACGCTTCCTCCGGCATACGCGTCGGCCAAGACTCTTTCGAGAGCGAAGGTCGTGTTCCCGGGGGATTCTCTGGTGCTCGCTTACAACAAGCCGCTTTTGGATTCCATGCAGGAAACATATTACATCGCCATAAACAAGGATACGACGCAGGTTGAACTTTCGAAACTGGATCCCATTCGTTACCTTGTAGTGCGCAGCGAGCCGTGGCCGACCGACGCTACCATCAAGTTCTTGCAGGGCTACCAGGATACGACGCTTGCGAAGGCCGATTCGAACGGCGTTCGAGATACCGTCATTGAACTCAAGTACAAGAATCTGATGAAGTTCGAGACGGTTTCGAAGCTCAAATTCGCTTCGATGAGCGGAAAAATTCCGGGTGCCAAGGGTGGCGCCTTTGTCCGCCTTATTTCGGCCGATACCAAAATGCCGTATTACGCCCGTTGCAATGATGGCGGCTGGTTCGCCTTCAACAATCTTGTCGAAGGAAACTACTTTTTGGATTACTACTATGCTGAAGACGGCAAGAACGTGCCCGATGGAGGCTCGCTTTCGCCGTTCCGTTATGGAAAACCCTGGAGAGCCATTAACGATACTTTAAAGATTTCGAACGGGGCGAACGATCTACAAAAGCTTGTGCCTTTGGTGCCTTCGTTACAATGATTTTGATGGGAGAAACAAAATGAATAAGATTCCTGATTTTGTTGCTGTAGACCTTGAAACTACCGGTCTTGAATTTGAAAAGGACGAGATTATCGAAGTTGCTCTCGTTCGTTTCGAGGGCAGCGTTCCCGGAGAATCTATTGATTTTCTGGTCAAGCCGACCGAGGCCGTGCTTCGCCCGTTTATCGAAAAGCTTACGGGAATATCGGTCGCCGATCTTGAATCTGCCGACGACTTTGCTTCCATTGCAGGAAAAATTTGCTCCTTTATCGGAGACCTGCCCTTGGTTGCGCACAATGCAGCCTTCGATTCCAAGTTTTTGAAGCAGTCCCTCTCCAAGGTCGGCATAAACTACGATTCCCACATGTTCTGGGATTCTCTCACGCTTTCTCGCATCGCCTACCAGGATGTCGCGAACCATCGCCTGGATACGCTTACGCAGGCTTTGAATATTGAACGTTGCCGAGCCCATCGCGCCTTGCCCGATGCCGATGCCTGTGGTCGTCTGTTCGTGATGTGCTACGAAAAAATTTCAAAGATGGACCCGTGGCTTTTGGATGCCTTTATGCGTGTTTCCAAAAATTCGGATTGGGAAAAACTTTTTGGTACTCCTTCCGATGCCGCTGTCTCTGAAGCTGTATTCGCTTTGCCCGAAGTTTCGCCCGAAACCGAGGCCCTTCCCAAGACAATGGCTCCGAGAGTGAGTGAATTTTTCAAGGAAGGCGGATTCCTTTCGATGTTCATGGAAGGATTTGCAGAAAGACCGAACCAACTTGATTTTTCGACTTGCGTAGAACGCAACATGCACAAGGGTGGCCTTTGCGTGCTTGAAGCGGCTACCGGTTCCGGAAAGACTCTCGCTTACCTTATCGCTGCGGCCAACAAGGCCGTGTCGGGGGAACGCGTGGTTATCAGTACGGCAACGCGCGCCTTGCAGGAACAGCTCCTGAACAACGACATCCCGCAGGTGGCTAAGCTGTACAACGGATTCCTGAAACCCGCAGTTCTCAAGGGTCGTGACAATTATCTTTGCCTGCGCAAGTTTAACAGCATCTTGAATAGCCCGCAAAACTTGCTGCTCGACGAAGAAAGGGATTCCTTCATGGCCTTGATTCCCTGGGCCATGTCTACGCAGTCGGGCGATATCAACGAATGCAATTCCTTTAGCGTCGGCCGTAATAAGGTGCTTTGGCTGAAACTTTCGTCGAACGCCTCTTCTTGCGATGGCGAAAAGTGCCCGTACTATTCGAAGTGCCCCGCACTTTGCGCAAAGCGCCGTGCAGCGTCTGCTAACCTCGTGCTGGTGAACCACTCCCTTTTCCTTGCCGACCTGGCTTTGGATTTTGCATTGCTTCCGGCGTATGAACACATCGTGTTTGACGAAGCCCATCACTTGCCCGAAATTACGAATCAATCTTTTGGTCGCCATATTTCGTTCTTCAATTTCAGAAATGTTGCAAAGACCTTGGTGCCGTCCCGTGGAAATCAAGATGGCCTGCTTGCCGAAATAAGATCGCGTATTCCCGATGACCACTCGTCGTTACGCGATGAATGCGAACAGCTTGTGATGGACCTTAGCGAAACGGAAAAGGCCTTGCACAGATTCTTCATGAAAATCGGCAAGAAGCTGACGAAGCTCAAGGTGGGCAAAAGTGGATTTGTTTACAAGAGCGGAATTCTCGGCGATTACGATGTGGATCCCAGAAGCGTGTCGGACCAGTACGAACTTGCCCGCGTGCGTGCAGATGGCTTGATGACGGCTCTTGCATCCGTTTCGGGTCTCGCCGGTCTTCTCAAGGACCTCAAGGGCAGATTCGAAGAACTGAACCGCTTTATTGCCGACTTCGATTTTGTCGTCAAGGCGGGTCGCGAAGACTGGGTGTTCTATCTTGAAGAGCCGTTCAATCCGCATACAATCAAAATGAATGCCCTTCCGCTTCATGGCTACGCTCCGTGGAAAGAAAAATTCTATCCGTGGATCAAGTCGGCGACTTTCACATCGGCTACTCTTGCCGTGCAGGGCGATTTGAGTTACTTTGTCCGCAGAATGGGAATGAACTCGTTGACGGGTGGCAAACGCCCGTTTGTGCGAGCCTTCCCCGAAGAGAAAATTTTGGACGATCGTCGCCATGTGATGGTTGCCAAATTCATGCCTAAGCCCACGGTGCCTGAATACAATGACCAGGTCAACGAAGTGCTGAAGGCCGTCCTTCCTGAAGTCGAAGAAAATACTATGGTTCTTTTCACCAGCATCGTTTCGATGCTCAAGGCGCAAGCCGTGTTGGCTCCTGTCTTTGCCGAAAAGAACAAGCTCCTTTTGTGCCAGCATGTCGATGGAGCTCTCGATGGTTTGATTTCCATGTTCAGACAGTCTCGCGGGGCGTGCCTCCTGGGTTGCCAAAGCTTGTGGGAAGGTGTCGATTTCCCGGGTGATGCTCTCAAACTCCTGGTAATCGCAAAGCTTCCGTTCCCGAACCCGTCCGATCCGCTTGTGGCTGGCCTTGCCGCCGAAATGAAGACTCGCAACGAGAATGCCTTCAAGGATTATTTCATGCCCGAGGCGTACATGGAAATGCGTCAAGGACTTGGTCGCCTGATTCGAACCGAAACCGATTCGGGCAAGGTCCTGATTCTCGACAGCCGAATTGTGAACGAACATTACGGCAAGACATTTTCTCGCATTTGGGACTTCAAGCACAAGACCGCTTATTCCGTTGACCAGATAAAGTCGTTCGTCTAGTTTTCTTGACGCAAAAGGCTTTTTTTGCTAACTTTGCACACCCTATTGAAGGATTTGCAATGTTAGACCTGTGTAGTTTTTTTGATGGAATGTCAAAGCCTCTTTTGCGTGAGGTCCATGCAAGGGCTTATGGTAAAAAGGGCCTTTTGAATAATTCGCTCATACAGAGCGAGGTAGTGTCCTATTTTAGCGATGTTGACAGGGTGGCTACCCTTTTTGCCAAGATGGAATCCTGGCAGCGCCGTTGCATTAATTTGATTTATCATAGTGCGTCCCGCGGACTTTCGTACAATGAACTGCGCCTTACGGTTCCTGTTGGAAAGAACAGGGAATTACAGTCTTTTTTGCTTTCCATGTGCCGCGAATTCATCATTTGGCGCTCCTTCGTTTCTGGTTCGCCTGTGTATTGCGGTTTTAAAAACTTTATCGGTAATTTTGAAATCGAACCCGAAGAGACTGTCGATACGACGAAACCCGCGGTGGGCTACAGCAACCTTATCGATTGGCACATCTGCTACATGCTGGCTCTCGCCCAGAAAGGCGAACTGAAAATCAATTCCAACGGGACTCTCCATCGTCGCAGTTACCAGCTTTGCGTCGCCGCTCTTACATACGCTGCGAAGATTTCCGAGAAGGTCGCCGAAAACGAAGTCTCGCTGATTTTCAACTTCCTCACGCAAAACGTGTGGCTTGAACAAGACGACATGCTGCTGCGCCCGTCTGAGAAAGCCTTGGAATTCTTGCGCAAGAACGGCTTCCGCCTGCACCAGGACCTGCTGGATTGGTGGATCAAGGTCCGCTTCCGCGGTGACCGCAACCATTGCGTACGCCTGCTGCGTGGGCTTGAAAAAGGCAAGGACGTTTCGGACGCCGCGTTTCTCTTTTGGGTCATGGACCCCTCGTACCGCATTCTCGAGCGCAACAAGCAGCTTGCCTGGGACTACCTGCCGCGGCACTTGCGCGAGCTTTGGCTCATGGGCCTCGTGGAATTCCAGATGGTGGCCGAAAAGGGCCTGCGCAAAATTACCGCAGTGCAGCTGAGTCGCACCGGACAGGAATGGATTGCGTCGGGCGTCATGCCGCTTCCCGAACAAAGTATTTCTACGCTTCCGAATTTCGATTTGATTACGACGACGGGAACGTCTCCCAGGGTCTTGTTCCTGCTCGCTTGCCTCGCGACTGTCAAGAACGACGAAACCTACCTGAATTTCAGCTTTGGCAAGGATGAATACCTGGCGGGTCTCAAGAGCGGCCTTTGCGAATCCGATATCGAACAATTTCATTCGTGGATCAAGCCTCCCGAAAACGTTTCCTCGACATTGAACGAGTGGAATTCGTCCTTTTACGGCGCTCGCGTTCGCACCGTGCGTCTTTTGAAAATAGACGATTCCAAGATTCTTGCTGAACTGTGCAAGTTCCCGCAGTTCATGGAATGCGTCAATGAATCCATTTCGGGTTACGGTTTTGTTATGAATCCGGAAAAGGAACGCGATGCTTTTAACATCCTTGAAAGTTTCGGTTTCAGTCCCTTCGCGGACCGTTCCGCAGAGAATCGCGTTCCGGCCCCCACCGACGAATGGCGCAAGGATTTCTGCATTACCTGGGTTTCGGTGGACAAGCCCGATTACGAACTCAAGGACGATGTTGACGAGGTGACCATCCAGACGGCCTTGAACGCGACCAAGTACGGAAGCCTTTACCAAAAGCTCGATACTTTCGACCTGGTCAAGGTTTTGCGCTATGCAAAAGCAACGGGCACTTTGCTTGCCGCACAGGTCAAGAATCCTGAGAAACGTACCGAGAAAATGAGGGAGCTCGTTTTCTACGTCCATTCCCTGCATTTCGCCAAGGCGCCATTCAACGTCGAAATTCAGGAACACGGGTCCGAAGAACGCTACCCGCTCATGCTTTCGCACATCCAGGAAGTCAAGACCCTCCAAAAAAAATAGGACCCGCCCCAAAATTTTACGGGAGCGTTTGTGCGTAGCCGGCGATGTCGCGCATGTCGTCGAGGTCTATTTCGTTTATGTAGGCTTCCATGCCGCGTTCTTCGTCGCCAAAGTTCATCTGGTACCAGAACGTGGGCATGTCGTTGCGTGCGCGTATGCCGATGTATTCCGGGATGCCGCCGGGGTTGAAGTTTGTTCTTCGTCCGTCGTCGCCGTGGCACGCTCTGCAGTTCTGGTAGAACTGCTTTGCTCCGTTTTTCAGGTCGGCGTTCTTGATGATGCCGTCCTTGCCTAAAAGCTTGTAAACCAGGTAGGCCATGCGCTTGTCTTCGACCGTGAGTGTGTCGCCTTCGGAGCCTGGAGCAGGTTTTGGTTGCGCAAGGCATGCCGAGGCCCCTGCCAAAAGGATGGCGATGGCTGTTAAAATGGCTTTTGGGGCATAGGGAAGAAGCATAGGAACAATATAAAAAGTTATAGCTTTCCTATATTGGATGACATGAATAAAAAATTGATTTTTTTGTTTGCTGCCGTATTGGCGGCGACGTCTTTTGGAGGTGAAACCATGGCTGCCCAGGGTTCCGAAAACATAAAGTTCATGGGTCGTTGGAATCACGAGAAAAACAGGTCCTGCGCTAGCGCCCCCTCTGCCTATATCCAGTTTAACGCTAACGCTAAGTCGGTATCGTTCGACCTCGAGGGCGATGTCCGTTGGCGATTCGATATCGACAACAAGCCTGTCGTTTACTTTACAACAAGTGAACGAACCGTCAAAAAGCTCGCTGCCGCCTCCGATGGCGAAAACCACAGCTACCGCTTGATCAAGGTGAGTGAAAGCAACCCGGGCGAGGCTTGCCTTTATTCCGTAAGCCTAGCGCCGAAGGGCGTGTTTGGCGCAAAGCCCAAGGACTCCAACCGTCGCGTGGAGTTCATCGGCGATTCGTTCACGGTGGGCTTTGGCAACGAAGGGAGCATCTCCGACGACGAATCCAAGGTGTTTGAAAAGACCGACGGCTCCAAGGGTTACGCCTTCTTGCTTGCCGACGGCTTCAAGGCCGATTTCCAGGTGAATGCGGTCAGCGGTCGAGGCCTGGTGCGAAACTACGCAAATATCGTTCCCGAGTGGCCGCTCGAAAAGCTCTATGACTTGACCGAGATGGGTATCGCTGGTGAACCCAACCGCGAAAACGCCTGGGACTTTGGAAAGTTCCATCCGCAGGTGATTGTCGTTTTCGTGGGCATCAACGATTTCCAGGGCGAACCTCCCTATGCAGACAAGGCGCAGTTCAAGGCGGCTTATGCCCGCTTGCTTGAAAAACTCCGCCAACAGCACCCGGGAGTCAAGTTCCTTCTTGTTTCCACCAAGGTTTGGCCGAACGATGACCTGACCCCCACGGTCCAGTCGATTTACGACGAAGAAATCGCTCAGGGGCGTAAGGATGTGGAGTTCAAAGTGCTGAAAACCGAAAATCAGGGCATGCTCGGGCACCCGAATGTGTACGATCACGGCCAAATGGCTAACGCTTTGAGGCCTATTTTGGGTAGATTAGGGGGGTGGTTGAGCCGTTAAACCCGACTTTTTATATATTTAAACTACGATGCTAGGAAGGTTGTGATGTCAAGAGTCATGGAAAAAATATATGCACTGTTCAGGATGAACATCCTGATTTTCGTGTTGCTGGTGGCAACAGTTATTGCCCTTTTTGCCTATCAATATGGACTTGACGAGATTGCCCAGTTGAATATTGCTGACTGCAACAATTCCGACATCAAGTGCGCCGTGCAGGCCGAAACCGACTCCGTCGACGGCGGTTCCTCCATGGTGAACCTCCAGTGGACCGATTCCTCCATCGTGGTCGACTACGAACTTCGCGAAGGCTACGCCTACCCGTATGCCGGCATCAAGATTTACATGGGCGACGGCAAGGTTCGCGGTAGGGACCTCTCCGGCTTCGATAGCATGTTCGTGAGCGTCAAGCCCCGTGGCGAAGGCTCCGTCCGTCTTTACATGCGCGGCTACGATTCCGAAATCTACCGCGAGAACGACGAAACGTCCCTCAAGTTCAACGAAATCGAATTTTTCCCGCTCGACGAGACCTATCCGGCCGTATTCGTCCCCAAGGAATTCCGCGTGGCCAGCTGGTGGGTCGCCCAGAACGAAGTCAACGTCCACAAGGCCTACGTAGACCTTTCGAACATTCCTCTTATCGAAATCCAGACGGGCACCAACGCTCCTCTCGGCTACGGAACCCTCGAAATCAAGGGCATTACCTTCAAGGGTAAAAAGATCAAGAAGGTCGACCTCGTCACCATCCTCGTCGCGGTCTGGTTCGTCACCTTCCTCATCATCCTCATCATCCGCTTCTTCGACTACAGCCGCGAACGCGCCGCCGAAAAGAAAAAGCGCGAGGAACTCGAAAAGAACTTGCGCGCTCTCGAAATCGAGAAGAGCGAATACGAGAGGTCCAGCAAGGAAGACCCGCTTACGGGTTGCTTGAACCGCGTCGGCTTCAACAACGTGCTTATGCGCGAACAGGAAAACCTGAGCAAGAACGGCAGTCCGGTTTCGTTCGTGATTCTCGACATCGACCATTTCAAGGACGTGAACGACACTTACGGCCACAACGTCGGCGACGAAGTGCTGGTGGGCCTCTCCAAGCTCATCCAGGGCAAGATCCGCAACACCGACGCTCTTGTCCGCTGGGGTGGCGAAGAATTCGTGATTCTCTGCGGCGACACGCCGATCCAGAACGCTCAGTTCCTTGCCGAAAAGCTTCGCGTGGCCATCGAAAAGACGCCTCTCATCAAGCAGCAGCAGGTGACCTGCTCCTTCGGTATTGCCGAAATGCAGCTTGACGAAGACCCGAAGAAGTTGTTCGACCGCGCCGACCGCGCCTTGTATGCTTCCAAGGAAGGCGGCCGTAACCGCGTAACGAGCGCCACTTTCAAACGCGCTTCCCGCTAGGTTCAAGATGAAAGCGAAGAGTTCCTTTTCGCTTTTGCTTCTTGCAGTCTCTGCGTTTTTGCTTGCGTCCTGCGCAAGCGCTCCCGAGCCCGAGGTCGAGTTCCGGCCGGTCCAGCTCAGCTGGAACGCCCTGAGCGAGGAGGCTGAAAATTTCCCCGCAAAAGATGTCTGTGTGATAAAAGTCACGGCATCTCTCTCCCAGGAAAGCGTCGTGGTCGCTTCTAAAAACGACAATCTGGAGTACGTGGTTTCGTTCGATATTGGCGGTCCAGGCCTTGAATTTAGCGGAATTCAGGCAAATTTATCCATGTTGGATACGCCCGAGTACAAGTGGAACGCCACCTGCGATAGCACTGGAAATGTCGTTGTAAAATTTCACAACGGACAGTGAGGACTAGTACTACTTTTTTGATAGTCAAGGTTTTATCTTTATTATAGTTGGGATGGGTAGTACACCTATCGTTATAAGGAATTTGACCAGTGGAACCAATATTCGAATATACAGACTATAGAGAATGGTTGCGCGACGCTTTTGATGACTTCAAAAAGCGTAAGACGGTCATATCCTGGCGATACATGGCTATGAAGCTGGGGGCCGATCCGGGCAACCTTTTGCGTGTATCCCAGGGCAAGATCCACTTGACTACGTCTCTTGTTCAGCCGATGGCTGAATTCTTTGAACTTTCCGAGAAGGAAGCGGCTTACTGGGCCGAACTCGTGTACTTTGGCCGTGCGAAGACCGACGCCGAAGCTTTGAACCATTACGAAAAGATGCAGATGCTCAAGGGAATCCCCCTGAAGCGCCTGGCGAAGAAGGAACTGGAGTTCTACCGTCACTGGTATTGCAACTCCATTCGCTCGATTATCGGCATTTGCAAGTTCAAGGACGACTACGAGGGCCTGGCGGAGTGCTGTACGCCTGCAATTTCTGTAGACGAGGCAAAAAATGCCGTCAAACTTTTGTATGATTTAAACATGATTTCTAAGGATAGGGATGGATTCTGGAAGGTGAACGATACCTTTGTCAGCACGGGCGGCAACTGGCGTTCCGAGGCTGTACGTACGTTCCAGAACGAAACTATCCGTTTGGCCGGTGAATCGCTGGAGCGTCATGCTCCGCCTCTTCGCGATATCAGCACCGTGACCATGACTTTCAAGATGGACGATATCGCCTTGATTCGCGAAAAGATCAAGGAATTCCGCAGCGAACTTCTGCGCATGTCGCAGGAAGGCGAAGGCGACGATACCGTGTTCCAGTTGAATGTGCAGTTGTTCCCGCTTGGCTTTGCCAAGAAACTACAGGAGAAGACAAAATGAAAAAGTTGCTCTTCATGTTGCCTGTAGCGCTCTTGTGCTGGTCCTGCTCGTCATCGACGTCCGACGACTTGAGCAAGGGCCCCGGAAGCGAAACCACAAACGGTATTGTGGCGCTTGTGGGCGATGCGCCTGCGGCGTTTGCCGGTGTCGCTCTGCGCAAGGTCGACTTTACCGTGGATGAATTTGCTCCCGAAAATGCCATGGTGCAGCCCGATGTCTATGCGAGCGAAAATGGCAGCTTTACTCTTGATACCCTGGATTTCGATTCTAGTGACGTGTTCCGCTTGACGGTGGTTCATGGCGGTGCTGCGTTTACCCAGGTGTTCAGCGGTTCCGAAATGTCCGGTGTGGATACTGTCGTGCTCGAACCTACGGGCTCGGTGACCGGTGCTGTTACGGTTCCGGAAGGTTCCGACTTCGTGTGGGTGGGCGTTCTTGGAATGGACGTGATGGTCCAGTCCGACTCCAACGGCCGGTTCGCCTTGCCGCAGTTGCCCTCTACCGATTCCTTGAAACTTTACTTTGTAAAGGATGGCGGCAAGAAGTCGTTCAAGGAAGTGGAAGTCAAGCCTGAAGCTTACAAGAATGAAGTTGTCAATGCCGTAGAACCTCCGAAGCAAGACGAACCCAAGGACGACGATAATATCAAGTTCGTTGCCGTTGTGGATGGTGCTCCTGTCGTGGGCGCTGTGGCGGCTCTCCGTGCTCCGGATTTCGAAGTTGAAGAACCTGTCGCAGAAAGATCCATGGTCGTAGGCGATTTTGAATCCGACGAAAACGGCAAGTTCAGCTTTGCGAAACCCGATTCGGGATCCTACCGCCTTACCGTTGTCTCTTCTGACAAGGTGTATTCCAAGGTCCTTACCGTAAAGCAGCTTGCGAAACTGGATACGGTGGAACTTGTTTCTACGGGTACCTTGGTGGGCCGCATTACGCTTATGAGCGATATGCCGTACGCCTATGCGGGTGTACAAGGCCTGGATGTGCTCGTGAAGACCGATGAAAACGGCAACTACGTGTTCCCGTCGCTTCCGGTGGGCGATTCCATCGAACTTTACTTTGTCTCTGAAAAAGAGAACAAGTTAACGGCAACGCTCAAGACGGTCGTCGATGGGAATGCTTCTGAATTCCAGGCCCCGTCCATGCTGCTGCAGGATTTCGAAGGCAAGGAATTCCCGTATTGGTACATCAACAGGGATACCCTGGGCTCCAAGATTACTCCGAGCGAAGTTAAGGAAGGTGTCGTTTACGATTCTTCTCGCAAGTCCAAGGTGTTCCATGGCGAGTACCAGCTCAAGGCCTTTGAAGATTACGCATGGGCCCTTGTCGGGACAAGCCTGCGTGAAACCGCATGGAATCTTTCTTTGCTGGATTCCATCGTGTTCTATGCCAAGGGCAATGGCCAGGTTCGCGTGGCCTTCGAAAACTGGGACAAGTTTACCGAAGAACTGGGAATGAACCTCAAGGCTTCCAGTCCGTGGATTGATGTCGATTCCACATGGAAACGCATCGTGGTCACTCCGGCACAGCTCTATATGAATGCCGCCGACAAGATGGCCGGTTCGTTCCCCTGGAGCACGGTCAAGAACTACGTGAAACAGATTCACATTTTCGCTTCGGGCGGAACTGAATTCTATATCGACGATATTTGGCTCTACGGCGCACTTTTCTAAAGACAAGCCCTACTCTAGTAGGGCTTTTTTAAGTATCTTTGGTGCGTATGCAATCTATTGAAAAAGAAGCAGCTATTGCTCAAGAATATCTCGCCAAGGTCTCTGTCGAGGCCGAGCGTAAATTTGACGTTTATCTTCCTTCCGAAAAAGACCGTCCGTGCCGTTTGCACGAGGCCATGCGCTATTCCATGTTCGCTGGTGGCAAGCGCCTTCGCCCGGCTTTGGTGAAGTCGACCTTCGACATGTTTGGCGGTAAGGGGGAATCGGTGTGGCTCGCCATGAGCGCTCTCGAAATGCTCCACACCTTCAGCTTGATTCATGACGATCTCCCTTGTGTCGACAACGATGACTTCCGCCGTGGCAAATTGACCAGCCATAAGAAGTTCGGCGAAGCTACGGCTGTGATGGCTGGTGACGCCCTTTGCGTTCTCGCTTTTGAACTTATGGGAAAGACGGGCAATGCCCAGGCCATTGAAATCCTTGCGCACCTGCTCGGTACATTCGGCATGATTGGCGGTGAAATGACCGACATCGAGTGCGAAGGCAAACCCGTCGATCTTGAAATCGTGGACTACATCCACTATCACAAGACGGCTGCCCTTATCGAGGCTTCGCTTCAGGTGGGCGCCATGCTTGCCGGTGCAAGCGATGCCGATATCCAGAAGATTCGCAATTATGGCCGTTCCATTGGACTTGCGTTCCAGATCGTCGACGATATTCTCGATATCGTCTCGACGACCGAAGAATTGGGCAAGGACGCAGGTTCCGATGTCGAAAAGGGCAAGGCCACTTATCCGGCTCTTGTCGGGCTCGACAAGTCCAGGGAAAAGGCCAAGGAACTTTATGAAGAATCCATCCGTGCTCTGGATGGGCTGAGCTGCGACACAGGCATTCTTCGTGCCATAGCCGCATTCATCATTACCCGGGTGAATTAATGGAACTGAAAGACGTAAAGTCCCCCCAGGACATCAAGCACTGTTCGGTTGAGGAACTTAATGCGCTTGCCGCGCAGGTTCGCGAGACCATCATCGGACAGGTGTCCAAGCATGGCGGCCATTTGGCTTCCAGTCTTGGGGTAGTGGAACTGACGCTTGCGCTCCACTATGTGTTCAATGCGCCCGACGACAAGATCGTGTGGGACGTGGGGCACCAGGCTTACGTTCACAAGCTTTTGACCGGGCGCTACGACCGATTCGGTTCGCTTCGCCAGCAGGGCGGTATCTCCGGCTTTTTGAAGAGGAACGAAAGCGAGTATGACTGCTTTGGCGCAGGCCATGCGACGACCTCTATTTCGGCGGCTCTCGGCTTTGCCGTGGCCCGTAACCACTTTGACCGCAAGAACAACGTTGTGGCTGTGATTGGCGATGGCTCCATGACTGGCGGTATGGCCTACGAAGCGCTCAACAACGCAGGCATTTCCAAGCAGAACATGACCATCATCTTGAACGACAACAAGATGAGCATTGCGCCGAACGTGGGCGGTTTCAGCAAGTATTTGAACCGTGTGATTTCGGACCCGGTGTACAACAAGATGCGCTCCGACCTGGATCGCCTCATGACGAGGCTCCCCGGTGTGCTCGGCAGCCGTTTCCGCGATTTGTTCTTGCAGGTGGAAAACGCTGCGAAGAACGCCGTGAAGCCGGGAACGTTCTTTGAGGATTTAGGCATTCGCTATTTTGGCCCTATCGACGGCCACGACATTAACGAACTTATCATGATTCTGGAAAGGGTCAAGTCCCAGCCGGGTCCGTGCATTGTGCATGTGCTGACCGAAAAGGGCCGCGGTCTTGATGCCGCCGAAAAGAACCCGACCAAGTTCCATGGTTGCGGGCCTTTCGACCCCGAAAGCGGTCTTCCGCTTGCACCGGGCAAAAAGAATCCTTCGCTCACGAGCGTCTTCGGCAAGACTCTGTTGGAACTTGCCAAGAAGGACAATCGCATCATGGGCATTACTGCCGCCATGCCTACGGGCTGCGGCATGGACATTGTCGCGAAGGAACTTCCGGATCGCGTCATAGACGTGGGCATTGCCGAAGAACACGCGGTCACGTTTGCCGCAGGCCTTGCTTGCGATGGCGTTGTTCCCGTGGTGGCCATTTACTCGTCGTTCATGCAGCGCGCCTACGACCAGATTATGCACGACGTGGCGTTGCAAAAGCTGCATGTCGTATTTGTTCTTGACCGTGCCGGTCTTGTGGGTGCCGATGGCCCCACTCATCATGGCACGTTTGATTTGTCGTTCTTGCGTACGGTCCCGGGCATGACTGTAATGGCCCCGAGCAACGAGAACGAACTTAGGGATATGATCGCCGCTTCCATCGATATGGAAGGCCCTGTCGCTATCCGCTATCCCCGTGGCACAGCTCTTGCCGAAGAGCTGGCCGAACCCGCTGAAACCTTTGACATGAAGTTGCCGAAGGTGCTGGAACAAGGTAAGGACATCTTGCTCCTGGGGGCGGGCTTCATGACAAATGAACTCAAAAAGACCGCAAGTCTATTGCGTGAAAACGGATACAACCCCACATTGGTGGATGCCCGCTTCATAAAGCCTCTTGACGAAGAGTGCTACCGTGGTCTTTTTGAATCGCACAAGGTGATTGTCACTCTGGAAGACAATACACGGATAGGTGGTTACGGTTCTGCCGTATTGGACCTCATGACGGATCTCGGATTTACGGACAAAAAGTTGTTCCGCTTTGGGATTCCCGACCATTTCGTTGAACAGGGCGAAATCCAGAACTTATACAAACTTTTGAAAATTGACGGAGAATCCGTCGCCAAACAATTGATGGAAAAATTATGAGCGAAGAAAACAAGCGCACTGTTAGAATGACTCTTGACCGTAAGTTCGGAGTCAGCGAAAAGAAGGATGAACGCCGCCCTCGTCGTGATGACGACAACCGCGAAGAAAAGAGTTTTGGCGACCGCGGAGGATTCCGTAGTGAACGCGGTGGTTTCCGTGGCGACCGCCCCCGTGGCGCACGTGGACTGCGCGAAGACGGAAGCAAGCGTGAAGATGGCGAAGGCCGTTTTGACCGTGAGCGCCGTCCCCGTCGCTTTGGTGACAAGCCGTTCGGAGGCCGTGGCCGCTTTGGTGGCGACAGGCGCGATGGTGGCCGTGGTGGCAGGTTTGGTCGCGACGGTGAACGTCCGTTTAGTCGCGAAGATCGCACACCGCTGTTCCGTCAGCGCCCCGAACAGAAGGCTGAACTCGTAGATGAAAACATCGACGAGGCCGCATTGGAAGCTCGCGCCGCGCAGGTGGAAGCTACAGAAGAAAGTGCATCCAATCCGCCTTGGTTCAAAAAGCTTTTGGCCCTCACTACCGAAAAGGGCCGCGAGCGCGAAGGTCGCTTCTTGGGCGAAGGCGTGCATGTTGTCGATGAACTTGTTTCGAAGCATCGCGAAATCGTGATTGCCGTTTACGCAGTCGAAGGATTCGAAGACGAAGCCCTTGTTGAAAAGATTAACGAAGCCGACATCACGCTTCACATGCTTACCGCCGAACAGATGAAACAGCTTTCTTCGACGGTTACTACGCAGGGTATTATTGCTCATTGCCGCATTGCGAATACCAAGCCCAACTACGAACAGAGCCGCAGCGTGCTCACCTTGGTCGATGCCGTGCAGGATCCGGGCAACTTGGGAACGCTCTTCCGTACGAGCCTCGGCTTCAAATCCAACGGCATGGTCCTCGGACGCGGCACGGTGAGCCCGTTCAATCCGAAGGTCGTACGCGGTTCCTCGGGTACATTCCTTCGTGTGCCTTTCGAATTTGACATCGACCTCGTCGACCATATCAACTTCCTTCGCAGCAAGGGCTACACCATCATTGCTACCGACTTGCATGCCAAGCAGAGCCTCAAGGAAATTCCGCAGCACAAGCTCCGCAAGATGGCTTTCCTCGTGGGTAACGAAGGCGCCGGCACCAATCCGTATTTCATTGAACTCGCCGACGAAACCGTGAAGATTCCGATGAGCAGCGAACTCGAGTCCTTGAACGTTTCTGTGGCCCATGGCATTCTGAGTTACGAAGCCGCCCAGATTCAGGAGGAACTCAAGTAATGGCTAATTTCCACGAACGTCTTGAACAGCGCATCGCCAAGTGCGGAAACCCTGTGTGCATGGGCATGGACCCTGTGCTCAAACTGATTCCTATTGAAGGATCTGCCGAAGAAAAAATCAAGCGCTTCTACATGGACCTTTTGGAATGCTGCGTCAAGCGCAATGTGCTGCCTGCCGTGGTAAAGCCGAACAGCGCCTACTACGAATGCGTGAGCGTCCAGGCCATGCTCGTTCTGCAGGAACTGATTGATGCCTACAAGAGCGCCGGCATTCCCGTGATTCTCGATGCGAAGCGCGGCGATATCGGCAAGTCGAGCGCCGCCTACGCTACGGCCGCCTACGATGTCTACAAGGCAGATGCAGTCACTGTTTCTCCTTGGATGGGTGCCGATTCCGTGGGTCCGTTCATTCGCGAAAACAGCGAAAACGGTGCATACGTTCTCTTGCGCACGAGCAACAAGGGCGCACACGATTTCCAGGACATGCCTGTCATCGGTAGCGACGACCCGCGCGACGTGGGCGAAGCCTTCTACAAGGTTGCAGACAAGATAATGGAATGGGACGGAAGCCTCGGCTACCTCGGTGCCGTCGTTGGTGCCACCCATCCCGAAGAACTTGAAAAGATTACCGCTTACTGCGCAGCGCACGGCCATGAAATCCCGTTCCTGATACCGGGCGTCTCCATTCCTGGAGTTCCGGGCGGCCAGGGTGGCGACGCCAAGACCGTTCTTACCGCGATCGCAAACGGCGGCGGCAAGCGCAAGTTCCACGTGCTCAACAGCAGCAGCGGTTTGAACTTCGCCTGGCAGCGCAACAACACTCCGGCAAACTACGCGAACGACTGCGTCGATGCTCTCGAACGCTTGGCAGAGGCTTGCGCTCTGTAAGGAGAAACCATGCGGTTCCTGGCGTGCTTTGTATTTGCGGTTGCAATCATTGCATTGGCTTTTCACTATGCGAAGCCTCTTCCGGGAACCAATTTTGATGAATCTTTTTTGCCGAAGCCGTCGACGGTAAAGTACCTTGCAGTGGGAAACAATTCCTCGGCCGCAGGACTCTTTTGGATTAAAGGACTCACGGAGCTTGGTGAAAGTTATCTGCAAAGTCGCGAGTACGCCTATCTAGGACATGTGGCGAATCTTTCGACGAGTCTTGATTCCATGTATTACACGCCGTATTACTTTGTCGGCGGTGTTACGCCAATCGACGCTGAGGATACTTCGGATTACGTAGTTCTCCGTCGGGGCGTCAAAGTCTTCCCTGACGATTGGAAACTTGCCTTGGGCTTTGCTCTTCGCCTGTCAAACGGTCCGCACCCGAACAACGTCGAAGCGGCAAATGTGATGCGTCCGTTCTTTGACAGCCCGGATTCGACTATCCCCGACCACGTGCGCACCATGTACCGCACGTTTGAACTCGATACGATGCAGACGGAGATGGCGCTTGAAATGGCCATGAACGACGTGATGCAGCCCAGGTTCAAAAAGTTCCGCAGAAGTTTCTACAGCAAAATCTATAGAATTCTCGGTTACCGCATTTCCATGGATAAAAAGCAGGATGTCGATGTCGTCTACGAAGAAATCAAGAAAATCGTAGACCTTATGGCCGATGGAAAACTGCACCCGCAAAGGGCCTATGCCATTTTGCTCAGCATGAAAAAAGCCGAGGCTGAAGAACCTCGGCAGACTTCTGCGAATGCTGCGGATTCTGCCGCAGCGGATTCTACAGAATCACTCGGCGCATCTCTTTGAGTTGTTTGGAAGTCCCATCAGCTCGAATGCGTTCTTGCAGCGAAGCTTGAGGTCTTCGGCTTCCTTGGCCGGAGTGCTCTTGAGCTGCGAACGCTTGTATAGGATGGTCGCTGTAATGTAGGGCTTGTTTCCCTGTATAGATTTTTCTTCGGCGGCCTTGTAAAGGGAATCTGCGTTGCTGTCGCCATTGAGGTCAGCCATCTGCGCTGCGACGTAGGCGTAAAAGCCGCCTTTTTTGCTGGTGGCCTTTCCGACGAGTTTCAGGGATTCTTCGGCGTCGCTGTTGCGGCGGCTGCCGGCGTATGCGATGGCGCATTCTCCGTAGAAGGCGCCTTGTGTGGCGTCGTCGGCCTTCTTGACGGAATCCTGGTTCGCCGAACTGCAAATTTTTGCGGCGTCACCGTAATTTCCACGGGCGTTTGCGAGCGCTGCTTTCGACTTTAAAAGGTTCGTTGCCGAGTTGTTGTCGAGGACGTCGCTACGCACAATCGACAAGAGCGAGTCCGCAAGGTCCAGATCGAGGCTTATGGTTCTGACTTGTGCCAGGGTGATGAGCACGCGGCCTTCCGAGCGCAGGTCCGCTTCCTTGCGACTAGCGAGCAAGGCTCTTTCAAGCTGCGAATATCCTTTGGCAAATTTGCCCGCATTGAACGAACGCTGTGCACGGCTCGAAAGAACACCCGATTCCGATGCGTTTGCGAATACGAAGAGGCCAAGAAGGGCGAGTGTGGCGAAGCGTCTTACCATAAGGTCTCCACCATGAACGGAACGGTATCCTTGCTAGGCATGGACCTGCGGATAATCCACATGTTCGAAATGCCTTGCATCAGGTCGTCTGCATTTTGCAGAGTGCCTTCGGTCGTTTCCATGAAGTCGCCGATGTTCGAGGTCATGAGCCCAAGCTTGTCGACCATGCCGTCGACTCGACCCATCGTAGTATCTAGGCTACCTAGCAAGTTGTCGACATTGCCGAGCAAGTTGTCGACCTTGGACGGAAGCGGTTTGAATTCCGTGACCATCGCCGATATGTCGCTTGTCATGCCGTCAACACGATTTAAAAGCGGAGGAACGCTTATGCTGAGTGTGTCGAGAAGGACGCTTGTCTTGATTAAAGCATTCTTTCCGGCATAGGTAATGTCGTCGAGGCGGTTCAACTGCCTGTTGAGGTTGTCGTAGAGAGCGCGTGAACCGAAGATGGCGCCAATAGTGGTCCCTGTATCCATGGCCATGCCTACAAGGGTGTCTGCAGCATCGATAAGTTCGTTGACTCGGCCTAGAAGTTCGTTTGCCGTTTCAAGCACTGTTTCGATATCCTGAGCCTTGCCTGCGACCAGGTAGTCGCCGTCTTGCAGGACTCTGCCTTTTTCGCGACGGATGTCGATGTTGATGACACGTGCCGAAATCACGTTCTGGTCACGGATGGCGAACACGGTGGCACTGTCGGTAATCCAGTTCTGGAATTCCTTGCGGATAAGAAATTCCATATAGACTCCGTCGCCCTGAATCTTCATTTCGGAAATCTGGCCCACGTCAACGCCACTGATCTGGACGCGCGTTCCCGGTCTAAGGCCCATAGCCTTTTCGAAGTGGCTGTGAAGTTTGTATTCTTCGACGCCAATCATTCCGCTTGTAAAAAGTTTTGCGTAGAGAACAAGCCCGAACACCATGATGGCAACCGAGAAGAAAATACCGACCATCAGGCCGGAAATTTCCATCCAGTTGATTTGTTTAATAGGCTTAAATCTCATATCAAGAAATATAAAATAATTTACAACATAAAAATATAACAAGATTTGCGATTTGTAAAAATTTGTGAAACAGCGATTTCTATTTTGATGAAAAATAGTGGAGTTTTTATGGAATTCTTCAATTTCCTTGATTTTTCGGTGACTCCGTTTCATACGGTGGAGTTTTTGCGCAGTGAACTCGACAAGTCCGGCTTTGCTCCGGTGAATTTCGAAGATTCGCAGTCCCTGGTGCCCGGAAAGGCTTACTATGCCGTTCGTGGGGGTGCCCTGGTGGCTTTTTGGATGCCCCGCAATGTTGTTTCGACTTCAAAGTTCAGGCTGGCTCTGGCCCATACGGATTTCCCTGCATTGAAGGTGACTCCAAATCCCGACAAGTCTTGTGCCGGAGTCTCGACTCTACACACCGAGGTGTACGGAAGCCCGTTGTTTACCAGCTGGTTGGATCGGGACTTGGGCTATGCCGGACTTCTCGCCTTTGAAAAGTCCGGGAAGCTTGAAACAAAACTTGTTCGTGGCGAAAAACTGTTCAGGATTCCTCAGCTCGCCGTTCATTTGAATCGCGGCGTGAACCAGGATGGGCTCAAGGTGAATCCGCAAACCGATCTCGATGCACTGTGGGTCGGGGGCGAAAAGTCGGCGAAGTTCGTAGATTCCTTGCAATCGCTTCTGGCTCCTGACGAAAAACTTCTGGACTTCGACGTTCAGTTGTTCGATGCCCAGGGCGCAAACAAGGGCGGCATGAACGACGAATGGATTTATTCCGGCCGTCTGGACAACTTAAGCAGCTGCCATGCCATTGCCGAGGCTCTTTTGAAAACGGAAGCCTCCGAGAACGACTTTGTCGTCGCAGCGTTCTTCAACAACGAGGAAGTCGGCTCTACGACGCGCGAAGGCGCCGCAGGAAACTTTTTGCAATCACTGCTACGGTGGATGTGGAACGGCGCAAAACTGCCGCAGGAACTTCTCGATGTTTCGCTTTCGGAATCGCTTGCCTTGTCGATAGACATGGCTCACGCCATGCATCCTGATTTTCCGCAAAAGCATGAATCGAACCATGCTCCGATTTTAGGTGAAGGAATCGTGCTCAAGAGCAATGCGCAAAAGCGCTATGCGAGCGACGTGCTTGCCTCGGCCCGCCTCAAGATGCTTTGCGAAAGCGCCTCCGTGAAGTTGCAGACTTTCATCGGTCGAAACGATATCCCTTGCGGTTCCACCGTCGGCCCGACAATTTCTGCAAGGCTTGGAATTCCCACAGTGGATATTGGCGAACCGATGCTCAGCATGCACAGCATCCGTGAAATGATGGCTGTTAGCGATCACGAAAGCATGATTAGGCTCGTGAACGGGTTCTTTTGTGCATAACGTGTAGTATTTATTCTATATTGAAAGAAAATTGAGGACGTCTATGCAACTTGTAATTCGCCGTTTGCGCCAGTTTAGGGATGTTGTCTACAGTTCTTTTGTCGCAAGGAAATCTTTTGCCTTCTGGGGACTGCTTACACTGCTGCTAAACTTTGTGATGCTTCACGGCCTGGCCTTTGCCTCCGACATGGAGTTTTGGCGTCATTGGATAGAAGCTCTCAAGATGGGCGTAGGGAATTTCAATGGCGACTATCCTCCCTTCTATATTCTCTGGCTTCGAGTTGTTGCTGCTTTTTACCAGGCTACCGGCCTCTCTATGGATTTGGATTACGAACTGAAACAGTTCTGCCTTTTCCCTGTGATTCTTGCGCATATTTCGCTTGTCCATTTTGTATGGCTTCGCCTGCAGAAAAGGGAATGGCTTCCTGAAATCAAGACGATAGTGATGCTTCTTGTGGTGGCGAATCCTGCTTTTTATTTGGATGGTCCGGTATGGGGGCAGGTCGACGTTCTCCCGGTCGCCATTTGCGTGTGGGCGCTGTGGTATGCCTCTAGGCCTAAAACTTATGCGCTTGGCCTGGGACTATTCATGCTTGGACTTTTGACGAAGTTCCAGATGATTACTTTCTTGCCGGTGTTTGCTGCCCTTTCCTTGCGTTACTATAAAATCATGTGGAAGGGAATCCTCGCCATGGCAGCGGTCTTTGGCCTTGTATTCTTGCCGTTCATCTTGTCGGGCGTGTTTGCGAAGGAGTTTTCGCAGGCGTATCTGAGCTCCGTTGGTCAATACCCTTATGCAGCCATGAATGCGGGTAATTTGTGGATGGCCATTTCGGGGAACATGACTCCCGATACACGACCCATTTTTGAATGGGCTCCGGCATTTTTGAACCCGGCTTTGCTGGGTAAGATTTTCTTCGTGATTGTTTCTGCAACTATTATGGTGTTTACGTTTATCAAGCGCCATTCGGTTTCGAATGTGATGATGCTTGCTTCGCTTAACGCCCTTGCCTTTTTCATGCTGCTCCCGTGCATGCACGAACGTTACTGCCTTGCCGCTGCGGTCGTCTGCATTGCAGGCGTTGCTTGCCAGAAAAAGCCTATGATCGGCTGGGCGGTGGCTCTTTCGGCGGTCGCCTTCGTCAACATCTCGATGATGATGTCCATGCGAGGCGAAGCCCTTTGGTTCTGGATTTCGATGGCGGGAATCGCCACATTGGTTTTCTTCTTTTTCAAGGTGTTGTTCCCGAGTCTGCTCGACAAGTTCTTTATCCTTGTGGCCAAAGTCCCTGTTCCGGGATTTGTTCCCTATGTGTTGCTTGTCCTCATTTATGTCTGCGACATGGGTTCCTCCTTTGCGCAGATGGAACGGTCTGCGTACAAGCTGGGGGACGGAGAATACTTTGTCTATGAGCTGGACATTTTGGAACAAAAACAGGGCTACGGAAGCACCCATATAGGTAAATCGATTGATGGAAATCCGTTGCGCGTAAAAGGGGAGTTGTTCGTATCGGGCATCGGTACACACGCTCCGTCGCGCCATACGTACGCCCTTCCTGACAACGCCACCCGCTTTACCGTATCGTGCGGCGTGGACGACGAATCCGGCAACGGCGTTATCGACTTCATCATCCTTGTCGATGGTGAGGAAGTTTGGCGCAGCGGGCGCATGGAAGGTCGCCAGATTTCCAGTGCCGACATCGATATTCGCGGAGCCAAAAGGCTGACTCTCCTTACCGATGAAATGGGTTCCAAGAACTTTGACCACGCTGACTGGGTCAATCCCGTGGTCTATACCGCCAAATAGCCTGTTTTTTAACAGAAATGTGACGGTTTTCCAAGGTGCGAGTTTTGTATATTCTGTTTGATAATTAGAAGGTTTTGCCTAAAATGCGATTTTTGACTGTTGTTTTTTGTTTGTTTTTGGCGGCTCTTGCCTGTGCAAGGCCCATAAACGACGGCAACAAACTTTTTGCTGCCGGTGACTATGCGGGAGCCCTCGAAAAATATATGAAGGCTCGCGAATCTGAACCCGCGAATCCTTTGCTCTTCTACAACATAGGAACATGCCAATACAAGCTTGGCAATTATGAAGAGGCCAAGAAGGAACTCGAAAGCGCCGTGCGCATGCCCGATCAGAAAATGGCTGCGAAGGCCGCCTATAACCTTGCGAACACGCACTTCCGCATGGGCGAAAAAGCCAGTGAAGGCAGCGAACGCATCGCCGCTTGGCGTGAATCGGTCGGCTATCTCAAGAAGGCCATCGATCTCGACAACAAGTTCGAAAATGCCAAGAAGAACGTCGAAATCGTACAGCGCAGGCTCAAAGAAGAGCTGGACAAGCAAAAGGAAAATAAGGACCAGAATCAAGACCAGAACAACGACCAGAAGCAGCCGCCGTTAAGTGAAAAGGCCAAGGAAGCCCTGGCTCGCGCTCTGCAGTTGAGCAAGGACGGCAAATATGCCGAAGCCAAGGAACTTCTGGAAAATACCATCGCCGAAGACGAGACCGCAGGCCAGCTGAGCGGTCACGTGCAACGCATTGACGACGTCATCGAAATCAAGGCTGGCCGCAAGCCCAAGGCTAAAATTGACGCAAGCAACACTGACAACGACCTGGAGGTGATCTAATGAGGTTACAGGTATCAGGTTACAGGGGCCAGGTGTCAGGAGTCAGGGGTCAGGGGCTTGAAAGCCGTCGTCCTGGAGTCTCGATGGAAAACTGTCATCCTGGAGCCACGCAGTGGCGACGGGAACCACGGACTCTTGCCCTCCGTCATCCTGGAGCCACGCAGTGGCGACGGGAACCACGGACTCTCGCCCTCCGTCATCCTGGAGCCACGCAGTGGCGACGGGAACCACGGACTCTCGCCCTCCGTCATCCTGGAGCCACGCAGTGGCGACGGGATCCACAAAGCGCAATGTTGTTCTGCATTGTCCTGTTGTTCTGTGCAGTGGCTGCATTTGCTGCTCCGAAGAGCGCCAGCGCCTATTACAGCGACGCCGCTTTCCAGTACATCGAAAATCGTTTGCCTTCCGCCGAAATCACTTGCAACGAAGGGCTGCAATACTATCCGAACGATCAAAAGTTGCAGATGCTCCTTGACCGCATTCAAGAGGCCAAGGACGAACAGAAAAACGAAAACAAGAAGAACGACAAGAATCAGGATAACAACCAGGATCAAAACCAGGACCAGAATCAAGATCAAAATCAGGATCAGGACAAGGACCAGGGCCAAGATCAGAACAAGGATGATCAGGGTGGCGAATCCAGCAGTTCTGGCGACCAGAACGAGAATCAGGACCAGAATGGTCAGGGCGGTGAATCCAGCAACAGCGAAGGCCAGAGTTCCGGTAGCAATGGTGGTGCCAATGAGCAGCCCGAGCAGCCGCAGGATGAACAGGATTCCAGCGGTCAGAACGACGAGCCTCAGGAACAGCCTGTGCAGATGGGCGAAATGACTCCGGAAGAAGCTAGCCAGTTGCTCAAGGACTTCGACGAACAGAACGGCGAACGCAAACCTTGGAAACCCATTCGCGGCCAAGCCCGCCCCGCAAAAGACTGGTAAGCCGAGCGTCGCGGGCGCAAAACGCTTCAAAATGGGCGTTTTATAAATTCGAACGAATTTGTATATAAATTTTTTCTTGATTTTACAGTCTGTTCGGGGTATCTTTATATAAAAAAGGAGGCTCCATGCGGGACAATATCAAATACGTCTGTGAATTAATTCAGATTATTTTTCCCTTGGCTGTAGTTTACGGTCTCGCATTCCTTTTCGCCTCCTAGTTTTTTAAACGTTTATTCATAAAACATAATCTCTCTCTGGTTTTATGGCGGGTCCTTTGGACCCGCTTTTTTTGTGTGTTTTCCTGTATTCGCCTTGCAAAAGTTATATTGGAAGTATGAAAAGTCTTTGCAAGTGGTTGTTGGCGGCTGCTGTTGCCGCTCTGTTTTTTGCGTGCGGCGACGATTCGTCGAACGGACCGGACGAATCCTCGGTGTCCAGTTCCAGTGAAGTCGGTTTTGAATCCGGTGATACTCTGAAATCTTCCGAAGCGCAGACTCCGAAGTCCTCTGCCGCAGCGATGCCAGAATCGTCCGAAGGGGTGTTGGCGAGTTCTTCTGCTGAATCTTCTACGGAACCTCCCGAAAGTGGGGCGTCGACGGCTGGCGCTTCAAGCGAGTCCGCGTCAAGCGCCTCCCTTGAAGTCGATGCGGTCCCGGAAAGTTCCGCAATGGCGCCGCAAAGCGAATCTTCGACTCCCTCGAGCGACTCGACGCAGAAGGCCGATGACGGGGTATGTTCGGATTGCGACAGCTTTACTGCCGCAGACCCTACACTTACCGAAAATGGCGGCTATGGCTCCGTGACAACATATGGAAGCGTGACGGAAAAAGAAACGAGTCTCGGGGGCGCCTGCAATTATGGACAGACGAACATCCAGTACTATGCGGCAATCCACGTAAATGTTTCCCCGGGTGACAATCTGGGGCCGTGGCAAGGCGGCAGCGCCTGCGGCGGCTGCGTGCATGTAAAGGCCCGCACACCCGATGGTTGGAAAGAAGTCACCGTGCGCATTACCGACCGCTGCCCCGACGCGAACTGTGGAGTCGATCTGGGCGGAGCCCCGGCCAGCGACATCATGGGGGACCGCGTAGGGCGTTATTCCGGTGAATGGGAGTTCGTGAGCTGCGAAGGCGTTGAGGGCGTGTGGGGGGATTCCACCAGCATCTGGGTCAAGGAAGGCGCCTCCAAGTTCTGGAGTATAGTGCAGGTTCGAAATCCGAAGGATGCCGTGAAATCGTTGACTTTGAAGGGCGTGCAAAGTAACGATATGCATGTGCTCGAAATGGTGGTCGGTACGGAGAATTTCTGGACCGTGCCTCCCGAGGTCCTTGGCTCGGACAACGAATACACCATGACGGTCCAGTACCGCAGCGGCGAACCCGACACATGGCTGCTGAAGGGCTCCGACCTTGCCGTTGAAGAAGCGAACCTGTATTTATACGAACATCGCGCCGACTGATTTTTTTTCAGCCCTTCTGTTGAACTGCTGATAAAGTAATGGCAAGAACCCCTTGACAGCGGGGCGAAGTCGCTTGCGTTTTATATTCCGTCGATTTCGACGACTTTCTTGTTGTTGGTGCTTCCGAGAACTACGCGCACGTCCCTTTTGTGGACTTTGTAGTAACTCGAGAGAAGCTCGCAGATGGCTTCGTTGGCAGCGCCTTCCACAGGCGGGGCCTTCACTTCGACTTTCAGGCTTCCGTCGGGTTGCGGAGTGACGCTTTCGCGCTTGCTCCTGGCATGTACCTTTATGTTGACGCGCATCTAGGCGATTACGTTCCCGACAGGATTGATGCCTGGGGTGGCGGTGCGTTTTTGAGGCTGTGTGGCTTCAATTTCGTGCTGGTCGTTTTCCATGGCCTGCAAAAGTTCTTCCTGACCGCGAATCAGGGCACGGCAGCGGATGAAATAATTGCTGCGCAGTTGCTTGAGCTGTTCAATCTCGGCACGGAGTTCTTCGGCTTCGCGCTTTGTGCTTTCCACCTCGCGTACGGCGCGGGCCTTGGCTTCGGCAATAATCAGTTCCGCTTCCTTTTCGGCGTTCGCCTTCACGTCGTCCACCGTGCGCTGCATGGTGACTACTGCGTCTTGAATGGTCTTTTCGATTTGACGGTAGTAGTTTACACGTTCTTCGGCAATCTTGAGGCGCTCGTTCAAGTCCGTGCGGTTGCGCGACATTTCTTCAAAGGCGTTGGCGGCCGTTTCGAGGAACGCCTTTACTTCTTCAGCGTCGATGCCGCCGAAGTTCTTTTTGTGGAATGCCTGGTTGCGAATGTCGAGAGGTGTAAGTTCCATGAGACTACCTGCTATAAATTGTTCAAAAAAAATATAACTAAATGAATTTTCTTTAGTGTAATACTCTTTTTTGGAATGGTCAAAAAAGCGGTATGCGTGTATCCTTTGTGTCTTAATGCTCTATATTAATGTAGATGGCGTTTTTGTTATTCTGAAAAGGAGCTAGCGTCATGTTTAGCGGCATTAAAGAATTTTGGAAAAAACAGGATACCCTGGAGAAAAAGTTCTTCTGGATGTTTTTTTCCGTGTGCTGCATTTGCGCCGTTTTTTCGAGCATCGCGAACTTGGTGGAACAAGTGGGGCTCGTTACATCGATTATCTGTTTCTGCAGCTGTGTCTTTTGCATTGCCGTGGGCGTATTCGCTTATAAGACTTCCATGTATTCCGTGAGTTGCTTTTGCATCGTCTTCCTGTTTTCGGGCCTTGTTTTTCCGGCGCTGTTCTTGCTGTGCGGGGGCATGCAGAGCGGAATGCCGTTTTTTTTGCTGGCCGGGCCGTTTATCAGCGCTTTTATCGAAAATAAAAAGCTCAAGGCCTGGGGGCTTTTCATCTCGTTGCTCGGATTTTTTACGGCGCTTGGCCTTATGTGGTACTTCCCCGAGTTTACGCACTCTCCCAAGAGCCCGAACGTGATGTACTTCGACATAGCCATGAGCTTTGTGACGGTCGGGGTCGGCATCTTTGCCGTGTGCAACTATGCGCTCTCTATGTATAAACTGGAATGGATGAAGCGCGAGGCCCTTTTGAATAAATTGGACCATCTTTCCAAGTGCGATTCGCAGACCGGACTGTACAATCGTGGCTACTTTGTGCAAAAGTTCGAGAACATGGATTGGCGCCAAAAGGAAAGGGCGTATATTGCGCTTTTCTGCATTGACGGGTTTAGGGATGTGAACGACTTGTACGGGCATCTTTTTGGCGACGATGTCATTTGTCGCATCGCCGAGTCCCTGCGCCAAAATGTGGATGAGAGCCAGGGCGAAATTGCCGTGAGGTATGGCAGCGAATCGTTTGTCTACATGATGGTTGCCGACAGCGAGGTGGAAGCCTATACCAAGGCCGACAAGATCCGTGAAATGGTGAACTTGCTGAACTGGCCCGAAAAACCGTCCTTCCATATAACGGTGAGTGGCGGATTTATTGCGTGCAATGGCGCCGATCCGCTGAATCCGGTGTCGCTTTTGCGCAAGGTCGACGAACTGCTCTACGAATCGAAGCCCAGCGCTCCGAATCGGATTCGCAGCAAGATTAGCTGAGCCGTTTGCCTTGGCAAAAATTTTTCTGTTGATAAATTGTTGATTAGTTGTAATCCCTTCGGGGGATTTGTGCCTTTTTGCGCTAAAATTTGGGTCCGGAGCCTTGTAACCCCTTGATTATTACGGGCTTTTTGCTAAATTTGCGACTCAAAGAAAATTGCTTTTATAAAAAGGTTTAATCATGAAAAGAACATTTCAGCCTCATAATCGTAAGCGTGTGAACAAGCACGGTTTCATGACCCGTATGGAAGACCGTTGGGGTCGTGCAGTGTTGAGCCGTCGCCGCGCCAAGGGCCGCAAGCGCTTGACCATCAGCGACTCCGTTTACAAGAAGTAAGTCGGGGCTGGCAATCGCCACTCTGCGTTCTTACCGGCTGCCGACACAGCCTGCTTATCGGCAAGTAGCCGTCCAGGGAAAGTTTGTCCGCGCATCTTCATTGACGATGCGTTGGATTGAAAGCCCGGACGGTTTTTGTCGTTTTTGCTTTTTGGCGAAAAAGAAGAATGGTAACGCCGTTTACCGTAACCGGTGCCGCAGAATTTTACGTCCTCTCTTTTTTGGAATGGTGCCCTCCATCAAGAAGCCCGTGTGGGCCATGGTCGTGGTGACTGACAGTTCCGAGGAGATGACGGCGGAACGCCTCAGGGAATCGGCTTTCAAGATTTTCCGCAAGATGGAATGGAACGGCGCCGATGTGGGCGAAGGTTAAAAAAGTCCTTGTTTGGCTGCTTGTTGCGCCAATCCGACTATACCAGATTGTCCATCCCTTTTTTTTCAGGGGAGTATGCCGGTTCCAACCGACCTGTTCTCAGTATGCAATTGAGGCCATCCGGGTCCACGGACCCTTCAAAGGTTTCTATCTTGCTGTTTTTAGAATTTTAAGATGCAACCCCTTCTGCAAGGGCGGATTCGATCCGGTTCCGCCCAGAAAGGATAAAAGATGAACAAGAATACCATAATCGGTTCTATTTTCATTGCGATTATTGTCATCTGGTGGATGGCTTCCAACTCTGCGCAAGCGGAGGCTCAGGCTGCCGCCAAGGCGAAGGCCAAGGAAGTCGCGGCTGCCCAGGCTGCAGAGGCGTCCAAGAATGCCCCTGCCGCAAGCGAACTGGTACTTCCGGTCGATTCGCCTGCTGTCAAGGCGCCGCCGGTGCTTGGCGCCGCTCCGGCCGCAGACGTGGCTGTCGACTCCGCGAAGGTCGCCACCGATTCTTCTGCTGCGCTTGCCTCTACGGCTGATAGCGCTGCACAGTCTGCAGCGGAGGCCGCCCCTGTAGCTACGGTCGTCAAGGAACGCACTGTGACGGTTGAAACCGACAAGTTCATCATGACCCTCACGAACAAGGGCGGCAAGGTCCAGAGCGTCATCGTAAAGGCTCTGGCCGACAGTACCGGCAAGTTCCCCGAACTTATCCAGGATTCCGCCCTGGGCGCCCTGGACCTCAAGCTCGGCGCCGCCGACTTGAGCGAAGCCCTGTTCGATGTAGGAGACGCTCCCGAATGGATTACCGTCGATGGCGACACTAGCGTGCAGTTCTCCTTCGCTGACGTGAACGGCAACAAGGTCGTCCGCGGTTACGCCTTTACGAAGACTGGCGCCGCCGTCCGTCAAGAAAACAAGTTCGAGGGATTCCGCCCGGAAAGCTACGAACTCATGTGGAAGGGCGGCATGAAGGAAACGGAAGTGTTCCCGGAGGGCAGGTCGTTTAACGCTGCCAGCTACTACTTCAGCGAAGTCATCTACAGAAACAACGAGATTACCGAACGCGAAACCTTCAAGGATGCCATGACGCTTGACGAGGCGAACTACTACTGGGTAGGTCTGCGTCGTAAGTACGCCGCCATGTCGGTGCAGTTCGACAAGCCGGTTCCCGCAAAGGTCAGCGCCAAGCATTTCAAAGTGCAAGGCGATTCTACCGCTGATCCGGGAACTTACAGCCTCTCCATCGCCGATGAACTTCGCGGCGCGACGAGCTTCGGCTACAACTTCATGGTGCTCCCGCTGCAGTGGGACGAAGTGGAATCCCTGGGCAAGGGATACGAAAAGGTCATCGTGACCGGCTCCAAGTGGTTCCCCGGTTCCAGCGTGTGGTTCGTATGGATTTGCAAGTGGCTCTTGAAGCTGCTGCAGTTCCTCTACCAGTTGATTCCGAACTATGGCGTGGCCATCATCCTTTTGACTTTTATCGTCCGTGGCATTACCACTCCGTTTACCATCAAGCAGATCAAGGCCATGCGCCCCATGGCCGAACTCAAGCCCGAAATTGAAAAGATCAACGTGAAGTATCGCAGCGATCCCAAGGCCAAGCAGGCTGCCATGATGGAACTTTACCAGAAGCATGGCGTGAACCCGATGGCGGGTTGCACGGGATGCCTTCCGATGCTTATCCAGATGCCGATTTTCATGGGCTTGTTCTTTGTGCTCGGTCGTGCGCTGGAACTTCGCGGCATGCCGGCATTCCTCTGGATTTCGGACCTCAGCCGTAGCGATGTGGTGTGGACGGGATTCAGCATTCCGTATGTGATGCCCTCCGGTCTTGCCATTCTTCCGTGGATCATGGTGGTCTCCACTTACTTCCAGACCAAGGTGACCATGGGCTCCAGCGCCGGTATGGACCCTGCCCAGCAGAAGATGATGGTGTGGATGATGCCCGCCATGATGTTCTTCTTCAGTGCTGTGATGCCTTCTGGCCTCGTGCTCTACTGGATCATTTCGAATATCTGGACCATCGTTCAGTACAAGTTCATCAACAGCAGATTCATTCCCGCTCCGGCAGGTTCCTCCAAGCTCAACGGCAAGAATGTGAAGGACGCCGAAATCGTCAAGAAGAAAAAATAATGGATAGGCGCTTGCGCCGAGAAATTAAAACTTTTTATTGCCCGTCATTCTTGACGGGCTTTTTAAATAGTTTGTTCTTGATTTTCGTGGCGAAGTTCAAGGCGGGCCACAGTATTTTGCGCTGGGCCGTTTCGCGCAACGAGGTGGGGAGCCATTTCTCGTCAAAGTCGGGTGCGAGCCCCGCCTGCTTTACGAGTTCGGCGTAGTTGGCGTGGAGCGAATCGTATTCGCCGTTTTCTATAAAGCGGAGTTGTTCTTTATAAGTGTACACGCCTTGCAAAAGCTTTACCTTGATGAATCCTGCCCCCTGGCGAATCAGTTCCGGGTAGGCGAACGAAGCCTGCTTTTCTGTCTGGAAAATTGAATCCATGTGGACGCCAGCGTCCATGAAGCTGTCGCTCAATGGAAATTGCAGGTTGCGCGCCAAATTTTGCGGCGTGTCCTGCTCGGGAGTTTCGAACAGGAACATGTAAAAGGCGCCTAAGGCCGGCTGCTTCATGTACAGGAAGAAGGTGAGCAGGTGTGGCGAAAACTCGTTGGAGCATGTGAGCGAAACGACGTCGGCGGAACTATTTTCGGCCTGTTCGAAATACTCGGAGAATTTGTTCTGGTAGTAGATGACGGAATCGTTTAGCAGCAGAAGTCGCTCAAGATTGTTGATGGACGATTCCTGCTGACCTGCGCAATTGGCGCTTGCGATGCTGTTCGAACGGAGCTGCAGGTAGCGACGGTACATGCCGAAATCGAATCCGTGGTTTTCGGTGAAGAAAAGCTCGATGTCGTTGTCGGCGAGGAACTCGTAGGTCTCGTTCGAAAGTTCGCGACTGTTAGTCAAAAGCACCACATGAAAATCGGTTTCGGATAAATGCTTTAACGCAAACTTTATATAGCCCGGAAGTTCTTTCCCGGTCTGGTAGCTTGCGTAAAGCGCGATTTTCGTGTGTGCATTAGACATATTTTACCTTCGGCCGCTACGGCCACGGCCTCCGCGCCCCTTGGCTAGTTTTTCGCCAAAGGCCTTGGGTCCGGATTTCTTGTTGGACTTGCCTCCGCGATCATTTCCGCCGCTGGAACGTCCGCGTGCTTCTGAGGAACGTCCGCGGCCGTGCTCGCCGAAATCGGCGGATCGCTTGCGATCGCGGCTGCGCTTCATGGGCATGTATTCCGGTTCGTCGTCGAATCCGCCACCGGCAAAGTCGTCGAAGTTTTCGTCGGGCTGGCTTACGTAGCCGAGAGCTTCCGCAGCCGCTGCACGGTCCGCGCGTTCGCTTACGTCGCGTTCGCCTTGGCGGCGTTTCTTCTTCGGTTCGCTGCTGAGCTTCTCGAGAATGCTGAAGTCGGCCTGGCCGCGTAGAGGATCTACGCGGAGTAGGCGCACCATCACCTTGTCTCCTCTGCGGAATGTGCGCCCACTGCGCTTCCCGTAGGCCAAGCCTTGGTCCGGATTGAATACATAGTAGTCGTCACCTGCGATATCGCGGAAGCGCACCAGGCCTTCGGCAATCGGGTCTGCGATGGAAACGTAGATGCCCCATTCCTCGATTCCCGTGACGCTTGCTTCGAAGTCGTCGCCCAGGCGGCTCTTCAAAATCCAGCAACTGCAGACCTTGATGGAAATGCGTTCCACCTTCATGTTCTTGATTTCGTTCGCCGAAATCAGGTCGCATACTTCAATCACGCTGTTCGTGCGCTCGGCTTCGATGTCCTTGCCTTTGCGGGCGAGTTCACGATGGCACCAGAGGTCCGCGTAACGGCGAATCGGCGAAGTGAAGTGGCTGTAGTCCTGCCAGTTCAAGGCGAAGTGCCCGAAACTGTTGCTGTCGTAATGCGCCTTCTGCATGCTGCGCAGAATGCGGTTCGTAAGTGTTTCGTCGTCGCCCGCGCGCTTCACCAAGTGCTGGTAAAGTTTGAAGGCGACCGGATTCAAGTTCGTATCGCCGCTGCGGGGCTTGCCCAAGTCGCGGAGCATCACCGGGGAATCCTTGAACAAGTCCGGGTACATGTAGTACAGTTCCATGATGTCCTTGGTGTCGGGCGCTTCGTGGATACGGTAGATGCCCTGCAGTTTGCGCTTGGCGAGTTCCTTCGCGCAGCAGTTGTTCGCAATGAGCATGCATTCTTCCACCCACGAATTGCTTTCGTCGGTTTCGCGCGGTACGATTTTTTCGGGTTCGCCTTTTTCGTTGAACTTGCAACCGTATTCGGTACTCTTGAATTCCAGCAGACCTTCCTTGGTGCGGTTGATTTTCAAGAGTTTCGTGACTTCGGCGAGCGCCTTGATGTCGTCGTCGCCGTTTTCCATCATCACCACGGCCTGCTGGTAGGTGATGGATTTGGTAATCTTCACGATACTGCGGTGGAAATCCCAACTGAGCACGTTCGCATCCTTGTCGAGTTCCATCATGCAGGTGAATGCGCAGCGGTCCACGCCTTCGTGCAGACTGCATACGTTGCTCGAAAGTTTTTCCGGGAGCATGGGCACGGCGGTCCACGGCAGATACTGCGTGTAACTGCGTTCCAGGGCCTCTTCGTCCAAGTCGCTTCCTTCGGGTACGTAGTAACTCACGTCGGCGATGTGCACGCCGAGTTTAAAGCCGCCGCCGGGCAGCCTTTCGACGCTGATGGCGTCGTCGTGGTCCATGGCGCCTTCCGGGTCGATGCAGAGGATGGTCAGGTTGCGGTAATCGACGCGGCCCTTGAAATCCTTGCCGCATGGTTCCTTGATGCCATCCACGTATTTCTTGACGGCGGGGCTGAAGTCCTTCGGGAGGTTGCTTTCTTCCATGAACTTCGTCTTGACTTCGTCCCAACTGATGTTCATCGCTTCGGCGGTGCGGTCCACCTTGGCTAAGTAACTGTGCTTGAGTTTCGGGTGCGGGTACAGCGTGAAACTGATGGTCTCGCCTTCTTTGCCGGGGGCGGTGCGCCTGTGGCACATCTCGTAGACCTTGCCGGTTTCGAGTTCGTGCACTTCCCAGGCTTCTTCGCCGGTCTGGTGCAGAATGCCGCGCTTGACGCGTGTTTCGTTTTCCTTGTCGTTCTGGCGACGGCTGCGGGCACCGGGGCGGCGATTGTCTTCGACGCCCTGTTCCGCGAATTTGCGACGGCGCTTTTCCTCTTTTTCTTCGAGCGGTTCGCCATCGCCCAGTTGGTATTCCTTGTGGCTAGTGCGCTTCAAAAGACCGCGCTCCACCATGTCGGCGAGCAACTGCTTGAAAGCCATCTTCTGTTTTTTCGGAAGCCCCAGGGCGCCACGGAGTTGGCTCCCCACCATAGGTTCGTCACGGAGTATAGCGATAATCTGTTCTTCGCTAGGTAAACGGTTTGGCATTTTAGGCCTCCTTAACTTCTGCTGCGGCTGCAGCAATTTCCGCTTGCTTGTAAGGCATTGCGGATTCAATCAAATCGTGCATTTCGTCGCGGAGTTCGGCCATCGGCTTGTCGGCATAGGATTCTGCCTTGACGAGAGGATGGACGACAATCTTGACTTCACCGCCGTACACGGCCCACTTGACTTTGGGCAGATGTTCGCCGGTATTTATTAATGTAATAGGTAATATGTCAAAGTGGTGCTCTTTCGCCATGCGAAATATTCCATTTTGGAACTTGAGCATGCGTCCGTCTTCGGTGCGGTGCCCTTCGGGGAATACGGCGAAGTTGTATCCGTTCGCGATTCGTTCGGCGACGGCGTTTCCCATGCCGGCATTCATGCGCGGGTTCTTGTGCACCGGAATGCAGCCGACGTTGTTTATGACCCATCCAAAAATGGGGGCCTTCCAGAGGCTGGCCTTTGCCATGAACGCCGCATTGGCGATAGAGTGCCAGATGACATTCGTGTCCATGAAGCTCTGGTGGTTCGCTATCATCACGAAACCCTTTTTCTGAGGGATGTTTTCGGCACCTTCGACGCTTACTTTTATACGGAAAAGCTTGAAGACGATGTGCGTAAAATGGAAACGGCAGACGTTCGTGATTTCTTCTTTGTGGTGGGTGATTTTTTTGTAGATGATGTAGGGGGTTCCAAGAATCATCATCCCGGCAAAAACGGTCAGGTAATAGAGAAATGCCAATAGTGCTCGCATATTTGAAACATACAAAAAAATCTGCCCAAGAGGACAGATGTTTTTGCTCATTTTTCTGTTGAGACGGAATTTACTTTATCTTCCATTCAAGTGTCTGGCCGGCGGCGAGCGGAACGACTCCGTTTACGATTTCGGGGACCTTCCAGGGTTCCTTTACGACTTCGATTTGCTTTGTGGTGCGCGGAATTCCGTAGAAGTCGGCGCCGAAGCCTGCAATGAAATTCGGAAGTTTGTCCAAAGCGCCGGCGCGGTCGAATTCCTGCACCAAGAGCGGAATGGCAACGGGTGCGCTGTAGACGCCCGCCGCCCCGCACGGGCATTCCTTTTTGCCCTGCTGGTGCGGGGCGGAGTCCGTGCCGAGGAAGAACTTGGGACTGCCACTAAATGCGGCTTCACGAATCGCGGCACGGTCTTCCGGCCGCTTCGGTAACGGCTTGCAGAAGTGATGCGGCCGGAGGGCGTCGCCAACCACATCGTCCAAGGTCATCATCAGGTGATGCACCGTGAATGTGGCCGCCACGTTTGCAGGGAGGCGCTTTACCGCCTCGACGGACTTGGCGCTGCTCAAGTGCTCGAAGACAATTTTAAGCTTCGGGAACTTTGCAGATAAAGTTTCGACGCGCTTGATAAAAGCCGGTTCGCGGTCCAGGCAGAATTCGCCCGGTTCTTCGCCGTGCACGCAGAGCACGAGTCCCAGTTTTTCCATCATGGCGACGACAGGGAAAATTCCTTCGAAGTCGCTGATGCCGTCCTGGCTGTTCGTGGTGACGCCAGCGGGGTAGTACTTGCCGGCGACAACGCCCACGGCCATCATGTCCTTCAAGTCCTGTTCCGTGTAGTTCGGGTTCAACTTGAAAGTCATGAGCGGCTCGAAGTCTTTGCGTACGGGAGCCGCCGCTTCAAGGATTTGCTTCTTGTAATCGGCGATGGCCTTCGCGCTCGTCATGGCAGGAACTGTGTTCGGCATAATGATGGCTCGGCCGAATTGGCTCACCAGGTCGCGAACGTAGCCGGGCATCAAATCGCCTTGGCGTAAATGGGCATGAAAATCGTCTGGTAACGGTAAGAACATAATTTTGTTAAAGGTTTGTGGACTATCCGCTTACGCGCAGGTCGCGGAAAAGTTCCCTGGAAATGGCGTTGTCGGCGCTGGACCAGTAATTGAATGAATGCGGATCCGTAAGAGTCCTGTTGTGCAAAAAGCTAATGTTGCAGTCCAGTTCTTTTGCAATCATCAAATCGTGAGTGATGATGATAATCGACGTCTTGAACAACGTTCTCATGTTGTCAATCAGCGGCAGCAGGTTACGACGGTTGTAGTTGTCAAGACCTGCGGTGGGTTCGTCCATCAGCAAAAGCCTGGGGTCCATGGCCCACGAACGCGCAATGGCCACGCGCTTTTGCATGCCGACGCTCAACTGGTGCGGAAACATGTTTGCTTCGTTTCTGACGCGCATCAAGTCCATGGCCATGTTGATTTTTTCATCAATCTCCTTCGGAGTGCCTTTTTTGTGGTAGCGCAAGGGGAGTGCGATGTTGTCGCGAACGCGCAAGTTCGAAATCAAGGCCCCGTTCTGGAAAACGAGCCCAACTTGGCGCTTGGCAATTTCAAGGGCGGAATGCCTCTCTGGAGGAATGTATTCGCCAAAGTAAAACAGACGACCTTGGTTGGGCCTGATAAGGCCTGCAATTACGCGCAGGAGGGCGCTCTTGCCTTGACCCGAAGGTCCTCCGATGCACAGCGTTTCTCCGCGGTGCAAAACGAGGTTCGCTCCGTTAATAAGTTCCTTGTCGTTGTCCCTATTCCTTAAGAAGAACGAAAGTGCACGCGGTTTCGAAAAAACCGTACCCAAAAGATTCGAATACGAAAGATGCAAATCCTCTATGCGTAGCGCTTCGTTGTGCATTAGATAATCTTCGAAATCTCGTTGAAATAATCCAGGAAATAGAATATGGAAAGAACAACGTCGGCGCAAACAATGTAGAAGAACGATTTAATGACCGATTTGCCGGTAGCCTTGGGAACCTGGCGAATATCGTGGGCGATGTTCATGGCCTGGTAGCAAGCGTTTGTCGTGATGATGCACCCGAACACGAGAGGCTTGATTACAATGAATACAAAGTCCATCATGGTCATGGCGCTAAGAATTTCGGTCGATAGATAGTCCCAGGTGAGCTGCAAGTTCAGTGCGTTTCCCGTGATGGCGATAAGCCCCTTGATGACGAGGAATCCGGCGCCGATGGCGCTCGCACTGAAAATGATGGTCATGATAAATGTGGCGATGGTGCCACCGATAAGACCGGGCATCACCAGGTAACGGATAGGGTCAACGCCCATGGTGGCAAGAGCATCGACTTCGGAGTTGATGACCATGCCGCCGACATAGGTCGATAGCGAAGAACCGCTTCGGCCTGCAATCAAGAATGCCGTGAGGATCGGCCCCAGTTCGCGGATGACCACTACCACCATCAAGTTTCCCACCACGTCGCTGAAGCCCATCTTGCCTGTCATCGTCATCACTTCGACAATGACGATGGCGCCGAACAAAGTGGCCACCACAAAGAGCACCGGGAAAATCTCGACACCGGTAAAGAAAGTCTGGAGGATAATGTTTTTCGAGTCTGTCTTGAAACTGCGGCTTTCCGAAAAGAACGACGACAGTGCACGGAACAGCAAGACAATTTGCTGTCCAATCGTAATGCACATTATGGACATTCCCAACTTGTGGAAAATCTTTCCAAGCAAGGTTAGGTTGTCGTTGTTTTTGTCTTCAGCGCGTTCCATTTTCTTCAGTTACAAGTTGTTTTCCGCTCAAAGCTTCCTGCAGTTCTTCCCAAAGTGATTCCAGGCCGAATTTCTTGAATGAACTTACGCAGAGGGGTTTTGAATCCAGGTCCAGCCTTTCCTGAATCAGTTTCAGGTTCTTGGCCAACTCCGACTGGTTCACCTTGTCCCTTTTGCTGGCGACTACCAGCACGGGACACCCCGTCTCGCGGATGCTCTCTACCGTTTCAATGTCGATAGGGGTTCCGCCGTGGCGTATGTCCACCAAGTAAACGAGTCCACGCAAGTCCTGGCACTTTTCCACGTATTCACGGATAAAGTCCGCCATTTCGTCACGTTTGGAATTACTCACTTTGGCAAAGCCTACACCAGGTAAATCTACAAGAAAAAATCGGTTGTTGACTTTGAAAAAATTGATTTCACGGGTTTTTCCGGGGGCAGAACTGACTTTTACCAGTTTTTTTTGCCCCATGAGGGCGTTCAGCAGCGAAGATTTGCCCACATTGGACCGTCCGAGGAAGGCTATCTGGGGGAGCCGTTCCGACGGGAGCCCTTTCAAGTTGACCGCGGCTTTTACGAACTGGGCCGAGGTTACGGTGAAATTGCCAAATTTGACCGGGGCCTGGTGAGGTGCCTTGGCGTCGAAACTCATAGGCTTACCCTGCCTTCGAAAGCGCGGAGCATGGTGACTTCGTCCACGAATTCCAAGTCGCTTCCCATGGGAATTCCACGGGCGAGTCGTGTGCGTTTTACAGAGACGCCCGCAAGCATGCGGTCAATCATCAATGCCGTGCTGTCGGCTTCGGGGCTCGAGCCCAGGGCTAGCACCAGTTCTTCGATTCCTTCGTCCTTGATGCGGTTGATGAGCTGGGGCAGGTGCAACTGCTCCGGTCCAACGCCGTCTAGCGGAGAAATGACTCCTCCCAGAACAAAGTAAAGTCCTTTGAAAATTCCGGAGCGCTCAAAAGGAAGAATGTCGGAACTTTTTTCGACGACACAGATTGCTTTTGAACCTTCGCGCTCGGTACAAATGGGGCAACGTTCCTGATCGGTAAAGGCGTGGCATACTGGGCACGAATGCACGAGTTCCGCTGCGCGGACCATGTTGCCTGCAAAGCGCTCTACATCGCCTTTGCTTCGGCTTAGAATGTAGTATGCCAAACGGCGGGCCGTCTTTTGCCCGATGCTCGGGAGGCTCGCGAATTCAGCTATCAGCGCTTCGAGGCTTTCCGGTTCAACGTTCATGGGCCCAAGTGTACGCGTCGTTTACGCAACGGTTGAGGATGGTGGCCGACATCTTGAGTTCAGTGATGATTTCAACGATGGTGGCCTGGTCGTCCTGTTCGACGGCATCGGCCAAGCGCAACAGTGTGCCGAGGCGGCCGGTGCGCTGCAATAGGGCCGTGCGCATTTCTTCGTCGGCGGGGGAGTCGGTAAGAATGGATTCCAGGGGAGCTCCGACAAGTGCGTCCATACGGCTGATGAGGCCGACCATGAAGGCCTTGGCCGGAAGGTCGTCGTCGGTGCCGCTTACGACGCGCGCCAGAAGTTCAAGGAACTTGGCACGGTGGCTTGCGTTCTGGAACAGCGGGGAACTCTGCGGCGTCATTCCCATTTCAGGGCGCGCGTACAGCATGAGCATCAGCCATTCCTGGATGTTCCTCATGCCTATCCATACGATGGCGTCACGCACGTTTGCAATGCTTTGACTTCTGAATTGGGCGTCGGAGTTCACAAAGCGCAAAAGATTCGCCGCGACGTCGCCGAACTGGGCAAAGCAGTCGCACAGTTCGTCTAAGCTTGGATGCGTGCGAAGCAGTAATAGAATGCGCAGAATGGCTGCCGAAGTAGCGTCGATTTTTTTGCCGGTCACGAGTTCGGGCTTTGCAAAGAAGAACCCCTGGAAGTAGTCGTAGCCTTCGGCCAAGCGCTTTTTGAAGCAAGCCTTGGTCTCTACCTTTTCGGCAAGAAGCTTGATGTTCTTTTCTTTGAAGAACTTGGCCGCCTTGGCGAGGGCTTCGTCGTTGTTGTCCACGAGGTCCATCTTCACGTACGAGACGTACTTGAACAGAGGTTCGCATCGTGTTAAAAAGTCTTCGTTGAAGATGAAGTCGTCGAGCGCCAACTCGAACCCGCGGCTCTTGTAGCGTTCTACGGCTTTCACCAGCGATTCGTCAACTTCCACATCTTCAAGAATTTCAAGGACGAAACAGCGCGGGTTCAAGAGGCCAAAGACGTTGTCGAGCAGCATGTCGCGGCTGCAGTTCACGAAAGCCTTGTGTTCGCCGATGAGCTTCGGGAGCCCTATGTTGTTGAGGACGTTTTCCAGAACTTGCGCCGTGGCGAGAACGTCGCTTGCAATCACAGCGGTATCGCTGCTCGGCGAATCGCGAAACAGGAGCTCGTACGCAAAGATCTTCCCTTCGCGGTCGAGGATAGGTTGGCGTGCTAAGTAGGCGAGAGATTCCATTTATGTTCTTTCGTCTAGATACGTGCGCTCTTGATACCGAAGAGGAGGATGCTCCTGGCGCCTGCGTCCCAGAGTTTATCCATGATGGCGTTCGCTTCTTCTTGCGGGACCATGGCCTTCACGGAGTACCATTCGCGGCCGTGGAGCTTGGTGACGGTCGGGGCATCGAGGCCCGGGGTCAGTTCGCAAGCCTTTTGCAGGAGTTCTGCCGGGCAGTCGTATTCAATCATCATGTACGACTGTGCGACGAGCTTACCCTGGATGCGGCGGATGAGCGTGTTGACTTCTTCGAGTTCGGTCTTCTGCGGGTTGCAGAAGAGGGCTGCGTTACTGCGGAACAGCGGTTCTCCGATAATGCGGAGGCCGGCCTGCTTCAAAGTCGTACCCGTTTCCACGACGTCCACGATGGCGTCTGCCACACCGAGGCTCACGGAAATTTCGACGGCACCTTCAAGAACCACAAAATCCATCGGCTTCTTGTAGAAGCCTTCCACGATGTTCGGGAAGCTTGTGGCAATGGTCTTGTCCTTCAGTTCATCGAGGCCCTGGATGGGGCTTTCGTTCGGGACGGCAGCACACATCTTGGAAGCGCCAAAGGGCAGGTCCAGAACCTTCACGGCCGGGCTCTTGGCTTCGGCGTTGAAGTCGATGCCGGTGATGCCTGCGTCGATGATGCCGCGACCCACATACATGGGGATGTCGCTAGGGCGCAGGAAGAAAAATTCGATACCGTTCTTGGTGTCGATCTGGGTCAAAGTCTTGTAGGGCTTGGATGCCTTGTAACCGCAGGCCTTCAAAAGTTCCTGCGTCGGTTCAAAGAGCATGCCCTTGTTCGGGAGAGCTACCTTAATCATAGTTTAGCGTACACTTCTTCGAGGGTGAGACCTTTTTCTGCCATCATGCAGGCCACATAGTACAGAACCTGGGAAAGTTCCAGGCACTGGTCGTCGCGGGTTTCGTAACGGGCGGCCATCCAGCTTTCGCCGGCTTCTTCCACCAGCTTCTTGCCGATGCCGTGGGCACCCTTCTTGAAAAGTTCCGTGGTGCTCTTGCCTTCCGGCATTTCCTTTTTGCGCTGACATGCGAGCGCGAACATTTCTTCGAATGTCATAGTGGACCTCTTGTTTTACGCCCTAAAAGATAGAAAACATAATCCACATGGAAGTGAAATTTTTGCTTTAATCCTATATTTGTGGGCATGAAAAAGATATATTCCCTGATATTCTCTAGTTTTGTGGCGCTTGCATTTTTTGCCTGTGCTCATGGCCCGAATCTCGAAGACCAACAGCTTTTCAAGGCTAAAACAGGCGTTATCGGTGTGTTCCGCCAGCCGGCCTTCTACTGCAGCGAAGCCAACCCCCAATACATGAAGCTTGGCGATTCCGTCGTTACGGTTAAGCCGATGTGGAGCCAGGAACAGGATAATTTGTTCGTGACCGAACACAAGCCCGGCAAGGCGACCCTGCTTTGGTACTCGTATTCCTGCGGTGAAGACGAAAACAAGCTGGTGCTCGATACTGCGGCAAGTTCCAAGACTCCGGGCCCGGTGGGTGTCATTGTTCCCGAAAAGGGCTTTTGCAAGGCCGTCATTTCGTTTGTCGAAAGCGATAAACTGTTTTCGCACAACGATGCTCTGCTAGAGGAATTCTTCCAAAAGAACAAGGTCGCCGCGAACTTCGACAGCATTCCTTATTGTGAAGTCGTCGACAACAAGGGCGGCACGGTCTCGTTTGCTGACCGTGACTCCATGATGACCGCCCAGTACGAAGCATCCATCAAGGATGCCGCCGATGCCACCAGCGAAGAAATCTACCCGCTGGTGCTCATCTCCGAAAGTTCCGAGAACATCGTTTGGAATGCCGACAAGTCCAAGGTCCTCATGGTCACCTTGCATGGCGAACCCGACACGTACAAGGACAACGAATATGTTTCCCTCGACAAGGAAGTCTGGGTGGCAAGCGAAAAGGAATTCTTCAACTGGTACAAGGAAAATGCTCCGAAGGTCCGCAACTGGTCTTTGCGCCTTCGTCAGCTGTACGGTCTTCACAAGGACGAAAACGTGACGCACTTTAGCCTCATCTGGGTTGACCCGCACGATCTCATCCGTCCGGCGTACGTCACCGACGTCACGAGCCCTTCGATGAAGGTGGAATTCGATGGCGAAGTCGATAGCGAATTTGAAACGCCCGAACGCCTCTCCTGGTTCAAGGACTGGTTCGACAAGCAGAAGGCCGCGAGCTATGTGCAGGGAGGCTATCCTTGGACCCGTCTTGGCTACACCTACGACTGGGGCAGCAGAAGCTCCAACAAGTACGGTCTTTCTGAATTCGTCATCATGCCCGGTTCCAAGGTCGAGGTACGCTTCACCAAGAATATCAAGTCTTACTTGAATTGGATGGCTGACCGCAAGTAACGATTACTTGCCACAGCTGTTGGCGGGCTTCCATATATTTTCGTTCAAATGCCGTCTCGGGTTCTTCGGGACGGTATTCTTTATATTCGGCGCAGAGCTCAATATTTTTTTCGCTGCCGAGGATTGTGGCGGCCTTTGCAAATTCCTGTGCGTAGATTTCCCAGTTGGTGCGGAGTTCTGTGACTTTGGCCATGGGAAGCATCGTCGGGAATATGGGGTGCATGTGGAATCGCCTGGTGGCTTCGCTTTGCTTAGGCCAAGGGTTCGGAAAGAATATCGCGTGGTACGGGACTGTCCATAGCCCTTCTTGCATTTTTTCGTGGGCGAGTTTCCAGAAGTCCAACAGCTCCCCGCGCACCCAGAAGGCATTGGACGGCAGTTCCAGGTTGCGCCCTGCGTTTTCGGCCTTGTCGAGCCTTGCCAAAGATTTGTCGATGCCGATGACGGGGATGTCCGGGAATCTTTTTGCGATGTGAATCGTGCTTTCGCCGGTGCCGCAACCGGAATCCAGAATCACCTGGACGGGGGTGCGACGGTCTTTGCATTCACTGCTCTGGTCCTTGCTTTCGTAAAAGCTTTCGATAAACTCTTCAGCCTTGGCGAACGCTTCCCGCGTGTGGTCTGCAACTGGACGCAAAAAACTTGTACGGGCATATTTCCGTACAAGTTCTTCAAGGTCTTTGTGGATTGAATCCTGGTTCGATTTAACGGAACGGGCGCCGGTCATTATTTGGTCGTCTGTTCCCAGATGCCTTGCATCTTTTGCAAATCCTTGCCGATGAATTCCAGATTGTCGAAGAAGAATTCAGCATCGCTGTGGAATACTACGGCGACCATGCTGACGTTCTTGCGGTCGGCTTCACTCGGGAGCAAATCGCTCATGGCGAACACAATGCGGGTCTTTGTCTTCGGGATGTCGAATTCAGCAGAGCCCGTAATAATCTTGCGCGGGTCGTAAGATACAGAAGCTAGTGCGGCTACAATACTTGTATTGTTGACTCCAGAGGAACTATCGCTAGCCTTTGTTTCGTTTGCGAGTTCGAACATGGCGATGCCGTCGCCCCAGGCGTCAAATGCGATGGAGTCAACGCTGCTGAGGTCATAGGGTGTGCCGGACTTGCCGATTTTTACGCCGAGGCAAACCCACCACTGTGAAACCCAACTTGAGGAATCCATGAACATGTACGATGGGTTTGAAGCCCATGATGCCGTAGAATCTATAACCGGAGGATAAGCCTGGTATGCAGAGTCCGGGAAAGTCAATTTGAAATGTACCTGCGAATTACCGTCTTCTTTTTCGATAATGGCGAGGAACGGATTCGAAGCGGTTTCTTCGCTAATCTTGGGCTCCACCGAAATAGGCCCGCTGCCGTACATGTTGTCGCCCATGGTCAGCGACCACATTCCGTGACCTTCGAGGGTCATGCCGTAGTCGGCGGCCAATGCATGCAAGTTATCGCCGTCTTCAAAGTCGTCGAAAACAAGGCTTGCCATTGCGTCGGATTTTTCTACGCTAGAGGTATCGTCCTTGGCCGGTTCGTCTTTGGGGGTTTTCACGACAAGGGAGTCCCCAGGGTTGGCAGTTACGTTGAAGTCGACCGAGTCAACCGATTCTCCTGCCGCAGGTATGAATACGAAGTCGAGTTCTCCGGCGGGCAGGTTGTCAATGACGAACTTGCCGTCAACCACTTCGGCAGAATGGTCAAGTCCGCGGAACTTGATGGTACCGTTGGCTTCGCCGCATTTTTCGCAACCGAGGTCGGTCAAAGTCTTTTCTATGTAGACCGTCTTCTGAAGGTCCTGCTTGCCAAGGTCCTTGACGTCACCTTCGTAATTCACGTCGACTTGCACGGCGAAACCGTCCACGGAAGCTTCCATGGTGTACTTGCCCTTGTCCACATTTTCGAGGGTCACGAAACCTTCGCTGTCGGTTTCGGCGGTGTAGGCGTTTTCGGCTCCATCGAGGCTTTCGCTTTCGATGAGCTTCACCCTTGCCATGGCTGCCGGGGAGCCGGTCTGCATAATCTGCGCGGTGATGGCGTTACCCGCTTCGGTGCCGCTGGGGCCACCGCCTGCAACTTCGTTGTTCGAGTCGGAACAAGCGATAAAACTTGCAGCAACACCAAATAACAGGCTCGTAGAGAGGGCCTTGATAACGCTACCTGATGTAAGGTTCAACTTACGCACGCTGGAAAGATACAAAAAATTAAAAGATTGTCTCATGGTCTAGCCCTCCTTATGGTCTTTGGAAAGGGGACTGTCGGCTGTAGCCGGGTCATCCACCTTGTCGGAGAGGGGGAACATGGAAATATTCAAGGCGTACACGCGGTCGGCGTGCTCGCTCTTGCGGGCGAACTGCAAAAGTCCGCGTCTAAATTCTTCGATTTTGTGCTTGATTTCAGGCAGGTCGGTTTCGTCGGCGGTAAACACCACGCTGGAAATGTCGCGTTCTTCAGGTTTGTGGCGGTCCAGGGATTCCTGGGCGAGTTCCAGGGTATGCCGGTGGAAATCGCGAACGGCACGGCTCTTGACTTCGCCACCGGTGCTTATGATCTGGTCGGTGATGTTCCAGCCGTTATTGCCGTCGGGAACCACGAGACCGAGTTGCTTGAGAATGCCGAGGGCATTGCGAGCGTCGTCTTGCGAGATGGGCGGATTCAGGTGGTCGCCCAACTTGGTGATGTCGCTCGTGTCTTTCGTGATACCGATAAGTGCGCGCAAGGCGGCACAGGCCCAACTTCCAAAGTAGGCGAGTTCCGGTGTCGAAAGAATGCGGGTTTCAAGGGAACGCAATTCCAGGAGCTTGTAGTAGAGCTCCGAGAGCGTCTGCTTCGCCTTGGTCTTGTTGAAACGGTAAAGCGTCTTGAAGTATTCGGCCCTGCGGTCGTCGAGTCCGCAAATTCTGATGAATGCGGGGAGCGTACTTTCGTTCAGGTGGCCTTCTTTCTGGAATACGCGAACAAGCCAGGCCGGATCCACTCCGGTCTTCTGTCCTAAATAGCGATAGCTCGTGAACGGATTGTCTTTTTTTGTCTCGACAAACCAGTCCTTTAGGAACTCGCGGTATTCTAGATAGTCTAATACTTCTGGCATACTCTTTAATCTACCTATAAAATAGATAAAAATAGGGTGAATCGGGCTTTTTTGTAAAGTTTCCGTTGCATAAGTTGCAACATGCCGAATTTGGCGAAATTTGACGAAAAACGCAAGATTTGTCGGCCTCTCCATTGGGAAATATTGTAGTTTTACAACATCGATGTATTTGACGAAAGAACAAAGCATGCTTATCAAGGGCCTTGCCATCATGATGATGCTGGCCCACCATCTGTTCGCCTTTCCCGAAAGGATTCCCGACATTGAAATTTGCGGTGTCCTGGTGAACCTTGGCCACGCCTGCAAAATATGCGTGAACATGTTCATCTTTATAAGCGGATACGGGCTGACTGTTTCTTACCGGGATAGGGGATTTTCGTGGCGCGATTTTAAAGGCCGCGTAGGAAAACTGTATCTCGCGTTTTGGAAATACTTCGTCCCGTTTTTTGTAGTCGCGAATGTTTTTGGCTTTTATAAGTTCGACGCGGTGTATGCGCTTACCGACATCCTTTGCATAAGCCAGGAATTTTATCATGAAAGCTGGTTTATTCTCACATATTTCCTGTGCCTCCTGATATTTCCGTTGTTCCTGAAAATCAAGAGCGTCTACGCCTTTTTGGGAGTGACCGTGGTACTCACAGTCATCGTGCGCGTCTTGTTGAGTTTTTTGACGATTGATGATTTCTTGCTGGTGGATGTTTCCGCCTTCGGTTTGTACTTCAGCTCCTTTTTGTTGGGCATGCTGGCGGCAAAAACGAAGAATAAGATTGCGCTAAATAAAAAGGCCTTTGCGGTTTCGCTTTTCGTGGCGGTGGCACTTCTGTATGCCCGCGCTGTTAGCGGCATGAACTGGATTACGATTGTCGTTACGCCATTTATAGTGTTTCTTTGTTGCTACTTGGCAAAGTTGAAAATCGCTACAAAAGCATTGTGTTTCTTGGGGGCGCGCTCCATGGGCATTTGGCTTGTCCATTGCTATTTTCTGTACTATTTTTGCAAGCCTCTTTTGTTCGGTGTCACGAGTTCGCCGGCTTTACTCTACGGACTGTTGCTGTTGTATTCGTTAGTTTTCATGTTCGTTATAGACTGGTCTGTCGATAAAATTTCGAAGAGAGTTGGCCTTTGAATGATTTTAGCGCCAAAAAAAGCTATGTTTATGTCGGTTGTATGGGAGCGCTATAGCTAGAAGGAGTTTGTATGTGTGCTTTTTGGAAAAAAATTGTTGCGGTCATGGCCGTGCCTCTGTTTGCGGCCTTCGGTTTGACGGCTTGCAATGACGATAGCAGTACGGCGGCAAACGACGAGGAAATCAGCCTTGATGATGTCCCTCTTGTCGAAAGCCAAGATGACCTTATTGCCTGCACTGATAGCCGCGAAGGTTTGACGAGCTACGTCAAAGACGAAAAGGCTTCCTATGTCTGCGAAGATGGTGAATGGGTCCTTGACGAAGAAGGGTCTTCGGGTCGCCGTTCATCAGCATCGTCCGATGACGATTCCGATGATGATTCCGATGACGGAGCCAAGTCATCTTCCAGTGTCAAGTCGAAAACTTCTTCTAGCAGCAAGTCAAAACCTTCCAGCAGCAGTTTCGAATATAAATCGGACAAGGATGCTTACGACCTGCCTGCGGTAGTCTCAATCGGAAGCAAGACCGTCAAGGGCTTTGCACAAAAGGGCCCGTTTGATATCGGCAGCGTGGTGACTCTTTATGAACTTGACGGTACTAGCTTTGCGAAAACCGGGAAAACCTTTACGGGAAAAGTGTATGGGAACGATGGTGCTTACAAAATCTCCAATGTCAGTCTTTCAAGCCAGTACGCCATTGTAAATGTGAAAGGCGTTTACCTTAACGAATTGACCGGGAAAAAGACGAACGGGTCCATTGAGTTGAACGCTATTACAGACCTTTCGAACCGCGACGAGGTGAATGTCAACTTCCTGACGCAGTTGGAATTTGAACGAGTCCGCTACCTGATGGATGAAGGTCAAAACATGGCGGCTGCAAAAAAACAGGCCGAGGCCGAAATATTCAATGAATTCCACATCCAGGGAAAATTTTCCACAGCTGAGGATCTTAATATCTTTGGCAAGAGCGAAGGCAGCGCCGCTCTCCTTGCCATGAGCGTACTTGCGCAGTCTACTCGAGGTGAAAAGGAACTAAAAAGATTCCTTGCCCTTTTTGACAGTGTTTTTACGAAAACTGGTGAATGGGAAAACTCAAGTGAATCTCAGGTTTTTGCGGATTGGGCGCGAGCTCAAGACTTGGCTGGATCTTTGGCGGATATTCGTAGCCACATTGAAAAATGGAATATGGGAAGCGTGTCGGATTTTGAAAAGCATGTGCGTGTTTTTTGGTATTCAGAATATGAACTTGGAGACTGCGACGAAGAAGGCGAAATCAAGCAAGATAAAGTTTACGATACAGGCATGTTCAATACTCAAGACCGCTTTATATGCGATTCTGGGAGATGGCGCCTTGCGACCGATCTCGAAAAGGATACTTACGGATGGAGTCCTTCCGGAGATGGCGACGTTGCCGAAGGCTCCGTGAATGGATGGCATCTATATGTATATGATGTTGAAAAAGAACAATGGCGCGCGGCTGTCTCGATGGATTCTGCATTTGGCGGTTGTACGTTGCAGCGTGAAAAAAATGATTCCAGGAATGTCGAGAAGAAAGATTACGATTGGTATATTTGCAAAGATGAAGAATGGCGAAAAGTGACGGCTCTCGTTGCGGAAACATACCACTGGAGAGATGCTGAGGATGGCGAAATCAGAACAGGCGACACTACTGGGACTGTTTACAAATATGACGAGTTCAGAGGTTTGTGGCTTGAAGCCACGGTAAAAGACATGGAGGTTGGATCGGGGTGCACAGTTCTGCGCGAACATGAAATTGTCCAGGCGGGCGATACAACCTATGCTTGTACAGGTGCCGGCGAATGGAACTCTTTAATTTGGAATTACCATGAGAATTTGAACGGCAAAGTCTGTACGAGTGAAAATATAGGGGAGCGTTATAACGCCTTGGGTGGTTATAAAACCGTTTACTATTGTTCTGAGAAAGGCTGGCTTGATTTATGTGGAGAAACTAGTTCGTATCAAGTTAACTGGAGTGCTCCCCTCGAGGCCTATTTTAATCCAAATTTCAAGTATGGCACGATGACGGACCCTCGTGATGGTCAAACGTACAGAACGACCGTCATTAATGGTAAAACATGGATGTCTCAAAATTTAAATTATGCGGACAGTGTGCAAACGCCGAGTCTCAGACATAGAAGCCGGTGTTTTGCCGATGTCATGGATTATTGCGGCGTTGCGGGCAGATTGTATACGTGGAGTGCGGCTGTAGATTACATGACGCTTCCCGATGATGACAGTAATTCGCCGGACTGCGATACCGGTTACTGTGCTTTGCCGGAAGTTGTTCAGGGAATTTGCCCTAGCGGTTGGCGTTTGCCCAGTATTGAAGAATGGGAAGATCTTCTTCAGTATGCTTCTGATAATGGAGGCACTGCTCGGCTTATGTCTGATGCCTATAATGCCTCGGATGAGAATGCTGATTCCTTTGGCTTTTCTGAGGTGCCTTACCCAACTGGAGTTATTAATACGAACGGAACTTGGCGTTATGATAACGGTTATCTTCTATGGACGACAAGTCAGGTTCTTACTCCCACTTATGCTTACGTAGGATTTGCTGACGGTGGAAGCTATGAATCAGGTGCATATATTAGTTCATATCTAGAAAAATCTAATCTGGCGTATGTTCGCTGTGTAAAGGACTAGATTCCGAGTTTTTTCACCTTGTAGTGCATCATGCGGGGGCTTACGGAGAGGTCGCGTCCGGCGGCGCTCAGGTTTCCGTCGTGGCGGCGCAGGGCCTCGGTCAAAATTTCTCGCTCGTAGTTTTCGAGGAGCGTTGAAAGCGGCGTGCCGCCTTCGGGGAGGAGCGATGTTCCCGAGGTCATGTCGGTCTGCAGCGTGGGCGGCAGGTCGTAGGCGTTGATGGCCACGTCTGTTGTCGCGAGGCACGCGTGCTCGATGCAGTTCTCGAGTTCGCGCACGTTGCCTGGCCAGTGATAACTCATGAGCATGTCGATGGCGGGCGTGCTCAGGCGTGCGACGTTCTTGCCGTACTTGAGGTTCATCTTCGCGATAAAGTGGTCGGCCAAAAGCAGGATGTCCGTCTTGCGGTTCACGAGGTCGGGCAAGTTTATCTGGAATATGTTCAGGCGGTAAAAGAGGTCTTCGCGGAATTTTCTCTGTTGCACGAGCAGTTCGAGGTTCTGACTTGTGCCCGCGATGATGCGGATGTCGGCGTGCTGGCTGATGTTCGAGCCCAGTCGCATAAAGGAGCGCTCCTGCAAAAATTGCAGCAGTTTTGCCTGTGCCGTGGCAGAAAGGTTCGCCACTTCGTCGAGGAAGAGCGAGCCGCCTTTCGCCTGTTCCGCCTTGCCGAGGTGTCTTGAGGTGGCGCCTGTGAAGGCTCCGCGTTCATAGCCGAAGAGCTCGCCTTCAAAATTGTTTGCGTCGAGCGTGTCGGAGAGTGCATCGCAGTTCAGCGTGACGAACGGGCCGTCTGCGCGTGCGGAGTTCTCGTGGATGAACCTGGCCGTGTGTTCCTTGCCGGTACCCGAGTTCCCGCGGATGAGTACCACCGCTTCGGTCTGGGCGATTTGCCTTGCCTGGCGCACGATTCCCTGCATTTCGCGGGTGTTCCCGACGACGGCGTTTCCTTTGCCTTCTGCGAGGTTGCGCAGGTCGCGAAGTTCAGCCTCCCTCGCCTTGAGGGTGGTTTCGCTTGCCCTGAGGGCTGCGATGAGGTCGTCTCGCGACATTTTTTTCAGTTCGTCTATCACTTCGTTCTCGTCATCCTCTGCGAAAGAGCTTCGTCTTGGACCCCGTTCGGCGTTCTACGCCTCCAGGGTGACGAATGTATGGTAGTCATCCTGGAGGTGCGAAGCACCGACGGGATCCACCTCACAAGAAAACTGCGACGGAAGGTCTGAACTCCCTTCCGCCGCAGCACTAGGAGAGAAACAAAAACACTCGGTCTCGCTCAGATTTTTTTTGACTTTTTTAGAGGTTTTCTGAACACAATATATAAAATTTTATATGCGTGTTTTACAAAAATGTAATAAAATGATGAAATTTTACAAAAATGTAAAGAAAATGGAGGAAAATAAGAAAAATACACCCGTGCAGGGGCCTGAAAACCCTTCTACATTTACGGCATGGACAGAAAACAAGCTATCTACGATATTGCCACCGCGCCTGCAGTCAAGGCCATGCCTGCTGCACCCGTGAACGTCGACTTTTACGGCGAAGACGTCTTTAACGCCGACGCCATGCGCAACTACCTCTCGAAGGACATCTGCGAAAAGTTGCTCGCCACCATCGACGAGGGCGAGGCCCTGGATCCGAACATCGCGGGCGACGTCGCCCACGCCATGAAAAAGTGGGCCATGGACCGCGGCGCTACTCACTTTACGCACTGGTTCCAGCCGCTGACGGGCTCCACTGCCGAAAAGCACGATAGTTTCCTCGAACCCTCCGGTTGCAAGGCCATCATGGTGCTCTCCGGCAAGAACCTGATTGTGGGCGAACCGGACGCCTCCAGCTTCCCGAGCGGCGGCCTTCGCTCTACGTTCGAAGCCCGCGGCTACACCGCCTGGGACCCGACGAGCCCCGCCTTTATCAAGCGCCACGGCAACGGTGCCACGCTCTGCATTCCGACGGCGTTCTGCAGTTACACCGGTGAGGCCCTCGATAAAAAGACTCCGCTGCTGCGCAGTCTGCAGGCGCTTTCCAAGTCCACTCGCCGCCTCATGACCTGCTTCAAGGCGAACCCGAAGAAGACGACGGTCACCCTCGGCGCCGAGCAGGAATACTTCCTGATTGACAAGCGCTTTTACCTCCAGCGCCCGGACCTGTACCAGGCCGGCCGCACCATCTTTGGCGCAAGCCCCGCGAAGCACCAGCAGATGGACGACCACTACTTCGGTAGCATCCCGAGCCGCATTCTGAACTTCATGAACGACGTGGAGAAGGAACTCTGGCGCCTCGGAATCCCGGCGAAGACCCGTCACAACGAGGCCGCACCCGCGCAGTTCGAACTTGCCCCGATTTTCGAGGAAGTGAACCTCGCTTGCGACCACAACATGCTCATCATGGAAACGCTCCGCAACGTGGCCGACCGCTACGGCCTTGTCTGCCTGCTGCACGAAAAGCCGTTCGCCGGGGTGAACGGTTCGGGCAAGCACAACAACTGGAGCATTTCTTACGGCAAGGGGAACCTCCTTAATCCGGGCAAGGACCCGCACCAGAACGCCGTGTTCCTTACAACGTTGTGCGCCATTATGTACGCTGTGGATACCCACGCCGATTTGCTCCGCATGACGGTCGCTGGCGCCGGTAACGACCACCGCCTTGGCGCGAACGAAGCCCCTCCGGCCATCGTATCCATGTACCTGGGCGACCAGCTGATGGACGTGATTGACCAGTTGGAACAGGGCGTGCCCAAGTCCAGCAAGCAGGCGGGTGCCATGCGCATCGGCGCCGATATGCTGCCGCCGCTCCCGCGCGACGCCACCGACCGCAACCGTACCAGTACATTTGCGTTTACCGGCAACAAGTTCGAATTCCGCGCACCGGGTTCGAGCCAGAGTTGCTCCGAGCCGAACGTTGTTCTAAATACGATTGTCGCCGAAGCGTTCGACATGATTGCCGAACAACTTGAAAAACTCGACGAGAAAAACTTCCATACGGGCCTGCAGAAGATTCTGCAGAAAATCGTGAAGGAACACAAGCGCGTGCTCTTCAACGGCAACGGCTACACCGACGAATGGGTCGCCGAAGCCAAGCGTCGCGGGCTCCCGAACATCCGCACCACCATGGAAGCGCTCAAGGTGCTCACCAAGGAAGAGAACATCGCCCTCTTCGAAAAGTACGGCGTGATGAACCGCCGCGAAATGGAATCCCGCTACGAAGTGAACAGCGAGGATTACCACAAGCGCATCCACATCGAAGGTGAAATCGCCCGTGACCTCGCGAAGAACGTAATCATGCCGAAGGTGGTGGAGGCTTACTCCAATGCGCTCAAGACAAATGAAATGGCTTTGAACCAGGGCTTCCCCGGGCTGGACGGCTATGCGAAAGTGCTGGGCGAAGGTTGCCGCGACTTGTCGGGCGCCATCATCAACATGGAAGAAAGTCTCTCCGGTGAACACGAGGGAATTCTCGATGCCATGGCGAAACTCCGCAAGGTCGTGGACGGCCTCGAAAAAGTCGTCCCCGATGACATGTGGCCCCTGCCGAAGTACAGGGAAATGCTTTTCATCTACTAGACACTCTTGTTTATTTTAACCCAGTTTTGCAGTGGCAGAGGCGAAGTCCGCAAAGTCTTTCAAGTTGTTTTGCACAATGGAAAATATGATATTGTTGTCAAGTACGTCGTACTGATGTACAGCGATATTTCTGAAACCGACGGCCTTAGCCAAATTGTCGGCGTTCTGTTTTGTGATCACATTTTTCTCGGCAAGAATTCTAAACACATCAGACATTGTAGTCGGTGCGACCGCGTAATCTATAGCAATATGGTTGCCAATATCTACACAAATCTGGACAGCGCGCTGTAAATTCAGAATGATTATTTCCTGCTTGTCAAGGCTCGCTTCCAAATCCGAAAGCGTTGCGATGTTTTGGGATTAGATTCTCTGAATGCAACGAATAAGCATTTCAAGCTTCGTCTGTAAAACGTCTTTATCCATCAGAAGGTTCCTTCGGTAATTCGCTGCATTTTTTCCTTGCGGCAAGCCCTGATAATAGGCAGATAATCTTCGTAAAAATAGAGCGCCTTCATGGAATACTTGTGGAACACTTCATGATTGAACTTGATGCGTTCGCCAGTTGTCATAATCTGGTAAAGGAAAATTCTTTCGGCCTTTGAAAGGTCCGCAACATCAATTTCACGGCTGCACAATAAACTTAATGCCACCCGAATTTCCGACAAAGCATCAAAAGACAGAGGGGCGGGCGTATGCACGGCTATATCAACATCACTGCGGTCGTTAAAAGTTTCCTTGGCAAAGGAACCGTACAAAATCACGGCATCAATGTCGGAACGCTGGTTAAAATATTCAACCAGTTTCAACTTGATTTCTTCTTTGATGCGAGAGTTTGCCATATTCCCAATATAATAAAAATGCCGAGAAGAAGAAAAGAAAGGTTTATTTGTCGAAGACAACGGACGGTTTCACTGCGTTTTATGAGTAATTTCAGTCACTTTGGGGTTGCTTGTCGTCCTATATTGCCGAAATTCGAGTATATTACAAAAGGTTAGGTGAGGTGATTATGGATAAGAAATTTTTTGCAAGGGCGTGTGCATTAGTGATGTCGCTCGCGGCGGCACAGGCGTTCGGCGCCGTTTATTACGTGGCGACCGATGGCGATGATAGCGCCGCAGGTTCGAAGGAAAAACCGTTTGCTTCGCTCAACAAGGCGAATTCTGTGGTGGCGGCTGGCGATACCGTGTGGATTCGCGGCGGCGTCTACGATTTGCACGATACGGTTTATTATAAGCGATACCACATGACGGCGGGCATCCTTTTGACCGCGAGCGGCGAAAGCGACGACAAGCGCATCCATTATTTGGCATACCCCGGCGAACGTCCGATTTTTGACGGCAGCAATCTCCCGATTGGCCAAGGCCACAGCCACAGCGACGCAGGCGTCATCGACAGCGTGACCTACACTTCCCCGATTGTGATTTCGGCAAAGTACCTGCACTTGAAAGGCTTCGACGTCCGTGGCGTCCCCATGAAGCACAATTCAAATTCCGGCATTTTTGTCTATGCCAGCAAGCACATCTTTTTGGAGCAGATCGACAGCCACCACAACGCGGGCCCTGGAATTTTCATCAATGATGGAGCCTCCGACGGTGGCGGACATTTGATTTTGAACTGCGATGCGCACGACAACTACGACCCCACGGGCCGCCAGGGCGACGGTGAAAATGCCGACGGCTTCGGCGTGCATTACCAGGAAGTGGGCGATGGCGATACCACCAAGTTCATCGGGTGTCGCGCCTGGTGGAATAGCGACGACGGCTTCGACTTCATCAACCAGGAATTCCCCGTGGTCGTGGAAAACTGCTATGCGGCGCTCAACGGCTACAGCGATTACGGGACCAACAGCCCGAAAAACGGAAACGGTTACGGCATCAAGATGGGCGAAAGCATCTACGGCGGCGGGCATCATACCATCAAGTATTGCGTGGCCTGGAAAAACAAGTCCAGCGGCTTTTATGCGAACTACACCGGCTCCGGAAGCAAGTGGTACAACAACACTTCTTACATGAACGGTGAACGCGCCTTCAACATGGCGTCCACGAATTACGATGCGCAGGGCAACAGGCTCGCTGGCCTCGCCGCTTTGACGGGCGACAATGCGCACGTGCTCAAAAACAACATCGCGTTCCCCATGAATTCGCTTTCGCAGGTCGGGACATGCTCAGTCGGCACGAATCCCGATTTCCACGACGAAGCGTGCCCAGGGGATTACAACAACAATTGGAACCTGAAACTTGATTTGACGGAAGATGACTTCTTGAGTCTCGACGACCCGAGTTTGACGACAACGGGCAAGGACCTTTCGACGATTCCGGGGATTCTCGGCCCGCGCAATGCTGACGGAAGCCTCCCTTATTCGGAATTCCTGCGACTCAAGGAAGGGAGCCGCGCGATTGACGCAGGCGAGGATTTAGGATTTGAATTTGAAGGCAAGGCACCGGACTTGGGCGCGTTTGAATACGGCGTGCCCGTGAGTTCCGCCGCAGAGCCGAGCAGTTCCGCAAGCGAACCATCCAGTTCTTCTTCAAGCGGCACGACATCTATTGCGATGAAATTTGTAGCTCCGGCGATGGCGCAGGGCACTGCAAGCGTGTTCGATTTGCAAGGCTGCTATCTGGGAACTTTGCAGGCCGAACAACTCCGCAACGGAAACCTCGCTCAGGTGCTGCGCGCACAGTTCAGGAACCCCGGCGTGTACCTGGTACGCTACCGAAATGAACTGAAAAAAGTGAACGTGAAGTAATCTTTAAGAGAAGAAACATTAAGGAAACATCGTAATGAGTCAGGCACTCGTAATTATCGATATTCAAAACGACATCACAAAGCATTACAGAGATATTGTAGACAAAATAAACGAGGCAATCGAATGGGCTCAGGCGCAGGGATTGCAAATCGTTTACATAAAGCACAACAACATCTCGCAAGGGACACGCACATTTAAGCCGGGTACAAAAGGCGAAGACCTTGTACCGGAACTGAACGTGGTTTCTGACCATATTTTTGTAAAAACAAAAAGCAATGCACTTACCAGTGAAGCGTTTGCGGATTTTATCGCCGAGCATGGAATCAACGAATTCTACATTACAGGAGCGGACGCGACCGCCTGCGTGAAATCTACTTGTTTCAACATGGCCAAGGCCGGTTATAAAGTCCACGTGATCTCGGATTGCGTGACCAGCTATGATTTAAAGAAAATCCCTGAAATGTTGGATTACTATGAAAAGAAAGGCTGCGAAGTAAAACCGCTTTCGGAATATAGAAAGTAAGACGGTTTACGGCTTGCTAACGTATTTATCAATATAGGCGGAAGGAGTCAAGATTTCAGGTTTGGGGATTCCCAAATCCGTAAAGTCTTTGTCGCCCGTAACAAGCACGTCCACGTTTCCGATAAAAACGCCGAGGAGGACAGGATAATCATTTGGATCCCGAATAGGGACATCTTGTTCGTAATTTTCAGGAACAATCACAAATTCAAAAGATAGGGCAGAGATAAATCGCTCAAGGGCATCTGTTTTCTGGGGGAATTTTTTCGCTACAACTTTTCGCAATTCATCGAGCAGAAAATTGGAGAGGACTAGTTCATGACAAAAAAATATTTGCTAAAAGCAAGTCGAATTTTTGCCCAGGAAACAAAAGTGCGGAAAGCAAGACGTTTGTGTCTAGCATTATTCGCACTTTGTTTTGAGGAAGTCAAGAGGATTCACGATTTCAAGCGGTCGCTCCACCAGGATCTTGCGTCCAAGACGCCCTCGCTAGGCGGCGGGTTTGTCTTCGCGAAATAACACGCCTGTTTTTACAAATGTATTGCGTTTGTGCGTACAATTTTATATATTAGGCCCATGGCAAAAACAGCAAATCTCTACGCGCGAATCGAGCCCGAAATAAAAGAAGAGGCCGAAAGTATTTTGGAAACTTTGGGTATTCCAGTTTCTAATGCAATCTGCATGTTCTACAAGCAAATAATATTGCAGCAGGGTCTGCCCTTCGATGTGAAGCTGCCAAGGCCTGCCGACGCCTCTAAAATGAATGCGGAAGAAATCAGCAAGGAATTGGATAAAGGCTATTCAGACTACCTTTCCGGCAAAACAACACCAGCGGCAGCTTTCTTCTCTGATATCAAGGCGAAATACAAAGTATGAGTTTTCAGGTCGTTATTACGCAGGCTGCAAAACAGGATTTAAGCGACACCTTTGAATACATTTATAACGACTTGCAATCACCACAAGCAGCTCTTCATTTTTTAGATAAAATGGAAAAAGCTATTTTTAGTCTAATACATCGTAGATGCGCAGCAACAAACAGTGACAGTCATTAGGGTCCTTTACCATGGCTGTGATGAAAAACCTGCAAGAGAAGGTGCGATATAAGGCAAGGTGAATTTTATATCATCCTTTTTTTATGATGGCGATTTCTTCGAGGGTTAGACCGTAGAGGGCGTGATGCAAAATTGTTTTACAGCTCGAATTTCGTCTAAAAATTTTTTAACTTGGCTTTTTTAAGCAAAATTCAGCATTTCTTATTTGATTTTTGTTCAATTTAAGCGATGTGTCGTTCCATCTTGAAAAGAATCTTATCTTGACGCTACCCAAAATAGAATGTATATTTGGAATATCTCATCTACCAGTTGTAGAAGGAGTTTCTGGAGACGTTCCGCAACCCGGAGCGTCTTCTGCTTTTTTATAAGCCTCGTACTTTTTTAGATGCTTGCGAAGAGTGTTTTCGTAATCCAAGTAATACGCCGTTATAAGCAAGCAATAGGATTCTCGCTTTTCCAATACAACAAGATAACGTTCTTCTTCAAAGAGAAAATTTACGCGAACTGTATTCTTGTAAGGTTCTTCCCATGTTTTGATGCCTTCGCAATTTTCGTCACAGGTCTGTTTACAAAGATAATGTTCAATGACTGGCCGAATCCAATGCAGTCGTTCACATCGCCTAAAGTCTGGTTCGCGATTTTCCGCACCATCATAATTTTTACAAGTAAAGTGAACGAAAGATTCCTCGTATCCATCAATTATCGGAGATCTGCGTACTTGTACCCGTTTTCCCTCAAACATGGGATATGTTTCCCAAAATTGTCTCCTGTACTCTTTATACAAGGAAGACTCGTACTCCCGATAAGAATCAACATTGAAGGATTCGTGCGGGAACGGTTTTATTGGTGGAAGCCAACAATGTTCTCTAGACATCGCTCGCCTTCCATACAAACAAGTTTAGCTTGTCTTCTCTAAGTAGTGTTGATTTTTGCAATGTATATCCGGACTTTTCTTGGATTAGTCTAACAATTTTTTGTTTCGCCTCGCTACGATGTCCGTTGTCAGAAAAAAATCGGTTATGGAAGCCGAAGGCTCCGATTAGAACGTCCGTAATTTGCATTATCTGAACTTCTTCAGACCTAATAGGTTTAACTTGTTTCACGATGCTTTTAGAAAAGTCATACATGGAATTTGAAATAACCTGACATAGTTTTTGGGCTTTTTTCGAAGAATGTGTGTCTTTAATATCAATAAATATATTGTATCGTTCCGTTGGAATAAGCATAGCCTTTAGCATTCCAAAATACATCTTGTAATACCATTCATCGTGAGTCTGGTTATAGGCACTATGGTTTAATTTTCTTTTATCAGGAACTAAAAGCCCTCTAAAATGCAAATTTTTTTCTTCAAAAAAATACTGTATCAAATCTATATACACTTGTAGTTTCGCGGGGGCAATTTTCGTCCACTTCAATTCAGCTTTTGCTGGTATCCCGTTTTGAACTTTTATCTGCTTTATACGTTCGTTAATTTCGTGACGATTTTCTTTTGGGCACCACACGGCACCAAGAACCATGACATTACTATCGTCGTGTTCTAAATGGCAACTTTCATCGCAATAGAAATTGTATTCTGTCATAACGTACCTTTTTCACCTTCATCCATTTTCAACGATGGCGATTTCGTCGTCGGTTAGGCCATAGAGGGCATACACCTTCTGGTCAATTTCATGGTCGGTGTCTGCGATTTTTTGGGAGAGTTCGTTGCACTCGTTTTTGTAGGTGGTGAATGTTCCCGCCCATTCAATTTTTTGAGATGCAAAAACATTGGCCTTGACTTTCTTCAGTTCCGCAAGGAAAGTCTTGAAATCGTATTCATCAATTTTCTCAAGAGTCTGAGTTGTCTTTTCAAAATTAAACTCTGCCTTGATCGCCGTGAGGAAGTTGTTGCGTTTCTGCTGGAGGGATTTGTTTAAATCCAGTATGGTGTCTGCGAGATATAAAACATCATTTGTTTCATCGTCCTTTAACAACGAGTCGGGAATGGGAAGTTCATTTAAGTGTGCTTTCTTTACTTGAGCCATGGTTTTTCCTTCTTCTGGATTAATAAATTTTCGATAAAACCATGTAATGAATCTTGAATTTAGAACAGCCATCAAAACTTTAAGGTTTAATTTTTGCTCGTCATCTCGCAATACATAAAGATTATCTCTTGCGACAAACTGCTTGTCATCATACGCGGCGATTATGGAATCACCAGTTTGTCTAATTAATAGTTTTTGTTTCACATCAAATTTTGCAGAATATCTCGGTTCTGCAAGCCAGTCGCCATAACTAATCCAATAATCGTTATTCCAGTTAATTGCATAACGATTCATCAAGCTACCTCTAATTAGGGGTACAAAAGAGCCGTTTTCTTTAAAACTCTTGACGTATGGCTCTTCATCTACGATTTCTTGTGTTTGTTTTGGCAATCCTTTTCCTTTTTGGAAAGGCTTTGTTCCTTGGACAATTTGGCATAAAGTTCCAAGTTTATTAAGCTTGTTTGTAATTTGCTTTATTGAATCAAATTCTGAACGGGTGTAAATGTTTATTGGAGCACCTTCAGATTGGATAATCTTCTGCTGTGATAAAGAAGATGTCCATTCTAATCCTCGTTCGCTAATAAAATTCACTTCTATGTTGTTTATCTCTGCCTCTTGAGAATTCAAGGACATTATATATACATCTGTTTCTACAGTAGCGTCTTCAAAAACAAAGTATGAGTAGTGATTTAAATTTTTTATTGCGTAATTTCTAAACACAAATTTTCGTATTTCATTGTTGAAAATTGTTGACAACCATGTATTTGGCATGATATAGCCAGCAAAAGCCTTTTCTCTTGCAAGAGATTTTATCTTTTCAGTAAAAAGTAGATAGCTGTCTAATTGATAGGATTGGTTTGGGTACTCTTGAAGCAGATGGCTAATATCTCTTTCGCTAAATGTCGCTCCATACGGCGGGTTTCCAATGACCACATCAAAGCCGCCCTTGGCGAATACTTCTGGGAATTCCTTTTCCCAGTCAAAAGCCTTGTCTCCAGCAACTTCAGGATCGCTAATCAAGCTGTTTCCGCACTTGATATTGTCATTCAAATTGTTCAGTTTTCTGCCAGGTTGGGCCGTATGTAGCCACAAACTGAGTTTCGCTATTTCCACAGACTCGTCGTTAATGTCTACTCCGTAAATGTTCTTCTCAAGGACCTGCGTTTCGATATCGGAGAGTGCCATTTGAACGGCATCGCCTTTTTCGTAAATATGGGCCTTGGCGACATCGATAGCTTTGTGTTCCGCAATCAGGAACTGCATGGCGGCATTCAGGAAGGCGCCACTTCCGCAGGCGGGGTCGACAATGGTCAAATTAAGCAGCCATTCGCGATAGGCGTCGAGGGTTTCAATTCTTTTTTTACGAGATGCTGTAGATTGCTTCGCTTCGCTTGCAATGACGTGGGTGGAATCGTCAAAAGATAGCCCCAGTTCGTCTTTTTTGTTATTGCAAAGTGTTCCGACAGTATTTTCTACGATGTACTTGGTTATGTATGCCGGAGTATAGAAAACGCCATCCTTCTTGCGCTTGGATGTTTTCGCATCTGTTACAACGCCATTTATTTCGTTCTGGATTTCCTCAATCTCGGAAAGGGAATGTTCAAAAATGTGGCCGAGGATATCTACACTTACATCGCTTTCGAAATCGTAATTGCTGAGTCTCTGAGAATGCAGCGCCAGCAGGTCGTCATCAATGGCAAGGCTGTTCAGCAATTCGTCTGTCTTAAAAAGCCCTCCATTGTAGGCGAAAACTTCATAGTCTTTTCCTTTGTATCCCTGGTCCAAATACGTAAAGTACTTTTTGAATCGATCATACAGAGAAACTTCCACATCCAATTCACGAAGTTTCTTTACATCTTCGATAATCTTTGCAATCATATTGGGCGGTATGAGGCCGCGGTCTTCAGCAAAGAAAATAAAGAGCAGACGATCCAGCAACTTTTGTGTTTTGCGGAAAAGGGTCAGTTTGTCGGCTTTGTCGGCATTTTTTTCACAAATATCTTTGAAAAGTTCTCGTTTGAAAACGGAGTAATCCTTGTACAAGGCGTTAGTGATACTCTTTTCTTCGCTGACGCTTTCTTCCTTCAATTTCAGCGGAATCTGACTTATAATGTTTTCGTAGGCTAGGCAGAGATAGAGTTTTTTGAAGTCGTTTTCATTCAAGTTGAATAAATCAAATTCTTCACAATCAACTGCGTCATCTACATAAAAACGGAGTTTTTCAAAATTGCTGATGACGATGTAGCGAACGCCTTTGTTGTTGTTCTTGTAACCAAAAGCCTGCGTTTCGATGGCTCGTAAATCTTGAGTTTTGTGATCCTTCAGTTCAATGACTCCGACAGGACTCCCGTTCACAAGAATCGCGCCGTCCGCCTTGCGGGCATCCTTTGCATTTTTGTATTCTGTAGTGAGATTGAAACTCGGGTCTGGATTGATTGTGTATCCCAGAATCTTCACGAATAATTCACGTAAAAAACCTTCCTGGAACTGTTCTTCCTTGCTTGACTTGATGTTCTCTTGTCGCTCAGCATTAAAAAAATAGGCTTTGTAGGCTTCGTAACGTGCGCCGACATAATCAGGCTGAGTCTTTAGGTATTTTGCGACAATGGAATTCTGGAAAATCATGCAGAAAATATAATATCCCTATTTGACAGCGAAATGTCAGAATTCAAAAAAAATCCATAAATTCTTAGTTTAAAGGAGGCAAATGAAAATTTGCACGGAAAAATCCGGTTGGTGCATTTATAAGCTTCCTCTTGCAAGACTTAATCTTTGAAAGATGCGGTCAACGGGGCTAAGTTCTTTTTTGCGCGGCTGAACGGTGTTTTGAAATCAATGCCGTCCTCAATTTTTTTTTCAGTTTGCACTTACTTTTCTTCAAAAAGTTAGTTATATTTTGTTCACTAGCACATTTGTGCATTTAGTTTTGTGTTTTTCCCGCTTGTAACGCAAAGGAGTAAGAGATGGAAAATAGAGCAATCGTCAATTACGACGAGAAAAATGAAATCATCGTGTATCAGCCGGAGGGCGGTGAATTCCACATTGAAGTTCGCCTGGAGAATGAAACCGTGTGGCTTACGCAGGCTCAAATGGCAGAACTGTTTGGAAAAAGTGTTTCTGTTATTTCTAGGCATATCACCAATGTGTTTGAGGAACACGAACTTGATGAAAAAGGCAATTTGCATTTTTTGCAAATTGCAAATTCTGACAAGCCGGTCAAATTATTTAGCCTTGACGTCATCATTTCCGTTGGCTATCGGGTAAAATCTTTCCAAGGAACTCAATTCCGTCGTTGGGCGAACCAAGTCCTCAAGGAACATTTGCTTAAAGGTTGCTCCGTAAACCAGCGATTGATTTCTCATGAGAACAAACTTGAAAATCTTGACTCGCGTATGGTCACTCTTGAAAAACAGGTGGACTTTTTCGTGAAGGCGAATCTTCCACCGAGCGAGGGCTTGTTGAATGCGAAATCCTGGTGGAGCGGATATGAATTCGCAGCGCAGCTGGTGCGTTCCGCAAAAGAGGAAATTGTCATCATCGACCCGTATGCCGATGACATTGCGCTCGCGCTTATCGCAAAACATTCACCGAACGTCAAAGGCATCATCTATTCCGCGCATGTAACAAGCCGCTTGAAAGAGGAAGCAGCAAGGCTCAATCGTGAGTTTCCGATGGTCGAACTCAAAAGTATGCAGAATGTCCACGACCGCTTCATCATCGTTGACGAGACTGTTTACCATATCGGCTCCTCGCTCAACGAACTCGGCAAAAAACTGACCGCATTCTCCGTACTGAATTTCGTGACAAAGCCGCAGTTGCTGGAAATGGTGAAATGAACCCCTTGTTGTTGATGCGTGCCTGTGGGGTTGGGGCTTGTGTTGCTGAATGTGCTTTTCTATCTTTCCTCCTATGAAGTGTTTGAGTTTTTGTGCGGCCGTGCTTGCCGCTAGTCTCTTCTTTATTTCGTGCGATGATTCCACCAGTGCGGATGAATCGTCGGAGCGTAGTGAATCTTCCAAGGTGGATACGGTGTACGTTCGCGACACGGTCCGGATTGGAGATTCCCTGAATGTACGCGACTCCGTGAGGATAAAGGATTCGCTCGATGTTCGCGATTCCGTCAATGTCCGTGATTCCGTGGTCGTTCGCGACTCGTTGAATGTTCGCGATTCCCTGAACGTCAAGGATTCCGTCAATGTGCGCGACTCCATCAACATTCGCGATTCCATAAGCATTAAGGACTCTGTTCGTATCAAGGATTCCATCAATGTCTTGGATACCATTATCCACGATACTATTCCCAACTGCACGACAGTAAATAATGACGACGGTTCTATCACGCTCACATGCGGTGACGATACTCAGGTCCTTTACGAGGCTCTTTGTGGTGGGCGTTCCTATGACGCCAAAACGCAGGTCTGCGAGGGCGGCGAGATTAAGGATCTTTGCGGGGGCGTTGTTTACGACAAGGAATCCCTTCTTTGCGAAAACGGAACACTCTATACTTATTTCGAGGATTCCCGCGACAGGCAAATTTACAAGACAATCACTTTGGGCGAACAGACCTGGATGGCCCAGAATCTGAACTTTCGAGTGCAGAACAGTTGGTGCGGCGGTGGCGTTCATGGTACAAGCACTGAAGGCGACTGCAATGTTTATGGCAGGCTCTACAGTTGGGCGACTGCGATGAATATCGATGCCAAGTTCGATACGACAAAAGTTGAAGGGCAGAATGTCGTCCAGAAACCTCACCGCGGCGTATGCCCCAACGGCTGGCATATTCCGAGTATCGAAGAATGGAATTCTCTTTATGATTATGTCATGGCACTGAATCCGGACGTGCCTTACGATGTGCAGATGAAGGCCGACAGCCTTTGGATTAACCATGGCAAAATTGATGGCAGAAAAATTGAAGCTCAGCCGGGGATGAATCTCACGGGATTTAACGCACTCCCTGCTGGTTACCGTAGCAGATCGTTCTCAACAGTGACATCCTCCATAGAGAACGGCAACTTCATGAACGAATTTAATTTGACTTACTTTATTTGTTCTGACGAATTCAGTGCCGGAAGTTTCAGTCAGCAGGCTTTCTACGGCTATCCCTTGAATGGCCATGCCTATATCGTAGCAAACAAGAGCGATGGATTCATGAAGATGATGGCATCTTCCGTCCGTTGCATCAAGGATTAAATTTTTAGCGAACCGTTTTTAAGGAACGTTTTTAGGCGAAAAGTCTGACGACGCGCTTGAGGCCCGCTACGAGGCGGTCAATGTCCTGTTCAATCGTGTAGGCGCCGAAAGAGAGGCGGAGCGTTGCGTCGACGCCGAACCTGTCCATGACAGGTTGTGCGCAGTGGTGTCCGCTGCGCACGGCGATGTTCTCTTCGTCGAGAATCATCGCGGCGTCGCTCACTGCGATTCCATCGAGCGTAATGCTTAAAAGCGCTCCGCGTTCCTTCGGGTTCCCGAGGACTTTCACCTGCGGGATTTCTGCGAGTTGCTTCAGGGCGTAGGCGGTAATCTTTTCTTCGTGGGCGCGGATGTTCTCGAGGCCCTTCTCGTTCAGCCATTCGATGGCCTTGCCGAGGCCGATGACTTCGGCGATAGCGGGCGTGCCTGCTTCAAAGCGTGCGGGAACGTCGGCGTAGGTCGTCTTTTCGAACGTGACGTTCTTTATCATTTCGCCGCCGCCGTGCCAAGGGGGCATGCTGTCGAGTACGTCGTACTTTCCGTACAGAACGCCGATTCCCGTGGGGCCGTAAATCTTGTGTCCGCTGAAGACGAAAAAGTCGCAGTCGAGTTTCTGCACGTCCACCTTGATGTGGCTTGCACTCTGTGCGCCGTCAATCAGGATTTTTGCTTGCGGGGCGAGTTTGCGTACTGTTGCTACGATTTCTGCAATCGGGTTCACGGTGCCGACGGCGTTGCTCACGTGCGTCACGGCGACCATTTTTACTTTATCTGTGAGAAGTGCGGGCAATTTTTCCAGGTCGAGGTCGCCATCGTCCTTGACGGGAATGACCTTAATCTTTGCACCTTTCATTTCGGCGACAATCTGCCACGAGACAATGTTCGCGTGGTGTTCGAGTCCGCTGATTAAAATTTCGTCGCCTTCGTTGAAGAACTTGCGCCCATAACTCCAGGCCACGAGATTGATGCTTTCTGTGGTGCCGCGGGTGAATACGATTTCGTCTTCGCTTTTCGCGTTCAGGAATTTCGCGATGTTCTTGCGGGTCGCTTCGAACGCCTCGGTAGTGCGTGCGCTCAGGCGGTACACGCCGCGCTTGACTGAACTGTAGTGTTCCCTATAGAAATCGTCCATCGCGTCGATGACGCTTGCTGGCTTTTGCGTGGTGGCTGTGCTGTCCAAGAAGGCGAGGGGTTTTTGTTCCTTGTCGCCTGCGACGAGCATGGGGAATTCGCTGCGGATTTTTAGAGCATCAAACATGTATCAAATTTAACAATTTTCAATCGCGGGGCTTGTAAACCAATATTTACCGAGAATCTGTTTTTTATATGTTTTTTTGGCGTAAATCCTCAAAATGGCCCCTTCTGTAAAATATTGTTTTTAAGGAAAAAAAGCTGTTTTTGATTTCTATATTACGGCTGTTGTGGGAAAGGAGTCGTAATGAATGTTTTGAAAAGTAGGTATGCGCCGACATGCTCAAGGGATACGTGGATAGAGCGTCAGGCGTTGCTTACAAAAGTTCGTCAGTTTTTTTTGAATAGGGCTGTTCTCGAGGTTGAGTCTCCGACGTTGTCGAGGGCTGGCGGGACCGATCCACAGCTTGATTATTTTGAAGTTGTTTCTACTCCTTCGCAATACATGATGACGAGTCCGGAGTTCCACATGAAGCGTTTGCTTGCTGCGGGATTCGGTGATATTTTCCAGATAACGAAGTCTTTCAGGCGTGATGAATACGGCAGTCACCATAATATGGAATTTTCCATGGTGGAATGGTACCGCGTTGGCATGTCCCAGGAAAAATTGATGGACGAGGTCGAAGCCTTGGTCAGTGAAATTGTTGGGTATCCCATCAAGGCTCGCCGCACTCGCTGGATTGACGCTTTCAAGAATTATGCCGGTGTCGACCCGTTTTGCAGGGACTTGTCCAATTTTGCCCAGACCTGCGAATTTCACGATGTGCCTGTTCCCGAAAGTTATTGCATGATGAGCCGCGAAGACTGGTGGGACTACCTGATGGTGTTCGTGATTGAACCGGCGCTTGCGTCGAACGGTCCTGAATTCATTTTGGACTATCCTCCTTCGCAGGCGGCTCTTGCCCAAACTTATGTGGACAAGGACGGCCTTACCTGGGCCAAGCGTTTTGAACTCTTTGTGGGCAAAGTAGAACTTTGCAATGGCTATACCGAATTGACGGATGCCGCAGAACAGCGTCGTCGCTTTAATGCGGATCTTGAAATTCGTAAAAAGATGAACAAACCGTTGCCGCCCATTGACGAACGTTTCCTGGCGGCTTTGGATGCTGGCATGCCGGCGTGCTCCGGAGTGGCTCTTGGCCTGGACCGCTTGTTCATGCTGGCCCTTGGGAAAAAGGAAATATCCGACGTGATTCTTTTCCCGAATCCCATCGCTTAGTTGTTCGCAATCGCTTTGGAACTTTTTTATCGCAAAATGCTTTCGATGGCGTGGCGCATCTTTTTTTCGTTCATGATGCCCGCTTCGATGTATTCAAAATGGTCTTCTGAATCGACAAGGTAGTTGATGGGAATCGCCTGCGGATTTCCGAGGGCGTTCATGAGGTCGTAATTCCAGTGGACCATGGTCCATTTGATTTTTTGTTCCTTCTTGAACTTGGCTGCGATTCTCAAGTTGTCGTCTTCGCTTACGGTGATGATTTTCAAACCCCTGTCGGCGTAGTCATGGTGCAATTTTTTCAACGTCGGGATTTCTGCCAGGCACGCGGGGCACCAGCTGGCGCTCAATACGATTAGCGTCGCCGTTCCCTTTTCTTCGTTGAAGGTCGTTTTCTTGCCGTCGGTCTTTAGCGCTGCGAAATTTGCCACCGTTTTAGGGATTTCCTGGAACGGCCTTGTACGTTCTGTGTACAGATGGTACGCAAAACACAAAAAAAGGGCCAAACCAACTATGGCGACAATTTTGTAGCTCTTTGACTGCATGTCTAGTAAGAATTTATGTTTTTTTTTGGCTTGTTTTAATTATATTCTTGAATATGGCATACAATATTCAAGAACTTCTATCTGAAATGGTGAAAAAAGGTGCTTCCGACTTGCATATTACTGCAGGTGCACCTCCTTTGGTCCGCTTGTCTGGTAAGTTGACTCCGCTTGGGCAAGAAAAGCTCAAACCGGACGAAACCATGCGTATGACCTACAGCTTGATGAACGAGCTGCAGAAAAAATCCTTTGAACAGCAGAAGGAATGCGACTTTTCGTTCGGTATCGCCAATTTGGCTCGTTTCCGTGCGAACGCCTACCTGCAACGTGGTTGCGTGGCTTTGGCCCTTCGTATCATTCCTCTTGATATCAAGACCTTCAAGGATCTTGGTCTTCCGAAAATTCTGGCAGATTTTACGACCCGTCCGTCGGGCCTCGTCTTGGTGACGGGTGCTACCGGTTCCGGTAAGTCCACGACTCTTGCTGCCATGATCGACAAAATCAACAAGGAACGCCACGACCATATCTTGACTGTGGAAGACCCGATTGAATTTTTGCACAAGCACCAGAACTGCATGATCAACCAGCGCGAAGTGGGTAGCGATACCAACAGCTTCTCCGCCGCACTGAAGATGGCTCTTCGTCAGGACCCCGACGTGGTGCTTATCGGCGAAATGCGTGACCTTGAAACCATTCGTGCAGCCCTTACCATTGCTGAAACGGGCCACTTGGCCTTTGCGACATTGCACACCAACTCGTGCGTGCAGACCATCAACCGTGTGGTGGACGCGTTCCCCAAGGGCGAACAGCAGACGGTGCGTACGCAGCTTTCGTTCGTGCTCCAGGGCGTTATATGCCAGACATTGGTGCCGCGCATTGGCGGTGGCCGCTGCATGGCCTACGAAATCATGAACGTGACGCCGGGTATTCGCGCCCTTATCCGCGACGACAAGGTGCACCAGATTGAATCCATGATTGAAATCGGCCAGAAGTTCGGCATGAACACCATGAACATGTGTCTTTGCGATCTCGTGAAGAACCGCAAGGTTGACCGTTTCGAGGCTTTGGCTCGTTCACCCAGTCCTGACCAGTTGGAACAGCTCTTCGTAAAGGAAGGAGTCTAGTAGATGGCTGAATTCTTGTACAAGGCCCAAAACGCCCAGGGCAACACCTTCGAAGGGACTCTCGAGGCAAACGACAAGGCAGAAGCCGAAGCTTTGCTTTTGCGCAGGCGCCTGGTTGTCGTCTCCCTCAAGAAGAAACCCAAGGAGCTCAAGCTTAAAATCGGTTCGGGAATCAAGCATGAAGACCTGACCCGTTTTACGCGTATGTTCTCGTCCATGTGCTCGGCAGGTCTTCCGATGCTGCAGTGCTTGAACATTCTTGAGGAACAGTGCGAAAACCCTGAACTCAGAACTGTGATTCACAAGCTGACGCAGGCCATTAACGGTGGTTCTTCGCTGGCCGATGCCTTGGCGCAGCACCCGAAGGTGTTCGATTCCTTGTATTGCAACATGGTGGCTGCCGGTGAAGCGGGCGGTATTCTTGAAGGCATTCTTGGACGTTTGGCTGAAACCATGGAAAACAGTACACGCCTAAAGCGTAAAGTGAAAAAGGCGTTGACGTACCCGGTGATGGTTATCATCGTGGGTATTTTCGTGGTGATTGCCCTTATGACGTTCGTGGTGCCTACGTTCGCCGAACAGTTCGAGGCCCTTGATGCCGAACTCCCTGCCATTACCCAGTTGGTGGTGGATGGATCCGACCTCTTGCGCGACAATGCCGCTTTCCTGGTATTTGGTGTGATTGCTCTTATCATTGCTTTCAAGACGGCCATGAAGGTTCCCAAGATAAAATTTGCATGGGACGGTTTCTTGCTGAAGGTTCCTAAGTTGGGAGACCTTCAGATTAAGTCGGCTACAGCAAGTTTTGCTCGTACCTTGGGAACTCTTTTGAACGCCGGTGTGTCCATCATGGACTCCTTGAACGTCGTTGCGAAAACCGCCGGTAATAAAGTTGTTGAAAAGGCGATTGGAAAGATTGCTATCGGCATTGCCGGTGGTAAGTCCATCGCTGAACCTATGGCCGATGTCGGAATCTTCCCTCCCATGGTTATCCAGATGACTGGCGTGGGTGAAAAGACCGGTAACCTTGGTGGCATGCTTTTGAAGCTCGCGGATTTCTACGATGAAGAAGTGGATGCCGCCGTGGATGCCGTGACTTCCATGATTGAACCTTTGATCATCGTGTTCTTGGGTGGCGCTGTTGGCGGCCTCCTGATTGCAATGTATATGCCTATGTTCTCCATGGGCGACGCCGTTAAAGGCTAGGAAACCGTCGCGATAGGTCGTTGCAGGGCTCCTCACGTACAATTTAGTACGCTACGTTGCCCTGCGCCTACTCTCGCTCGGTTCCCGCTTTTAATCGTTTGAAATGAATGCTCCCGCTGAACCTCTCGGCGAGGGCTTTTTATTTGTTTCGCCAGCGGGTGTAGCTTGCAGTTTCCAAGATGCGGTTGGCGTTTTCCACTCGCTCTGCGGTGGGGGATTGCGTATCCTTGAGCACGTAGTCGATTCCGAGTTCGTCGTACTTGCCGAGTGCGAATGCGTGGTAGGGCAGCACTTCGACGCGTTCCACGTTGCCTAGAGTCCGGATAAAGTCGCGGGTCCGTGCGAGGGCTTCGTCGTTGTCGCTGATGCCTGGCACCAGCACATGCCGAATCCAGATGGGCTTTTTAATTTCGTCCAGGTAGCGGAAAAAGTCCAGGATGTTTTCGTTGCCGTGACCGGTCAGTTCCTTGTGCGCGGATTCGTCGATGTGCTTGATATCTACGAGCAGCAAGTCTGTGACGCACATGAGTCGCTCGAATTTTTCGAATGCCGCGTCGGCGTGCCGAAACGAGACTCCGCTCGTGTCGATGCAGGTGTGTACACCTGCATTCTTGGCGCACTCGAAGAATTCAATCATAAAGTCCAGTTGCGCCAAGGGCTCGCCGCCGCTCACGGTGATGCCTCCGTCCTTGCCCCAGTACGGTTTGTACCGCAGCGCCTTTTGCAAAAGATCTTCGGGAGAAATATCGAATGGCTCTACGCCGCCAATGTCTTTGCCCTTGAAATCCCATGTTTCCGGGTTGTGGCAGAATTTGCAGCGCATGGGGCAACCCTGCGTGAAGACGACAAAACGAATCCCCGGCCCGTCTACCGAGCCGAAGGTTTCAATCTTGTTTATTCGTCCAAGGGTCATGTAAAGCGCTGAGGCTTACAGCACTCCGTGCGACTGGCGGGCGATCACGTCGAGCTGCTGCTCGCGGGTAAGCTTGATAAAGCGTACGGCATAACCAGAAACGCGGATGGTGAAGTTCTGGTATTCTTCCTTTTCCGGGTGCTCCATGGCGTCTTTCAACTTTTCCACGCCGAACACGTTCACGTTCAGGTGGTGGCTGCTTTGGCCGAAGTACCCGTCAAGGACCTGTACCAGCTTTTCGGTGCGTTCGGCATCGTCGTGGCCAAGTGCTGCGGGGTTGATCGTCTGCGTGTTGCTGATGCCGTCCAGGGCGTATTCGTAAGGAATCTTTGCCACGGAGTTGAGCGATGCCAACAGACCGTGTTTTTCGGCACCGTAGCTCGGACTTGCGCCCGGGGAGAACGGTTCGCCAGCTTTACGACCATCGGGGAGAGCCCCGGTAGCCTTGCCATAGACAACGTTGCTTGTGATGGTCAAGATGCTAGTGGTATGCTCCGAGTTGCGGTAGCTGGGGGTCTGCTTGATTTTGCGCATGAACGTCTTCAAAAGCCAAATGCCAATCTTGTCGGCGCGATCGTCGTCGTTTCCGTAGCGCGGGAAGTCGCCTTCGATCTGGAAGTCTTCGGCAAGGCCAGTGGCCGGGTCGCGGATGACCTTTACCTTGGCGTACTTGATGGCGCAAAGGCTGTCGATGACGTGGCTGAACCCGGCGATGCCTGTGGCGAAGGTGCGGCGCACGTTCGTGTCGATGAGGGCCATTTCGGCGGCTTCGTAATAATACTTGTCGTGCATGTAGTGGATGAGGTTCAACGTGTTTACGTACAACCTTGCAATCCAGTCCATGTAGAATTCAAATTTCTGTACAACTTCGTCGTAGTCCAGGTATTCGCTGGTAATGGGCGGGCATTCCGGTCCGACCTGCATTCCCTTGACCAGGCCTTCGTCCTTGCCGCCGTTGATGGCGTAAAGGAGTGTCTTGGCGAGGTTCGCACGTGCGCCGAAGAACTGCATTTCCTTGCCGGTCTGGGTGGCGGAGACGCAGCAGCAGATGCTGTAGTCGTCGCCCCAGATGGGACGCATCGTATCGTCGTTTTCGTATTGGATGGCGCTGGTCTTCACAGAAATTTCTGCAGCGAACTTCTTGAAGTTCTCAGGCAGGCGCGGGCTGTAAAGGACCGTGAGGTTCGGTTCGGGCGAGGGGCCCATGTTCACGAGGGTATGCAAGAAGCGGAAGTCGTTCTTGGTCACTTGGTGGCGTCCGTCCTGGCCGATGCCGCCCACTTCGAGAGTGGCCCACACCGGGTCGCCGCTGAAGAGTTCGTTGTAGCTTGTGATGCGGGCGAACTTCACCATGCGGAGCTTCATCACCAGGTGGTCGATGATTTCCTGGGCTTCGGTTTCGGTAATCACGCCGTTCTGCAAGTCGCGGGTCATGTAGATGTCGATGAACGTGGATACGCGGCCCACGCTCATGGCGGCGCCGTTCTGTGTCTTGATGGCGGCCAGGTAGCCGAAGTAGAGCCATTGCACGGCTTCGCGGGCGTTCTTGGCGGGTTCCGAAATGTCGAAACCGTAAATCTTTGCCATGGCCTTCATGCCTTCGAGCGCCTTGATTTGTTCGGCCAGTTCTTCGCGCTGGCGGGCCACTTCTTCGGTCATGTTGGCGTTGTCGCTGAATTCCTTATCAATCTTCTTTTGCTTGATGAGGTAGTCGATACCGTAAAGAGCCACGCGACGATAGTCGCCTACGATTCGTCCACGACCGTAGGTGTCCGGAAGCCCTGTGATGATGTGGGCCTTACGAGCGGCACGCATGGCCGGAGTGTAAGCGTCGAATACGCCCTGGTTGTGGGTCTTGTGGTAGTCGGTAAAAATCTTGTGGAGCTCGGCGCTCGGCGTGTAGCCGTAGTTCGTGCACGATTCCTCGGCCATCTTGATTCCGCCAAAGGGCATGAAAGCGCGCTTGAGCGGCTTGTCGGTCTGGAGGCCCACGATCTTTTCGAGGTCCTTGGTATCTTCTGCAATGTATCCGGCCGGGTGGCTGGTGAGACTGGAGACTATGTCGGTGTCCATGTCGAGCACACCGCCCTTGGCGATTTCCTGCTTCTGCAAATCCTGGAGCTCTGCCCAGAGTTTGTTCGTGGCGTCGGTCGGCCCCTGCAAGAACGACTTGTCACCATCGTATGCGGTATAGTTTTTTTGTATGAAGTCGCGGACATTTATTTCTTCTTGCCAGCGTCCGCCTTTAAATCCTTTCCATGCTTCTTTTTCAGCCATAAATCCTCTTGCTCTTCGCTTTAGTTTTCAATTTATTTTCTGTTATAATTTACCAAAAGAAATTGCGGTTTGTCGTTGAAAAAACAAATAATCTTTGGAAAAAATATGTTTGTAATGATTACAAATATATAAAACAAATTAACTAAAGCGGACGAAAAATAGTTTTGTTTTTTGTAACTTGTTGAAGACTATGGAATTACGATTTTGGACGATGGGGAAAGTTTGTATTTCCGTAATGAAATCGATACTGTTGCTACAGTTGTGATATTTTTGTTTACTATGGAAATGACTAGCCATAGTCAATTATGTATATTCTTTGGAAAGAGGTTTTTATGAATATCAAGTATCTTTTACCGTTCGCCGTCGCTGCAGTCATGTTCGGCTGCTCCGACGATTCTTCTACACCTGCAGCTGCTACCGATCCTGCTGCCACTGACCCGGCTGCAACAGATCCGGCCGCTACTGATCCTGCCGCCACTGACCCGGCTGCAACCGATCCTGCTGCTACAGAACCTGCCGCCACTGACCCGGCAAATCCGTCTGCATCGACTAGTGTAAACCTTGGCCCCGATGATTACTGCAAGGTAGACCCTGCTGCACCTTCCGCAGTTGCATTTGACGCTACCAAGTCTTACAAATTCTATGGTTGCGAACTCACTGGCCGCGACTCTTACAAGTATGGCCGTTTCGAAGCTCGTATCAAGATGGCCGCCACTTCCGGTACCGTGAGCTCCATGTTCCTCTACTACGACAACTCCTACCTTGGCGAAGGCGAAAAGTGGAACGAAGTGGATATCGAAATTTTGGGTAACAAGCCGACAGGCATGCAGACCAACATCATTAGCGGAACCCTCGAAAAGAAGGTGACTTCCGAAGACAAGCCTGACCTTGGCTTTGACGCTACGGAATGCTTCCACCTCTACGGCATGATTTGGACTCCGGAATACGTCGCTTGGGAAATCGACAGTGTCGAAGTTCGTCGCGACTCTCTCGGCATGACCAAGGCTCAGGTCGAAGACTTGACCGAATCCCAGAGCCTCCGCTTCAACCTTTGGGCTTCCAAGACTCCGGCATGGACTGGCGCATTTACCGGTGAAGGTCTTCCGGTGGAAGAACACATTGACTATGTGCGTGTCTATTCTTACGACGAAGCCACCAAGGGCTTCAATCTGCTTTGGCAGGATGACTTCGAAGGTGAAGACCTCGACTTGAATCGTTGGGCCAAGGGTAACTGGGACATGGAAAATGTCAAGTACCGTACCAAGAATATCCGTGTCGAAAACGGCTTTGCCAAGATTCGTCTGGACTTCGACGAAGTCGCTGAGTAATTTTTCCAATTCTCACTTTTTTTCTCCTCTCATTAAATCCTCGGAGCAATCCGGGGATTTTTTAGTGGCCGTCAGCCATGAACCTCCAGCCACTTTTCTATCTTTACGCCCGTAAAAATTAAAAGGGATAAAATATGCCTACTATGACTTCTGCGCAAGTGCGCGAATCTTTCATCAAGTTCTTTGAAAGCAAGGACCATTTGTTTGTCCGCTCTTCCCCCGTGGTTCCGCACGACGACCCGACGCTCATGTTCACGAACGCCGGCATGAACCAGTTCAAGGCCATTTTCCTGGGCGACAATCCGAAGGGCTGGAAGCGCGCCTGCAACAGCCAGAAATGCCTCCGTGTTTCCGGTAAGCACAACGACCTCGACGTGGTGGGTCGCGACAACTATCACCACACCTTCTTCGAAATGCTCGGCAACTGGTCCTTCGGCGACTACTACAAGAAGGAAGCCATCGCCTGGGCTTGGGAACTTTTGACCGAAGTCTGGAAGCTCCCGAAGGAACGTCTTTTCGCGACCGTTTACGAAGATGACGACGAAGCCTGGCAGATTTGGAAGGAAGTCTCTGGCCTTCCGGACGACCGCATCATGCGCTTTGACGGCCACAGCAACTTCTGGGAAATGGGCGACACCGGTCCGTGCGGCCCCTGCTCCGAAATCCATTACGACCGCGGCGACCTTGCCACGCAGATGGAAACCTTCAAGGACCCGATCAAGGGCGTGAACGGCGAAAACGACCGCTACATCGAAATTTGGAACAACGTGTTCATGCAGTATGAACGCTTGAGCGACGGTAGCCTCATTCCGCTGAAGGCGAAAAACGTCGATACCGGCATGGGTTTCGAACGTATCTGCGCCATTCTCCAGGGCAAGAAGAGCAACTACGACACCGACGTGTTCACCCCGATTATTAACAAGGTCGCTGAACTCAGTGGCGTTCCTTATACCGACGACGTGAACGGCACTCCGCACCGCGTGATTGCGGACCACATCCGCGCCGTTTCCTTTGCCATTGCCGATGGTGCCCTTCCTTCTAACGAAGGTCGTGGCTACGTGCTCCGCCGCATTCTCCGCCGCGCAAGCCGCTTTGCCCGCCTCCTCGGCCAGAAGGAAGCTTTCATTTACAAGTTGGTCCAGGTCCTCGCCGATACCATGGGCGATGCCTTCCCGGAAATCCGCGAACGCCAGGCGTTTGTTACCGAAGTCATCAAGAGCGAAGAAGACCGCTTCATCAAGACGCTTGATGCGGGCCTCGAACGTTTCGAAAACATCGTTTCTGAAATGGGTTCTGCAAAGGTTGTCCCGGGCGACAAGGTGTTCCTGCTTTACGACACCTACGGATTCCCGCCGGACCTCACTGGCATCCTGGCCGAAGAAAAGGGCCTCACCATCGATGAAGCCGGTTTTGAAAAGTGCATGAACGAACAGAAGGAACGTGCCCGTGCCAACATGAAACAGGGCATCAACACCATGGGTACCGAAGGCTGGACGCAGTACAGCGAGGCAAGCACCAAGTTCGTGGGTTATGAACTCAGCGCCTGCGAAGCGAAGGTTGTCCGCTTCCGCGAAGACAAGGGCGTTCTTTCCATCGTGCTCGAGACTTCTCCGTTCTATGCCGAAATGGGTGGCCAGGTCGGCGACAAGGGAACGCTTGTTTCGAAGGACTTGGAAATCAGCGTGTTCAACACCATCAAGGTGAACGATACTGCCATTTGCTGCGGCAAGGTCGTGAAGGGTGTTGCTAACGAAGAAACTATGGGTGGCGTGTTCATGGCGACCGTCGATGACGAACGCCGCAAGGACATCCGCCGCAACCACTCCGCAACGCACTTGATCCAGGCCGCTCTCCGCGAAGTCCTCGGCACTCACGTGCAGCAGCAGGGTAGCTACGTTTGCCCCGAATTCCTCCGTTTCGACTTCAGCCACTTCAGCGCCATGACCGCCGAAGAAATCCAGAAGGTCGAAGACATCGTGAACGCCAAGGTGATGGAATGCCTGAACGTCCATACCGACGTGATGGGCGTGGACGAAGCCAAGGCCAGCGGCGCTATGGCTTTGTTCGGCGAAAAGTACGGCGAAGAAGTTCGCGTCGTGAAGATGGGCGCAAACGGCGAAGAGTTCTCCAAGGAACTTTGCGGTGGCTTGCATGTGCAGAACACCGGTAACGTTGGCCTCGTGAAGATTGTTTCCGAAGCAAGCGTGAGCGCTGGCGTGCGCCGTATTGAGGCTGTCACGGGTCGTGGCGCGCTTTCGCTCCTTCGTGCCGGTACTGAAATTCTCACCGCCCTCCGCGAAAAACTCCGCTGCAAGGATGCCGACGTTCTCGCCCGTATCCAGCAGACCTTCGAAAAGACGCAGAGCCTTGAAAAGAGCCTGCAGTCCGTGAAACTCGAACTTGCAACGCTTGCCGCAGGCGACCTTTTGAAGGCCCCGATCAACGTGATGGGCGTGCAACTCTACGTTCGCGAATTGGAACTCGCCGACGACAAGTTCAAGGAACTCCTCGATGGCGTTCAGAACAAACTCGCTGTGGACTCCGTCGCCGTGATTGCCAACAAGGGCAAGGAGAACGGAAGCATTGCCGTGCTCGTCGGCAAGGAAGCCCAGGCCAAGGGCATCAAGGCTGGCGACCTGGTCAAGGACCTGGCCGCAGTCTGTGGCGGTAAGGGCGGTGGTCGTCCGGACCGTGCTCAGGCCGGTACACGCGAACCTGCAAAGATTAGCGAAGCCATCGGCAACGCCAACAACTGGATTCGCGCCAAGCTCGGTTAAAAAAACGCGTGGTTAAATCCGCGCGTTTCACTCGCAATAGACGAGAGACAAAAGAAAAATGAGTCGGCTTGAAAAAAGCCGACTTTTTTTGTAGATTGGAAAAAGACAACTTTTGGATGCGAATATGAATCTTGCTTCGATTTATCAAGTCTCTACATTGAATGCGCTTATGCAGGGCTACACCCGCAAGGCGGTTACTGTCGCGGAACTCTTGAGGCATGGCGATACGGGGCTCGGTACATTCGAAAATGTCGACGGCGAGATGATTGTGGTGGACGGTTGCTGTTTCCGTGCGACGGATAATGGCGGCGTGACCGAGATGGCGCCTGATGTGGGCGTGCCCTTTGCTTCGGTCGCTTTTCTTGATGGCGATGTGCGTGAATTTGACTTGCAGCAGGTGGAGGGCGTAGATGCTCTTCGCAATTTGCTGGATTTGAAAATTGAAGAGGATTTTGGTCTCAACAGCATGCATGTGGTGCGCATTGATGGTTCATTCAATGAGGTACGGGCCCGTTCGGAGAGCGGTATGCGTTCGCAGCATGTGGAACTCAAGGAAATTTTGAAGGATAGGCAGAAGGACTTTGCTTTTGAAAATGTAAATGGTTCTTTAATTTGTCTGTACCATCCGGATTTCATGCAAGGAATAAACGCTGCGGGCTGGCATTTTCATTTTGTGTCGGAAGACCGCATGAGTGGTGGGCATGTGTTCGACGTCTCGCTTGCGAAAGGACGTGTGCGGCTCAAGAAGTTGAGCCAGATTCGCATTCAACTCCCGACGGAAGCCGCATTCGATACGTATTCCCTGACAAAGGCTACTCAAGGCGATATCAAGAAAGTCGAGCAGGGAACGTAGCGGCGCAGATAGGGTTGCGTGGTTGGCTTTTTGGGGCGAAAAATGCTGCTTCTGCAGAAAATGTGTGCGGTACATCTCAAAAGAACGTCAACATGGGGCGCGACTGTTGTCCCGGTGTGTGAAATGTACTATATTGAAATAAAATCTCAATTTTTAGGCGTATTATGAAAATCGGAAAGACTGAAACCCGCTTGAATGAAGCCATCGCAAAACGCGGTGCGTTGTTTGCCGTGCTCATCGACCCGGATACTTCCGATGAAGCCGCATTTGTGAAGGCCGGTACCATGGCTGCCGAAAACGGCGCCGACGTGCTTCTGGTGGGCGGTTCTTATCTTGGCAACTTCACGCTCCCCAAGCAGGTGGCTGCCCTCAAGGCCAATGTGGATTTGCCGGTGGTGCTTTTCCCCGGTGGAGCATCACAGGTCGTTCCCGGTTTTGATGCCATGCTTTTTATGACGCTCGTGAGCGGTCGTAATCCGAACTACCTCATCGACGAGCAGGTCCGCGGTGGTGCCTTGGTTCGCGCCCTTAATATGGAGGCCATTCCAACGGCTTACCAGCTCATCAACAGCGGCAAACGCACCACGGTGGAATACATCAGCGGAACAATGCCCGTCCCTGCCAACAAGCCGAAACTCAGCATGGTGAATTCCATTGCCGCAGAACTCATGGGCATGCGCTACGTTTACTTGGAAGCGGGTAGCGGCGCCGAAGAACCGGTGCCTGTGGAACATATCGCTTATACTCGCAAGGCGACCGAAATGACCATCATTACGGGTGGCGGCATCAAGGACCCGCAGACAGCCGCCATGCGTGTTGCCGCCGGTGCGAACATTATCGTGACGGGCACCCTCTGGGAAAAGGTGAACGACCCGGCGCTGCTCAAGGAATTCGCCTCCGCCATTCATGTAAAAGGCTAAAAATACTTCGCAATAGTTCGTCGCAGAGCTCCTCGCGTACTGCAAGTACGCCACGTCGCCCTGCTCCTGCTCTTGCTCGTATTTTCTACGCCTTTTAAATTCGGAAAAAATTCAAAAAATCGTCCGTAGTTCGTCGCAGAGCTCCTCGCGTACTGCAAGTACGCCACGTCGCCCTGCTCCTGCTCTTGCTCGTATTTTCTACGCCTTTTAAATTCGGAAAAAATTCAAAAAATCGTCCGTAGTTCGTCGCAGAGCTTTTTATAACAAAGTAAAAAGCTGGATAATTCTTGAAATTATTTTTGTATCATATTTAAAATTTTTCGTTTGTATTTTCTTGAAAATGGCTGTAATATGATACAAAATGGCGGTTTTGTATTATTTTTTCTTGACGTAGCTCGCATAAAAGAGTATTTTCTAGGGCAAGAGGAAGAATATGAATCCAATTTCGGAATACCACGATTATCGGCGCTACATGCTGGACTTTTACGAGGAACGTAAGCGTACCTCGGCGTTTACGTGGCGTGCCTTTGCGGAACTGGCGGGGTTTGTTTCGCCGTCGTATTTGAAATTGGTGTGTGACGGAAAGACTTGCTTAAGCAAGCCTGGTGTGTCGAAGGTGGCCCATGCCATGGGGCTTACGGGCTTTGATTTGACGTACTTTACTCTCTTGGTGCGTTTTGGCAATGCGAAGACCGATGAAGAAAAGATGGCCGCCTTCAACGAGCTGCAGAGGGAGGCTCGAGCCAACAGGGTCCGCATTATCGAAGCGGACGCTTTCCGTTATTACGAATCTTCGTTGTGCCCGATATTGCGTGAACTGGCTCCATTGATGCCTCTGGCCTATCCGAACGAGATTGCTGCAAAAATCAAGCATCCGGTGGCGGCTATTGATGTGCGCAACGCGCTCCAGTTCCTTACGCAGGCGGGCTTTTTGAATCGCCGACCCGACGGGAGCTACGAGCAGACGGAAAAGGCTGTGAAGGGGTCCAAGGAGGCGATTCCTTTGGCCATCCGTTCCATGAATGTCGAAATGGCGGAGTTGGCCAAGCGCTCCATAGAGAACGTTGAACCGGATCGTCGAAATATTTCGGGGGTGACCATGGGCATCGATGATGAAGCCTTTGCCCGCATTACCCGTGAAATTGACGAGTGCCGTCGTCGCATTGTTGCCATAGCCAATGAAAGTAAGCGCATAAATCAAGTATATCGTCTGAATCTGCAGTTGTTTCCGCTTACGGATAAAGTTAATGTTAAGGGGAAACGCCATGGAGGTGCAAAATGAATTTGCTCAAGTATGTGGCGATGTTTGGTTTGGCGACTTCTTGTGTCGGCTTGTTCGCTTGCTCCGGCGATGTCGCTGGAACGACTGAAGATGAAAACACAGTAATCGCTATAGACGATGAACAAAAATCGTCCGCTACTGATTCATCGGGGGTGGATTCCTCCGCAGATATGAAAAATTCCAGTTCTTCGTCTCAGGCCTCCAGTGCTGACGGAAAAATCGATGTCGTTGATTCCTCTAAAACTGGAAATGTATCCGTGAGTTCCTCTAGTGGGGCTGCCTCTGCACTGTCCAGTGAATCTGTCGATGTGCATGTTACTGACCTGAGCAGTTCTTCGGCAAATGATTCCGGTTCGAATGACGTGCCGAGTGGTTCCAGAGATGTGAGTGGTTGGGGGCTTGACAGTGGTAGCGGTGACGCTGGTGGTAATGCGGGCTCCGGTTGGGGCGCTGGCGGTAATTTTGGAGGTGACGGTTTTGGCGGACAATTGCCTCCTGCCAAGTGCTTCGATGGAAGCGAACCCGCCCCTGTTGCTGTCTCCAGTAGTTCTAGCGTAACGGAATTTGGGAATGCTTTTTACGTTAATGGGGCTGTTCCGAATGTTGATATTTTGCCCGATTCCTTATTTTCTGCTCGTGTCGCGAAACTCGTTGATGAAGGAATGTCTGAAGCGGAGGCCAAACAACAGACCCTTGATGAAATTTATCGATTGTTTGGAATTGATGATGTGGAATCCTTCCGCAGGACGACTTTGAAGAGTTATACGGTAAAACGAGCCGTAGGCTATATTATTGCTTTCATTAGTCGATATGAGTATCCGTTATTCAAAGATTATTTTGTCAATAACGGAGTTGTCGAAGATTCGTTGCTGTGTCGTTTTAGTATTGTGTTGAGTTTGAGCGATGTCCCGAAAGAGGCGGCCTGGCTTATTCCGCAGGGCTGTAATTTTGTTGATCGAGAGTTTGAAGAAATTTATTGGATTTTGGAAAATATTTGGACCCGTTGCGTAGATGTGCCTGTGTGCGATGCTTCCCTGGAAAATACCAAGATGGAAGTAGCTTCGCAACTATCTGTACGCGAAACTATTGTCTGTTGGGATTCGATGTGGGTTTTCCCGACTGTGATGGAATATGAACTTCATTATAAACTTTGTACGAAAGACGGCGATCGTGTAAAAAGTGAATCTCGGGATGGGGTGTTCTACATTTGTTATGATGGAGAATGGTATATGTCCGGTCAAGGTACGGAAGCCTTGCCTGTGGAGTATGGCTTTAACCCTGATTTTGATTATGGTACATTTACGGACCCTCGTGACGGAAATGTTTACAGGACGACTATCTTCAGAGGTAAAACCTGGCTTTCCCAGAATATAAACTACTACGATAAAAACGATACGATGCTCGTGAAATACAGCTTGTGCGCAAGCGAAGCCAACAACGGCAATGGAAACGAAAATTGGACTTGCGAACATACGGGGCGCTACTATACCGCCGATGCAGCACATCATGCATGTCCTGATGGTTGGAGGCTGCCTTTGAAAAGTGATTGGGATGAATTGACAGCGATGGAATATTCGGTCGGTAAAGAATATTTCCCGAAACTTTTTTCAAAGCTTGAAGGCGAATTTTATACGGACGAGTTTGGATTGTCGCTTCGTTATGTGATATATATAGATGCGAAAGGCTCGTACGGTACTGGAAGGACAGCTTATTTTTGGACAGAAGAATCGGTAATAGCGGAATTGACGCTGAATTCGGCCGGTTATGTCGTGATAACTGGTTCTGGTCATGGTCCGTATGCTCCTGTGCGCTGTCTGAAGGATTAGAGTCTGTGACGGTCTGAAGGTGAAAATGAAGTTACTCGGATATTTGAATTTATTTGGAATGGTAATTTCCTTGGTAGCCCGTGTGCGATGCGTCCCGTGAAGTAATCGCTGTCATTCTGGAACCACAGGCTTTTTTATATTGTAGCCATGGCCACCCGCACATACATCGCTATTGACTTGAAGTCGTTCTTCGCTTCGGTGGAGTGCGTGTTGCGCGGGCTTGACCCCTTGACCACGAATCTTGTGGTGGCGGATGCGAGCCGCACCGAGAAGACGATTTGCCTTGCGGTGACGCCGAGCCTCAAGGCCTACGGGATTCCCGGCCGCGCACGCCTTTTCGAGGTGAACCAGAAGGTCCGCGAGATAAAGGCCTGCACGGGGAAAGTCGTCGATTTCATCATCGCCCCGCCGCAGATGGCCCGCTACGTGGAATTCTCCACGAAAGTTTTCAATGTGTACCTGAAGTACGTGAGCGCCGACGACATCCATGTGTATTCCATAGACGAATGTTTTATCGATGTGACGCAGTATCTTAATTTGTACAAAAAGAGCGCGAAGGAACTTGCCAAGACCATGATTCAGGACGTGTTCAAGACGACGGGAATCACGGCGACGGCGGGAATTGGCACGAATCTTTACCTGTGCAAGATTGCGATGGACGTGATGGCGAAGCATGTGGAGCCCGACGAAGATGGCGTTCGCATTGCGGAACTCAACGAGATGAGTTTCCGTCGCAATTTGTGGTCGCACCGGCCGCTTACCGGCTTTTGGCAGATTGGCCGCGGCATCGCGGAACGCCTTGAAAAGTGCTACCTGAACAACGGTCGCGGAATTTACACGATGGGCGATTTGGCGCGAGTGAGCGTCAAGAATCCGGAGGCGCTTTACAAGATGTTCGGCGTGAATGCCGAAATTTTAATCGACCATGCGTGGGGTTACGAACCCTGCACGATTGCCGACATCAAACGCGCGAAGCCGAAAAGCCGCAGCCTTGGCGGCGGGCAGGTGCTGAGCTGCCCGTACGATTTCGCGAAGGCCCGCATCGTGGTGCGCGAAATGGTCGATACGCTCACGCTCGACTTGATCGAAAAGAACCTGGTCACGAACGGCCTTACGCTTTTGCTGATGTACGACCGCGAAAACGTGGACAACGGAAAGTACACGGGCGAGACGGTCGTGGATTTTTACGGGCGCACGGTGCCGAAGCCTGCGCACGGAACGGCGAGTATCGGGCATTACACGAGTTCGCAAGAGACGATTGCGAAGGCGGTCATGGACTTGTACGACCGCATCGCGAATCCCTCGCTCACTGTGAAAAAACTGAACTTGACCGCGAACGACGTGGTGGACTCGAGCAACGAGGGCTACGACTTGTTTACCGACGTGCAGAAGCAGGAACGCGAAAAGAAACGCCTGCAGGCGGAACTGCTCATCAAAAAACGCTTCGGCAAGAACGCCATCATCAAGGGCATGGATTTGCAGGAGGGCGCCACGACTGTGGAACGCAACGGCCAGATTGGAGGGCACCGTGCCTAGTTTCGATTACAGCGACATCATCGATTTGCCGTACCCGCGCGACGATTGGAACTTCTTGATGAAGCATCCGCGGATGGCGACCGTCGCCCGTGCGAAGATTTTTAGCCCGTTCGCCGCCTTGCGCGGCCATACCGACGCTATCGATGAAACTGCGAAACGCAACCTGAACGTGAACCGCGACGACCTCCTTGAAGACGGGATGTCGGAACTCGAGGATTCCTTTGCGCTGCTGGTTTCTGCGCTGGATGCGGGCGAGCATCCGGAAGTGCGCGTGACGTTCTTTGTGCAGGGGGCTGAAAGTTCCGAAGGCGTCGGCACGTACGAGACCGTAGTCGGCGTGGCGAAAAAAGTGGACCCCGTGACGCGAGTGCTGTTTGTCGCCGACAGGCAGATTCCTTTGCAGGACATCCGCAAACTCGACGCAGAAGGGCGCTTGCTACAACAACGGTAAAAAGGTAATCGTGAAGACTCCAAACAGAACCTTCGGAATTTTTTATCAATGTTGTTCCAATTTCTCGATATCATTTTTTAACAAAATACGGAAAATCCGTAAACATTCCGTATTTCGTTTAAATATATCACTGCAACCTTATTTCAAGCACCATTTCCAAACGGGAATGACCTTGATTCCGTCATTCAAAACGGCTTCGGAATTCAAGGCGAATCTGAAAGACCAGTCAAAGGCTCTTAACGACATTCTCCGCGTCGGAACATCTGCCGGCGGAGCTAAACCTAAGGCGATTATCGCATTCAACGAGAATACTCAAGAAATTCGAAGCGGACAGGTAAAAGCTCCCGAAGAATTTTCATATTGGCTGCTTAAATTTGACGGCGTCAGCTATAGGGAGCACGATAGTATTACCGACATTCCCATGGGCATCGGAAACATTGAATTCGCCTATTACAGGATGGCTTTGGAAACTGGCATTCGAGTGAACGAATACTCACATCGACGAAATCCAGAAAGCAATGGAAACCCAGCGAAAGCTACGCTTTTTGTAAACTGCATTGTGACGGTCGTCACAAAAAAAGGAAAGTCTCTTGTGTACAACTTGCGACAGTAAAAAAACGCCTTTGATAAATGCCAAAGTTTTTTATCTTTGGAGGCCATTCTAACATTGCGTAAATGGTGTTGATTTTTCCAAAAAGGAATATGTTCCGCATGAAATTCCCGCTTTCCTTCTATAAACTAGTCATGGCTGCGGCCGTGGCCTTGCCTACAATGGCACTCGCGACAATTACGCCTGAGGCGCCGACGCTGGACAATACGGACAACTGCTACATGATTGGCAGCGCCGCGGAACTGTACGGCTTTGCTGAAATGGTGAACGACGGTAGCGGTTTCAACGGCTGCGGCAAGCTCACTGCGAACATCGTGGTGAACAAAAATGTGCTTGGGACGGATAATGCGAATGTCAACGCAGACGGTGAATATGTTGGTGCAGATTCCGCGTCCTTCGACAAGTGGGCTCCGATAAACGGCTTTGCAGGGAAGTTCCATGGCCAGGGTCACACCATCAGCGGGTTGTATTTCAATGATCCAAAAAAAGAAAACGTTGGATTGTTTGGAAGTGTGGGTGATGTAGAAATCGATGGACTCGGGCTTGTGGACTCGTATTTCGAGGGAAAATTTTTTGTAGGCGGCTTTATAGGCTATGCTGAATATGTTAATGTTTACATTCGCGATTCGTACAATTCAAGTGTCATGAGGGGGCATTCGGATGGGGGTTATCAGGGTGGCGTTGGTGGATTCGTGGGAGCCTTGTTTGCAGGTAGTCTTGAAATTGAAAATTCGTATAACTTAGGCTTTGTGACGGGGGAGAGGGATGCTGGCGGTCTTGTTGGGTATATTTCGGGTGAATACGATAATTATTATGTCATCTTCAATTCATACAACAGAGGTTCTGTAATCAGCGCTGAGCCTGATTGCGCTGGTGGCTTTGTCGGGAATGCGTATGATGAATGGTCTTGGCTCTATGTTTACAATTCGTACAATGCAGGAAAAGTGAATGGTGGTGAAGGTTTTGCTTTGGTGGGTGGCGATTCTGGTCCTGTGGATGTCGATAATTTCTATTACCTTGATGGAAGTGCCAATGGGTGGGGTGTAAATTACGATGAGAAAGAGTCAACGCCTGCGGCGGATTTCGCCGACGGCACTGTCGCGGAAGCTCTGCACGGCTACAGTGGAACGGCTGAAAATGGAACAGCAATCGACGGTTCCGTCTGGGGTCAAGTCCCTGGCCGTGATGCTTTCCCGACTTTGGCGGGTGCCATTGGACCTGTGCTGACTCTGCATGTTTATGGTGAAGTCAAGGTCGATTCTACCTATACTCCGGGCACGGCGTTGCCCACGCCTACGCGCGAAGGCTTTGCGTTCCTTGGCTGGTTTACGGATGCCGGTTTCAGCGGCTCCGCCGTGACGAATATCCCAAGCGATGCGACTGGTGCACTGGAATATTTTGCAAAGTGGATTGGACAAGATGTGTACGGTTGCTACGAAATCGCAAGCGCCGCTGAACTTTACTCCTTTGCCGCAATTGTGAACGGTGGTGCCGGCGAAATTTGCGGCAAGCTCACGGACGACATCACGGTGAACGAGGGATTGCTTGGTTACGTTGAAGACGGCGTTTTCAATTTGGAAGGGTATATGGCCAAATACGGCAAAGAACCCAAAGCCTGGACCCCGATGAATGTTTGGAATCCTGAGATGCCGGTTTTCCTTGATGGTAACGGCAAGAAAATAAGCGGGCTGTACATCGATGGCGAATCCTCTATGGATAATGTTGGCCTGTTTAGCAATGTGGGGGCAAAGGTTGCTATCCGCAATTTGGGTATCGTGGATTCGTATATTGTGAGTAAGCAAAATGCCGGCGCCTTCGCTGGTTATGTTACTGGCTCTGGCTTGCTGGATATCACGAACTGCTATAACGCAAGCACAATCGTTGTGACTTATACCGCTGCCGGCGGCCTTGTAGGATGTTCCGGTACTGGAACTGTGAACATTTCGCAGAGCTACAATGCGGGGGCCGTGATAAATACGGGAACTGCGACTACTGCGGGGGATTGGCCCGGGTACATCGCGGGTGGTTTTGTTGGCAGTACTGAAAGTGGTGCCTTGAACATCGTCAATAGTTACAATTTAGGCTCCGTAACTGCCAGTCAATGGAATGTCGGTGGTTTTGTCGGGTATGCCGGCGATGGACTTTCTCTGACCATTGCCAATAGCTACAATATGGGAATCTTGAAAAATTCCGAGTCGAATACCACTAATATCGTGGGTTATTTTGCAACTACTAGTACTATGTTTGCCGCGAACAACTTCTTTGTGGGTCGTGGCAATGATGGCGGTGCCATGGGCATGTCTGCGGAAAAGTTTAAAGACGGATCCGTTGCGACCTATTTGCACAATTACGAAACCACCGATGTCGATGGTTCTGTATGGGGGCAGGCTGAAGATGACGATTATCCGGTTTTCAGCAAAGTGGTTGAAAAAGATGTGAAAACGAATGATCTTGTGTTGCATCTGTACGCTGGTTATGTTCTTGCCCCGTCGTTCTATGTGGAAGGCGCAGAATACGATCTCCCCGCCAATCTGGTTCGCGAGGACTACGTTTTCTTGGGCTGGTACAAGACTTCTGATTTCAGCGGCTCCGCTGTGACGGAAATTCCTGCCGATGCCACGGGTAAACTGGAATATTATGCCAAGTGGATAAAGTTTGTTGACAACTGCTACGAAATCGCCTCTGCCGAGGACCTTTACGATTTTGCTGCAATTGTGAACGGTGGTGACGGCGAAATATGCGGCAAACTCACGGACGACATCACGGTGAACAAGAATGTGCTGACCTCGGATGGCGTATTGAACGTAAACCCTGAAGATGACTTCGCTCCGTGGACCCCGATTGGTACGTCTAGTGCTCCGTTCAAGGGAACGTTCTATGGCCAGGGCCACACCATCAGCGGTTTGTATTATGCGGGTGGCTGGCAAACGTCTTGCGCCAACGTTGGCCTTTTTGGCTATGTTGAAGGCGAAGTTGTCATTGATGGCGTAGGAATCGTAGATTCGTACTTTTATGCGAATAACTCTGTCGGAGCCCTTGTCGGTAAAGTGGGAGGTTCTTCCACGGATGGGTCATCCCTGACCATCAGCAATTCGTACAATGCGGGTAGAGTGAGCGGACTGACCGGGAGTATCGGCGGTCTTGTCGGTGGAGTATTGTCTTCCGTGGTAATCAACAATTCGTACAATGCGGGTTTTGTGAATGGCGCTAATAAATCGCTAAGTACTGGTGGACTTGTCGGCAGTTTGTCGGAGTCCGCGACCGCGTCTATCAACAATTCGTACAATGCGGGCTCGGTTAACGGAAAAGCCGAAAATCTATACGATGATCTTGTCTGTGGAGCTGGGGAGGTTGCAATAACCAACAGTTTCTATATTGGCGAAAGTCAGTTTGAGGGCAATGGCGCCACGAAAAAGACTGCGGAAGAATTCGCAAGCGGTACCGTCGCGAAAGCGTTGCACGACTGGTGCGAAAAGGACGGCGACAATTGCAAGGTAGGCGGCCTGGACGGCACCGTCTGGGGCCAGAACGTGGGCCAGGCAACCGGCAACGATGCTGCCCCGACGCTTTCGGGCGTGCTGAAACTCGGCTTGCTCGCCATTGCGAAGAACGCCGCCGGGAAGGATTCCGCTGCAATCGACGGTGCCTCCGAATTGGAAATGAAGATTTCAGAAGATATTCACGTGGACTACGTGAAGTTCAACCGTACGTTTACTCCGGGAATCATGGCCACGATCGTGCTGCCGTTCGATGTCCCGTCAAGTGCGTTTCCCGCGAATGTTGAATTCGCCGCTCTTAAGAGTGTCGGTCCTAATCCAGAAAATGGTGGTAAGTGGGAAGCCGTATTTAATAAGGTCACCGAACTTGAAGCCCATACCCCGTATTTGGTAAGGCTTACCAGCGGAACCTCGCTTGACTTTGATTTTGGCGAAGCCGGCGTAACCATCAAGGCCACGGAAGAGTACGACGAAGTATCCGGGAAAATGGTCACTGTGCCAACTTCTTCGACATCTACGGACGAACAGTGGGAACTTGTTGGTACGTATAGCTACAAGTCCTGGCAGGAAGGCGACCTGGGAATCGGCAGCACCTATGGCTTTGCCGGCAGTGCCGAAGGCGATGAAGTGGTTGCGGGCCAGTTCGTCAAGGTTGGCGCGGGCGCCTACATCAATCCGATGCGCGTCTACCTCCAAAAGGTCACGAAAGTTAATCCGAGTCCCAGGCCTTCGTATAAAGCATCCGTGCTGGCCAGCATTCCTGGGGGATTCCCGGAAAGCATCGATGTCGTGCTCGTTGATAGCGACGATGCTGCCGACGCAAACGAAGTTGCCGCCGGTTCCGATAGCGCCGCCGAAAAGACGACATACATCGGCACCATCAACACGCGCACTGGTGCCATCGAGCTCAAGCGCACTTACGACGCCAAGGGTCGCATGCTGAACTCGAAGCCGACCGCCAAGGGAAACTATTTTAACAAAAAGGTGATTAAATAATGAAGCAGATTAACGAAAAGCGTCGCGACGACGCCAAAAAACAGTACGCCAAGCCCCAGATGAAGTCTGTGGAACTGCGCCACCGCGTGAGTCTGCTCCAGGCCAGCGATGACACGACGAACTACTTCCACGGTGGCTTAGGCTAACCTGCGAAAAGGCATCCCGTTCGGGGCTTCGCCCCTCCAGGATGACAGCATAAGAACGTCACCCTGGAGATCCCCTCCCGCGCTGCGCTTGGTCGAATCGTGCGAATGTGTAGCCATGTTTTACGAATGCGGGCGTCTGGTTATGAAACGTCGCAGCCGTATTGCGAAAAATATTTTTTTTCATGCTGAAATGATTTTTTTGTAATCAAGACCTCTCTTGTTCCAGGAAAAGTTTTTGTTTATGGATGTTTTTGACTATACTTTTGAATGGCATTTGAGTTATCCCGTGTTCAGTTTTTTGTAGCAAAAAAACTTTTAGGAAATTTCAGATGCCTTTTTTGTATCCGAGACCTGATTTCTAGCCTTTTTCAGGGCTTTTTTATGAAAAATGGCTCACACATTGTTTAGAAGAGCCAAAATTTTTCATTCCTCATGGATCGAGATGGCAAGTGGAAATTGGCTCCTGCCTATGACTTGTGTTACGCCAACAATCCTCGTAGCCGGTGGATTAACAAGCATCAAATGTCCATCAATCAGAAACAAGCGAACATTACTACGGACGACCTAAAAAAACTCGCACAGTCGCAGGGTGTTCGCGGATTCGAAGAGGACATTCAAAAAATTCAAGCGGCAGTTTCCCGCTGGCCAGAAATCGCGAAAGAATGCGGCGCTCGAAAAAATCACATCGACGAAATCCAGAAAGCAATGGAAACCCAGCGAAAGCTACGCTTTTTGTAAACTGCATTGTGACGGTCGTCACAAAAAAAGGAAAGTCTCTTGTGTACAACTTGCGACAGTAAAAAAACGCCTTTGATAAATGCCAAAGTTTTTTATCTTTGGAGGCCATTCTAACATTGCGTAAATGGTGTTGATTTTTCCAAAAAGGAATATGTTCCGCATGAAATTCCCGCTTTCCTTCTATAAACTAGTCATGGCTGCGGCCGTGGCCTTGCCTACAATGGCACTCGCGACAATTACGCCTGAGGCGCCGACGCTGGACAATACGGACAACTGCTACATGATTGGCAGCGCCGCAGAACTGTACGGCTTTGCTGAAATGGTGAACGGCACGGGTGGCGGTTTCAACGGCTGCGGCAAGCTCACTGCGAACATCGTGGTGAACGAGAATTTACTTACCGAATCGAATGTTAGTGATGATGGTACATTCATAGGAAGCAAACCTGCGCATATTTGGTTTCCGATGGGTACATCAGAAGCTCCGTTCAAGGGAAGCTTCCATGGCCAAGGCCATACCATCAGCGGGTTGTATTTCAATGATTCTGGAGAAAAAAAAGTTGGATTGTTTGGAAGTGTGGGTGGTGTAGAAATCGATGGACTCGGGCTTGTGGACTCGTATTTCGGGGGAAGTTCTAATGTAGGCGGCTTTGTTGGCTATGCTGGTGGTACGGTTTACATTCGCAATTCGTACAATTCAAGTGTCGTGAGGGGATTTTCGGATGGTTGGTGGGATGATTGGTGGTGTGGCGTTGGTGGATTCGTGGGCGCCGCAGAAGTAAAAAAAATTGAAATTGAAAATTCGTATAACTTAGGCTTTGTGATGGGAGGGCCGGCTGTTGGCGGTCTTGTTGGGATAATCAAGGTGGATGAAAACTTTTCTGTTAGCAATTCGTATAACGCGGGTGACGTGAAAGGTACGGCGGAAGATGTTGGTGGCCTTGTCGGTTTTGTTGGTTATTTTTTCTCAGATGTCGTTGATGCCGGCATAGTCAGTTCGTATAACACGGGTTCCGTGTGTGGAGGGGAAGAGAAGGAGGGTGTTGGAGGCCTTGTCGGTTATTTGGATGATGGGTTTGAAATCCGCATTGTCAATTCGTATAACACGGGTACTGTGGATGGAGATTATCCTGGTGGATTAATTGCGGCTGATAGTTGGGGATATGCTAATGTTTACAATTCGTACAATGCAGGCTTAGTGAATGGTGGTAATGGCGATGCTTTGGGGGCTTATGACGATGTCGATAATTTCTATTACCTTGAAGGAAGTTCCGGTGGTTATTACACGTCAAAATCTGCGGCGGATTTCGCCGACGGCACTGTCGCGGAAGCTCTGCACGGCTACAACGAAAACGGTGTCGACGGTTCCGTCTGGGGTCAAGGTTTTGGCCGTGATGCTCTCCCGACTTTGACGGGTGCCATTGGACCTGCGCTGACTCTGCATGTCTATGAAGGCGTTGAAATCGATTCCGCCTATACGCCGGACACGGATTTGCCCAAGCCTACGCGCGAAGGCTATGAATTCCTGGGCTGGTACGCAACGTCCGATTTCAGCGGAAGCGCTGTGACGAGAATCCCAAGCGATGCCGCGGGTGTACAGGAATTCTTCGCTAAGTGGGAAGCGCAGGGCGGAAGCGGCTGCATTGAAATCGCCAACGCCGACGACCTTTTCAGTTTTGCTGCACGCGTGAACGGCGGTGAAGGCGAAATTTGCGGCGAACTCACTGCCGACATCACGGTGAACGCGAACGTGTTGGCTACTGCGACGGGCGTTTCAAATGTCAATGCTGAGACTGGCGAATATACAGGAACCGAACCTGCGCGTATTTGGACTCCGATAGGAACTGAAGGTAGTGGAACGTCTGGCAAGCCTTTCAAGGGAACGTTCTATGGCAATGGTCACACCATCAGCGGGTTGTATGTCAATCCGCAGGAACAA
>JAKSIL010000010.1 GCA_024398815.1 Fibrobacter sp.
ACGCTGTCGTGATGCCGACGGATCCGCTGGACTACGACTTTGTAAAGAACATAAACTTCATGATTGACGCCATGGAAGGCGTCGTCAAGAAAGAAAGCAAAAAGAATTCCAATAAGCCTGCACAGAAAAAGTAGTAGCGAATGTCGGCCATCGAAATCAACAATCTTGATTTTTCGTACGGAAAAAATCCCGTGTTGACGGGTGTGAATCTTTCTATTGACGAAAATGATTTCGCAGCGGTCATCGGTCCGAATGGCGGAGGCAAGTCGACTCTTGTGCAGCTGATGGTGGGCCTTTTAAAGCCGACGGCTGGCGAAGTGCGTCTTTTCGGGGAAAAGGTTCCGACGAAAAAAGTGGCTGTGGGTTACGTTCCGCAGAATACCAACAAGAACATTGAATTCCCTATAACTGTCGGCGAATGCGTCGCGACTGGCCGCATGGGACTTTCACTCAAGTCGCGTGAGGTGGATGCCGCCCTTGAACGTGTGCAAATTACGGGTTTCAAGGAACGCCGTCTGGGCGAACTGAGCGGTGGCGAACGCCAACGTGTGCTGATTGCTCGTTCACTTGTCTGCAATCCCAAGATTCTGTTTTTGGACGAACCTTCGAACAACATCGATGTGGCTGGCTTGAATTCCCTCTATTCCATGCTGGCGGATTTTAGCGAGTCCATGACCATCGTGATTGTGACGCATGACCTGATGGCCTTGTCGCACAAGGTGAAGAGTGTCGTGTGCGTCAACAAGAACGTCCATTATCACGAAGGCTGTAACCTGACCGAAGAAATGCTGCAGAATACCTATGGCTGTGAAGTGGACTTGATTGCCCACGGGGTGCCGCACCGAGTGCTAGGAAGTCATGATCATGCTCATGGCGGATGTTGTGAACACCATCAACATTAAAATTTTACTATTATATTTCCAAAAGAAAGGAAAATTTACTATGAATCGATATTTTAAGTGGTTTTCGGGTGCCGCCCTTGCACTGGGAACTGTTTCGTTTGTCGCTTGTGGCGATGATGCCTCCTCGACTTTTGATATGGAGGATTCTTTCGAAATCGTGCTCGACAAGGCCGAATACTCTTACAAGTCCAAGGATTCCACTTTGAAAGTCATCATGCCCGTTTGCAAGACTTCTGCCGCCGGAACTTTGATTGGCCCGGATGATGCTTCGGAATGGGATACCTTGACCTATGAAGCCTATTTGAATAAGTCCAAGGTGAAAATGCGCGAAGAGGATTCCGATGACGGGTGGGCCGAATTTAACTTTAAAGACGGCAAATCGTTCCCTGTCGGTCTTTGGGTGTATCCTGACGACAATAAGAGCTCTATCTTGAATGCCGTGCGCTTTAATAAAGATGAAATGCAAAATGTTTTCCGCTACGAAGGAAACTGCTTTGCGTCTGACCTTGTGTCGCAGGTCTTTGAAGATAACGATGCGATTGCCGAAGCGGATGAATCCTTGATGACTCTGTTCACCAAGTTCCTTCCCAAGAACGACGATACTCCGTTGGACACACTCAAGAAAAAACTCCTCCGCGATATCAAGAAGGTGGACTGCGACGAAATCATGATTAACGGAATCTTCGTGAAGATTCTTCTGGAAGACTTCAAGGAAAATTCCGGAAAGCTTGTGCTTGAATACAGCAAGGATGACGACGTTAGCTGTGAAGTCGATTTCAGAATCCGCTATGCTGGCAACCAGGCCGATTGCGAAGAAGCCTTTGACGAATATAAGGCTTCGGGCGACAAGGACGATTTTGAATTTTCCGATTACTGGAAGTCTGTTACGTTCGACGGCAAGGATCAGCCTTACTGCGTGACGAAGATGGTCAACACTATCATGGAAGATAACGACATGCTCATGAAGAATTCCTCCACGGTCTATACTGAAAAGGATATGCTGAACGCTATCGTCGATATCGTCTTGATGGGATTCAGCAAGTAATAGAATTATTTATGGCAATAAAAAAAGAAGGCTTTAAGCCTTCTTTTTTTTGCTTATGGCGACGATGCTTAGCACTATGAGAATCAGTGCTGCGGCTGCGCTCACCTTGAGGCATGCATGGAACGGCTTGCTGCGGTATTCCATGCGAACGACGCTCTTGCCCTTAGGAATTTCGACGGCTCGCAGAGTGCCGAAGGCTTTGTAGACCTTGGCCGGATTTCCGTTGACGGTCGCTTTCCAGTAGGGATGATAGTTGCCTGCAACTACCATGAATCCGTTGCGGTCGCTTTCGACTTCGAACACTTGTGTGTCCATCTTCGGGCTCTCGACGAGCTTTGCCTTGCCTTGTGCGATGCCACCTTCTCCTGCGTGCTCGGGCGTTTCGGATAAAATAACCTTTTCGCGGTAGTAGAAGGCGTTGGGGTCTTCGTTTGCTTGCGCTACAGCGGGAGCTTCGCTTGCTGCGGCTTCTGCTGCGGTGTTGTCGGTTGCGGCGCCGGTAGAATCAGCCTCGGCTTCGTTGGCTTCGACTGCTACTGGTGCTGCTGGAGTTTCGGGGGCGCTCTTGCGAATTTCACCGTGGTTCTTAAGCGTTGCGATGGCCTTCGCGTCGTCCATCACGACGGCTTCTCCGTAGATGAAGGCTTCGCCCATGGCGGTTTCAATCGGCATGTATGTTGTGCCCTGGCGGGAGTCAAAGATGATGGCGCCGATGTTCATGAGGTCGAGGAACGGATGCGCAGCATCTTTGTCGTTGATGTTTATCATGTAGTTGGCGTTGCCCTGGCCTCCGCGGAATTCCCTATAAGTGGCGAGTTCGTTGTCGTGGAATCCGTCGGCGTTGCGCAGATGGTTGTATTGCGGGAAAGCGTTTCCACTCAAAGCCTTGTTTCTGGAAAGGCTGAGTACGCGCGGTGTATTGATTGGGTCAGCCTTGTAGGGAAGCTGGATGGCATTTGCGACGCCGTTGTTGGGTTGCAAGTATTCCTTTGCGGCGACGTTCTGGATAAAGGCTCCGTTGATGAAGAAGAGTTCGATGCCTGCGGCAATGGCAAGAATAGCGGCCTTGGCTGCAATTCCACCTTTCCACTTGAATGTAGCCCAGGCGACAGCCACGAGAACTAGAATCAAAATGAAGCCCGGAACGACTGTAGATGCCGTTGCGTTCATCACGACTTCGTTCAGCGGCTTGAAATAGGGGGCTGCTACAGGGTCGGTCAAGAGTTTCTGCCCACTCATCATGAAAATTCCGATGAAGGCAAAACCGATAACGACGCAAGCCTGAATGGCTCTAGGTGTCCCGGGAAGTTTCGCTTTGAATGCGTTGACGAAGTTTTCTACGCTGACGTCCTTGCCCTGATCGTCAATGCTCATAATACCAAGGACCGCTACGGCGTACAGCAGACAAGCGGCAAGGCCGAACGGACCGATGAAAAGCGTCCAGTTGAATCGGGCGATTACCACGATGAGCAAAAGAATGGCGAACATGACCATGCCATGGAAAAGAGCCTTCATGTTCTTCGCCTTGTTTTCGGCGTCGTCAGAAACGGCTTTGAGAACCGGACCAGCCATCATTACGAGCAACAACGGTAGCCAGAACATGGCCATACCGGGAGCGCGGAAATTCTTGACGCCCGGCAAAATACTGTACCAGAGCTTGAACAAAGGCGAATGGGCTCCCATACCGTAGCTGAGTGCTACCACGGCGCCAAGTCCCCAGAAACAGGCCCAACGGCGCTTGCCGGGGAGGAACAGGCAGAGAAATCCGAGGAACGTCAACAGGGCGCCCGCATTGTTGTGGTCCAGCTTGAAGCTGTTGTGGCCCCAGTAGAACGGGCTTCCTTGGCTTCCGGCTTCGGCCATCTTGCGATAATCCTGCATGCTCACGTTTACAAAGGAACTGCCCTTGAGGTCGCCGGTCTTTTCATCCTGTTCGTAAACATCGACTCCGATAAATCCGGGCAAGAGCATTTGCGCCATTTCTTCCTGGTGCAAAGACCAGCTGACAGCGTGACCGTAGTTGGTGTGGTCGCCCTCACCGCGCACGGACTGCGTCGTGGTGTACATGTAAGGCGGGACCAACTGGAAACAGCTTAACGCAAGGCCAAAGGCGAGACCTGCAGCGGCAATGCCGATGCGCTTGCCACGGGTGGCTAGGCCATCGCAATGGAATGCGACTTCGTAAAGAGTGTAGAACCCGGCGCCCCACAAGAACAAATAGGTCAGCTGCAGATGGCTTCCGAGAATCATCCAGGTGATGGAAAGTGCAAGCACCACCATGTAAGGGATGCTTCCTGTGCGAACGACTTTGCGTATGGCAAGCACTGCCAAGGGGGCGATGGCGAAGACCATCATCTTGCCGTCGTGGCCGCCGTATATGTAAGTGAAGTATTCGGGCGAAAATGCGTAGAGGAATCCGAGCAGCGCTCCCCACCACTTATTGCCGGTCAGGTTCCAGGCTAGCAGCATGGCGCTCAGGAAGGCGACCCATACGGTAAGTATGAACTTGAAGCCGACGGCGCGCGCGGGGTCCGTTACAAACTGGGCCCACACCAGCGGATGATAGGCGTCGGCGAAAAGGGCGTCGATGGTTGGGACTCCGCCTAGGCGGCTGTCGTCCCATTCGGTGACCACGGCGTTTTCGGCTCGCAGAATTCTGCTGCCGATGCCGTTCAGCTGGTCGCTGTTCAGCATAAGCTGGTTGGAGTCAAAAGCAAATTCGCGGAAGACGATCAGCAAAATTGCAAAGAACAATACGGCCATGGCCGTGAAAAAGACGGGTTTCTTATTGAGAAAGTTCATGTTTGAAATATAAAAATACCGCATGGGAACCCGATGCGGCATTTCAAAAAATTGTGCCAATACGTCTAACTAGTCGACCGCGTTTTAGTCGGCAGTATTTTCGTCGACCTTGTTGTATTTAACCAGGCTGTAGATGCCGAATGCCGAAATGATGCAGACTGCAGCAATCACCACGTACTTGATAAACTTTGCCATGAGTATCTCCTTGTTCTCTTTACATTAAAGATATTCGTTTTTTTCAAAAAAACAAGTCCCAAAAATTCAAATTGACGAAAAAAACAGCTAAATGCTATTGCTTGACCATAATCATGCAGATTACGGGTAATTTTTTGTCGACTTCGTTTTCACTTGGGATGATTTCGCTCTGCAAAACCTTGCAGTTGAATTCTTTTACGAAGAGTTCCAGCTGATTCCGGTCGAATCCGAGCCAGATATGCCCGTGGGTGGTCCGGAAGGATTCTTCCTTGTGCTGTGCCAGGTCCAAAAGGGCGAGCGTTCCGCCCGGTTTCAAGATTCGGATGGCTTCCTTGAGGGCGAGGCGAGGGTCGGTGGCGTGGTGCAGCACCTGGCTCATGAGCACGAGGTCGGCGAAGTTCTCGGGCAGGCCTGTCTTGGTCATGTCGGCGACTTTCGGCGTCACGTTTTCGATTTTCTTTTGCTTCAGGATTTTGTTGAGCCCGCTGATGACCTTGGGGTCGCAGTCGAGGGATAAAACGTTCTTGCAACGGTTTGCGAGCATGAGCGATAAATCGCCGCCTTCGCCACATCCGACGTCAACTGCAGTCTCGAAGGGAATCATCAGTTTGCTGAAAAGGCTAATCTGCGCCTTGAGGCTACCTCCGGCCTGGTCGAGCTTGTGTATCTGTCCCTTGGTCTTGTCGGTACGGTCTTGTAAAGCCTGTTCCGCGCGGCAAAGCAAAATGTCCTTGTCGGGGAGAACTCCAAAGGAATCTCGAATGACCGTGAGCACCTTGCCGCTCAAGAGCAGTTCTTCGCTAAGGCGGTAATAGGCCTTGATGCCGTCGCGGCGGTCCTTCAAAAGTCCGCATGCTGAAAGCTTTGCCAGGTGACGGCTGGCGTTACTTTGGTGTATGTCGAGAATGTCCTTGATTTCGTTGACGGTGAATTCCGCCTGGTCAAGGAGCATGAGAATCTTCAGGCGCATTTCGTCGGAAATGGCGCTGAACAATTCAATAGAAGGTGTAATCGGTTCGTGCGACATAAAAAAGATTGACTAAAAATGTTTTTCTCTTTTAATATAATTAATTATCTTTTTTGCGTGTCCGTGAAACGCCTTGACAAGTTCTTTTGCTTGCGCATTGCCGTCGCATTTCTTCTGCTTGCGTCGATTTCGAATGCGGTGTTTGCCGCTGAGCACTACGAACTTTCTTTGAAAAAGGATTTGTCGCTCACGTTTGCGGCTGCTTTTACAAGCGTTTACGGGAGCTACAGGTACGGCCAGATGGAAATTCCCGAACCTGATGAAGTCTTCGACTCGTCGCGATTGCTTCCTTGGGACAAGCCTGTGGCCGGGCGCTACAGTAAATCTGCGGATCGTGCTAGCGACTGGGTCTCAGTTCTTGGCGTAGCTCCACTTGCTATAGGCGGCATTTCGTGGTACCGCGGAGATGCGGATGGCTATGACTTCGGTGCTTTTTCGCTGATGCTCGTGCAGGCGCTCGCTATACAAAACGGCATAAACCTGATGGTCCGTTCGTTGGAATTTTGGCCACGGCCCTATGTATATGGCGAAGACGGAGCCTCTCTTGAAAAAGCCCGCGATGCGAAGGGCGAAGCTTATGGAAGTTTCTTTAGCGGTCATGCTTCCGCTGCGTTTACAATCGCCTATTTTACGGGCGATTGGTTCAGCGAAGTCTATCCAAATTCACGTTACAAGGGCGTTGTCTGGGCCAGTGCCCTTTCTGCGGCAAGCCTTGTGGGCGTTTTGAGAATTGCTGCCGGCAAGCATTATCCGACCGATGTGGTTGTCGGCGCCCTCGTGGGCACAGGCGTCAGCTTCTCGGTCATCGAACTGCATAAGAAAAAAGGCGACAAGGTTTCCTTGTACGCCGATTTGAATTCGTTAGGATTCGTCGCCCGTTTTTGATGCGGGCGTAAATCTACAATTACTTGATGGTGGAGGTGAGGCGGAAGGCGAGGCCCACGTCGCTCATCTCATTTTCGCTATAAACGCTGAACTGGAGTTTGGAAGCGCCAACCTTCTTGACCCAGGCGACTGTCCATGCCCAGTCGTCGTAAGTGTGGTTGACGACCTTGTACAGATTGTCGCGCTTGTTGATGTATTCCCATTCCACCATGAGGTTGCTCATGAGGGTGTTGAGCACGCCAGCCTTCGGGGCGAAGTCCAAGCCCAGGTAGAACGGCTGGAAGTAGATGCCCGGTTCGAAGTACTTTGATTCCGGAGCGATGTAGTTGGGAACGCTTGTGTCGAGATCGTCGTCCTGGGTGTAGATGCAGGCGTATTCACCGTAGACACGGAGGGCCGGGAGGAAGGAGTAGCTGGCGTAGGCGGCGATACGGTGGGTGAGGTACGACGTGTTCTGGATGACGTCAACAGCGTTGCTGCGGTATGCGACCTTCATTTCGAGAGGGAAGGTGAACTTCATGTCTTCTTCGACACGGACGTAACCCTGGTTTGCGTTGCCGTCCTTGGTTGCCACCATGAGGTTCAAGTTGCTGAGGCCGTGAATCCAGCCGAGTTCCAAGGCGTTGTGGCTGTAATCGCGCATCCACAGACCGCGCTTGGTCAAGTCCTTGTCGATGTATGTACCGAAGTGGGTCGACTGCGACCAGTCGGTTTTCCAGCGACCGATTTTCAAGTTCATCTTGTTATTGTCGTTCAAGGTCCACTTGTAGTTGACCCAGTAGAGGTCTGCCAGGATCTTGTCATAGTACTTGCCGTCAATTTTGTTGCCGAATTCCGGGGCGAAAATACGGAGCATGATAGTTCCGTCAAGGTTTTCGCTCTTGTACTGGCCACCCACGTTGGCACGGATCCAACCGCTGCTCAGGTTGTTGTCTTCGTCGGCAATGGACTTGGTGACCTGCGTCTGTACGTTTCCCTTGAGGGCGAAATCGCCGTCTGCGGCAAAAGCCATGGCGGCCATCCCTGTCATCAGGAGTATCTTGGCAATTTTATTGAAGTTCATGGGAATCTCCTATAGGTTTAAAAAAAATGTAGAAAAAAGTGATACAAAGTGGTAGGTCGAATGAGCTTTTACAGTTTTCTGAATGTATTTTTGCCCGATGAAGGGTTGCTTTGGGAATGGGAATGAGTGTTAAAATGAAATTTTTGAATCTAACTGCATTGCTTTTGACAATTCCTTTTTCGTTGGTTTGGAGTCGTGATTTGGTTCCCGACGATAAACATGCCGTATTGAACGTTACCTATACCAATAACGATGATGTTCCCCATGCGCGAAAAAAATTGACCTTTGTGGGGCAGAACCAACCGAAAAATAAGATTGTCGTAAAAACGAATTCCGAAGGGGAAACTGCTCTGTTGCTTCCCAAGGGCGACCGCTATACCATATTGTGCGAAACATTGACAGGCCCCTTTGAATGCGGAGAAACGCCGTATGTATCGATGGCGGCAAGTACCGGTGGAATCACCGTGGTTTTCGATGACACCCGCGTAGAACTGAAAGGGATAACCTTTATGGAAAACAGCGCTGAATTTGATCGTTCCTCCATGAAGATTCTCGATGCGACCATCGAAGGGCTCAAACTGAACCCCAGGGCGAAAGTCGAAATCGAAGGCCATGCCAGCATGGAAGGCGACGAACGCGACGACCAAGTGCTTTCGGCAGAGCGCGCCTACAGCGTACGAAAGTACATGGTGGAACATGGAATTGCAGAAGGTCGCGTGACTGCCACAGGGTACGGCTCAAGCCAGCCCAAGGCCGACAACTCCACGGCTGCAGGGCGTCGTGCCAACCGCCGCGTGGAAATCCGCGTCTTGAATCCCGACGAAGTTGAAGTCTCCGAAGAGTGACTGTAAAAGGTGAAAACCTTTATTCAAGGTCTGTCACGCATCGAACATAGAGACCTTTCTGCACGCTCTCGTCGGTTCTGTTGATGCTCTTGGCTTGGCGCCTGAATTCCCAGGAACGCCCAGTGTTCTTTGTGACAGATGTCGCCGACCAGTAATGGCCCGTGTTGGCTTCGTCGCAGTACTCGTCCCAGTCTTTGCATCCGCCGACGCCAAGATTGTTCCAGTCGAGTTTGGCGCGGTCGCGCTGATAGTCTCTCCATTCGCCGTCGTCCGGAAGATGCCAGCCTTTAGGGCAGGCCTTCTTTGCTTCGGCGTAGGTGAAGAACCTTCCGTGTTTTTTGCAGAAGAGAGTGTCTTCCAAAAAGCATTGTTTGACATTTTGCAGACTGAATTTCAAGTTGGATTTCATCCACACCTTGTTGTCTCGCTGTTCGACCTTGTATTTTTTCCCGTCGCGCGGGTCGGTCATCACCATGTCTTTTTTAGAAATGTTCTTTTCGGCGTAGAAGTCGCGTTCGCTTATGCAACGGATGGGAACGAGGGCCGTAGGGGACATCTTGACGATTCTTGCGTTTCCTCTTTTCAAATCGAGCATCACGGCCATGTTTTCTGTGCCGGCAATCGCGAAGTAGGCGGCATCCTTGCCGCTAATCTTTTTCTTCTTGTCGGTACTGTTATAAAAACCGCGGGTCTTGCCGGCGAACGACCTGATGTTCGGCGTTTTTCGCGGTCCCATGAACCTGTCCCTCATGATATCGTTCCATTCTTCTACGGAGGGAAGGCGGGTTCCTTCGGGGCATACCTTTTCCCACTCTTCGCGAGGGAAGAAACTGGTCTTGGACTTGTCGGTATATGCAGCACTCTTGCTGTATTTCAAGTTGTCGGCGAACCAGTTGTACTTGCCGCTGGCAATTGTTTCGTATTTGCGTAAATCACGAGAATCGACAACTGTCGCCGCAGTTGACACACCCAAAAACACGGATAAGGCCACAGCCAATCGGCCCACAAAACTGAACATCCACGCCTCACAGGACAAATGAAATCTTTATCTCAATATATACCATAAACAAGGACAACGAAAACGCCCCGGTGACTTTTTTTAAAAGCCGGGGCTTGTCGATAGTACAAGTTGGAATATACGTATAAATGACGGTTATCTTGTAGCGCTGAACCCGTCGTCGGAAAGCTGGATTTTGCCTTCGCGGTAGAGCGTGCCCAAAAGTTTCTTGAAGGTCTTCTTCGACATGCCGAAGACTTCGCGGATGGTGTCCGGGTCGGTGTGGTCGCCGTAGGGGAGGAATCCGCCCGCTTCTTCGAGTTTGTGCATGATGGCAGACGGGCTGTCGCTCTTCATGAGGCCTTTGTAGCCCACGGGAGTGAGGTTCAGCGTAATCTTTCCGTCGCTTGTGAATCGCTGGATGTAACCAGGCATTGTGTCGCCGATGTAGATGCGTTCCATGCCGCGAGTAAGCATCAGGCGCCCGGTGTAGCGGTAGTCCACCAGAAAGTCCACGTAATCCGGGGTCACTTCGTAGGCGGCGAGGTTCACGCGCTGGCCCACGTGGAGTTCGCTCGTATCCATGTCCAAAAAACTCTTGATTTTTTCGGTCGCGACGAGGCGCCCGCTCAGTTCGTCTTCGAGGACGTACACGACGCATTTGTCGCCCTTCTGCAAGTCGCCGAGCTGCTGCTTGTAGGGGAGGAAAAGGTCCTTGTTTAACCCCCAGTCCAGAAAGGCGCCAACGCGGTTTACTTCTTTCACGGTGAGCACGGCGAATTCGCCCGCCTGCACGTATGGCTTTTGCAGCGTGGCGATGGGGCGGTCCTCGGAATCCATGTACACGAATACGTCCAGGATTTCGTCTTCCTGCAGTTCGAAGTTGTCGCTACCGGGGAGCAGTACGCGTCCGCCCGTTTCCAGTTCCAGGTAGTAGCCCTGCGGCATGATGGCGTCGACGCGCGCGCGGTTGAATTTTCCAAGTTCCATAAAGACCTTCCGTTCAAGTGCTTCCGCGGACATCCGCGGCTAGCATAAATATAGAATTTTGAATTGTGAATTACGAATTATAAAAGAACATTTGGAGGCGAAGAAAAGCCCAGCTTATGCCAGGCTTTCGATGGTTGTGTAGCAAGAAAATCGCGGAATTAGCCTTTTTGCGCGAGGGCCGCTTCTAATTCACGAATACGGTCATCCTTGGCAGCGATTTCAGCGGCAAGTCTTTCGCGCTCTTCCTTGCGGCCTTCCGCACGACCTTCTGCGCGGCCTTCTGCTCGGCCTTCCTCCTTGCCGTCGACGAAGGCCATGGCGAGTCTGCCGATCTGTTCTTCAACGCTCATTCTGCAAGTCACCTGTGCCTCCTTTGTTTCGCTGTCAGTTTCGTTTATGCGTATTCTCGCGACCGCGTCGTCCAACGCGGCATCGCCGAACTTTGGGAGTTCCTCCTTCGCGGAGCCTGCGTTTTTCAGCAGGTAGAGCCACCTGTCCTCGTCGTTTTCGAGTTCCTCGAAGCTTTTGTTGAACTTCCCTAGGTCTATCAAAATATACTTAATCTTTTCGCAGACGGGTAGGGGCGAGCCGTTTTTGACTTCGGTGTCGCTGTACACGTGCCACGAGTCGTGGTAGTTTTGCGCCTTCTTGCCTGCCTCGGCGCTAGTGTCCTCCGGGTTGATGCTGAAGTCGCAGATCCATATCGCGAATGTGTACGGGATGTCGTAGCGGAACCGTTCGCGCATGGCACGGTCCCTGGCACTGTTGGACGGGTATTTTGCGGTGACGGCCTGGTCGTACTCCTTCTTCGCGACGCAGACGAACGCGCTCTCCTGCAGCAGAATGCGTTCCTTGATGAATGTCAGCGGCACCTTCTGCATCTCTACATCCACATGCGTACCGTTGTCGGTCTTCGCGCGGATGTCCATGCGCAATTGCATGTGCTCCGGGGTGTAGAGGTTCATTTCGACGTTCGAGAAAAGGAGGCTCTCGACGCTGGCAATTTTCATGGGCGCGAGCACCCCGTTCAAGAAACTCCTGAGGGAGTCCTTCGTTCCGAGCAGTTTTTTGAAGCCGGCGTCGAAACGCGGGTCGAGGTACCTGGCCGAGTTGACTTCCTCGCGGATTTGCGCCCTGCGGGCGTCGAGTTCAGACTGGGAGATGCCCAGCGATACTGCGTAATTGTCAACCGCGGTTTCTTCTTTTACGGTTTTGTCTTGGGATTGTTTCATTTATAACCCATTTCGATAGATGTTGCAGGTGCGGCGCGCACCCGGCGGCAGGGGGCTTTCGCGAACATGTCGCGGCCCCTTACAACCTATAAGACGGATTTTTGGGGAAAATTGTGCCGTAAAATGTTGTTTACGCGGATTTGACGATGGAATTGTAGATGGTGTTTAGAATTTTAGGGGGTAGGATTTTTAGGGGGCTAGGGTGATAATGGCGGCGGCATCCATCATCAGGCGCGGCTCGAGAGACTCGATTTTGAAGTTGTTACGGTTTTTCTTGACAGATTTCTTGTTATTCTTGTTGAATTTGGACATATAACCCCATCGGCTTTCCATGGGAAAGCCTTGTTAATTTGTTTAAAATTTTATTATGTTTAGTAGTTTTTTACACAGCGGACAGAAAGGGCGTGAATTTTACTTGCCCCCCACGATCGCGCAAAATCATTTTTTTCCACATATACTGCACGAGCAACAGCATCTTTACTATCGTGTTGTTGAGGAAGGTAAAAACCGGCAGACACTTTAATTTGATCAAATTTATTCAGCTGCCAAAAACCACCTGGCAATATCGACAGGCCGTAGTAGTTATGGTTGCCGAACCCGGCGACAGGCGAACCTATGACATTGGCGACACTGTGGGTGGATATTTCGCCTAAAATCACCCATATGTCCTCGTTCATGACATGCCAACCCTCGGGGCAAATCCCCTGATGTTGAAGAAAGTAAACATCACCATCAAATTCTTCATTTTCACTGCTATAATCGAACTTACTCGGGCACTTATCCGAACTGATGGAAACGGAGTCACAAACCGCCGGAAATCCCATGGCGTTGCTCCAGGTGTAAAGCCCACCCCAGCCATTTTCGCAATACCACGGGTCGTCATCGTAGCAGTACTTGGTCGAATCGCCCTGTACCGTGCCACCGGCAACCATCTTGCCGTAGTTCAGGTTCTCCGCAAAAATCGTAACGGAATCAACACCTCTCATATGGTACCTATAGTCTATCGTAACTGTGCGGTACGTCTGGCCGTCACGCGGGTCGGTGAACTCGCCGTACTCGACATCCGGGTTGAACTGGTTCGTCATGTCGAAGTAGCTGCTGCTCGACTCGGCCTCGCTCGATGAGGAAAGTGGAACCCAATAGCCGTTCGTGCACATTTGGTCTTCACGAGTTTTCATTATTGTCCTAATTTCACCTTCATCTTCAGGAGAGCAAGGTTTCAAAGACGAACTGCTAACCGCTCCCGACGATGCCGCCCCGCTACTGCTAGATCCCCGGTCGGTGCCAGCGGCAACGCTCGAGCTTGACAGCCGGCCCTGAGACGAGCTCAGGGTGACATCCGCGGAGCTTGCGCCGTCGCTCGATTTTGCGGAGCTTCCCTTGCTCGAGGAGCTCTTCTTGGAAGTCTTCCCGCTGCTGGAGGCGGCGTCGAGGCCTTCGTCGTCGCTCGAGTTCACGGAAATTTCGTCGCTTGCGCCACTCCCGGAGTCGCCTCCGCAGGCGGTAAAGAACATGGTTGCCGCGAACAGGGCAAGGGCAAAAGGTAACAGTCGATTCATTTTTTTACTCATGGTTGATTTCTATCCGAGCGGTAGTTCCTTGCACTTGCGGATGAACCGGAGAGTTTCCTTTTCGCCCTTCTCGGCAAGCATCTTGAGCAGGTAAAGCAACTTTTGGTAGGTGCGTTCCGTCATTTTTTCGTGGGCGGTGCTTTTCGTGAGGTAAAGGAGAGGCGATTCCTGCGTGTAGTTCGCCTTGTTGTATGTTTTGGAGGCGGCCACGCGGTCGCAGAACATTTCCTTGATGTAGCGGTCGGGCATGTCCATCGGCACAATCTTCTTGGTGGCCATCTCGTAGTCGTACCAGAATTCGAAGTGGTGTTTGTTTCTGCCTTTGTGGTGCATCCAGGCGAGACTCATTCCGGTGTCCCTGCGTTCGCCGTTGTTCGGCGATTCCTTTCCGCTATAATATTTGGCGCCCGGGATGAATTCCGTGGGGGAATACTTGGAAAGGTCGTGGAAAAGCCCCTGAAATCCGATTCCGGCCCTAAAACAGAGCCGCACGACCTCGTGACGGTGCTTTGTAATGGTGTAAAAATGTCGGAAAGGGTGAAACATGGCGTAAAATATAATTATATTTCCCTCCGGAACAATTTTTCTAAAAAGAGGTTCAAAATAATGAATTATTTCAATTCTATTCCGATGCGTCGCCAACTCGAAGAAATTGGCCACTGCCGTTTCATGGAACATTCCGAATTCAGCCGCGGTGTTGAAGCCCTCAAGGGCAAGAAAATCGTCTTCGTTGGTTGCGGTGCACAGGGCCTTCACCAGGGTCTCGACCTCCGCGATAGCGGCCTCGACGTTTCTTACACCCTCCGCAAGGAAGCCATCGAACAGAAGCGCCAGTCCTGGAAGAACGCTACGGAAAACGGCTTCAAGGTCGGTACCTATGAAGAAATGATTCCGGATGCAGACCTCGTTTGCAACCTCACACCGGATAAGCAGCACCACAACGTGATTCCTGCCATCATGAAGCTCATGAAGAAGGGCGCCGCCCTCTCTTACAGCCATGGCTTCAACATCGTCGAAGAAGGCCAGGAAATCCGCAAGGACATCACCGTGATCATGTGCGCCCCGAAGGGCCCGGGTTCCGAAGTCCGTAGCGAATACGTCCGTGGTTTCGGTATGCCGTGCCTTATCGCCGTGCACCCGGAAAACGACCCCGAAGGCAAGGGCTGGGACTACGCCAAGGCTTACGCCGCTGGTCTCCATGCCGACCGTCCGGGCGTTCTCGAAAGCTCTTTCGTCGCCGAAGTGAAGTCTGACCTCATGGGTGAACAGACCATCCTCTGCGGTATGCTCCAGACCGGCACCATCCTTTGCTACGACAAGATGGTGAAGGAATTCGGCATTGAACCGGCATACGCCGTCAAGCTCCTCCAGTACGGCTGGGAAACCATTTCCGAAGCTTTGAAGCACGGTGGCATCACGAACATGATGGACCGCCTCAGCAATCCGGCCAAGATCCGCGCAACGGAACTCGCCGAAAAGATGAAGAAGATCATGCGTCCGCTCTACTGCGAACACCAGGACAACATCATCTCCGGCAAGTTCAGTAGCACCATGATGGTCGACTGGGAAGCCGGCGACAAGGATTTGCTCAAGTGGCGTGGCGAAACCGGCGAACTCGATTTCGAAAAGGTTGCCGCAACTGACAAGGTCATCACCGAACAGGAATACTTCGACCGTGGCGTTCTCATGACCGCTATGATCAAGGCCGGTGTGGAACTCGCATTCGAAACCATGTGCTCCGTTGGCATCAAGCCGATGAGCGCCTACTACGAATCCCTCCACGAAACACCGCTCATTGCAAACCTCATCGCTCGCAAGAAGTTGTTCGAAATGAACCGCGTGATTTCCGATACCGCCGAATACGGTTGCTACCTGTTTGCCAACAAGTGTGTTCCTCTCCTCGCTGACTTCATGAAGAACGAAGTCAAGCCGGGTGACGTTGGTGCTATCTTCGGTGAAGGCCAGTCCACTGCCGTCGATAACGAAGAACTCATCAAGGTGAACAAGAACATCCGTAACCATCCGGTCGAAGAAGTGGGGGCATGGCTCCGTGACCGTATGAGCGGCATGACTCGCGTTGTCTAATCTGCGCGATACGGCGTTGCTCGCCTCCTCACGTACGTTTTAGTACGCTACGGAGGCTCGCGCCTTGTCTCGCTTGATTATACTCGCGATTCACTTCGTTGACTTTTGTCTCGCTAGGTTCCGCTTAGCGAGATTTTTTGTACGGCTTCGGGGTCTGCGGCCTTGCTATCCTCGCTTATACAACCTTATTAAAAGAGCAACCTTCGGGTTGCTTTTTTGCAATTGGCGTTGCTCGCCTCCTCACGTACGTCGTGAGCCGAAGCTTTCAAGCGTAAGCTGAAAGTGTAGGCGAGAGTGAGCGCCAGCCGGCATCCTGCTTAGGTGTGGGCGCTCACGTACATTTTAGTACGCTACTGAGGCTCGCGCTACTGAGGCTCTGCGCTTAAGCGCAGGAGGTTGGCTTTGCCAACTGTTCGTCGAAGGATGTCGTTGCCATGTTTTGTCAGGAACTTGTTCCTGCTACAAAACATAGGTGAGGACCTTGTCTCGCTTGATTATACTCGCGATTCACTTCGTTGACTTTTGTCTCGCTAGGTTCCACTTAGCGAGATTTTTTTGTTTAACCATCGCGATGCGGCATCACATCGCGGCTCACGTACTTAGTACGCTACGCCGCGCTGTTCTTTGCCTCGCTAGCTTCTTGACAAATTCCAGTATTTGGAAAAAGGTTCTCGAATGAGAACCTTTTTTTGTTTGTTAAAAAAACTCTCGATCGGTTCTCCAACGCTCGTTCGTTCGACGAGAATTATAAAGGGCAGCTTTCGGGCTGCTTTTTTTTATGGTTTCGCGTTGCTTATGCGTTTTTTTTTTGCCTTTTTTAAACGAAAAACGCGTTTTTTTGTGGTTTTTGTGTGTTGTTTGGCTTTACAACTGAAAAAAGTTTACATAGGGCAGGTTCCAATGATAAAGACATATATTATGGCGAGAGGGATGGTGTTCATCCCGGATTTAGGAGTGATATATGAAAAAAACAAAAATTGTGAAGGCCTGCATTGCTTTGGCATTTGGCCTATGCACAACGAACGCTATGGCAGATGCCTGTAGTGAACAGGGGGGGCATTCCGGTAATGGAACCACGACGCAGGGGCAGAACAATTCTAGCGTGACAGGTAATATCGGTTCAACCGGTTACCACTATGAAATCTGGTACCAGGGTGGCAACAACAACATGACGTACTATAATGATGGTACGTTCAAGGCTTCTTGGAATGGGACGAACGACTTCCTCGCCCGTGTCGGTTTCAAGTATAACGAAACTCAGACTCATGACCAGATCGGCCAGCTCGATGCTGAATTCAAGTTCACCAAGCAGGGCAGTGCCGGTGGTTATTCCTACATCGGTATTTACGGTTGGACGGTTGATCCTCTGGTTGAATACTACATCGTTGATGACTGGTTCAACAAGCCGGGTGCCTATCTCGGCCAGAAGAAGGGTGAAGTTACCGTTGATGGCGAAACCTACGATATTTACCAGAATACCCGTAACCAGCAGCCCTCTATCAAGGGTACATCCACCTTCCCGCAGTACTTCAGCGTGCGTCGTAATGCTCGTCAGTGCGGTCATATCGACCTGACTGCACACTTCAAGAAGTGGGAAAGCCTTGGCATGAAAATGGGCAAGATGTACGAAGCCAAGTTCCTCGTTGAAGCCGGTGGCGGTTCGGGCAGCTTCGATATGAACTACTTCAAGATGACTGTCGGCGGTGCCGACAAGGACACTCCGAAGTCCAGCGCCTCTAAGAGCGACGATGGTGCCTCTAAGTCTAGCGCTTCCACGACAAAGACGACTTCTGGTGGCAAGGACGCCTGCAAGGACGAAATGTCCAAGCCGCGCGGGAGCTCTCACAACGTGAACGGCAACCAGACGGGTTCCATCAGCGGCACGCCGTGGGGCTTTGAACAGTGGTCTGCCGGTGGCTCCAACTCCATGAAGTACTATGATAACGGTACTTTCGAAGCCAACTGGAACAATAACCAGGACTACCTCGCTCGCGTGGGTTACCGTTATGGCGACAATGGTCCGGGCGTCGATCATAAAACGAAACACTTTACTGTCGATTACAAGTATGAAAAGACCGGTTCCGCCCAGTATGGTTACATTGGCGTTTACGGTTGGACCGTGAATCCGCAGGTGGAATACTATGTGGTGGATGACTGGTACAGCAAGCCTAGCGATCAGTACATTGGCGAAAAGTTCGGCGAACTTGAAGTCGATGGCGCTAAGTATACTGTCCACGCCTACGTTCGTCAGCAGGAAGCTTCCAAGACGGGTACATCCACCTTCTTGCAAATCTTCAGCGTCCGTGAAACTCCTCGTCAGTGCGGTCACATCGATATTTCCACTCACTTCAAGAAGTGGGATGAACTCTTCACGGGGCAGAAGAAGCAACTTCGTGGCTCCAAGGGCGGCCAGGAAATGGAACTCAAGTTCGGTAAGGTTACCGAAGTCATGTTGATGACTGAGGCCGGTGGTGGCGCAACGGGGTCTGTGAACTACACCTACTTCGACATGCAGGAAGACGCCAAGGACGAAGTTGTTGAAGACGTTCCGGCCTCCAGCGCTTCTGATGCTCCGAAGTCCAGTGCTTCTGTTGTGCCGGCAAGCTCTGTTTCTACTGATCTCGTGTCTGCGGCAAAGCTGTTTGTTGCCGATGGCTCGTTCCAGGTCTTCGACATGCAGGGTCGCTTCCTTGGTGCTATCAAGGTTTCCGCCGGCGCCAGCGTTGACGAAGTCCTCATGGCACGCTTCCACAAGGCCGGCATCTACCTGCTCAAGAGCGGTAGTGCAATGAAGGCTGTGTCTGTAGCCAAGTAATACAATAAGATTTTTAACCCTAGAAGGCTCGGAATTATGTTCCGGGCTTTTTTTGTGTGTAAACGTGCTTGGTTATAGTCGCTAAAAAGAAATGAAAAGTGTATCTTGTTGATGGTTTTAGAGTTATGTCTTTGAAGGGAAAACTGGCAGGCGAGGTTTGTTTTTTTTGTGCATAGATGCTTGCATTTTTCTATCTTTGTGCAAACCTTAACAGTGGTATTTGATATATGTGCAAGATCGGTTTTGATAACGAAGCTTATCTAAAAAATCAATCCGAGAAGATTCAAGAACGTATTGCCAAGTTCGGCGGAAAACTTTATCTGGAATTTGGCGGAAAACTTTTTGACGACCATCACGCAAGCCGCGTACTTCCTGGCTTTGCTCCCGACAGTAAAATTCGCATGCTCGAAAAACTTAAGGACAAGGCGGAAGTCATTATTGCCATTAACGCTGGCGACATCGAGAAAAACAAGGTGCGCGGCGATTTGGGCATTACATACGATCAGGATGTGTTGCGCTTGATTGACGCCTTCCGCGGATACGGACTTTTTGTGAGCAGCGTGGTACTGACGCGTTTCCAGGAACAGCCGAGCGCCATTGCCTACCAGAAGAAATTGGAAGGCCTGGGTCTCAAGGTTTACAGGCATTATCCAATTGCCGGTTATCCGGGCAACATTCCTCTTGTTGTGAGCGACGAAGGTTACGGCAAAAATGAATTTGTTGAAACTTCCCGCGAACTTGTCGTGGTGACGGCTCCTGGGCCGGGAAGCGGAAAGATGGCTGTTTGCCTTTCGCAAATCTATCACGAAAATAAGCATGGCATAAAGGCTGGCTACGCTAAGTTTGAAACGTTCCCGATTTGGAACATTCCGCTGAAGCATCCGGTGAACCTTGCTTACGAGGCCGCTACCGCCGACCTTGACGACGTGAACATGATTGACCCCTTCCACTTGGAAGCTTACGGACAAACTACTATCAACTACAATCGCGATGTAGAAATTTTCCCGGTGTTGAACGCTTTGTTCCAGCGCATTTTGGGCGAGTCTCCTTACAAGAGCCCGACCGACATGGGCGTGAACATGGCCGGCAACTGCATTGTCGATGACGATGCCGTCTGTGCTGCTGCGCGTATGGAGATTGTCCGCCGCTATTACAATACTTTGTGTCAGGTTCGTAAGGGCGAAGCGGAAAAGGACCAGGTCTATAAGCTGGAACTTTTGATGGAGCAGGCTCATGTCAGCACGGCCGATCGTCCGGTGATTGCAGCCGCCATGCAAAAGGCCGAAGAAACCAAGGGACCGGCTGTTGCCATAGAACTTGACGACGGTACCGTGATTGCAAGCAAGACGACTTCTCTTCTGGGCGCGTCTTCTGCAGCGCTTCTTGACGCCTTGAAGCACTTGGCTGGCATTCCAGACGAAGTCCGTTTGCTTTCTCCGATGGTCATTGAGCCTATCCAGAACTTGAAAACGAAACGCCTCGGCCACAGGAATCCGCGTTTGCACATGGACGAAGTGCTTATTGCACTCTCTGTTTGCGCCTTGACCGACTACAATGCGAAATTGGCCATGGAAAAACTTTCGGAACTTCGCGGTTGTGAAGTGCATTCCAGCGTGATTCTTTCGCAGGTGGATGTGGGAGTGTTCCGCCGTCTTGGAGTGAACCTGACGACTGAACCGGCCTACCAGACAAGCAAACTGTATCACGGTTAAAAAACGGGACAATTCTTCCCGCAAATAAAGAACGAAAATTTTCAAAATGCATCTGCGAAAACAGGTGCATTTTTTTTTCTGTGTTGTTGAAATGCTTTACAACGCTTGTTTGGCAAAAAGGCATTTTTGAACCGAAATTTCGCTATATTTTGGACTAGGAATATTGAATCCAGGAGTAAAAAAATGAATAAAAAACTGACTCTCGTTCTCTCCCTCGTCGTTGCAGCTGCGTTCACCGCTTGTGACGATTCCAGCAGCGGAACCGCTGCCTCCACCGATGAACCGACTTCCAGCGAAAGCGTAGCTCCGGATAGCTCTGACGATGCTGCTGAACCGTCTAGCTCTGCTTCCGAAGAGAAGAAGGGCGACGAAAAGTCTGGTGATGAAGGCTCCGACGAAAAGTCTGGTGATGAAGGCTCCGACGAAAAGTCTGGTGGCGAAGGTTCTGATACTCAGGATTCGACGGGTACTGGCTTTGATTGGGGCGACATCGATACCACCGGCTTTGGTGATATTATGAAACAGTATGAGTCTCTTGGCGAATGCACTGCCGAAAACGATGGCGTGACTTCTGAAATGGAAATGATGGGCGTGAAGACGACCATGATTTGCAAGGACGGTCAGTGGCAGGCTGATAACGGCTGCACGGAAGAAAACGCCACCAAGACCGAAGAAATGATGGGCATGAGCTATACCATGATTTGCAAGGACGGTCAGTGGACCTACGATAATGGTTGCGCCGAAGAAGGTGCTACTAAGGAAGAAGACATGATGGGCATGACGATGAAATATGTCTGCACCGATGGCCAGTGGACCATGGACATGAGTAACATGGACTTTGGCAATATCGACTTTGGCAATATGGACTTTGGTGGTGAAGGTGGCTTCGACATGAGCGGCTTCGGCGGCGGTGCGGGTGATGTGCCTGCTGTCGAACCTGCTGCTGATCCTGCAGTTGAATCGACTCCTGAAAATCCGTCTGATGAAGTTGTTACAGTCGCTCCGGAAACTGCAGAATAATTCTTCTGTCGCTTTTTAAAAACGAAAAAGTCCTGCGATGTATTTCGCAGGATTTTTTTTTATCGTCGCTTTGGCGAACGCTGTTTTCGCGTCACCCTGACGAAGGTCAGGGGTGCTGTTACTTCGCTGCGGCGGTCAAGAGCTTGGTAATCGCACTGACGTATTCCGCCGGGTTCGGGAGCGGGCTTCCTTCGGCGAGCAGAGCCTGGCCATACAGAGCCTTCGGCCAATCGCCCAGGTCTTCCTTCGCTTCAGCCTTGGCTTTGAGCATTTCGCAAATCGGGTGCGTCGGGTTGATTTCCAAGATGCGCTTAGACTTCTGGAAGTTCTTCTGGCCCATGGCCTTCATCATGCGTTCCATCTGGGCGCTCATGGCGTCTTCGCTTGTCACGAGGCAGCACGGGCTGTCCTTGAGGCGGCTGGAGACGCGCACTTCGGAAATGTCTTCGTCCAGAATCTTCTGGAGGTTTTCGCAGAGACCCTTGAACAGGCCCTTGTTGGCTTCTTCGGCCTTCTTTTCGTCGTCGGTCTTTTCGAAGTCCACATCGCCCTTGCTGATGTCGTGGAACTTCTTGCCTTCGAATTCGAGGAGGCTTGTCATCATGAATTCGTCGATGCCGTCGCTCATGAGGAGGACTTCGTAGCCCTTCGCCTTGAAGGCTTCGAGCATCGGGTTTGATTTCACGGCGTTCTTGTCGCCAACGAGGTAGTAGATTTCCTTCTGGCTTTCCGGCATGCGCTTCACGTATTCGTCGAGGCTCACGAGGGCGTCGCCTTCGGTCTTCGTACTTTCGAAGCGGAGGAGCTTCTTGAGTTCGTCAAGATGTTCCCAGTTCATGTAGAAGCCTTCCTTCAAGATCATGCCGAGTTCGCGCCACCAGGCGTTGTACTTGGCGGCATCCTTGTCGGCCATGCTCTGGAGTGAATCGAGCACCTTCTTGATCACGTGCTTGCGGATGTTCGTGATAATCTTGTTGCTCTGCAGGATTTCGCGGCTCACGTTTAGCGGCAAGTCTTCGGAATCCACCACGCCGCGCACAAAGCGCAGCCACGGCGGCAGGAGTTCCTTGCAGTCGTCCATGATGAAGACCTTCTTCACGTAGAGCTTGAGGCCCTTGAGGGAGTCGTTCTGCCAAATGTTGTACGGAGCCTTGGAAGGAATGTACACGAGGCTCCAGAATTCCTGGGAACCTTCGGCGTGGCTGTGGGTCCAAGTGAGCGGTTCGTCGCCGTCGTGGCAGATGACGTTGTAGAATTCCTTGTATTCTTCTTCCTTGACTTCCTTTTCGCTCTGACGCCAGAGAGCCACCTTGTCGTTCAACTTTTCTTCGGGCTTGACTTCGAGTTCGCCCTTGTCGTTCTTCGTGGCTTCCGGGTGGAAGAAAATGCCGTAGTTCACGAAGCCGCTGTACTTCTTGACGATGTCCTTGATTTTCCATTCGCTCGTGAAGTCTTCGGCGTCTTCGTCGTCCTTCAGGTACAAAGTAATCTTGGTGCCCACTTCGTCGCGCGGGGCTTCGGAAATTTCAAATTCGCCAGTGCCTTCGCTGCTCCAGAGGTAGCCCTGCGTATCGCCGGCTTTGAGAGTCAAGACTTCGACTTTCTTCGCAACCATGAAGATGGAGTAGAAACCAACACCGAACTGGCCGATGAGATCGACGCTCGCCTTGTCGGAATCCTTGAGGTTCTTGATGAAGTTTTTGGTGCCGGAGCGGGCGATGGTGCCGAGGCAGTTGATGAGGTCTTCCTTGTTCATGCCGATACCGTTATCGGTCACGGTCAAGCGCTTCTGGTCTTTGTTTACTTCGATGTCGATGCGGAGTTGCGTGCCTACCGGCAAGAGGCTTGCGTCGGAAAGCGAAAGGAAGCGGCGCTTGTCGAGTGCGTCCGCGGCGTTCGAGACGAGTTCGCGGAGGAAAATTTCTTTGTTGCTGTAAAGGGAATTGATCATGAGGTTCAGCATGTCGCGAACTTCGGTCTGGAATTCCATCTTTTCTGTTGCCATTTTTATCTCCATTTTTCAATTTCAAACATTTTTAAGCAAAATTTGTTTCAAAATGAAACAAAATAGCCGTTTTTCTTTGTTTTCGCTTGTAGTGAAGCAAGAACCATGCCAAGATTAGGAAAAGGTTAAAGGGGAAATGATAAAGAAAAGGACCGCTGCAATAACAGCGGTCTTAAAGTGGTGGACGTTCTTGCCGAAGTCCGAATTTACTTAATAAAAATCAGTCCCAGAATGCCGGCTACCCACAGGTAGTAACTGAAGTAGTGGAACTTGCCCTTCTGCACGAAGTTCATGAGCCACTTGAGGGCGATAATGCCGAACACGAAGGAGACGAGCATGCCCACGAGAAGTTCCGGGGTGAAACTGCCTGCGTCGGCGCATTTCTGCGTGTGCTCGAGGCTTTCTGCCACATAGGCCGGGCTTTGGCACTTGAACCACTTGATGCAATCGAGGAGGGCGGCGCCACCTACGGCGGGGATGCTCATGAGGAAACTGAATTCGCCCGCGTACTTGCGGTTTACGCCGAGGAAAATCATGCCGCTGATTGTAGAACCGCTGCGGCTGATGCCCGGGATGCAGGCGATGCCCTGCACCACGCCGGTAATCAAGGCACGCCACCAGTTCATCTTGACGCCATCGTTATCGGGGTGCTTTGAACCCGTCTTTCCCCACTGGGAAGCGAACAGCAAACAGCCCGTGACGAGGAGGGCGGCACACACGGCGCGCGGATTTGTGAACAAACTTTCGAGGGCGTCCTTGAATCCAAGGCCAATCATGGCGGTCGGGATGCTTGCGAGAACGATGTAGCCCGCTTCCTTCAACTGCGTGGGGTCACGCTTCACGCAACCCACGATGATGTCCACAATCTTCTTGCGGAACACCACAAAGATGGAAAGCAGCGTACCTGCGTGGAGCATGATGTCGAAGAACATGCCCGCTTCGTTCATGTTCAAGAGTTCGTGCCCGAGCACCAGGTGACCGGAGCTTGAAATGGGGAGGAATTCTGCGAGGCCCTGCAACAGGCCGAGGATGATGGATTCAATCATAGTGCTGTAAAGATAACAAAAAAGCTCCGCAATCTGCGGAACTTTTTGAATTCCAATTAAGAAATATGACTAGTCTCCGTAAGCGTCATTCATTATATCGCATTGTTTTTGAAGTCCTGCTTTCAAATCGCTGAGCGTCATTTCGGAGTCGTTATCGGAAGCCTTGTATTCAATGGTGGTGTCGCTGCACTTGATGTCATCGACGTTTGTACCATTGTCTTCTGCTTCAAAATCGGCTTTCAATGCGTCGCATGCGCTGCCTATCGTAGCTTTCATTCTGTCGGGATAAGCTTGCTTGTAGACCAAGGTGTATGAGCCGTCATCATTGAACGTGTAGGTTTGTGTCAAGATGACGCCGTAGGTATTGCTTTCGTAGATCAGAGTGTTGCCGTCTTCTTTAACGTTGCAACTCATGGTATCGTCGAAGTCGTCTCCTGCATTAGAAGAACTATCGGAACCGCAGGCTGTAAAAGCGGCGGCAGCGGCGAGGACGAAGCCCAGACTCAATGTTTTTTTTAACATATGCAATATCCTTTTTTTTATTGATTGTCATTAATATAGGTATTTAATAAAACAAATCGATATTTTTTTTAGAGCGATTTCCTAAAAAAAACTATTTTAGAAATGTGAGTAAAAAGTTTCTTCTCTGTTTTCACGATTTCAGCGTGTGGAACTACCAGTCGGTGGTGCCAGTTCTTGAATCGTTGAAGGATTTGGCTGGGCGCCCCTTTAGCGTACTTGTGATTCCGAGTACGGAAGGTGCCGACGAATCTGCCGTGGCTGGTTTCAGGAGCGCACTTGCGCAACTCAAGGCGGATGGTTTTGAACTAGCCTTGCACGGATTCAAACACAAGGCTGAATTCAGCCAGGGCCGCAGTTACATGGGGCTTGTCGGCATGAACCTTACAGGCGGCGAAGCTGAATTCGCCGGGCTCAGCCAGTACGAGTCAACGCGACTCCTGCAGTCGGGATTGGACGCCTGGAATGAACTTTTGCCGGGACTTGCTCCCTCTGCTTTCGTGCCGCCGACCTGGTACAGCAACAAGTTCTTGCCGGGGCAGGTGAGGGCCGCTCGCTTGGCTTACGAAGATCGTTTCTCGGTGACGACCGCCGTCGGTAGGCGATACGCTTCGCCCGTGGTGAGTTTCGCCGGAATTCCGAAGTCCTTCGAAAAATTGGCATTGGCCTTCGGTGGCCTTATGCTCAAGGTGCCGGTCGGTTTACCGCGAATAGCGCTTCATCCTTGCGATTTTCCGAGACTTTCGGAACAGGTTCGCGACTTGATTCGCGCGGCGTTGAATGAAAATCGAAAGCTAGTCCACTACAATGAACTTTAGCGAAAATCCCGCGAACGAGTGCTCGCGGGATTTTGATTTTTAATTTCCTTGACGGATGTTGTGAATGCTGTCAAGCTATTTCTTTTTGCACTTTTGCTGAGCTTCTTCGAAAACTTCTTCCTTGCTCGTCTTGGTGAGGTCGTACTTTGTGGGTTCAACCTGGAAAAGGCCTTCCGGGGTGCAGTAGTGAGTGCTGTCCGCTCCGCCCATGGTTTCGACCATGAAATTGCAGTCGTCCTCTTTCATCTTTGAAACGGTGGTGACGGTCTGGTAAATCGCTTCGTCGTTGATTTCGTAAAGGGCGCTGCCTGTGTTTCCGTATTCCACGAAATCAAACGCCCATACGGGATCGTCCAGGGTAAATGCACATACGGTATTGTCTTCGGGGGGCGGCGCAACAGGGGTCGTGTCGGCTGGTGCGGGGGGCTCCGGTTGTTCTGCGGGCTCGTTGTTCTGCGGACCGAGTTCTGCGTCGAGGGCGGCTTTCAACTGCTCCGGAGTCATCCAGGTGCTGTTGTGGCAGGTGAATACAATTCCCGATTCGTCGCTGAAAGTCTGTGTTTCTGTAGTGGCGTCACAAACGGGCTGCTCGGTTGCGGCGGGATTGCTCTCGCTGTCGTCGCATGCCCAAAATAAGGAGGAACAAAGTGTCAGTGTCAAGAAAATCTTTTTGGTAGTCATGTGCCTAAATATAATTACAAAAAAAGAAAAAACCCGCATGGTGCGGGTTTCTTGTTATTTAAAACAATGATTTTTTACATTTCGGGAACTGTGATGGTGTAGGAAGCCTTGTTCTTGGCTTCGTCTACCAGCTCCACGGTTATGCTTTCGCCGGCTTCGGGGATCTTTTCACCGGTCAGGACGATTTCGCGGGGCTCGGAGTCGTATTCCGCCGGCATCCAGTTCTTGCCGACCTTTATCGTTATGGCGTTGCCATCTGCGATACCTGCAAAACGGTACATCACAGGGATTCTGAGGGCGGGCATGCTGATGCCTTCGACGTAGGAACTTCCCCAGTAGGGGAATCCGAGCGTGGGGGCTTCGTTACTCGGAATGCTTGCGATGTCGCGGAGCTCGTTGATGCTAGCGCAGCGCTTCTGGGTGCCGCTCTGCTTGCTGAAAATGAACCAGTCGCGTGTGGTTTCGCCGAGCCAGTAAAGAGGCGCGTTGTTTGCCGGATTGTCGATGCAGACGTTCCAGTTCCCACGGATTTGCATTCCCTTTGGATGGAATTCGAAATAGTCCAGACTGTCTGTGGTGACGTGGCCAACTGCAAGAACCCTGACGGAGGAGTCGTTAGGCATGGGGATGCCGGAAATCTTTTGGGTGATGCCCACTGCACCAAGTTTGGTTGTCCAGTTGATGCTTGTCTGGTTCTTGTTGAATGTGAACACGGAAATCTTTTCGTTCACGGCTTTGCCGTTGCCGGTGGCGCTAGCGCTAGCTGCGTATTGAATGGTCTTGATGTTCGGATAGGTTTCTGCAATCTTTGCAAGCAGCGTGGGCTCGTGCGAGAATACCTTGCACAGGTCGTCGGCGATGACGGAATCTTTATCGTCCTTGGCGCGGAACTTGTAGCCGGATGCGCAGCGGAACAGGTCGAGCATCGGCTTGGAGAGGAATGTGTAGAGCGGCGATGTCTGTTTCGATTGCTGAATGGGCTTGTCGTTTTTGCATTTGGGGTGAATGCTGAACTTGCGAGTTGTCACGTGTCCGGCGAAATCTTCCACTTCGATGCGGTAGGTGGAAAGCGGAGCGATTTTCGCCTTGATGAAATGCCAGTCTCCAGCGGTATCGGCTTCGTCAGTCCAGAGAAGTTCGTCGCGGATGTTCAGCATCTTCTTGTAGCTGAGAGTGTCGTAAAGTCTGCTGTAAACCTTTTCGTCGTAGCGCCATACTTCGATGCGGCGGATCGACATGGGGTTGTCCTTGGGTTCGCGGCTGTAGTCCACGACCTTTACGGCCATGGAAAGTCCGAATTCATTTTTTACCGGGAATACGGCGCAACCCTTTTCGAGGGATTCCTTACTGGTTGTATGGAATTCGTTGCCCTGCCACAAAGCCATGTCCAGAATCTGCGGGGCGATAGTGTCGGTACAGGTGGCGCCAAGCAGACATGGCGAAATGACGCGGTCGTTGTCCAGTCGAACTTCAAGATGAAGGTGCGGGTTTCCGATGCCGGTGCTGCCCGAGAACGTCAGCGTATCGCCCTTCTTGTAAGAGGCGTTGGGCTTCACGACGACATCGTTCTTTTTGGAGGCGTACTGCTTTTTGGTAATCTGTTCGTCCAAAATGCCGAAGCTGGACTGGTGGCCAAATACCCAAGTTTTTCCGCTTTTGCCTTTGAAGTACATTACCTTGCCGTAACCGTACGGACTGACGCGGAGTTCCGTAACTTTACCGTCTTCAGGGGCGAAGATGGGCCAGCCTTCTTCCATCTGGGTGGAGTAGTCGATGCCGGCGTGATAGCGAGTGCCGCGGTTTTCGCCGAAACTCGAAGTGAGGTAGGCATCGCGCTGGAACGGATTGTATTCCGTCTTTGCGGCGTCGGCTTTGAGCTTTGCCGCAGCCTTTTCGGCTTCGGGCGAGCCGGGCTTTGCTATGTTGTGCTCGGCAAGGCAGTCTTCGTAAGCGAAAGCGTCCATTTCGGCTTCGTTGCAAGGCGAGGCCGGAGCTTCTTCCTTGGAAGCCTCTTCTTGAGCGGCTTCAGGAGCGGCGGCTTCGGTAGATTCCTTTTTCGGGGCAGCGAGGGCGGTGCTGCAGGCGAGACCCACAGCGATGACGGTAATGAGAGAATTGCGCAATATACTCATAGTGGCAACAAATTTAGTAAGATGTTTGTATGCCGTTTTTGATGAAACTGGGCTTGTGGGTGGAAAAACGGACTGCAAAAGGAGGCGTGCGGAAAAAATGGGCCTGAAAAGGAGGTCTGCAGAAAAAAAGTGCTTGAAAAAGGGAAATGGGCGCAAAAAAGGGCAGAAAAAGGGGGGCTGCAGAAAAAAAGTGCTTGAAAATAGAACTTTTGGGGTGGAAAAGGATGGAAAAGTTCTACTTTTGTTACGTTGTCTGTATAAAATGGGTTGAAAAAGGGTGGTTTTTGAGTCAAAATGTGTGAAAAAAAAAGGATTTTGAGAAAAAAATGAGCATGAAATCGATGATTTACTACGTACAAATTAACGAAAATAGGACTTTTGGAACATAAATTGGGTGAAAAGTTCTATTTTGGACGTTTTTTTTGGGGGGGGGGGCTGCTGCTCGGCCAGTCGAACTCCCTTCAGGAGTTCTCATCGTTTTAGACTGTATAAAACAAAAAAGGACCCATAAAGGGTCCATTTTGTTTTATGGAGCTAAGGAGATTGCGGCCCTTGCCTGACATCGCTACGCGATGCAAGGTCCGCCCTACGGGCTCCACGCTTACGCGTGAAGCGCTGGCCTCGCGAGCGCTGCGCACCTGCTCGGTCAGTCGAACTCCTTTCAGGAGTTCTCATCTCACTGAATCTTAAAAAAAGAATAGGTCCCAAAAAGGGACCTATTCTTTTTTATGGAGCTAAGGAGATTCGAACTCCTGACCTCCTGCATGCCATGCAGGCGCTCTACCAACTGAGCTATAACCCCGAGGGTACGCCAAATATTGAAAAATATTGCCTGGTTGTCAAGGGGTGGCGAAAAAAAATCTAAGGATTTTTTCATAGTTACGAATCATGAGCTGCGAATTACGAGAAATATGGGGTGGCGTCACTTAAAAAATGGCTATTTTGCCATACTTTCTGTCTATCAAAACAAAAAACGGGTTTTACCCCGTTCTTGAAAAGAGCTATGGTCGGTTGATGGCTGTTTGTGGCGCCGCCAACCAGTGGCTTAAGCCTGTTCGATTTTCACGGATTCGATGATCACGTCGTCGTAGGGGCGGTCCATGCGGTCGGTCTTGACGCCGGCGATGTCGTCGAGGACTTCGAAGCCCTCGTAGAGCTGGCCGAACACGGAGTAGCCGTCGGCCGGGCCGGGGCCGCACTGGTCGTGGTCGAGGAAGTGGACGTTGTCACCGTGGACGATGAAGAACTGGCTGCCGATGGAGTTCGGCATGGCGGTCTTGGCCCAGCTGAGGGCGCCGCGCATGTGGGTGAGGCACGGATCGTAGCAGTCGCCGATGGTGGTGCCCGGACCCTTGGCGGAGTGGCCACCGGTACCGTTGCGGCGGGTGAAGTCGCCGCCCTGGATCATGAAGCCCGAGATGATGCGGTGGAATGGGGCACCGTCGTACTTGCCCTGTTTGGCGAGTTCGACGAAGTTCGTGGCGCATTCGCCGACGCGGTCAACGAAAATGCGAAGTTTCATTACGCCGTGGTTGGTCTTCATGATGGCGATGGTATCGCCTGCCTGCGGTTTGTCCAGCTGGTTAAAAGCCATGTGTATCTCCTGTTTAGGTTCGGGGCTGGGGGTCAAAGTCTTTTGCTTGAAGGTCGGAGCCCGCTGTTTGATGTTTTTTCTGAATATAGATAAAAAATTGCGGAAAATCGGCCTCCATTTATCTTTAAAATGCTCCAGTTTCCCCCGAAAATGCTAATTTCATTAAAAAGGAACTCTCAAAGCCAGCCTCGGCTGGCGACCTCATACCTCGAAGGGAGCCTGACGAAAGTCAGGTGACCGACCTCGTACCTATTATGAAAGACAACTGCAAACGTATTCAAGAACTGCTCTCGGCGCAGGCCATGGAATTCGCCTTGGACGAAATGGCTGCAAAGATCGCCAAGATGCACCCGAAGGCCGAGAACCTGATTGTCCTCGGCATGGCGAGTCGCGGTATTCCGCTTGCGAAAAAGCTCAGCGAACGCCTGTCCCAGAAATTTGGAAAGCCCATCGAGACGGGGAGCCTCGACGCCACGTTCTACCGTGACGATTTCCATTACCGTAAAAAAGCGGCTTCCACCGAGATGCGCTTTACCGAAATGCCGACTTCCGTGGAAGGCAAGACAGTGATTCTCGTAGATGATGTGCTCTATACGGGAAGGTCCGTGCGTGCTGCGATGCAGGCCATTTTGGATCTCGGTCGACCGGCGGCCATCAGACTTTGCGTACTCGTGGATAGAGGTCATAGGGAACTCCCGATTGCCCCGGACTGCGTGGGCCTTACCGTGGAGACTGCCGCGAACCAGGAAGTCCGCGTGATGATTGAACCTATCGACAACGAAAATTCAGTTTATCTCGTTGAAGTGGAGGAATAGCGTGAGCGCCTTGGAGATTAAACACCTGTTCGGCCTCAGGGGCGTGTCGAAGCACGACATCCGCCTGATCCTGGACAATGCAAAACAGTTCCGTGAAATTCTGGAACGCCCCGTGAAGAAGGTCCCGAGCCTCAGGGGCATGACGGTCGTGAACCTGTTCTTCGAGAACAGCACGCGTACCCGCACAAGCTTTGAACTTGCCGAAAAGCGCCTGTCCGCCGATACGGTAAACTTCACGAGCAGCAACAGTAGCGTCAAGAAGGGCGAAACCCTGGTCGATACGCTTCGCAATATCGAGGCCATGAAAATCGATATCGTGGTCGTGCGCCACAAGGGGACTGGGGTGCCGAAGTTCCTCGCCGACAACAGCAACGCGATTATCGTGAATGCAGGCGACGGCGCCCACGAGCACCCGACGCAGGCTCTCCTCGACATGCTGACGATTGAAGAAAAACTCGGAACGCTCGAAGGCAAGAACGTGACGATTGTTGGCGACATCCGCCACAGCCGCGTGGCCCGCAGTAATCTGTGGGGCATGACGACGATGGGCGCACATGTGACGCTCTGCGGACCTTCGACCTTGGTTCCTCGCAATACGGAACTCATGGACAAGGTCACCTGGGAACCCGACGTGAAGAAGGCCGTGAAGAACGCCGATGCCATTATCGCTCTCCGCCTGCAGAAGGAACGCATGGACGACGCCCTCCTGCCGAGCATGCGCGAATACCGCAATACCTTCGGCATTACACACGAACTCTTGGAAAACGTGAGCGACAAGGTCTTGATTATGCACCCGGGTCCAATCAACCGCGGTGTGGAGTTGGACTCCGAAATTGCCGACGGTGACAATTCTGTTATTCTGAACCAGGTGACGAACGGAGTCGCTGTGCGAATGGCTGTTCTTTATCTTCTCGCAGGAGGCCGCGCCAATGAATAAGCTTATTCTGAAAAATGTTCGCCCCTTTGTGAATGGCAAGTTCGAAGAGCCGACGACTATGAATCTCGTCGATGGCAAGTGGGTAGGCGAGGCTGTGAGCGATGCGAAGGAATTCGATGCCAAGGGCGCCTTGGCGATTCCCGCTCTGTTCGGCCTGGGACTTGACTTCAAGGAACCTTTGCGCGACGATATCTACACCTTCCGCGATGGCGTGGATGCCATGCGCCGTGGTGGATTCTTTGGCGGTCTTTACGAAAGTATCGCAAACCCCATCGACGATTCTCTGAAGCTTACTGCCGTGCAGCAGTTGGCGGCGAAGTCCGGCATGAAGTTCGCCTTTATGGGCGCCTTCAGCATGGGCTACCAGTGCAAGGACTTGTCCGAGATGGTGGAACTCGCTGAATCGGGAGCCGTTGGCTTTGGCGACGGCAACCAGAACTGCGCACGTACGCGCTTCTTGCGCCTTGCCATGGAATACGGTTCCATGACGGGCAAGCGCTTCTTCTTTATGCCGCTTGACGATTCTCTTCGCCATCACGGGCTTGTGCACGAGGGCAGTTACGCCGATACGCTTGGCATGAAGGGTATTCCCCGCATCGCAGAAACGATTGCCGCGTTCAAGATTCTTGAGATGGCGCGTTTCTTGAAGGTGCCTGTGCATTTCAAACAAGTGAGTTGCGGCGAGACGCTTACGCTTATCGAGAACGCCCGCAAGAACGGCGTCGACGTGACGTGCGATGTGGATATTTTCCATTTGCTCATCGACGACAGTTGCCTGTTCGACCTCGACAGCCACTTCAACGTGGCCATGCCGTTCCGTGCAGCCTCCGACCGCGAAGCCTTGTGGAAAGGCCTCGAAAGCGGTGTTGTGGATGCTATCAGCGTGAACCACGATCCGGTGCTCCGTCAAGACAAGGAAGTGAACTTTGAAGATGCTGTGCCGGGAGCGGTTTCCTTGGAAGTCGCACTCCCTGCCATCTGGAAACCGCTCTGCGAGCGGCTTTCAGCCGCTCGCGCGGTGGAACTCCTTTCCACCGCTCCGGCACAACTTGCAGGCGTTGCTCCGATGTCTCTTTCCGTGGGCGGACAGGCAAGTCTAGTCCTCCTGGATCCGGACTCCTCGGTCAAGGTCAATCCGTCCATGTTCGCCGGTCAGGTCCGCAACTGCCCGCTTCTGGGCAAGGAAATCCCATCTAAAATACTGGGCTCTTACCTGGGCGGTCTGTGGACCGAAGTTTAACGAGGAGTATTGCCGATGATCGCTCCTGCACAGCTAGTTTGGGTCGCGTCCATTCTCATATTGGGACTTATTTTGTTGGTGCTGATAGAAATTCATCGCAGCAACGAACGTCGCAACAATATGGTCATGTTCGGTTCCGACGTGTTTGACGAGAAGGTCAAGGAGTATAACTTTTCCGAAAAGGAACAGCATACTCTTGAAAAGCTTGTCCGCGCGTCGAAATTCGAGAACAAGGATGCCGTGCTGAACTCGGCTGCGCTTTTTGAAACTGCGGTCACCGACTTTTACGAATACAGAAATGTTTTCGCCATTCGCGATGAAACCTTGGCTTCCGTTGAACTCCTTAGGGAGCAACTGGATTTTACGGCGAAAAATCCTTTGGCGATAGTTCGCTCGACGAGGCAGTTTGCGAAGGGCGACCGCATCGATGTAATTCTTGAAAATAACGTTCGGTTGAAACATTCCGAAATCCTTTGGAAGAACGAAAAGGAGTGGGCTGTTTTGTACGACAACAGCCTGGGTCCTGCTTCGTCCTTTGTGGGTAAAAATATTAGGGTCCGTTGGACGAGGCCGGAAGATGCTGTTTATTCCACGGTGCTCTCGGTGCGTTCCGTAGGCCCCGGTGAATTTGTGCTGGGGCACTCTACGAAACTTGAAAAGCAGCAGCTTCGTCGCTGGGTGCGTGAACAGGTGGATTTCCCCGTAAAGGCCACTTTTGCTGACGGGAATACCTGTGATGGGCGCCTTTATGACCTATCTGCTGGCGGTATCCTGGTGGGACTTCCTGTGGATTGCCTGAGCGGTCAACATGTGAAAATTGATTTTGAACTGCCGAGTTTTGGTGCGCAAAGCGTGGAAATCGAGATTTTGCGTAATATTGGCCATAAAAATCCTCAGTATCCCGACCTGTTTTCTTTGACGGCATCGTTCTCCGGAACCTTCGGTTGGACCCAGGAAATCGTGCTCCAGTACATTTTTGAGGTCCATAAGAATAGAAAAGCACAGGAAAAATCACAAAAAGTGACCTAAGTACTTAATTTTCAATGAGTTAGACGCATTTTCCGCTTGACATTTTGACTTTATAAAGGTAGAATTAGGGTAGTACTGTTTCCGATCGGAGTTTTATTTTGGCTTTAGGTTTGATTGCTCGAATTCGCGGTGAGCGCGAAACTGTTGGCTTAGATGTTGGCCATTACAGCATCAAATACGTGAAGGTTTTCCACAACAGTCGCGGCGGCAAGGTCGTTGTCGATGCTGACGTGGAACCTGTTCCCGATGGTGCTATCATAAATGGTGAAATCCAGCGCCGTGAAAGCGGGGATTCTCCGGTTGCCGCTGCGACAAAAGACAAGGCAGATAAAAAGCAGAAAGACGGCTATGAACTCTTGAGCGAGGCCATGGCCAAGCTGCTGGTTCGCCATCCTATCGACGATTCCGTCGACGTTGTCGCAAGTGTTAACTGCGGTGCCGGAGCCGGTGGCGTGCTGGTGGACCGCCTGTCGGTAAAGATTCCAAAGAATGGAAACGAAGCTGCCATTATTCTTCAGACCGCCCAGTCCCGTCCGCCCTTTGACGACCAGGACAACGTGGTTGACTACGATGTTTTTTCCCGCGATGCAGAAGAGGTGAGAGCCAATATTGTTGCTGCCAAGAACAACGTTTTGGACTCCTGGGCGCAGTTCTTTGCCATGAAGCGCATCAGGCTTTCTGCCATGGATGTGGATATTTTCGGCCTCGTAAATTCTTACACTGCCACTGCCAGTCCGGAAGATGTTCAGCAGACGGTCGCCATTGTAAGCATTGGCGAAAAGAAGATGAGCATTGCGTTTGTTCTGGCGGGCCAGTTCCACTCGATGCGTGCCATGACTGGCGGATCCCTTGATGTGCTTGAGGCGAAGCTCAATGACCAGTTGGGAATTGACGCTGCAAAGTGCCATGAAATTTTTGAAAAGGGCGACCTTAGCGTGGTGGACGGCTTCTCCGAAGCCGAAGTTGAAAACGTGATGAAACAGGGTTTCGAAGACTTGGTTAGCCAGATTGAATTTGGTATACGTTACTTCTCGTCGTCCGAAGACGCCCAGCCGTTGAACAAGATTTTGTTGGGCGGTGGTGGAGCTTCGATTCCTGGCCTCAAGGCATACATTGCCGAACGTCTTGAAATTGAAACGGATACGGTAAACCCGTTCCGCTATGTGGAATGCGATGCCAATGCTCTTGGAAAGGACGGCATTTCACTTGGCTTGTCTAACATTTATGCCCCGGCTCTGGGACTCGCGATGAGGAAGTTCTAATGGCGGCAAAAAAAGCAAAGACAGTTGCAAAAGTTGAAAAGAGAGATCTTTGTATCGCGATTAACCTGCTTCCGCCGGAATATCGCAAAAAACAAAAGGATTTCTCCTGGTTTACGGACCGTCGCGTGATTTGGCCGGTGGTGGCGCTTATCGTTGTCATCGTGAGCGTTGCCATGCTGCAGGCTTTTACGGACGAATCTACCATGGCGTTGAACAATGAACTGGATCGCGTGAAGGCTGAAGTTGAACGCGAACGTCCGCTTCTTGCAAAGATAAGCGACCTGGAACAGAAACAGGGTGTCATCAATACAAAGATTCGCGCCCTCAAGTCCATTCAGGTGAGCAAGAAACGTTGGGTTATTTTGTTCGAAAATATTTCTTCTGTGCTTCCGCCAAACATGTGGCTTACCAGTGTTTCGCAGATAAATGAAAACGATCTCGAAATGAAGGGCTCCACGTTTGACTTTTCCGAGGTTGCCGAATATATGGTAAAACTCGAAAAGCAGGTTAGCATTGACCATGTTTCTCTCGTGACCATCGCTACGGTGAAAATCGACAACGAAGAAGCATACAACTTCACTATCAAGGTTGTCTTGAAGAAAGACCTGGGTATGGAGGGGTAATATGGGCAGTATTGACTTTAAAGACAAAAAGAACGTGTTCGCCATTGTAATAATACTTGCGATTCTTGGAATCGGTTATTTTGCGTACACGTATATGTGGGATCCGTTCGTCTTGGAACGCCAACGCTTGGAAGGTGAACTGAGCAACGCCCAGGCTGAATTGGACAAGATCAATGCGAAAAGGCATCGTGTATCTGAATTGGAACTGCAGCTTGTGCAGGCCGAGAAGGATTTCGAAAAACTCAAGGAAATGTTCCCTGAAGACGAAAAGGTGCCTCTGCGCTTGCAGGACCTTTACGCAGTGCTTCGCAGTTCGGGCGTGCAGATTCAGAAGTTCAATCCTGAAGGCAGCATGGAACGCGAACACTATATAGAGAACCGCTATTCCATCGCCGTGAATTCCGGTTACCACATGCTGGGCTACCTGTTTGCAGAAATTGCGAACTTCAACTATCCGACCGCGATTTCGAACTTGAAGTTGGGCAGGTACTCGGGCATTGTCGCTGAATTGCAAAAGGCCGAAACACACGGCTGGACTCCTATTACGATTTCTGTTTCGTTTAATTTGACCACCTATACATCTAAGAAGGCTCCAAAATGATGAAGAACAAATTTATTCTTTTGTTTCTGTTCGTCGCGGTAGCCGCAAATGCTACGCTTATCAAGGATGTGCGTTTTGACTGCGATTCGAAGAATTGCGCAGTGGCGTTCCAATTTGAATCCGATAAGGATTTGCCGACGTTTTTCCAGAAATACGATGCCGGTGCCAAGAAATTGACTCTCGGCTTTTCGACGTCTGAGTTCGCCATGGGCGAAGGCGTGTACCAAGTGGATCCTTCTTCGGAATGGATTCGTTCCATGCGCGTTTACAAGGAACCTTATCGCGGCATTGATTTCCTTAAAATCGAGTGCGTCGTCGGTCCGTCGGTTTCCTCTGACAAAAACGACATCGGCCTTGTAAAGTCCAGTTTCCTGGTGAAGTTCAATGGCAATTCCGGCAAGTCCTGGACATTGTCCAAACTGTTCGCCGACCGCAAGAAGGCAGCCGAGAAGGCTTCCCTTGAAGAAAAGAAGCGCCTTGCCGAAGAAAAGAAAGCTGAAGAAAAGAAGGCTTTAGAAGAGAAGAAGGCTGCTGAAAAGTCTGCGAAGGAATCTGCTGCCGCTGAAAAGAAGCGCTTGGCCGAAGAGAAAAAGGCTGCAGAAAAGGCTGCCCTTGAAGAAAAGAAACGCAAGGCCGAAGAAAAGAAGGCCGCAGCAAAGGCCGCTCTCGAAGAGAAAAAGCGCCTCGCCGAAGAAAAGAAGGCTGCTGAGAAACAGGCGCTAGAAGAAAAGAAGGCTGCAGCGAAGGCCGCCAAGGAAGAAGAAAAGCGCATTGCCGAAGAACAGAAGGCCATCGACAAGGCTATCAAGGAAGGCGGCAAGGTTTCTGCACTCTTGGCAAACATCAAGGAAATGACTGTCTTGATTGGTTCTGGAATGGAACAGTTCAGAATCGTTTCGGAATCTCCTGTCGAAATCCAGAATATCATTGGCCCGGACAAGGCTTCTGTTATCACGGTTGGCCTTGCTGGTCCCAAGAAATCGCCGGTGTTCAAGATTGGCGCAGGTTCCCTGGTCAAGTCGGTTTCCTGGGGTGCTAACGGCCTTAGAATCCAGCTTCAGAACGGCGCGAAGCCCGTAATGCTTGTGCAGGAAGGAACTCTTGTCTTGCAGACTTCCGAAAACGCCATTAAAAAGGATGGCTTTGTTTTCTGGTCTGCCCGTCCGGACGGCATATATGTGCGTAATTGGATGAAGGGTAATGACGAAAAGCCGAATTTCGATACGTTCGTGAGCAAGTTTGAAAAGGACAGCAAAAAGCTCGTTTCCGGCTCGCAGACGTTCCACCTGCGCCCGGTTGTGCGTGAGTTGATTGTCGTTGCCGACGAAACGGAATTCTATGCGGCTCCCAATGAAAATTCCCAGGTGCTTAACCGCGTAGTCTTTGGTGAACGTCTGGTAAGCCTTGACGTTTCCGGATTGTTCAGCAAGGTGCAGTACAACAATCGTGTAGGCTTTGTGAACAAGCGCGCCGTAAGTTACATGGATGAACTTTCTTCTGTGCAGGCTGAACGCCTTAAACAGGTCGACAAGGAACGTGGCAATGCTTCTCTTGAAGGTGACGAAAATGCGAACCCCAACGGAAGCCAGCTTGACGGACTTTACGAAGACCGCGTCACGTACAGCTCCTTTGGCCGTCGCGATCCGTTCGTCGATATCAAGGGACTTGTCGAAGAAGGTATCAATATCGACCAGGTGGAACTTGTGGGTATCATTTGGGAATCCGACATTCCCATGGCCATTCTTGTTGAATCCAAGAATCCGTCCGTTTCTTACACGCTTAAGGAAGGCGACAAGATTCTTAATGGCAAGGTTCTTAAAATTACACAAACTGATGTGCTCTTCCTTATTCAAGAATTTGGTGTGAGCCGTCGCTACTCTATGGGTCTTCCCGATAAATTTGGGGGTCAAAAGTGAAAAAGCTGATAAACATTCTTATGGTCCTGCTTCTGGTTGCAGGGTTTGCGACAGCCTGGGCTGCTCCTGCCGAGGGTTCTGTTGAACCCAACAAGAAGCTTTACGACTTTACCTTTGTCGACATGGACTACGAAGCCGTATTCCGCTCCCTGTCGGTTACAGCTGGCGTTGATATTTTGCTTGCTCCCGATGTCAAGGGCCGCATGAGCCTCAAGGTGACAAAGAAGACGTGGCAGGAAACTCTTGACATTATTTGCGATATCAATGAACTGACCTGGATCATTCAGGACAAGTACATTTCTATCCAGCGTCAGAGCACCTACCAGGCCAAGCAGAAGAAACTTGCCGACGAAGAAAAGCAGTTGGAAGATACTTCGCCGCTCGTTCGTAAGAACTTCCAGGTCCATCATGCCAAGGCCGAAGAATTGGTCAAGGTGCTCGAAAGCATGAAGAGCGGTCGTGGTCGTATTACCACGGTGGAACGCACGAACTCCATCATCGTCTACGATACCGATGCCAAGATTGAACAGATGGAAAAGGCTTTGGGCGAATTGGATATCGAAACTCTGCAAATCATGATTACCGCAAAGCTCGTGGTGGTGAACAGCGAATTGGCTCGTGAACTGGGCGTCGACTGGACTGCATCCATGGGTAACGCTACCCTCACTCCGGGTGCTGCAACAGGAACCGCTGCAGCGACAAATCCGACAAGGGCTAGCGGCGTCATTCAGTCCTTCCCGAATAATGGCGTCACTCCGGCTGTCACGAATCCTTCTACCGCAATTTCTGCAAGCGTGCTCGACAACCATGTGCAGCTGGCCATTTCGAACTTGATGGGCGACGCTTCTACCGAAGTCTTGGCAAGCCCGCAGGTGTCCACTTTGGACAATACCGAAGCCCAGGTGTTCATGGGTGACAAGGTCTCCATTCGCGTTATCGACGATGACGGTGAATCTTCGACCCAGTTGGTTGAAACTGGTATCAAGCTGACGGTTACTCCGCACGTCTCTGGCGACAACCGCATTTTGCTCGACCTCCATCCGGAAAACAACTCTTACCGCTATGACGACAAGGGCGAAGTCGTGATTTCTACTCAGGAAGCCAAGACCAAGGTCGTGGTGGCTGATGGTGAAACTGTTGTGATTGGTGGCCTTACCCGTAGCGAAAATTCCGAAGAAGAACGTGGTATCCCGTTCCTCAAGGATATTCCCATACTGGGTAATTTGTTCAAGTATTCCCGTACTTCCGTGGTCAAGAAGGACCTGGTCATCTTCGTGACTCCGCGTATCATTCGCAACTATATTGGAAATATCGATATTTCGGAACCTGTCCAGGAAAGTGGCAATGAAGAAACGGCACCGCAGGCAAAGCCCGTACAGCAGGCTCCTGCCGCACAGCCCGTTCAGCAGCAACCGCAGCCGGCCCAGCAACCTGCACCTGCCGCTCAGCCTGCTCCTCAGGCAGCTCCGGCCCCTGCACAGCAACCTGCCGCACAGCCCGCCGCTGAACCTGCACAACAGCCTGCTGCACAACCCGCTCCGCAACAGGATCAGGCTCCCGCAGCTCCGGCGCCGGAACAGTCCGCCGAAGCCAATAACGGCGACTGGGAATGATTTTTTGAAAAGTCAATCGTAAAAGCCCCGCTTCGGCGAGGCTTTTTTCGTTTTTGGAGTTGTCCTTTACAGAATGCTGCGATGGACTAGTGTATGACAAGCATGGCCAGCGCCAGTTCCTGCGAAATGCGTGTGCTGCAGGTTCCGTTCTTGAATTCTTCGTCCAATTCGGCTAGGCGTTTGATGACCTTGCAAAGAATGGGTTTTCCCCAACGGCGCGCGCAGTCAGGGGCGCGTCCTTTTTTGTTGAAGATGAAGTCGTTTTTTCCGAGCGCTTCGGCGGCGTCCTTGGGCGACATTCCTCTTGAGAGAAGTGTCGAGTAGTTTAGAAGGTCTACGGCGTAGCGGTAAAGGGATCCTTCGATTTGTATGGCGCTTACGCCGCGGTTCAAAAGGTCGTTTAAAGTGCGGGTGTAGGCTTTTGCATCGCGCATGCCGAAGGAATCGTTGATTTCGTACGATGCCATTTCACGGCGCGGGACGACCATCGTGCGGACCATTTCGGCTGTGATTTTTTTGCAGTCCGGGGCGAAAAGCAGAATCTTTTCGATTTCGTCGCACACGATTTTTGTGTCGGTTCCGAGAGCTTCGGCGAGATACTGGCAGGCGTCGTTTTCTATGGCTTTATTGAAATGGGTCGGGACAGCCGAGTAAATCCATTCAGCCATTTTGTACTGCTTCGGAACATCGTACTTTTGGATTTCGCCTGCCGCCTTGAGTGCCTTGAACAGTTCGCCTCTCGCGTCGAGTTTGCTGAATTCAAAGAGAAGTTTGCACTGCGGCTTGTGGTTGAGCCATTTTGCGAGCGCGTTCGTGTCGTCTGCTTTCAAATCTTCAGCCTTGCGTACTACGACCACCTGTTCGGGGGCGAACATCGAGACGGAGTCGCAGGCGGTAATCACCGCATCGGCGATGGACGGTATATTCACGTCGGTAGCAAACAGGATTTGCTTGGCCAGCGGGTCGTTCCGCCGGTCGCCAAGAGCATCGTCAAGGAATTTGTCGATGCACTTTTCCTTGGTAAAATCGTCTTCTCCGATGAGGGTGACTATCATTTGAGACGATTACTTGAAATCAATGATTTCGAACTTGTTGATGCCCTTGGGGGTGGTCACTTCGACCACGTCGCCTCTTTTTTTGCCCATGAGGGCAGAACCGATGGGGCTCTTGGTGCTAATCTTGCCGTTGAGCACGTCGACGCTTTCGGGACTGACCAACTGGTAGACGACGTCTTTCTTCGTCTTGAGGTTCTTTACGGTAACGGTAGCTCCGAAAAGGACTGTTTCTGAGTTCGGGTCGAATTCCATGATGATGGCATTGGAAATCTGGTCTTCCAGCTTCGGAATCTCGGCGTCGATATGTGCCAGGAGTTCCTTTGCGGCATGGTATTCTGCATTTTCACTAAGGTCGCCCTGCTTGCGGGCTTCTTCCATTTCTTCTACGACACGGGGACGTTCCGTTCTCTTGAGGAAGTTGTAACGTTCGACCATTTTGTCGTAGGATTCTTTTGTATAAGGTGTTCTAGACATGCCTTTAAATTAGAATTTTTTTTATTACTAGGATTATCGAATAATGCCGTAGGCAGTGTTTTTTGATATATTTGATATGGAAATTTAAGACTGCCCGGTGTGGCGGCGTAAAATAGGAGATACTATGTACACAGTGCTGGAAAAAGGCGGCGTCTGCTCCCCCAAGGGATTTACCGCATCTGGAATTTGTGCTGGCATCAAGGCCAGCGGTAACGCCGACATGGCGCTTCTCAAGAGCGAAAAGGCAGCCCGCTGCTTTGCTGTGTTTACAACCAACAAGGTGAAGGCCGCTCCGGTGCTTTATGACAAGGCCGCCTTGGAACATGCGCACTTTGCAACGGCTGTTGTGGTGAACAGCGGCAACGCCAACGCTTGTACTGGCGAACAGGGTTACAAGGACGCCGAACGCATGGCGACCATGACTGAAGAAGCCTTGGGACTCACCCCGAAGAGCGTGCTCGTCTGCAGCACAGGTGTGATTGGTCACTTGATGCCGATGGACAAAATCGAAGCAGGCATTCCGAAACTCGTCGAAAAGCTTCACGCCGATGCATCCGAAGAATTTGGCCGCGCTATTTTGACCACTGACTTGGCGCTCAAGAGCCACGCTGTTGAAATCCAGACCGAGAAAGGTGTGGTAACCATCGGCGGCGCCTGCAAGGGCTCGGGCATGATTCACCCGAACATGGCTACGATGCTCGCCTTCATTACCACGGACATCGCGCTCCCGATAGACTTCTTTGCTGAGTTCCGCGCCGACATCGCCGATTCCTTCAACGCTATTACCGTCGATGGCGATACCAGCACGAACGACACTTGCATCTTGCTTGCTAACGGCATGAGCGGGCTCCGCTACGAAGACCTGAGCCTTAGCGAACAGGGCGAATTCCGCGCGGCTCTTATGCTTGTGATGCAGAGCCTCGCGAAAGACATCGTCCGCGACGGTGAAGGTGCCACGAAGCTTATTGAACTTCGCATTGAAAAGGCTGAAAGCCACGAAGAAGCTCTCCGCATGGCCCGCTTCATCGGTACGAGTAACCTCGCCAAGTGCGCCATGTTCGGCGAAGATCCGAACTGGGGCCGAATCCTCAGCAGCGCAGGCTCCAGCGGCTGCAACATGGTCGCTGAACATACGGACCTGTACTTCGGTGACGTGAAGGTTTTGGAAGGTGGCCGTCCGCTTCCGTTGGACGAAGCCCAGACTGCTGCTCTTCGTGCCGTCGTGCGTCAGCGTGAGTACAAAGTAACGCTCGTGCTTAACATCGGAAACGCATGCGCAAGCGCATTCACCTGCGACTTGAGCTACGGCTACGTGAAAATCAACGCCGAATACACAACGTAACAAGGTATGAGGTCGGTGCTTCGCACCTTTGAGGCCGCTGCGCTTTGAGGTGCGAGCGAACAAAAAACCGCAAGTTCACCACTTGCGGTTTTTGTTATGCTAAAGTTTGTTGTCGGAATTCTACGCTTCTCGTCTGTAGAGAACTGCGCAGACGCTTTTCCGTTAGTCCTTTAAGCAGCGGAGGCTTGCGGCGAATTCCGGATTGAACTTCTCGAACTTGGTGACTTCCTTGTCGTGGAAGAATACGAGAACTTCACCTTCGGCGGTCCAGAATACGGCCTTTTGGCCTGCAGCTTCGAACTTACGCTCTTTGAGGGGGACGTCGCTCTTTGCCGCATGGAAACCGCCGGCCTTGGCGTTGAATCCGAGTTCGTCCTTGCCGTTGCCGTAGTTGTTGGTTCCCTTGATGGGATCCCAGCCGTAGCCGGCCTTGAGAGCCGTGGCTGCGTTGCTTTCGACGCTTGCGTAGGTGAGGAGTGTTTGCCATTCGGCTTTGGAAGGCATGTGGAATCCTTCGAGGCAAGCCTTCTTGGCGTTTTCAAAGTCGTAGAGTCTGCCCCAGTGGTTGCACTGTGCGCAGAGGGAGCCCGCGGCTGTCGCAAAGTTCATGTTTTCGGCGGTCCAAAGTTGAGAACCGATGCGAATCCATTCGTAGGCATAGCCGTCGCGCGGGTCCTTGTAGCTGCCGCTCGTGAGCGGTTCGCCCTTGTCGTTGAAGTATTCGCCGAATTCCACTTGCTTGTTCTGCTTGTACATGGCCTTGGTGGAAATCTTTCCGTTTTTGTGGTAGCGGATGACGGTGCCGGTAATATAGCCGTCTTCGTAGGGGGTCTCGGATTGGAGTGTCCCGTCTTCGTAGTATTCCTTGCTGACGCCTTGGCGCCTGTCAGCCACGTATTCTGTTTCGCGCTTGAGGCTTCCGCTTTCGTAGAATTCCTTGTCGGTCCCTTCTTTTTTGTCGTTCACGTATTTTGTTTCAAAACGGATGTTTCCGTTGGGATATGTTTCGGTGCGGATGTCATCGCATCCGGCGAGTACGAACAAACTGGCGAGGGCAAAGCAAGGCAAAATAAATTTTTTCTTCATGTGAACTCCTATTAACACCCTATGAATGGAAGGGGAATTTCTGTTGCTAATATACACAATTTTGTTTTGCCGACAAAGTATAATTTTGTTTAAATTTCAATTTTTCCGGCGGTTGCCAAAAGACCGATGATGTAGAGCATTCCGTCGTAGTAGCGCCAGAAACGGTAAGGCACTGAGAGGGCCGCCAGGTCTTTTACAAAGTGCGTCATCAGCGGATCGTCGCTCTTGAGCACTTGCGTGGCTGCAGCGTTCATGGCGATGATGCCTGGCGTTGCGTTGCGGCCTTGGCGCGGGTAAGGCGTTCCGTCGGTGGCGTAGTCCGAAAGGTAGGGTCTGCGGTTTTCGAAGAAGTTCAAAAGACGCGTGCAGATTTCCTTTTCGCATTCGTGTCCGCGGAACAGGGCGTAGTCTACGCTCAGGTTCAGGGCGACGCGCCAGGCGTCTCCGCTGAAGCAGTTGCTTTCGGGGAACCAGGGCATGGCCTTGGGCGTGCCGTCGTATTCCGAGTAGTCTCCGCAGAGCCCGGTTTCCGGGTGGGCGGCCTTTTGAATGTATTCCAGGCTGTTGTTCACCACCTCGTTCCAGCGGTTGTCGCCTGTGGCTTCGGCAAAGGCGCGGTAGAAGGCGAAGGTGTGGTAGCTGGGGTCGGTAAAGTCGTTGCCGAGCACCGGAGAGAACTTGATGAGTTTGCGTTCCGGGTCGATCATGGGGCCCACGAGTTCGTTCACGGGCTTGTCCATCATGCAGTTGATGAGCTCAATGGCTTCTTGCTTGTAGTCGTCGCGGCCGAATTTCTTGGCGGCGATGAGGAGGGCTGCTGCGATGTATTCTTCTCCATCGGGGGCGGCGCCCGGGTCCATCATGGTGAAGTCGGTGGTGGAAACCTGCCAGGAATAAAATCCCTTGTGCGGGCCGTCGTTGTTGCGCAGGTACTTCTTGGCGAAATTCCAAAGCTTTTGGAAAAGCTTGTCGTGACCGGTGAGGGCTGCGATGAACATGCCGTAGCTCATGCCTTCGGAACGGATGTCGTCGTGGCCGATGTCGATGATGTAGGCCATGTCGCTTGCGGCGTCAAAGCAGATTTTTTCGTCGATGGGATCGCCTTCGAAAAGTTTGCTGAAGGCGTTCTGGATAAGTTGGTCGGCGAAGTTGGGGCCATAGCCCACTTCAACAAATAGATCACGGGGAGTATAGCGCTGCATATAGTAATTCCTGTTTTCCATTCGGCAACCTTTAAAAATTCAAAATTGGAGGCTTCAATTGATTTTTAGAGGTTTCCTCTACTAAAATAAAATAAAAAAGCGCAAAAGTGCAAGGATGGTATGGCTTTGCGAGGCTTTTTATTCGTATCTTTTGGATTGAGGTTATTATGTCCGATGTTTTGATTATAGGTCATGGTCCGGCGGGAGTGTCTGCCGCCCTGTATGCATTGCGCAGCAAATTGAGCGTTACCTTGGTGGGCAAGGGCGTTGGAGCCTTGGAAAAGGCCCATTTGATAGAGAATTATTACGGCTTGGAAAAACCGCTGACGGGTGTTGAACTGCACGAGGCGGGAAAGCGCCAGGCCGAAACCCTCGGGGCGAAGTTTGAATATGACGAACTGACCGACCTGTTCTTTGATGGCAAGGAATTCGTGGCTACGGGCCTCAAAGGTGAATATCGCGGTGCGGCTTGCATCATGGCGACGGGGGCTGCCCGCAAAAAGCAGCCGCTCCCTGGCATGGCCGAAATGGAAGGCAAGGGCGTGAGTTACTGCGCCGTGTGCGACGCGTTCTTCTACCGCGAAAAGAATGTGGCCGTGCTGGGTGCCGGCGAATACGCTTTGCACGAGTGCAACGAACTGTTGCCCGTGGTGGGCTCCGTGACCCTTTTGACGAATGGTGCCGAATTGAGTGCGACGTTCCCTGAGAATGTGAAAATTGACAAGCGCCCGCTTTCGGGGTTGCTTGGCGAAGGCGCTTTTGCGGGCGTGAAGTTTGACGACGGAACGGAACAGAATTTTGACGGTTTGTTTGTGGCTTTGGGCAGTGCTAGCGCCATGGACTTGGCTCGCAAGGCGGGTGCCGCGTTCGATAACGGGAATGCGGTTCTCGACAAGGACTTCATGACGACTGTTCCCGGGCTTTTCGCCGCCGGCGATTGCACGGGCGGAACTTTGCAGGTGGCCGTCGCCGTGGGCGAGGGCGCCATTGCTGGCCTTGCCGCTATAAAGTACTTGCGCGGTATTCGGGAGGCTGCGGGTTAATTGTGATCCAGCGCCTTACGCTTGTTACCAATCCGGACGTTTGCAATTTGCGGTGCCCGCTGTGTTTTTTGAACCAGCGGGGGCGTGCCTATGGCAAGGGCGAAATGCCCCTGGACGTGGCCATTGCCTCTATTGAGAAATATGGTGGGGCGGGCGGACTGCGCGAGGTGATTCCTTCGACAATGGGGGAGCCGTTACTTTATTCTAAATTTGCGGAACTCCTGGATTATTGTTCTGCGGCGCATATTCCGATGAACCTCACGACGAACGGGACGTTTCCTGGTGTGTGGGGGAGTGACTGCGGAACGCAAAAACTGGTGCGCGGCTGCAGCGACATTAAAGTGAGTTGCATGGGGTTTTCGGAAGATGTCGTTCACGAGATGATGCCCGGGATTTCTTTTGATAAATGGAAAGAAAATGTGTTGCGTTTGCTCGAGGTGGCGGGTCGCGTTAGTGACTGCGCAGACTGCACAAAGAACGTCGCGGCAGCCATCTCGCTCCAAGTGACGCTCCATAAGAAGATGCTTTCGCAGGCCCGTGAAATTCTTGCGTGGGCGGAATCCGTTGGGATAGATCGTATTAAATGGAACTTGCCGGTGTTCCTTGCTTCCGGGGAACGCCTGCGCTGCGAATATGATGTGCTTGCCGAAGATGTGGATCGCATGCGGAACTTGCTCAAGTCCGACAAGGTGCGCTGCGAAGGGAGTCTGTTTTTCGATGTTCCCTCCATCAAGAACCGCGCAGTTAATGACGGCGATTCTTTAAAAGACGGCGCTCGCGGCTGTAGCTTGTTCGAGGAAGAAATCTGGGTGATGCCCGACGGTTCCGTGCAATACTGCCCGAATCCTGAAAAACGCTTTGGTGACCCCGACGCTCCCGGGGCCAAGTGCGAAAGTTGCCTGCTTTTTCGCGGGTGATGCTCCTCTTTATAATTGAAGTATATTGTGTGCGCTCTATATAATATAGAAGCGATAAATAGCAAAAACGCGTAAATTCGCTAATCTACGCAAAATCTGCGTAGATTAATCCCCCTGAAAGTGGTTTGAAGTGGCGAGGCCCGGTGGCTTCGTTTTTCTCGTATAGTGCTCTATTGTGTAGTAAGTTGAGGCCGGACCGGCACTCGAGGTATGTTTTTGGTAAGAAATACGGACTGGAAAAAATAATGTTGTGGGGAAAGGTGGGGAAGTCAGACCTCATATGGCGGTCTAACTTGCCAAAGTGGGTCAGAGTGGGTTATATTTGTTATGTGTGTTAAAATTCCATGTGTTGTGGTAAAATGTTACTGGAATAAAAAATGAACGAACTGAAACGCTTCATAGGTCATGCCAAAGCGGCTGTCGACGGAAAGGGAAGGTGCGCCTTCCCTAGGGAATTCCGTTGCCAATTGACTCCTGAAGACGGGACAGAATTTGTATTGACTTACTGGGCGGAGAATAAACTTCGTTTGTTCGTAAGGCGCGAATACGAAAAGTTCATGGACGAGTTGGATCAATGGTCCGACCGCAAATTAGCAGAACAATTCCGACTGACCCTTCGTTCTACACTGGTAGAATTGGATGGCCAGAACCGCATTTTACTCCCTAAGGATAAAATCCAATATGCCAATCTCGCAAACGGCGTGACGTTTGTGGAATACCGTGGCAAGTCTTTGGAATTGTGGAACACAGATAGATACGACGCCAAGGTGGCTGCAGAAGTTGCAGAAGCCCAGGCCAAGTTCGATGATTTGTGCTTTAATGCTGTATTTGCGGGGGGATCGAATGACCAAAAGTGATCCTCAAGTAAAAGCATTACATATAAATGAAATTTCTGCGGCTGCGATAGCCGGCGTTGAAGGTGGCGTTTTCTACCATGATCCTGTGATGCTCGAGGGTTGCCTTGACGGTTTGAACATTAAGCCGAACGGAACCTACTGCGATTGCACTCTCGGCGGCGCTGGACATTCTTACGCCATTGCGAACAAACTTGATTCTACGGGAACGCTTCACGCTTTTGACCGCGATGAAGATGCCGTTGCGTTTGCCACGAAGCGTATGGCGAATGTGGCTCCGGAATTCGTTGTGCATCCGGTTCGCTTTGGCGAATTGAAGAACGAAATCGCCGCGAATACTTTGGACGGAATCCTTTATGACCTCGGCATCAGCAGTCATCAGGTGGATGACTCTAGCCGTGGCTTTACATTTGTTGGCAACAATCCGCTTGATTTGCGCATGGACCGCCGCGAAGATGTTTCTGCCCAGGAATGGCTCCGCAGCGTGAGCGCCGACGACTTGGCCGATGCACTCCGCAAGAATGCCGACATGGATCGTGCCTTTAAACTGTCGAGTCGCATTGTGGAACTGGCTGCTTCTACGGCAGCCGCAGGCCGCGATATTCTTCCGGACGATTTGAAGTCCATCGTCGAAAGCGTGTTCCCCGACAAGAAGCGCGAAGCGAACGGCCTTTTGGCCCGCGTATTCCAGGCGATTCGCATGGAAGTGAACGGCGAACTCAAGGAAATTGAAGATAGCCTCCGCGCTGCGGTGGATTGCCTCAAGGTGGGCGGTCGCTTGGTGGTGATGAGTTACCATTCCGTAGAAGACCGTTGCGTCAAGGATACTTGCGCTGAATTCGAAAAGGCATGCATCTGCCCCGAGAATTTGCCGGTTTGCATGTGCGGCGGCGATCATCAGCGTTTGAAAAAAGTCAACCGCAAGCCGATTTTGCCCACGGCTGCCGAAATTGCAAAGAATAGCCGGGCACGTTCTGCAAAACTCAGGGTGTACGAAAGAGTATGAGCAAGACGGATAAAATAAAGGCTATCGGCAATTCCAATTGGTCTATCTTCAAGATAGTCCTGGGCGTGGTTGTGCTGCTTTTTGTTTATTGCATGCTGCCTCTTTACCTGCAGAACCGCTTGAACAGTTTGTTCGAAACGAAGCATAAGCTCTCTGAACAGGTGACCTTCTTGCAGCGCGATGCTCTTATGCTTGAACTCAAGATTAACCAGCTTTCTTCTCTGGAAAATCTGTCGAAGTTCGCTGAGGAATCCGAGTTGGACTTGAACTCCGTCCCTGTGAAGGTGATGCCTCAAGGGGGTCTGGATGAATAAGTTCAGACTGGAACCCTTGACTTTCGTGAAATGGCTGGTCATGAGCCTGGTAATTGTCCTTTTGATTCAGACGTTCAATATTCAGGTGTTGAACCAGAAAGTGTTGCGTTCTAAGACCAAGGACATGGCTGTTCGTTCTAAGAATACCTATGCGGAACGAGGCCTTATCTTGGATAGAAATGGTGTCGTGCTTGCCGAGAACTTCCGCGATACGTCGAATACGAGCCTGGACTACAGCAGAATTTATTTGCAGGGTAAGCTCGCTTCGCAGGTGGTCGGAAAGCTGGATTTTGAAGGCCATGGCAACATGGGTGTCGAACGTGTGTTTGATACTCGCCTTACCGGTGTTGATGGCTTCCGTGTTAGTGTGCAGGACGTTCACCATCGTGAAATTTACAGCCGCAGTGAAGACGTTGCCGAGGCGGAGCCGGGCAAGAACCTTGTGCTGACCATCGACAAGAATATGCAGGAAATTGTCGAGAAGACTTTGAAGGATGGCGTTGCCGAATTTTCTGCAAAGAGCGCCAGTGCTGTGGTGGTGGATCCGTATACCGGCGAAATTCTGGCTATGGCAAGTTACCCGACTTTCGACCCCAATTCCAAAACGCAGGGAATTGGCCGCGTGGCGAAGAATGAAATTGTGGCCATGCCGTACGAACCGGGTTCAACCTTCAAGGTGATTACTGCAGCTGCCGCTATCGAAAACAAGATTGTGGATCCGCTGAAAGTTTATGCCGACGAGGGAAAATGCTGGCGCTGGTCCACTCGTTCGGAACCCATTTGCGATACCCACGTGTATGGCGACATGGATATGGCAGAAGCAATGGTACAGTCTTCAAACATCGTGTTCGGAAAAATAGCCGATGAAGTCGGCGCAGACAAACTTTACAGAATGGCACGCAACTTCGGTTTTGGCATGAAAACTTCGGAATTCTTCCATGGCGAAGAATCTGGCCGCTTGTTGCAACCCTATGAATTGACTCGTGACGATAGAACCCTCAAGACGATGGGCTTTGGCCACGCGGTGATGGTGACGCCTATCCAGATGGTCATGGCGTATTCAGCGATTGCAAATGGCGGCAAATTGATGGAACCCATGATTGTGAAGGAATGGCGCGATAGTCATGGAAATTTGGTTGAGAAGAACGAACCTGTTGAAGTCCGTCGCGTGGTAAGCGAAAGCACGGCCTCGAAAATCCGTGAAATGCTCAATAGGGTGGTGAACAGCGGTACGGCAAAACGCGTGGCTTCGAAAAAGTTGCCGAATGTGATTTTTGGCGGCAAAACAGGTACTGCAGAAAAGTACAATCAGGAAACTCGTTCATATGACCGTGAGCATCAAGTGGCTTCGTTTATCGGTTTGGCTCCGGTGGAAGATGCGCGCTATGTGTGCCTCGTGCTTGTTGACGATCCGCAGAGCAAGCATGTGGGCGGCCTTACCGCAGGTCCGATTTTCCGCCGCATCATGGAAGGCGTTTACTATCATCCGGAACTTTCGCCCTTGAGCCATAATTTGGCCCAGGTAAAGACGAATGAGTCTTGCGATATCGATTTTATGGGCATGACGAAGGGCGCTGTGAAGAAACTTGCCGAAAGCAAGAAGTGCAACGTGGTTATGGAAGGCGAGGGAGACCGAGTGGTTTCGCAGCGCAACGACCTGCTTGATTCTTCTGCGACCGTTGTGCAGTTCGGCGAAACTGTAGCTTCGAAAATGCCGAACTTGAAAGGGCTTTCGCTGAGGGATGCTCTCGAAGTGATGGGAAGCATTCGCGTGAATGTCGAATATTCGGGCAAGGGTCGCGTCGTGGCCCAAGAACCCAAGGCGGAAACGGCTCTGCATAAGGGCGTTGTTTGCAAACTGACTTTAAAGGAGAAAAGCTGATGATTTCGGAAGGGCTTTTGAATAAGTTGTCCGTAACAGGGCTTTGTGATGATTCCCGTAGAGTGAAACCGGGCAATCTATTTTTCTCCATCCCTGCCGCAGGTTACGAGGAATTTGCCCGCAGTGCGGTTGCCGCTGGTGCCGCAGCTGTCGTCGGTGAAACTCCCGCACCCGAAGGACTCACTTCCAAGTGGATTCAGGTGGCCGATGTGAAACTCGCTCGTCTTGAAGCGGCTCGGTTGTTTTACAAGAATCCGTTTGAAAAGCTTTCTTGCCATGCTGTCACTGGTACGAATGGCAAAACGACAAGCGCTTTTTTGATGAACGCCATGCTTGAGGCGGCGGGCCACAAGGTTGCCCTCTTGGGAACCATCAAGAATAAAATTGGAGACACCTCCGTACCGGCAACACTTACGACACCGGGTCTTTTGGACTTGTTCGCTTTTGCTGCAAAGGCTGTTACCGCGGGTTGCACCGACTTGGTCATGGAAACTTCGTCGCATTCCCTGCATCAGGGGCGTGTGGCTGGAATCAGCTTCAAGAGCGGCTTGTTCAGCAATTTGACGCAGGATCATCTGGATTACCACAAGACCATGGACGCCTATTTCGAAGCCAAGAAGTTGCTCTTTACGAAGTATCTTGCCGAAAATGGCGTGGCTGTCATCAACGTGGATGATTCCTATGGCGAAAAACTGTTTGACAGCTTGACATGCAAAAAGGTGGCTGTATCCCGTCTTGGCAAGGAAAAGGCTTTTGTTAAGCCGGAAGGATGCGTCAAGAATACGGAAGATGGGCTTGAATTCTTGCTTCCGATGATTGCTGGCGAAAAGTTCGAGACTCCGCTGTGCGGCGATTTTAACGTGGATAACGTGTTGCTGGTGATTGCTTGGGCGAATGCCGTTGGCGTGCCTGAACTTTCCGTGCGTGCGGCGCTTGCCTCGATTCGCGTTCCGGGCCGTTTTGAAAAGGTCTGGAACAAGGATGGAAAGCATGTGATTGTGGACTATGCTCATACTCCCGATGCTCTTGAACGCGTGCTGAATACGGCTCGTAGCCTTTGCCGCGGAAACTTGAGCGTTGTCTTTGGATGCGGCGGTGACCGCGACAAGACGAAACGCCCGATTATGGGGTCGATTGCCGAACGCCTTGCCGATAAGGCTTGGCTCACGAGCGACAATCCGCGCACTGAAAATCCCGCCGACATCATTAGCGACGTGTGCGCAGGGATGACCACCAAGAAGTTTGTGGTGGTGGAAGACCGCGAACACGCTATTGTGGGGGCCTGCAACGAACTTTGCGATGGTGACTGGCTGGTGATTGCCGGCAAGGGCCACGAAGACTACCAAATCGTCGGAAAGACGAAACACCATTTTGACGACCGCGAAATTGCGGTGAAGGCCATGGAAAAGTAGAATGATCAAGTTGGATTTGACAGTTCAAGAGATGCTCGACATCCTGGAAACCACGGCAGTGGGTGTTCCGGCGAAATCTCTTAAACGCAAGGTGAATCTTTGCATGGATTCACGAGAAAAGGCCAAGGGCGTCGTGTTCTGGCCTATCAAGGGCGTTCGTTTTGATGCCCACCAGTTTGTTAACCAAATGGAAAAGGATGGAGCGCTCATGAGCGTTGTTAACCAAGAAGCCGTAGAACAGTATTCCTCGAAACTCGAATCCTTCAAGATGTATGCTCCGGTAGATGATTCCACCAAGGCTCTTCTCAAACTGGCAAAGGGCTATCAAAGGCGCTTCAATGTGAAAAAAGTCGCCATTACCGGTAGCAACGGCAAGACGACGACCAAGGAAATGACCAAGGCCGTGCTTTCGATGAAGTTCAACACTCATGCCACCCAAGGAAATTTCAACAACCATATTGGCGTGCCCATGACGCTTTTCCAGTTGAAGCACAGCCACGAAGCTGCCGTCATTGAAATGGGCACCAGCGGCCCCGATGAAATTCGTCCGCTTTCCTTGGCAACAGAACCCGATGTGGCCGTGATTACGAATATCGGCGCAAGCCATTTGGAACGCCTTCACGATTTGGACGGCGTGTTCGGCGAAAAAATCACCATCAAGGAAGGTCTTAAGAAGGGCGGAATCTTGATTGTGAACGCTGACGATCAGCGCCTTTGCAAGGTGAAAAGCACCAAGAACATGAAGGTGATCACCTTTGGTGTAAATCGTGGCATGTACAGACCTGAAAAGCTCACCTGGAACGAAAACGACTGCGCCAGTTTCTATATCGGACGCACCCGCTTTGAGCTGAACGTTCCTGGAACGCACAATTTGTACGACGCTCTCGCCGCTATTGCCGTGGGCGAGGCTTTCCGTATCGCCAAGAAGGATATCGCAACGGCGCTTTGCAACTATCGCGCTACCAACATGCGCATGGAATTCAAGAAGGCGAACGGCTTCAAGATTGTTTCGGACTGCTACAACGCGAATCCGTCTTCGACGAAGATGGCTTTACAGACTATCGGAAATATGAAGACTTCCGGCAAGCGTATCGCTGTACTTGGCGATATGCTGGAACTGGGTAAGGAAAGCGCCAATTTGCATGCTCAGATTGGTGCCATGGTGCCAGAAATGAATTTCGACTTGCTCATTACCGTTGGTAAGGATGCCAGGAACTATGTACGTGGCGCCAAGTCCCGCGGCATGAAGGCCGTGTTCCACTTTGGCTCTGTGCAGGACGTGATTGAATTTTTGAGCGATACTGTTGCCGAGGGCGACGTGCTTTTGATAAAGGGAAGCCGTGGCATGCACATGGAACAGGTCGTTAACGCACTTTTGAAATTGACACCCGTGGTTTAAGGTTTTTGAATTTAATGGCAACAGCAACTAAGACAACTGGCGTGAACAAGCTTTTGCTCTTATCGACACTCGTGTTGATATGCTTTGGGCTTGTTGTCGTTTATACGGCGTCGTCGACCCACGCAAGAGTTCTTGGATTCTCGACGGAATACTACCTGATGGCACATTGCCGCAAGGTGGTTATTGCGATTGCCTTTATGTTTGCCGCCGCAAAATTTGACTATTCAATATGGAAGAAGTTTGCACGCTTGATTTTTGCCGTGGGTTGCGTGCTCACGTTAGCCACCATTGTTGCGGGTGGCGATGTGAAGGGCGCTTCCCGTTGGATTTGGGGCATTCAGCCGTCTGAAATTTTGAAGCTTGGGCTTGTGACCATGATTTGCGTCAAGTTGAGCGAAGCCGGGCTTGAAATAAAGTCGCTGAAGTGCAGCCTGATCCAGCCTGGTGTGCCGTTCGTAATAGCTGCGATTTTGCTTTTGCTCCAGCCGAACTATTCCATGCTCGTCATGTTCTCGGGAATAACGCTTACGCTTCTCGTCGTGGCGGGCGCACGTGCGAAGTATGTGTTGCCGGCGGTGGGCTTCGGATCTTTGATGGCCATTATCGCCATGCTGGTGACGACTCATACTCGTGCGCGAATTTTGGCGTTCTTCAACCCTGCGGAAAATCAGGTTTCTTCGATGCAGGGGGAACGCGCTATCGAGGCTCTTGGCAATGGTGGCATTTTTGGAACAGGCATTGGCATGGGCATGCAGAAGTTGGGCTATCTGCCCGAGGCCCATAAAGACGTGGTTTACGCTGTGATTGGCGAGGAATTCGGTTTTGTCGGAACGTTCGTTGTTTTGCTCTTGTTCGCATGCATTTTCTACCAGGGCTTTGAAATCGCGAGAAATTCTTCGACGCGCTTTGGAAAGTATATGGCGGTTGCTTTGACCATTTCGCTGTTCTTTAACTTCTTGGTTCACGTGGCGGTGAGTACGGACTTGTTCCCGACTACGGGGCAGCCTTTGCCGTTCCTCAGCTTTGGTGGCACCAATTTGATTTTCTCCAGCCTGTTTATTGGAATTCTTTTGAACATCTCCAAGTCGGGTACGGGTAAAAAGATTAGTGAACCTTACATGGGTATAGATGAAGGGGCGAGAGCCCATACATTTAGTGGTTTTGAAAATACGAGGACTGAAACATGAAAAAGTTCCTATTTGTATGCGGTGGCACGGGTGGCCACATTTTCCCGGCAGTAGCTATTGCCGAAAGTCTTAAAAAGCAGGGCATAACGGATATTACCTTTGCCGGCCGTAAGGATTCTATGGAAGAACGCCTGGTGGCAAAGAATTGGCCCTACGAATACATTACGGCGGAACCTCTGCATCGTGGACCATTCCTCAAGAACTTGGCTTTGCCTTTTAAACTTTCCAAGTCCTTGGTTCGCGCCAAGAGCGTCGTGAAAAAGATTAATCCCGATGTCGTCGTGGCTACGGGCGGTTATGTTTCGCTCCCCATTGTGCTTGCTGCGGGAAAACTTGGAATTCCTGTTTATCTGCAAGAACAGAACGCTGTCGCTGGTGTCGCGAACAGGGTCGGCTCGCGTTATGCGAAGACCATTTTCGTGACGTCGGAAGATGCCGCCAAGGGATTCCCTGCTGAAAAGTGCATGGTCTTCGGAAACCCGGTCCGTGAACTCCCTAAGGCCGATGAACTCAAGCGCCCGGCGGAATTTGCCGAAGGCAAAAAGGCTGTATTTATCGTGGGCGGTTCCCAGGGTGCTGTTGGAATCAACAATAAGATTGAAGAAAGCATCAAGAGAATTACAGCTCGTGACGATGTTTCCGTTGTTTGGCAGGTGGGCGTGAAGAACGTCGAAGCCATTCAGGAACGCCTCAAGGACTTGAATTTGAAGAATGTGACCGTCTGCGGTTTTCTGGATGGGATTTATGCCTACATGAAGTACGCCGATGTCATCATCAGCCGTGCAGGTGCGTCTGCCCTCGCTGAAATTCTTGCTTTTGGCAAACCCTCCATTTTGCTTCCGTTCCCGCACGCGACTGCGAATCACCAGGAACATAATGCCCGTGTGATTGAAAAGGCTGGGGCTTGCTTAGTGGAACTCGATAGCGATAAGAATGAACTTTGGGATAAAGTAGAATCCCTGCTTGGAAACGAAGAAAAATTGAGCGCGATGGCTGCAGCCGCCCAGAAGCTTGGAATGCCCGATGCTGCGGACCAGATTGCGAACGTTATTTTGTCAAAGGAAATGAAGTAATGCAGATTAATGATTGTAAACGTGTTCGTCGCCTGCATTTTGTCGGCATCGGCGGAGCCGGAATGTCTGGTATTGCAGAAGTATTGCACGAAAACGGTTTCGAAGTGAGCGGTTCTGACATGGGCGAAGGCCCGGTCATAGAATATCTCAAGAATTTGGGTATTCGAGTGGACCCGAAGCATGAAGCTTGCAATGTGGCTAACGCTGACTTGGTGGTTTATTCTTCTGCTATTCCTTACGATAATCCTGAACTTGTGGAAGCGCGTAATCGTAGGATTCCTGTTATTCGTCGTGCAGAAATGCTTGGCGAATTGATGCGTCTCAAGTACACTCTTGCCATCGCCGGTACTCACGGCAAGACGACGACTACGTCTATCGTGGGACAAATTTGGGAAGAAGCCGGCCTCGACCCGACAATTATCGTCGGCGGTGTCGTGAAGGGGAAGGGAAGCGGCGCAAAGGTGGGCCGTGGAGACTACCTGATTGCCGAAAGTGATGAGTTTGACCGCAGTTTCCTTTCGATGATGCCGAGCTCTGCCATTGTTACAAACATTGACGCAGACCACTTGGATACTTACGAAAACATTGAAGAAATCAAGGATGCCTTTGTTCAGTTCGTGAACAAGATTCCGTTCTATGGTCAGGCCATTCTTTGCCTGGATGACCCGAATGTGCAGGCGATTTTGAGCCGTGTGCGCAAGCCTGTAATCACTTACGGTTTCAGCCGTCAGGCCAAATATCGCGTTGACAATCTGACATTTGTGAAGGGCTTCCCGCATTTTGAAATATTGAATGACGGCAAGAGCCTGGGCGAATTCCAGCTGAAGATTCCCGGACGCCATAATGTGCTGAATGCTACCGCCGCTGTGGCGCTTGCCATGGAAGAAGGCATTTCTCCCGATGTCGCTCGTAAAGCTTGTTCCGAATTTGAAGGCGTCACTCGTCGCTTTGAATTTATTGGTGAAAAGAATGGCGTGATGGTGTTTGACGATTATGCCCACCATCCGACGGAAGCGACCGCTACTTTGCTCGGCTTCCGCGAAGCTTTCCCGGACAAGCGCATTATTGTAGCTTTCCAACCGCATTTGTTTACGAGAACTCGTGACCAGCACGAAGCTTTCGGCTGCGCTTTTGCGAACTGCGACGTGCTTTTGGCAACGGACATTTATCCCGCCCGCGAACGCCCAATCGAAGGTGTGACGGGCGCTCTTGTGGCAAACAGCGCGAGCGACCGCGGACATCGCAATGCTCGCTTTGTTGGCGACCAGTTGAATATCTTGCCCATCTTGAAAGAAGAACTGCGTGAAAACGACGTGGTCGTCTTGATGGGAGCCGGCAACATCTACAAACTTGGAACACGCATTTTGGAGGAATGCATTTGAGCGAATCCAAGACGACATTTTTCGGCCGTAGAATCGGTGTGAACGCCCAAAAGCGGAAGCAGGCTCGCGCACAAAAAGTGAAGCGTGGTTTTGGCAATACGTTCCGCTGGTTTAAGCGCCGTGGCTGGATTTTGCTTGTCGCGCTCTTGGCCCTTGGAGTCGCTGGCTGGATGAACCGTTTCTATGTACAGCGTTTCAATCCGCTTGAACTGCGCCATTTGAAGTACATCGACATCGAAGGAAACCGCATGTTGACTTGGGAAGATGTAATCCAGAATGCGCAAATCGAGCCGGGAATGCTGATGTCGGAAGTTGATGCCGACTCCGTAGAAAAGAATCTTCTCCAACTGCCGCTGATTCATTCGGCTTTCGTGGAAAAGAAGTTCCCGTCTTCGCTTACGATAAAGCTTAAGGAATCTTCGCCGGTGGTTTCGTTCTTCGACGGAGGCAAGGCTACGGTGTATTCGGAACGTGGAATGGTGCTCCCGACATCGATGACCTCGGCTTTCCATTTGCCCGTGGTCGATTTGGGTTCGATTGAAAAAATTCAGGAAGTTTCTGCGTTTATGACGTTTATGCGCATGAACGACGAAAAACTGTACGACAAAGTTTCTCAGGTGGCCTGGGATGAAGTGGACAATGCTTTTGAAGTCTATTTCCGGGACGTTGGGCACAAGGTTTTGTTCCCCAGCTCGGACTGGAACAAGGATTTGTTTGTTCTTTACGAATCGGTAAAGGCGGGTTTCCCGCAGGATTTGCGTTGTGCCGGTGAAGTAGATATGCGTTTTACCGGATTTGCTTACATCAGAAATTTTGACAAGAGGTGTGTCAATGGATGAAAACAATAAAAACGAAATAAGAAAGGAAGACTTGATATTCGGTCTGGATATCGGAGCTTCTAAAATTAACCTGTTCATGGGCGCTGTCACGGAAGACTCCGTGAGAGTTTTGGAGTGTGGCGACTTGCCGCTCACCAAGGCCGATGAAATGGATAGCGTGGTGGAGAACCTTCAAAAGGCGGCATGCCAGCTGGAATCCCTTGCCTCAGTGGACGTGAACGATGTTTACGTGGGCATCGCCGGCAAACATGTGCAGTCGCTTCTGTCGAAGGGATTGATTACGCTTCCTACGGGAGAAGTCCGCAGCCAGGATATCGAAATGGTCAAGAGCCAGGCGAGCACGATTCCCGAATCGGCAGGCCAGATTATCCATGTATTCCCCGGAGAATACACGCTTGATGATCAAACTGGTATTAAAAATCCCAAGGGCCGTTCCGGACGCCGTCTGGGTGTTGATGTGCAGGTTGTCACCTCTCGACCGAATGCCATCCAGAATCTTGAAAAGTGCGTGCGCGGCGCTGGCCTTCGCGTTGTCGATTTCGTCTTGGAACCGCTAGCTGCGGCTTACGCGGTCTTGACCGACGATGAACGCGAACTTGGCGTGGCCCTTATCGATATCGGTGCCGGCTCCGCTGACATCGCCGTGTTTGTGGGTGAATCCGTCCGCTATACGGCTTCGCTGGATTTGGCAGGAAACGCCATCACGAGCGATATCAGCAAGTGCCTCAAGGTTCCCATAAGCCTTACCAAGTCCGAAGAAATCAAGAAGAAGTTCGGAACTTGCAAAATAAGCAATTTGATCGAAGACGAAATGTTCCCGGTGCCCGGCGTGGGCGATCGTGGCGACGTTGAATGCTCGAGAAAACTTTTGGCCCGAGTCATTACGGCTCGTGTGGTCGAAATTTTCAAGATTCTTTTTGAAGATTTGCAAAAGCACAAGATGGATACTCTTATCAATGGCGGCATCGTGCTCACGGGCGGGTGCTGCTCCCTTGAAGGTATCGACGAGGTGGCTAACCGCGTGTTCGGCAAACCCGTCCGCATTGGCCATCCGAAGGGTACGAGCGGTATCCAGGAAGCTTTCCGCAATCCTTCTTACGCAACGGGTATCGGCCTCTTGCATTATGCCGCCCGTCAGCGTCGCGAAAATAAGAAACGGGAAACCGGAAAACAAATCTCTGTATCGGTGAAAAAAGGTTTTCAGCGATTCAAGGATTTCGTTCAAACATATTTCTAACAACAACCACTCACATTCATCACAGGGAGATAAACTATGAGTGAATTCAATAACGTGGGTACATCCCGCATTGAAATGGATGAATCCATCCTCAACAACGCCAAGGTTAAAGTGTTTGGTGTCGGCGGAGCCGGCGGAAACACCGTAAACCGCATGGTCGGCATGAACATCCAGGGTGTAGAATACTATGCCGTGAATACCGATGCCAAGGCTCTTGAATTGAGTCTCGCAGACCACAAGATTGTCATTGGCGAAAAGACTACGAAGGGACTCGGCGCCGGCATGAAGCCTGAAATGGGCCGCAAGTCTGCTGAAGAAAATATCGAAGAACTGAAGGAAGCCATGAAGGGCGCCGACATGATCTTCATTACCGCCGGCATGGGCGGTGGTACCGGTACTGGTGCCGCTCCGATCGTCGGTTCTGTTGCCCGCGAAATGGGCATCCTTACTGTCGCCGTCGTTACGAAGCCGTTCCGCTTCGAAGGCAAGCGCCGTGCAACTCTCGGTGCCGAAGGTATCAAGAATCTCCGTGCCGCTGTCGACACCATGATTGTCGTCGATAACGAAAAGCTCATGGGCGTCGTGCAGAGCAAGGATAAGGCCATGACTCTTGATGGAGCATTCAAGCTGACTGACGAAATCCTCGGCAACGCCGTTCGTAGCATTTGCGGCATCATGTTCAACCACGGCCTCGTGCATGTCGACTTTGCCGATATTCGCACTGTGATGACCAATGGCGGTAGCGCTCTTATGGGTACTGGAATTTCCGAAGGCGAAGATCGCGGCATCATCGCTACGGACCTCGCTCTTTCTTCTCCGTTGCTGGAAGACATCAACGTGGAAGGTGCTACTGGCGTGCTCGTGAACGTTTGCCACGGCGAAAACTTCTCCATGCTTGAATATACGGCTGCCATGGATCACATTTACGAAGCTGTTGGTGAAAAGGGCGATCCGAACATCATCATGGGCGATATCATGATTCCCGAAATGGGCGACAAGGTGAGCATCACCATCATCGCCACGGGTTGCGGCGGCACGGCTCCTGCTCAGCCGGCACCTATGTTTACCGCAGAATCCATCCATGCAGTTCAGCAGCCGGCACAGGCTCCGCAGACTAGCGTAAGCAATCTTGCCACCTCTCTCGGCGCTCCCCAGGCAGCTCCGCAGGTCGCTCCCCAGCCGGCCCCTCAGCCGGTTGCCGCTACTCCGCGCCCGACGTCCATCAATTTTGCAGCCTTGGCTCACAATACCGTCGCGATGCCCGCCGTTGATGAAGTTCGCACGGCCGAGATGAACGTGGTGACTGACGCTCCGGAAAAGGCTCCTTCCGCTGCTACGAATTACGCTTCGTCCAGGTTTGACGCAACTGCCGCTGCCGAAGAAGAACTTGTCTTCACGACTACGGCTTCCTTGCCCGAAACCGAAGAAATGCCTGCCGTCGCAGACATGGACACTCTTTCGAACGGCGACTATGGCACTCCGGCTTATACTCGTCAGACTATGGCACTGCAGCAGAGTTCCACGAAGGAAATTCGCACACCCAAGTATCCCGAGGGTTCCCTCATGAACAATGGCGTCGATTACGACATGCCTGCATTCTTGCGCATGGGAGGAAACGAAGAGTTCTAGTAGATGCTGGTCATTTACAGGACTTTTCATAAAGAGCTTCTGAAAAGAAGATAACACACACACAGATACGCGTAAGCGTATCGCCACAACACAAAGGGATCACCCGGGTCTCCCTGCCTGGGTGGTCCTTATTGTCGTTTTAAAAGGGTCTGCTTTGTCTAGTTTTGCTTTATTTGTTATATTAGGAGCATGTTCTGTAAGCTGAAATACGCCGTTTTGATTGCTTTCATTGCGTTGGGCGAGGCTTTTGCTCAGTCAGCAAGTGAATCGCCGACTGTCGGCTATTTCCAAATCGGCACCGATTTCAATTTTGGTTTTAACGGCGGCCCCACCGACCCGGAATTTGCCGTGGATACGGCGGACTGGTATGGCAAAAACTGGCGCGGGCTTCGCATCCCTCTCGAAAACGCCCGCAACTACGAAGAGCGCATCAACCCCTTTTTCACCTTGAGTTTCAGGGCCGGCTACAAGAATTTCAGCGTACTTTTGGAAGCCCCCCTCCGCAAGGATTTGGAAGCCTGGTACCAGGATGACCTGAAGACGAACTTCACCTACAAACCAAGCGAACTCGACATCAACGTTCCCGTGAACGCCTACGCGAAATGGACAAATCCCGTGGGCTTCGTGCAGTTCGGCCGCTTTGCCGTAGATGATTTGAAAATTTCTAAAAACGACATCTTGATTGGCGGCGCCCCGTACCACGACGGTGTTCATTGGAAGTTTACCCCTGGAATATTCCGCTACGATTTCTTGTTGAGTTCATTGAACGCCTGGCTTTACGGCGACGTGGTGGACCACAACACTGGCTGCCCTCCCGAAGGCACCGAGGCCAACATCCAGAAGTGCACCACCGGCGAAGAACAGATGCCTAACCAGCGCAACCGCACCTATACCGAGAACGTCAAGAACCTCCTATTCCACAGATTCGGCGTCGAGACGAACCGTTTCTGGGCCTACGTGGTTGAAGAAAGCATGGTGGGTGGCAAGGAACTGGAATTCCGCTCGCTCAGTCCGTTCATTTACTGGCACGACAATTACGCCACCGGTTACACAGCTGCAGCGACCTCCGTGGAAGCGGGCTACAAGACCCACTACGGTGCGAAATTCTACGGCCAACTGCAAATGCAGGACATCAACAGCCCCGTCGGCGAGGATGACGACAAGGGGACAAGTCGTAGCATTTTGAATTACATGGTGGGCTACTACCAGGAATTTGAAACATCCCGGTTCGGCACGTTCTCCCTGCGTTTGGATGTGGTTCGCACGGACCCCGCCGCGAACAACGAAAAATTGCCCTTGCTCAAGTACGCGAGCCGCCGCAATTACCGCAGCAACTACCGCGACCAAGACGACGTGGACTACGCCGACGCCTACTTCGTGGATTATCCGGTGGGCTACCGCCGCGGCCCCGATGCCATAGACCTGTGGCTCGACCTGGGATGGACTCGAGGGGTTCATTCACTCACGCTGGAACTCGCTTGGCTCCGCCAGGGCGACAAGGAACTCTACACGGATTACAACATCGCACAGGCCTCCGAAGGCGCTACGTCGGGCGTAGAGGAAGCCCAGTACATGCTTGATGTGCTCTACCAGATGAAAGTGAACGGCTGGTTCAGCTTCTACCTGGGCGGGGGCGCGCGAATTTACGAGAATTTGGCCCATAACGAGGGAGAGGACGGCTTTGACGGCTGGCTCCGTTCGGGTGTCAGATTCAATTTCAACCCGGTCGACACGAAGTTTTAGTTATTTTTACCGCATTCAAGGAGTTTGAACATGTTTGAAATCGGTACACCGTTAAGTTCTTCTGCCACTAAGGTCCTGTTCTGTGGAGCAGGCGAACTCGGCAAGGAAGTCATTATCGAAATGATGCGTCTCGGCGTCGAAGTCATTGCCGTCGACCGCTACGCCAATGCGCCCGGCATGCAGGTGGCTCACCGCTCCTACGTGATTAACATGCTGGACGGTGCCGCTCTCCGCGAAGTCATCGAAAAGGAAAAGCCCGACTACATCGTCCCCGAAGTCGAAGCCATTGCGACAGACACTCTCGTGGAACTTGAAAAGGAAGGCTTCAACGTGATTCCTACTGCGAAGGCCACGAAACTCACGATGAACCGCGAAGGCATCCGCCGCCTCGCCGCCGAAGAACTCGGCTTAAAGACGAGTCCGTACAAGTTTGCAGACTCCTTCGAAGAATTCCAGGCCGCCGTAAAGGAAATCGGCATCCCGTGCGTCGTGAAGCCCGTGATGAGTTCCTCCGGACACGGCCAGAGCGTCGTGAAGACCGAAGCCGACGTGCAGAAGTCCTGGGACATTTCCCAGACGGGTGGCCGCACTGGCAAGGCTAGCCGCGTGATTGTCGAAGGCTTCGTCCCGTTCGATTACGAAATTACTTTGCTCACCGTTCGCCACGTGGGCGGCACGAGTTTCCTCAATCCGATTGGACACCACCAGGTGGGTGGCGACTACCAGGAATCCTGGCAGCCGCAGCCGATGAAACCGGAACTTTTGGAAAAGGCTCAGGAAATGGCGAAGAAGGTGACGGACGCTCTCGGTGGCCGCGGTATCTTCGGTGTCGAAATGTTCGTCTGCAAGGACGAAGTCCTGTTCAGCGAAGTTTCCCCGCGCCCGCACGATACCGGCATGGTGACTCTCATCAGCCAGGATTTGAGCGAATTTGCGCTCCACGCCCGCGCCGTCCTCGGCCTTCCGATTCCGAACATCGCTTTCCACGGCCCGAGCGCTTCTAAGGCAATCGTCGTCGACGGTGAATCCGACCACGTGAAGTTCGGTGGCCTGCAGGAAGTCTTGGCCGAGCCCGATACCGCTCTTCGTTTGTTTGGAAAGCCCGAACTCAAGGGCCACCGCCGCATGGGCGTGCTCCTCGCTCGCCGCGACAGCGTCGAAGAGGCGAAGGCGCAGGTCATGGCCATGCGCGAAAAGGTGAAGGTCGAACTGTAAAATTCGGCTGCGACCATCGCACTAAATTTGCAGCGACCTTTGCACTGGTTAGTTCCGAATGGCGTCACCCTGGAGCCACATCGTGGCGACGGGGTCCATACAGTTACTGTTGCACTTGAAAAAATGCCTCGCGACTCTTGAATCGCGGGGCCGTGTTGATGGACGCGGGCGTTTTATTTTGTGTAAATTAAATTTTGCAAAAAAAACGAAAATTTCGAACAAATAAATTATTTTTATATAAAATAATTTGTTGTTGAGTGTGAAATGCCCAGTTTGCAAAAATTGATTCCAATTGTTTTGTGGCTTTTAAACGTAGCATGCGTGGCCAACCCATTAGTTACGGTGGAAGCGTACGATGAACAATATAACAATGCTTCGCAGCTTAGCTTGCGTTTCCGTTTGTACAACAATTCTGGCGATTCCCTTTATAACGTACAAGTTAAATATTACTTGCCTTACGATATGAATCGCGAATTGTACGCACAGCCTTGGTCGTTAGGCTCAAATGAAGCAAGTCTTACGATAGATACTTTAAAAAAGAAACTTCAAGTTTGCGTAAATATTCCTGCTATTGGTCCTGGCTACTATCCAAATGAGGGTGGTGCGGTTGTTGGCATTAGTTACACGGACTGGCAGGATGTTAAAAAGCAAACCCATTTCAGCTATCCTGATTCAAGAAATTTTGTAAAAAGCGAGAAAATTTCTGTTTCTGTTGATGGTGCGCTATTGTCAGGGTACGACTTTGGCTTTCTTCTTTATATGTCCGATTCGTCGATAGTTTATCCTCAGGGCGACGAGCCTGTTTACTTTTCGTGGAAGACGATTTCGAACGCGAAGGAATATCTTTTGACGATTGTTAAGGCTAGCGATTCGTCAATTGTGTATCAAGAAAGTTTTTCTAGACCATCTGCGGCGGTTAAGCTTGAAACGGGTTCTTATTTTTGGAGCGTAGTAAGCATGGCTTCAGGTGATGGCGTGAACCAGACTTATTATGATTTCTTTGACATTGATGACGTGTATTTCGTTGAGGTTAGAAACGATTGGCCATATAGGTCGCTGGTTGAACTTAATGTTGTTCCGCTTCCGGCTCGTAAGGACACTCCAATGCTTCATTTAGGATGGGGTGAAAAGAGTTTGGAAAAATACTGGGATCGCCCAAGGAATACTACGCTGAAGTACGACGCTTACGGGCAGCCGTATTTTGAAGACGAAGAAAATGAAGGATACGCATGGCTTGAAACGGATGAAACTTGCTGGGCGGTTTCTGTAACGATGCTGAATCATTATTACGGAGGTGGTATTACCGAAGATGAAATTCTTTTTCATGTGAACACCCCTAAAAAAGATTCTCTTCTCAAAGCGTTTCCAATGTTTGAAAGTGCAGGCGGCGATGGAGGCAAAATTGAACCAGCCTTAAAATGGGCTTTGAATACTACGGATATTGAGTTGCAGAAAAATTTATCTTTAAAAGAAATTTATGATTATTTAACCGACTCAACGCCAATATATGTGAGTAAAAATGTTTATGAAAATGTGGATGCAATAAAATCTGGTAAGCATATAATGCTTATTGATGGAATGCGAGTGGATACGGTGACTCTTGATACCATGCTTCGCTTTGTAAATCTTGACAATAACGGACATTACGGTTGGATGTCCATGAATATGTTCTATAGAGAATTGCATTCTAAGTTTACTTCGTTTCAAATTCCTCATGTAAATGGTCCTGTTCGAAATAGGGACACGCTTCTTTGGGACTATTCAAAAAATGACTGGAGAGATTCCGATGGGGATGGGCTTGTTGACTTTGACGAAGTCTACCGTTTCAAGACGGACCCGAATAATGAGGATTCCGATGGCGATGGTATATGGGATAAGACAGAAATCATGTCATATACGTTATTGGAACATTTTGATGAAAATAATGGTGTTACAAAAGAAACTTTTGCCGACATCGATGGTGATGGCCTCCGTGCGGAACTGGATTACGATTCGGACAATGGCGGAAAAAGCGATGGTGAAGAAGACTTGAATCACAACGGCTTTAAGGATGAAGGGGAAAAGAGCCCTTATAGCAGTTTTGACGACTTGGGTGGCTATGATGTATCGAACTTGGACTATTTTACATTCTACGCATTGAATCAGCTTTGGATAAATGATGGTGTAAAATGTTTCGACGGAATGGACTCGACGGCAAATTTATGTAATGTGGCGTCTGCTGGAACGGTTGAAAATTATACGGTGACCATCGGAGCGAGGGCGCAGGTCGGGAATGTGTATTCCCGTGGCGATTTCTTCCTGAGAAGCCATTCCAGTATTGATACGCTTTATTTGATTGGCAAAGTCGATGATGTTGTTAAAAAGAATAATGAGCATGCGGACGTGATTTCGGTTCATGTTCAAGATGGATTTCAGCGAAATAAAAAACTAATAATTCCCGATACCCTCTGGAAATCGAAATGGCCCATTAGCTTTATGCTGGATACTTTTGATTCTAGTTTTAAAACACTGCAAGTTCGTAATGGTGAAGTCCGATATTTGAACGATGGCGACAGGTTTGGCTATATTTGTGTGGAACGCGGGGGAACGCTTGTGTTGAACCCCGGTGAATATTGGATAAACGAAATCTGGTTGCTGAGCGGTAGCGATTTGATTATCGCAAAACCTGACGAGAAGATAGAAATGCATGTCAATGGCAAGTTTGGATGGCGTGCTAGGTTAAGTCCCAGTGATTATGCAAAAATTGCAAAGGGTTTCAAACTGATTTTACACGGAAACGAGACTTTTTATGTGGACGATGTTTTTGCAGGAACAATCGTTGCTCCTAATGCAAAGGTCGTAGTTGGCCAATCTGTCAAGAAATTCTACGGTTCTGTGGTGGCAAAAGATATCGAAGTCCATCAATATTCCTATGTTTATCATGTTCCTTACGAGGAATCGTACTCAACGCAATATGCAAAGGCGGGTGAATGATGAAACGGATTCTTGTTTGTGTTGCCTTGATGGTGCTTGCAGCTTTTGCTTGTACGAAGAAACTTGAGTACAAGGGCGTTGATAAAATGCCTTATCTTGAAATAGTTTTTAATCCATATTACGATTTTCCGGATGGAAGTTATGAAGATTTGTATTTTGAGGGGGACTCTTTATTTAAAGTAAATCCAAAAATAAAAAAATATTACAATAAAAGTTATATCTATTATACGGAGAATGATTCCAATGTGATTGTCTATCTTGGTGCGCATATGATTCAGTTTGTTCGCACTTGCCAATCCGAAGAAGAATGTGAAGCGCAGGCGAGCGAAAATGATATTCTTGAAATTTTCAAGTACGAGTTCATGCGGCTTCAAAAAAGCGGCGTCTATAACGTCACGGAGGAATATGCCGATTCCGTCTCCAATCACATTATAGATAAATTAAAGGAACATAAACCGCTTTTTGAAGGCGATTCGACGTTCTCCTTCGTCGCTTACAACAGTCAGTGCTTCAATAATGAATACGAATTCAGGGACGAGGTGACGGAAGGTGACTGCTACGATTACCCGGATTACTTTACGGAAGAAATCGACTCCTGCAACGCCTATCTGGAATCGCTGGAGGCGCAGCCTTTGGCTCGCGTCGCTCCTGCGAATTTTGACGTTCAAGTGAACGGCGGCGTATTGTCGATAGTTTCGTCGCAAAACCTCAAATCCGTTTCCATCCTGTCGCCGCTTGGTCGCCTCCTCGAAGAATACCATGTTGCAGGCACTAGCGCAACGGTCCAACTGCACCTCCCGGCAGGCACCTACATCGCCTTGGTGAAAACAGCAAACAACGCCATCTCCAAGAAAGTTGTAATTGAATAGCGTCACCCTGGAATCGCGTGACAAAGTCCATCAATATTCCTATGTTTATCATGTTCCTTACGAGGAATCGTACTCAACGCAATATGCAAAGGCGGGTGAATGATGAAACGGATTCTTGTTTGTGTTGCCTTGATGGTGCTTGCAGCTTTTGCTTGTACGAAGAAACTTGAGTACAAGGGCGTTGATAAAATGCCTTACCTGCTTGTGCAAATTGATCCCTTTATACGTTACGAGGGAGGGACTTATGAAGATGCATATTTTCGCATAGATCGACCATTTCAGTTAGAACCGAATGGAAAAAAATATTATGCAAAAGAAAATATTTACTATTCGGAAAACGACTCCAATATTGTCATTTTTTTAGGTGTTGAACAAGTGTATTTAATTCGCACTTGCCAATCCGAAGAAGAGTGCGAAGCGCAGGCGAGCGAAAATGACATCCTCGAAACCTTCAAGTACGAGTTCATGCGGCTTCAAAAAAGCGGCGTCTATAACGTCACGGAGGAATATGCCGATTCCGTCTCCAATCACATTATAGATAAATTAAAGGAACATAAACCGCTTTTTGAAGGCGATTCGACGTTCTCCTTCGTCGCTTACAACAGTCAGTGCTTCAATAATGAATACGAATTCAGGGACGAGGTGACGGAAGGTGACTGCTACGATTACCCGGATTACTTTACGGAAGAAATCGACTCCTGCAACGCCTATCTGGAATCGCTGGAGGCGCAGCCTTTGGCTCGCGTCGCTCCTGCGAATTTTGACGTTCAAGTGAACGGCGGCGTATTGTCGATAGTTTCGTCGCAAAACCTCAAATCCGTTTCCATCCTGTCGCCGCTTGGTCGCCTCCTCGAAGAACACCATGTCGCAGGCACTAGCGCAACGGTCCAACTGCACCTTCCGGCAGGCACCTACATCGCCTTGGTGAAAACAGCAAACAACGCTATCGCTAAGAAAATTACGGTAAAGTAAAAAATTACTTTGTCAGTACATTCTCGATTTCAACAATGTACAGCGTGTGCATGGAATCGCCGTTGTAGAACTTGTTGAGGATGCTTTTGTCGATGAAGTTTTCGGAGGCGTAGGTGCTTGCGAAAAGTTTCTTGCAGACGAAAACCGTCTGCGCATCTTCGAAAATGGGCGCGCCGTCTTCAATCTTTACTTTCATGCCGGTCTTTGCAATCTTGTCTTCATCGCGGCCCGATGTTTTACCGAAGTAGGCGAGTTCCTTGCGGAAGGCGTCTCCGAAAAAATTCAGCGTGAGCTTTTCGCCGTTATCGACGAATTCCTTGGTGTAGCGGGTCTGCCTGATGGCGATGTAGGCGACCGGCTTATTCCACATGACGCCGACTCCACCCCAGCTTGCGGTCATGGCGTTTGTCTTTTCTCCGTTTGCGGCTGCGATGAGCATCCAGTCCTTGCCAATCATCTTGAAAGGGTTCTTGGTCAGTTCTTCGGCGGGAATGGTCTTGAATTCGCTCATGTCGCGGGCTCCTGTTTTGCGGTGTTTTATTGTTTTTTTGTATTTTAACCGCTTTTAATTTAACAAAATGAAAAAGAGCTTTTTCTATATTGAAATTTGATGAAACGCCGTTATTCAATTCTTTGCACTACATTCCTTGTTGCTGCGTGCTATAGTCCGGAACCATTCGTTGCAGAATCCGATGACGAACCTTCCGATAAGACGTCCGAGATGGGGACTCTCTATCCGGTAAACTCGCAAAAGCAGATTTGCAATCCGTCGGTGAGTCTCGATACCGTGAATTTCCCGGCGTCCATGCTTTGGCTCAATTTCGGTGGCGTTCTGAATGTTACGGCGAAGGACCCCGCCTATACGACCAAGAGGGTCATTCAGCATGACCGCTTGACTATTTCCGACAACAAGGGAAATGTGCGCTGGTTCGTGATGCGCGATGTCGATGCGGGTGAGTGCCAGTTCCAGGATCCGGAATGGAGTACGCATGCGGATTTCATCGTTGCCTTGCGCGGCTATGATGTCAATGGGAAAACGTCCTGCGAAAATCTGGACTACGGTATTTTTGCGACCCGCCTGAGCGACAGCAAAAGATTCTGGTTCTTTGAAAAGGAAATCGGTGAATTCGCAACGCCTCACTTGTGGGTGGGTGAACCGCAGTCTTTGTCTGACGATGCGTCCTCGGATAGCGCTTCTGGCGATTCCACCGTGGAAGGATTTTTCGGCACAGATGAAGTCCGTCTGACCTACGTGACCGACGACAACAAGATTGCCTTTTTCGATTACGCTGACGGCGGAAAGAAGAAAACTTTGAAAAAGCCGTCCAACCGCTCGAGCTGGGAAATCGACAGCCCGCTCATTTCGCCCGATGGAAAGTTCGTCGTGTACAACATGCTTGAAAATCCATCGACGTGGGAGGCCTATGTTCAGGAACTTTCGACATCGTCTAATGCCATGAAAATCGAACGCGTCGACGGCATGATGTCGGAACCTGCGCAGCCCCACTGGTACAGCGATGGGAGCGATTTGTTCGTGGTCTGGGCTGAATTTCCGGCAGGCTCCCAGATGCTCAACAAGAATGACTTGACAGTGGAATCCGTGCAGGAGGGCTCTGTGGGTCGTACGGTCATGCGCGAAGTGAGCCTGAAGACTGGCGATACGAAACTCAAGTGGAACGGCGAAGTCCGTGAACTAGCCCCTGTTCCCATGACCGGTGGACTTTCTCCCGACGGCAAGTACTTGGCGACCGGGACTAACCTCGCTTACATTTTGGAACTTCCGTGAGGTGCACTGTGAATAAGAGATTCCTGATAGAAGGCTTTGCCGTCGCAGCACTTTCGGTGGTTGCATTTGTCGCATCGTACAACGCTCCCGTGGAGCTTGCGACTCCGTGGCAGTCAATTGGCGGTTGCGGTGCCGGCGGCTCTGGCGGCGGTTCCGGCGACGGTATCAAGTGGATTGGCCAAGGCGTTTCGGGTGGTTACCTCGAAGCGGAAGTCTTCACGAAGTACAACGTCGGCCAGAATTTTTCGGCGCTTACCATGACGCCTCATTTCTCGTTGAAGCCCACGTGGTCGACGAAGGTCGGCGTTTCCGTGCCGTTTGTTTCGCACCAGGGTGAAGTCCAGTATCGCAGCAACCAGATGCCGACCGATAAAAGTACGGGCGGCCTTGGCGACGTGAGTCTCGATTTTTCGAAGACCATCGGTAGCGGCGGTGCGGCAAGCCTTTCGGCGACACTTTCCATACCTACGGGCCAGTACGACATTAAGCGCGGAACCGATGCGAGCGAAGAATTCTTGCCGAGCAGTTTCCAGAAGGGAACGGGGCTTTATTCCTTGACGCTTGGATGGGATTACAGCCGCGATACCGACAAGGGAATCTGGCTCTACGGATTAACTTATACGCACCCGTTTGCCATGCACTTGATTTCTGGTGAAAACGAGTTCAACGATTCCTATTGGAAAAACGTGAAAACCGATGGCGACCGCTTCGAGTATCGCTTCAAGCCTTATGGCGAAAACGACTTGGGCGCTTTCACGCCGCCGTCCGTCGGGGCTTCGATTGCTTACGGCTACAGAGGCCAGGCTGGCTTTGTGCATTCGTTCGGCCTCAATTTCTCGGCTCCCCTTGGCGTTGCCTGGATTGCGTCGGAAAAGGTGAATACATACGACCCGCACCCGGATCCGGATCATCAGGCCTGGTCAGCGGCTCTTGTGTACGGTCTTGAGTTCTCGCGTACGGACATTCCCGTGTTCGTCGCTTTCTCGCTCCCGATTCACGACAAGGCGGGCGGTGCCGATTCCAAGGACGAATACAGCGAATCTCCCATGAAAAAGTGGAACGCTCCCGACTGGGGCGACATTGGCGAACAGTGGACCATTGCCGTAGGTCTCAAGGGCAGCTTCTTCTAACGGAGCTTGCTGCGCGCGGTTCTTGGCTGTTATGCACGGTTCTTAGCGGTTATGCACGCGGGTGCGTTTTCTTGAACGCTGCCTTGAGTCGTTCGGCGTTGACGTGCGTATAAATTTGCGTAGTCGAAATGTTCGAGTGGCCGAGCATCTCTTTGACGCTCATGATTTCGGCTCCGTTTTCTAGAAGGTGCGTCGCAAAACTGTGTCGCAGTACGTGCGGGCTCGCTTTTCCTTCCCAGCCGACGGTCCTTAGCAGATTGTGGATGTCGTTTCGTAGGGTGCGGATGCTGTAAGGCTTTCCGTCTTCGCTCAGGAATACGAACCCGGTGGGCGAGGGCAAGTGGCTAGCTTCGATGAGCATTGTGCGGAAAAGTCCGAGCCATTGGATTAGCGAATCGGTGATGGGGACGATGCGCTCCTTGCTACCTTTTCCGAGGACGCGGACCAATCGTTCCTTTTCGCGGATTCTATCCCAGGTGAGGCTTTGGCATTCCGATATGCGGAGTCCGGAACCGTATATGAGCTCCAGCAAGAAACGCGCCCTTACCTGCGGCAGGGTCGGATCCACAAGTTCTGGAAATTTTTCCGGAGCCAAATCCTTTTGCGACATGAACGAGACGAGTCGCTTGGGGCGCTTGGGCATGGGCACATTTTCTGCAGGGTTCTTTTGTAGTACTTGCGAACGCACTAGGTATTTCCCGAAACTTTTTAATGCGGCCAGATGCTCGCAGATGCTTGTGGGCGAAAGATTCTGTTTCATCTTCATGTCCCACACGAATCCCTTGATGCTCATTTCCGAAAAGGCGGCGAGGGAAACTTCGGCCCCTGCGAATGTCAAAAATTTTTCGGCCGATTTTCGGTATGTCTCGACTGTGCGGGGCGAATAGCGCCGCTGCGTATTCAGGTAGTCGAAAAACTGGTCGAAATATTCAGAAAGGAGCATTTGCGAAAAACCGAAAATTTGTAGTTTGAGGATACCTCAAAAAAACTTAATCAGGGCGCTTTTTAGAAATACCTCCTTAAAAAATAATCTATCTTGAGTGCGTAGAATGAAAAAGAACGGATTTTTTACAAGAGAAACGTCGCGCGGCATTTGTTTGTCCGTGGTTTTGCTAGCGTTCCTTGCGTCCGCTTCTTTCGCCCTTGAACGCGTGGTTGGCGCGAATTCTACTTTCGATATGGAGGCTGGCGCGCGTTCTGCCGCATTGGGCTCTGCAACCATGGCTGTCGACGGCGATTACCTTGGACTTCTTTCGAATCCGTACCAGCTTTCGCACGCCCGTTATTCGTGGGTGAACTTTTCGCATACCGAGTATTACGAAGATACCAAGTACGACTTTGCCTCCGCAGTTTTTCCTTTAAGCGATCGTCAAAGTTTGGGCATCGCCTTTTCGCGTTTTGGCGCCGACGACATCCCTTGGATAAAGGAAGGCGAACCCATACCCGAGGGTGAACAGTACAATACCATTTCGATTGCCGACTGGGTGTTCTCTGTATCGTGGGGTCGTCGTCTGACCGATAGGTTGGACCTCGGGGTTTCGTTTCACGGCATTTATCGCGATATGGACCAGACCGGATTTGGTTTCAGAAGCGATGTGGGCGTGCGTTACAACGCGCTTGAAAACCTTTACTTGTCGGCTCTGTTAAAAGGCTGGACGTCGTCTGCCGCACGTTGGGAATCGGGCGAGGTGGAGTATTCTTCCCCAGAAGTTTTCCTTGCGGCAAGCTATGCCATTCCAATAAGTTATCTGTACGGCTCCTTGGAAATGTATTGGCAGAGCGCCGGGCTGTTGCACCAGGAATCCCGCGCTATGGAATTTGACGACGCCGAAGAGCTTGACGGACGTTTTTGGGAAAATCCCGTGGACTGGCTTTCGGGCGGCCATGGCGGTGTCGAATTCAACTTTGATTTTGGATTGTCCTTGCGTGCCGGTTTGGCAAGCTTTACGACCTGGCGCAGCTTTACCGCCGGTGCAGGCCTTGTCATTGCCCATTTTGTCAAGGTGGATTACGCCTTCGAAAACCATCCGGTGCTTAGCCCCATCCACCGCGTAAGCGTGAGCGTGAGCCCGTATTTGTTTAGTCATGTGCCGACTCCCGAAAAGCCGCATTTGACGGCGGCGAAGGCCGCACAGAAACCGCTGGACGAAGAACCGGAGGAACTGGAACCCGAAAGCGAACCCGAAGCTTCTAAGCCCGAGACTCTCGAAAAACAAGTTGAAAATGCACCCGAGGAACCAACCCGGACTCTTGAACCAGAACCGCAGGAGTCGGTCCCCGCTGGAGGAATGTATTGGGAAGAATAGCCTAAGGGCTTTAACAGTGCATTTTTTTAGTGATATAAATCATTTCTTTTTAGAAAAAGGCTATATTTTTTAACATGGATCAATTGAAGAACTATCGCGAAGTTGGAATTTTTGATTTGCTGTCGGCGCCGCTCAACCCTATCGGTGCGTTTGATGCCGAACAGTTCAAAAAGGATGTCCGTGCGCTTATTGATGAAAAAGCCGACGATAAGTTCGTTGCCGTTGATTTGATGGGCCTCGACTTTGTGTATAGCGATGCCTACAATGCTTTCTTGCAGTTCCAGCATGAACTTTCCGGAAAGGGCGGCATGCTTGCTCTTCTGTCGAACAGCCCGACCATCATGGATGGACTCAGGAAGGCTGGCCTCGACCGCAAGCTCAAGGTCTTTACTTTTGAAGCCGAGATGATGTCCTTCTCGCTTCATTCGCAGAACCCGCCAGAAGAGTCTTCTTCCGATGCGGTCGGTGCAGGCGAACGCGAGGCCGCTCCTGTGGCTTCGCAGAACGGTCGTGTCGAAATGAAGAACGAGTCCCTCGTTTCCGAACCTCGTACCGGCAGTCATCGTCGCTTCACCAAGAGCTTTAACGCCATTACGAAAGATGAGAAGAAGCTTGCCAAGCAAGGGCTTGCGACTCCGTTCGACGAAGAATCCTCGTCTGGCAAGACCGTTGTCATCATCATTCTTATTCTCATTGCCATTGGTGGCCTTACCGCGTATTTCCTGATGTGATTTTGACGCATGCCCGTCGAATTTTCAGAACATCGTGTAAAAAAGAAATACAAGTCAAAACGCAAAAAATTTCCGTTGTTTAGGCTTGTCTTTTTGGCAGGGCTTATTGGCTGTGGTTTTTATTTTGGCTGGTTCTCGAAACTGGTCAATGCGATTCCTCTTTTTAACGAAGAGGTCGCTCCTGCCGAAATCACTTGGGATTCCCGCTGCAAAAGCGTCGGTGGCACTCCTTTTGAATTGAAGGATAGCCTGGCCCAGTGTTCCTGGATAGTAAACGATTCTACGCCTCTGTTCTTTAACGGGTTCGTCCGTTACGTGGCGTCGTTGCGCAAGTCTCCGGTGGCGAAGTTGCATTGGGTGGCCAAAGCCTGCGATTTTGACAATCCTATTTTGGTCCAGCTCGAGGATTCGTTAGTTTATTCGTACTTGCGCGTGCCTTTGAAGGATTCTTCGAAGGTCTGGATCGATGCTCGCACAGGGTGTGCTTTCCCGGGCCTCTGCCCGGCCCGTCCGCTGGATTGGTCCAATATCGATATTTCCGAAAATTTTGATTTCGAGGGGCAAGATAAACTGCTTGCCGCCGATGCGTTTTATGGATTGGGCGAAGCTCCTTTGCATCCGATTCTTCCTGGTGTCGTGTTGGACGCAGGGCGCGATTCCATGGGACTTTACGTGGAAATCGATCACGGCAACAATGTGTTTTCGAAAATGTCGGGCATGACGCCTTATGCTTCTGGTGAGGGGGTCTCGGTCAAGGTGGGCGATGCCGTTACGATTGAGTCCTGGATTGGAAGAATTCCCCCTCGCGACAGCGCGGCTTGCTATTTGTCCATCCGTCGAAATGGTCTTTTCTTGCGTTGGACCGATTTTTATGCGGCTGCCCATCCTCTAGATAGCGTAGGAATTTCTAATTTCTTGGAACGTACCGGAATAAGACTATGAAATCCTGGCTGAAAATAATGGCTTTGCTGCTTTTGCCTGCGTTGTGGGTGTCGTGTTCGCAAGATGACGACGGTCCCATTTCGCTTACCGATAGTGGTGAATCGTTCGCCGGTGAAGGCTATTTTTTAAGGGCTCAGTTGGATTCTGGCAAGTCAGTGTATTTGGTGGGCGATACCCTGTTTCTTTATATGGACAGCATTTGGTCTTTTTCGAATTGCAGCCTGGAAAGAATAAAGCTGGAAAGGGAAATCAACGATTCCACCTTGATGATTGCTCCGAAGATAATGCTTAATGTAACCGGTGAAAATTGCCCGGCTCCGTTCTTTAGGCCCGAAACGACAGTGAAAATCACCATTACCGAAAACGTTCTTGAAGGCGTAAAGAGAATCTCCGTCAAGAACAACCGGGATTCCGTGTTGGATTCCATTGCTGTGCGCAAGGGAAAAATGTCAAAGGATACTTTCTCGATTTTCATCGATACGGCATTCGCTTCGGTGAAAAAGAAAGCTTTGAGGACAAAGGGCGATCCGTCGATTTTTAGAATGTTGGATTCGCTTACGCCGCGTACTTATTATTGGCGACCGATGAAGTCCATTTGCGAGTCTCGCGTCGATAATTGCGATTCCGTAGTCTCCGATACCATTTTCCCGACGTACTGGTACTTGTCCGATACGATGCTCGTGCCGATTCGCACCGCATGTGCCGATTCCGACGAGGTCTATTGCATAAGCACCAAATGGAAAAATGATTCCACCAGTCTTGGCAAGGTGCAAGAGAGGCTCGATACGCTTTGGCATACAAGTACGTATTACATAGAAACTATTCCAGAATGCGCTACGGTGGACCGTTTTGCAATGTCGGCCATGAATATGGGCAAGAAGATGACGATTTCCCGCGACTTGTACAAGTTCGATAAATCGGAAACGTCGTGCGGGCCATCGACTCGAAAGGATTTGTTCATTTACGATATAGGCCGGAATTTTGCCGTGGCCGATACGGTCGATGTCGATAGCCTTGTGAAAAAATGGAACAAGGCGAAAACGGCTAAAACGAAATAATTTGTTTGTAAAGGTGCGCTATGGACGGACAGATTGAGTATTCCTTTGCGAAAGACATTGCTGCCGAAGACTATCCCGTCATTCTTGAGAGCCGTATTTTTAAGGAATGGCTGGAAGCGAGTCTTGCTAAATTCAAGATTGCGAAGATTCATTTCGAGTCGGTAAACTATTTTGACAAGGAACACCGCCCGCTGTTCATCAAGCTGCTCGCTACAGCGACGCTTCCGGATGGTCGTCCGGTTCACGGGGTCGTTCTCGTGCGCGGAAATGCCGTCGGAGTGCTTGTGGTGCTTCGTTGCGAAGGTAAAAAGTATTTGCTTTTGGTGCGCCAGCCGAGGTTCTCGATATCGGAGACGGCTTCACTTGAAATTCCTGCAGGTATTTTGGACTGGAGCGGAGACTATCGCAAGGTGGCGCTTTCGGAACTCGAAGAAGAGGCTCAAATCAAGGCTTCGGATGATGAACTGATAGACTTGACCGAATTTTGGTGGGGAAACAGCACCCCCGGTTTCGCCGGGAGTTGCGGCCTTTTGGACGAACGCATTCGTTTGTATGCGATTGAACGCGACGTGACCTGTGAAGAACTCGATGCCATGAATGGCAAGAGCCAGACTTACACGGATGAAAATGAGTGGATTCGCACTGAAGTGCTGCCTTACGAAGAGGCTGGGCACAAGTTTATAGACGGAAAGAATTTAATCGCCATGTTCCTTTACGAACGCTGGCTTGCGTCTAAGCACTAAAAGAACAGATTGTTTATCGTGAGCCCTGCGAAGAAAATGAGCAGGTAGCCGTACCAGAGTCCGGTGAACACGTAGTTGAGCCCGCGCTTGTATGCTTTGGGCTCGTTTTTGTTCTTTTCCTTGATGCGGATGATGTTTTTGCGCAAATAGAAAACGGAGAGGGCGATTCCTACGATACTGGCCAAAATGAGCAAGAAATATACCATGATGGACCACAAAATAACTTTTTTTAAGGAAAAAGGCTGAAATAATGGCTAAAAAAGCTGTTAAAACCTAGGGAAGAGGGCTCGGGGGGTTGAACAATAATGGAAAAATTTCTCTATTTGTACGCGGTTTTTAGACTGTCCGTGGAAGGAGTCTCGCCCTAGCCTAGACTTGCGGTTTGACACCTTCCGTTAGCGGACGGCTATTTTAATATAAGAGGTTTATTTGGATAATCGGGAAAAACTGGATTCCCTCATCGCCGAAGCCTGCAACGCTGCAGGAGTCTCCTTGGTGGAGTTGGATATGTTCCGCGCTGGCAAGCGGAAGACAATTAGATTGTTTATCGATAAACCCGAAGGGGTTTCCATTGATGACTGCTCGAACGTGAGCAGGCACTTGTCCGATGCCTTGGACCTCGATCCCGAGATTATTGAAGGTGCTTACACTTTGGAAGTGTCGTCACCTGGGCTTGACCGCCCCCTGAAGTCGGTCGCCGATTTTATTCGCAACAAGGGTCGCTTTATTCGTGTTACGAGAAGCACTGGCAAGCCGATTACAGGTAAGCTGGTAGAGGCTGATGAACAGAATTTGACTCTTGCACTCAAGGGCAATGCTGGGAACGTGGTTGTTCCTAGGGCCGAGGTGCTGGTTGCAAAAGTGGATGTACAAATATAATAGGAAGGTCTAAAATGGCTAAACAGAACGAACCCAAGGTTAATTTGCTCGAAGTCCTCAAGGGCGTAGTCGATGCAAAGAATATGGAAGACACCGTCGTGCTCAACGCACTTAAGCAGGCTTTGACGCTTGCCGCAAAGAAGTATCTGCACATCGAAAAGAAAATCGATGTGGATATCGATACCGAAACAAACGAAGTGCATGTGTTCCTTCGCGTTGAAGTCGTTGATGACTATCCCGACTACGATCCGAACATGACGGCCGAAGAAGTTGAAAAGCTTGATGAAGGCTACATGCTGGTTGCCGAAGCCCAGGAATTCAACGAAGACGCCCAGCCGGGTGACGTGCTCGAAATGGAAGTGCCCACGACTTCGTTTGGTCGCCAGGCCATCCAGACGGCAAAGCAGCTTTTGACTCAGCAGATTCGCGATGCCGAACGTCAGAAGATTATTGATACTTACCGCGGCCGTATCGGTTCCATGATCAACGGCGAAGTCCTTCGCCTTGAAGGTCGCAACGTGATTGTAAGCCTCGGCAAGCAGACCGAAGCCGTGATTCCGCCTCGCGAACAGATTGGTCACGAACGCTTGGTGCAGGGCCAGTCCGTGAAGGCTGTGATTGCCCGCGTCGAAGAATCTTCGAAGAATGGCGCACAGGTGGTTCTTTCCCGCTCGAGTGGCGATTTCCTCAAGGAACTCTTCCGTCAGGAAGTTCCCGAAATCTACGAAGGTACGGTTGAAATCAAGGGCGTGGCCCGCGAACCGGGTTACCGCGCAAAGATTGCTGTTTATTCCCGTGACGAAAAGATCGACCCCGTTGGCGCTTGCGTCGGCATGAAGGGTGCTCGCGTGCAGACCATCGTGCGCGAACTCGGCAACGAACGAATCGATATCGTGCAGTGGAATGCCGACCTCGACGTGTTCATTACTCGCGCCCTCTCTCCGGCCAACATTGTTAAGCTGACCGAAGTTCCGGGTACCGACCGCGTTGTCGTCGTGATTAACGACGAAAATCTCGCCCAGGCTATCGGCAAGAACGGACAGAATGTTAAACTCGCTACTTCCTTGGTGGGCCGCAACCTCGACGTGTTCGGCGAAAAGGAATGGTCCGAGAAGGATGACGAAGCCAAGGCTGCCGTTCTCGCTCCTCGCGAACAGGAACTCCGTCGTAGCGCCGCTCGCCGTGCCGACAACTTGTTCAACGCTTCGACTGTCGAAAAGGTTGAAGCTGCAGAAGAAACTGCTGAAGAAGCTGCAACAGAAAACGAAGGCGAGTCCACAGAAGCATAATTAGATTCCTGATTCCGCTTTGAAAAACAAATAGGGACTTTATTAACAGGCTATTTAATGAACGAATTAGAACAGATTAAACCAATTGATTGGGCCAAGGAACATGGAGTCAAGAGTGACTTCGTGATGAAACTGCTTCGCGAAAATGGCGTGAAGGTCTTGACGCAAGTTTCCAAGGTGAACGCTTCCGAATTTGAAAAAATCGAAGAAGCCGTTTCTGCGGAAAAGGCAAAGCAGGACGCTCGCTCCAAGAACTTGAAGAAGTCTTCGTCTGCTGAGTCCGAAGCTGCTCCGGCTTCTGAAAAGAAAAAGTCGTCGACAGTTTCGACCACGACCAAGAATGGCGTGAAAGTTAGCCTCAAGAGGGCCGCGACCAAGAAAGCGCCCGCCGAGGTTAAGCCTTCTGTAAAGCCTGCCGAAGCCCCTGTGGCGCCGAAGCCCAAAGAAGCTGTTAAGCCTGTTGAAGCTCCTGTTGCTCCTGCACCTAAGGAAGTCGCAAAACCGAAGGTTGAAGAACCTGTTAAAAAGGAACCTGTCGCAGTCAAGCCCGTTGATGCTCCGGTAGCGAAGGCTCCCGTAGCTCCTGCGCCGAAGCCTGTGGCTGCTCCTGCGCCGAAGGTGGATCCGAAGCCTGTTGCTCCTGCACCGGCTCCCCATGCGGCTCCCATGATGATTTCCGACAAGACTGAACTCAAGAAGGTCGACATGAAGGCCACTGTGTTCAAGCCTGATGCCGCTATCCTCGCTCGTATTGCCAAGTCTCAGCAACAGCAGCAGGGTGGCCGTGGACCGAACAACCGCCGCCCCGGAGGTCCGGGTGGCCGTGGCCAGGGCAATGCCCAAGGCTACACGGGTTCGTTTGGCCCTCGTGGCAACAACAATGGCGATAACCGTGGCCAGGGCGGTCAAAATCGCAGGCCCGGCCAGGGCGGCGCCAGCAGCCGCGGCGGTTACACCGGACATGGTGGCGGATTCTCCAGCGGATCCATGCAGGAAGCTTTCAATGCAAGCAATGGCGGCATGGGTTCTCCCATGGGTCAGGGCGGCAAGGGTGGCCAGAATGGCAAGGGCCAGAACGGTCGTCATGGCAACGACAAGAACCGTCATGGCAACAATAGCCGCGACCGCATGGATCAGAAGGAACAGCAGCAGGAAATGGTTCGCCAGAACGTTTCCCGCGTGATGGCCGACCTTTCCAAGAAGCCTGTGAAAAAGACCTACCACAAGGACCACAGCGATAACAATAGCGGTGAAGAAAAGAAGATTCTCAAGACTTCTGACTTCATTACCGTGGGCGAACTCGCCGGCCTTATGGACCAGATGCCTGCTCGCGTCATTGCAAAGTGCATGGAAATGGGTATGATGGTGACCATCAACGCCCGTCTTGATTTTGAAACCATCCAGATTCTGGCCGATGAATTCGGCTACGAAGCTCAGTTGATGGAAGAATACGAAGAAGAAGCCTTGGGTGTCGAAGAAGAAAGCGCAGAAAATCTTCAGTCTCGCCATCCTGTGGTTACCGTTATGGGTCACGTCGACCACGGTAAAACTTCTTTGCTTGACTGGATTCGCAAGACTCACGTGGTTTCGGGCGAATCCGGTGGCATTACCCAGCACATCGGTGCTTATGAAGTCACCACCGCGCAGGGCAAGGTCACCTTCCTCGATACTCCGGGTCACGAGGCCTTCAGCGCCATGCGTGCTCGTGGTTCGCAGGTGACCGACGTTATCGTGCTCGTTGTGGCTGCCGACTCCATGGTGATGCCTCAGACTGTTGAATGTATTGAACTTGCCAAGCGCGAGAAGGTTCCGATGGTCGTTGCCATTACGAAGATTGACCTTCCGACGGCGAACCCCGACAAGATCCGCGCACAGCTTGCTGAACGCGGTGTCGAAGTGGAACAGTGGGGTGGCCAGACCAGCTGCGTCGAAGTTTCTGCTCGCAGTGGCCAGGGCATGGATCAGCTTTTGGAAACTCTCGCCCTTGAAGCCGAAGTCCAGGAACTCAAGGCGAACCCCGATGCTCACGCTCGCGGTGCAGTTGTGGAATCCAAGCTCGACGTGGGCAAGGGCTCCATGGCGACGATTCTTGTGCAGAACGGATCTCTGCATGTGGGTGACCCGTTTGTCTGCGGTATCTACGCCGGCCGTGTTCGCGCCATGTTCAATGAACGTGGTGAACAGATGAAGGTGGCGGGTCCGTCTTCTCCGTGCCAGGTGCTCGGTTTCGATGGTACTCCGCAGGCCGGTGACGACCTTATCGTGGTGGACGACGAAAAGACCGCACGTGAAATTGCTAGCAAGCGCCGTATGGCCGCTCGTGAACGCGATCTTCGCGCTCGTAAGACAGTTTCTCTCGAGAACTCCTTCAACGACAAGAAGGAAGGCAAGCTCTCGGAACTCAACCTTATTGTCAAGGCCGACGTGGGCGGTTCCGCAGAAGCTCTCGCAGCCTCTCTCGAAAAGCTCACCAACAAGGAAGTTCGCGTCAATATCATCCGCAAGGGTGTGGGTACCATTACGGAATCCGATATCTTGTTTGCAACTACCGCACAGGCCATCATTATCTCGTTCCACTTGATGCCGTCTCTCACGGTCCGTGAAATGGCTCAGAAGGAAGGTATCGAAATCCGCAACTATCGCGTGATTTACGACTGCATTGAAGATATCAAGAACGCCGTGGAAGGCCTCTTGAAGCCTATCATGCGCGAAGAACTCAAGGGCGAAGCCGAAATCCGCCAAGTGTTCAAGGTGCCGAAGGTCGGTCTCATCGCCGGCTGTATGGTTACCGATGGCGAAGTCGACCGTACCAGCCAGGTTCGCGTGTACCGCAATGGTGTGGAACTCGGTGCTACTGCAGTTCAGTCGCTCAAGCGCATGAAGGACGACGTGAAGAGCGTCGCACGCGGATTCGAATGCGGTATCGGCCTCAAGGGCTACGACGATATCAAGGAAGGCGATACTTTGATCTTCTTCAAGGAAGTCAAGGTTGCCCGTACTCTTGAAGACGTGGCCCGCGAAGAAGCTGAAGAAAAGGCCCGTAAAGAAGCCGCAGAAAAGAAGGACGCTTAATGAGCCGTAGAACCGACAGATTGGGCGAACAGTTCCGCGAGGAAATCTCCAAGCTTATTCAAAAAGGCTTGAAGGACCCTCGTGTGAGCACTCTTGCGAGCGTTACCCGCGTTGACATTACCGACGACCTGAGCTACGCCAAGGCTCTTGTTTCGGTGATGGGAAGCGACAAGGAAAAGCGCGATACCATCATTGGTCTCAACAACTCCGCCGGTTTCATCCGTGGAGTGCTGGGCAAGGCTCTCAAGATTCGCAAGATTCCCGAATTGACTTTCGTTCCTGATGAAAATTTGGAACACGCCATGCATATCGAAGGCATCTTGGCAGAACTCAAGCAGAAAGGGGAACTTTAGTTGACTCCTTCCGGTTTCGTGCTGCTGGACAAAGTTGCAGGTGAAACATCCTTTAAGGCCCTTTTCCCGTTGAAAAGGGTCTTTTGTACTAAACGGGTTGGGCACGCCGGAACTTTGGACTTGCGCGCCTCCGGGCTCATCATTGCCGCCATGGGTCGCGCGACGCGCCTTTTGCCGTATGTCGAGGCGAAGGACAAGTGCTACACTTTCAGGTTGCACTTGGGCTACGAAACCGATACCCTCGAATGGGACGGCGATGTCCTGGAACAGGATTCGCGAGCCGTGGATGCCGCACCAGTGCTGAATATCGACCGCGCAGCGCTAGAATCTGTGCTCCCGCAGTTTATTGGCGACATCGACCAAGTCCCGCCCAAGTACTGCGCCGTAAAAATCGACGGCCATCGTGCGAGCGATTGGGTGGAACGCGGCAAGCAGATTGAACTCAAGCCCCGCCGAATCCATATCGCTTCGCTTAAAATTGTGGGCGAGGGTGGCGTTACCGAAGGCTCTTCCGGAAAATCCTTTGCGACTTTCGATTTGGAATGCGAATGCTCCAAGGGAACGTACATCCGTGCGCTTGGTCGCGATTTGGCTTACGCTCTTGGAACTTTCGGCTGCGTTTCCATGATTCGCCGCCATCGCATTGGGCCTGTGAATTTGGACCGCGCTGTGCGTGGCTCCGATTTGACCCGCGAACACATGGTGCCTGTGAATGAAGTTCTGGATTACCCGGTGGTTCGCCTGAACGACGACCAGATGGGAGCCATCCGCAACGGCAACTGGATTCCCTGGCGTACGCCCGTCGAAGGCTTGCGTGCGGAATCCGATGGAGAAAAGCTGCTTTTTGCCGCCGACAGCAACGGAATTGTATTAAGTTTTTGCAAGTACGAACCCGGTCGCATTTGGCCCAAGGTTTTCTTGGCCGACGATGATTGAGGCGTAGCAGGTAATCGATGAGTAACGTGAAACGCGCAGTCACTATGGGAAATTTTGATGGTTGCCATCTGGGCCACCAGGCACTTTTCCGTACCTTGAAGGCAGTCGCCGACGTGAACGGCCTTGTGCCCACGGTCATCAGTTTTGAACCGCATTCCAATTACGTTTTGCGTGGTCCCGGCGACCCGTTGCTCCTGACGACCACCGAAGAAAAACGCGAATTCATCGAAAGTCTTGGCCTCGAATTCATTGTGATGCCTTTTGACGAAAATGTGGCGAAACTCCCGTACGATGAATTTGTACGAAACGAACTCATCGAAAAACGCGGTGTCGCCTACATGTTCTTTGGCCATGACCATTGCTTTGGCGCTCACGGCAAGGGCAACTACGAAACCATTACGGCGGCATTCCCCGAAATCAGTACGGCAAGCCTCAGCATTGTTTTGCACAAGGGCGAACGCGTGAGTTCTTCTGCCGTGCGCAATGCGCTCTTGAATGGCGATGTGGACCGCGCCCAGACTTATTTGGGCCGCCCTTATCGTTTGTCCGGAACGGTCGTGGTTGGCAAACGCCTTGGTCATACGATTGGATTCCCGACTGCCAACTTGCAGGTGGAACCGTTCAAGTTCTTGCCCAAGGTCGGAGTGTATGTGGCGTCTGCCCGCCTTGAAGACGGTCGCATTTTCCGCGCCGTGGTGAATATCGGCACTCAGCCTTCTGCGCCCGGAAGCCACCAGTTGGCTATCGAAGCCTTCTTGCTGGACTTTAACGAAGATATTTACGGCAAGCATCTGGTTCTCGACCTTTTGGCCTACTTGCGTCCGGAACAGAAGTTTGCTAGTATGGAAGACTTGGTGCGTCAAATCGGTATGGACGCCGATACCGCCAAGAATTATAACGGAAATCACTGGGCTGAATAAAATCTGGCACTTTTTTGTGAGGTTCGCATGATCGAGTTCGTTCAAAAGAATCGTTGCCGGTTTTTGGCTGCACTATCTTTCCTTTGCGCTTTTGCCGTTTTCTGCTTTATCCATTATTCCGATGGTGACGATGCCATTTTTGACGAAGCCGCGCATTCCATGGATTTCGTCACGTATCTGAAAACGCGTTACTTGACATGGACTGGGCGAATGGGTGGCGAAGCCCTTGTCTATTGCGTGTTCCGTTTCGGCGGAATCTGGTTTTGGCGTGTGGCGAATGCTGTCATGTTGACTTTGCTTCCCGTTGGAATCTTGTCGCTAGTTTATAAGTCGTTGTCGAACGAGAAACCGGCTCCGTTCAGGAGCATGGTTATCGCGTTTTTCGGCTTCTTGCTGATGGACATCATGACTTTTGGCCATGCGTGCATTTGGGTGAACGGTTCCATTTTGTACATGTGGTGTGCCGTTGCTTGTATTTTTGCTTTACGCCCTGTTGCCGATGCTGTTTTTAAAACGGGCGATTTTTCGAAAAAGCAGTTCTATTATGCCGTTCCGTTGACATTGTTTGCGGCGATGTCCATAGAGCAGTTTGCGATGGTGCTTGTCGGATTTTTGGCGGTGGGCATTGTTGCGTTACTTCGTCGAAAGGAATTTGTTCCGAAAATGCTGGTTGTACAGTTGGCTGTTGCCGTGGTTGCGCTTGTGGTGTCTGCCGCGGCTCCTGGAAATTCATTCCGGACGGCTACGGAAATGGAAACCTGGGTGCCCGCTGAGTATGCGCTTTTGAGCGTTCCTGAGCACTTGTTCATTACCTTGCAATGGCTTGTTTCCTCTTTTGCCAATGAATTGAGATTGTTTTTTGTAGCCATTTGGCTACTGGGAATTCTTTTGCCAAGTATTGCGCCGAAGTTGAAAATCGCTGCTGGAGTTTTTGCAGTGGCGGCTTTGCTCCCTTATTTGCATGTGAATCTCTTTGCCGATATGGGGCTTGGGTATATTGATCCAGCGTTTCCTATAGACCATCTGCCGTCTTTTGCATTGATGACTGTGGGCAATGTTTTTGCCATGGTTTGGTGGATTGCGGCGACCGTCTTTACGGCGTTTTATTTAAGGCTATTGACGAATTCTCTGTTTCCGTTGTTTGCTTTTGCAGGAGCCATTCTGAGCGAATGCATGATGTACTTTTCACCGACTATCTATGCCTCCGGTGAACGAGTGTACTTTGTATCTTGCCTGTTGCTGCTTTTTATTGTTCTTGGCCTAGTTCAAAAATTGAAAAGTGAAAAAATCAGGACGGCGTTTGTGGTTGCCATAGTTGTATTTGGCGTCATGAACGCACTTTCGCAGGTCCCGATAATTCTGTCGAAAATCTAGAGCTCAATTTTAGGCGAAATTTAGAGCACGACTTAAAGCGCAATCAAAAGCGCAATCTAAAGCGCGATCGTATTGTCGAGCCCGAATACTTCGCCGAGTTGCTTGTCGTCCATGTCGGCGAGCCATGTTTCGCCTGCGCTCACGGTCATGTCGGCGATGGCCTTCTTGGTTTCCAAGAGCGCGTTGATTTTTTCTTCGAAAGTGCCTTTGGTAATAAAGCGGTGGACTTGCACGTTGCGGGTTTGACCGATACGGAATGCGCGGTCGGTGGCTTGCGCTTCGATGGCGGGGTTCCACCACAAATCGTAATGAATCACTTGGCTTGCGGCGGTCAGGTTGAGGCCCGTGCCGCCCGCCTTCAACGAAAGAATGAGAATCTTGGATTCCGGATTTTCCTGGAAGTCCTTGATCATTTCGTTTCTTTGCGTCTGCGTGCAACCGCCGTGGTAGAAATGCGCGGTGAGTCCGAGTTCCGTTTCGATGCTTTGTTTTAAAACTTCGCCCATTTCGGCGAACTGCGTAAAGATGAGCGTCTTTTCGCCTTGTTCCTGGATGCTCCTGAGCGTTGCGAACAGCAACTGCAATTTTCCGGAATCTTCCGGGTCGGCGTTCGCTTCGCCCTTCAGGAATGTCTTCGGATGGTTACAGATTTGCTTCAAGGCGAGAATCATCTGCAAAATGATTCCTTTGCGTTTGAAGAGGGCGTGGGCGTCGTTCGACTTTTCGCTGAGCGCCTGTTCCATTTCAAGCTGTTCCATGAAACGGTCGAGCGTCTTTTTGTAGAGGGCCGCCTGCGAGCGTGTGAGCTCCGCGTATTCGTCTTGGATAATCTTGTCGGGCAAGTCGCTGATGATGCTCTTGTCTGTTTTGAGGCGGCGCAGCATGAAGGGCGCCGTAATCTTCTTGAAATTCTCGGCCACGACCTTGTTGCCGTTTTTCTGGATGGGCGTCTCGAATTTTTCGCGGAATTCGGTGGCGCTCGGGAAGAACCCGCGGTTTGCGAAGTCCATGATGGTCCAGAATTCCATGAGGCGGTTTTCGACGGGGGTGCCGCTCATGGCGATTTTCATGGGCGCCTGCAGTTTGCGCAAAAGCTTACTTTGTTCGCTGTCGGCGTTCTTGATGTTCTGCGCTTCGTCAATTACGACTACTTGCCATTGCCTTTCGCTTAAAATGTCGAAGTCCTTGCGGAATGTGGCGTAGGTCGTGAGCAGTACGTGGCTGTTGAACTTTTCCAGGTCGCGGCTTCCGCCGTGGTAGGCGAATGCGGTAAGTTCCGGGGCGAACTTCTTGATTTCCATTTGCCAGTTGCAAAGGAGGCCTGCGGGCATCACCACGATGGCCTTGCGTTCGTCCAGTTTCGATTCCTGCTTCATCTTCAAAAGGAACGTGATGACTTGCAGCGTTTTTCCCATGCCCATGTCGTCGGCCAGGATGCAGCCGAAGCCGATTTGCAGGTTCTTGTACATCCACGAGTAGCCGCGCAGTTGGTAGGGGCGGAGTGTCGCATTCAAGTTTTCGGGGAGGGCGACTTCGGTTTCGGCGCGCCAGGCGTCAAACTGTTGCTTGAATTCGCCCGCCATTTCTACGGGGATGTTGTCGCATTCGCCGGTAAAGCAGGCTTGCACAAGTTTTGCCTGCGTGATTTGCGGAACGTCGTCGGTATCGTCTTCGACATTTTCGTCGCTCTTCTTGTCGGCGGAATCTGCGTTTTCGGCATTGCCTTCTGCGTTGGCGCTATTGCCGCTATTTCCCGCCGCGGCTTTGCCTTCCAAGCGTTCGCGGAGTTCCTGCAAGTCTTTTTCGGTCACTTGAATGTACTGCGACTTGTATTTTAACAGACCGTCGGCTTTTTCGGCGAGTTCCAAAAATTCTTCTGCCGAAATGTTTTCTTCGCCCACGGCCACTTCCCAGTCGAAGTCCAACAAGTCGCCCGCGGTAAATGCACCAAAACTCATGCTGCCTTGCAAGCGCATCTTGGGCTTCGGCTTCCCGATATGCAAAAGGTTCGAGGGAATTTCCGTCTGGATTCCGAACACTTCCAGTTTCTTGAGGCAGTCCTGCAAAAATTCCAGCAGGTCCGCACCACGCATCATGATGGGGCTGGAAGCCCGGCGTTCCAGATATTTGCCCATGGGCAAAAAGTAGTCGGCCACGCCGTTCAAAATGTTGAGTACCGAAAGGAGCCGCGTATCGTTGCTTTCGAAAAGTTCCGAAAGGGGCGTGCGCTTTGATTGAGCGCCTGCGTCACCGTTCCCGTCCAGTACAAAGACTTCCAGCGCCACGTCGTCGCCGGATTCGTAGCAGACGAACAGAATCTGGCTGCGGAAATCAAGGCTCGAATAAACGGAGAACCACTGCTGAATCTTTCCCGGAATCGCATGCGCGTTGTTCGCGAGTTTCCCCGAAACGCAATCGAAGAAGAAGGCGAGAAGGTTCCCGTGATTTGTCTTGAGCGGTGTCTTGTACGTGCGCGCAAAGCGCAAAAGTTGCCCGATGAAAAGCGAAAGAATGTGCTCTGCGGGTTCGGCGAGTTCCAGGTGCTCTTCGTTTTTCGCGGTATAGGCGAATTTCTTCGGGGCCGCCACTTCCAAATCCGCGACGATGCTCAGAATGTCCGGGAGCATTTCCGCCGGGAGCCAACGCATTTGCGCGACGTCTTTCCCGACCCAGAAAACTTGCGGATAGATGGCGCCTGTACGCACCAGGTAAAAAGCCACCTGCAAAACCAGGTGCAGGTAACGCACGGAGTAATGGTGCCACGAGAAGTTCCCTTCGCTCAAACAACAAAGGGCGCCCATGATGTTTGCCGCGGTCAGGTCCGTCTTTAAAGCCTTTCCGCTGGCGCTTTGTTCAAAAGTCCAACGCCAGCCGTTTTTGTGGAATGCCCGCAGGCTTTCGTTTTCCATCAAGAAAGTCTTCGCGTTGTAGGCCCTGAAATGCTCCGAAAAGACGGCGAAGTTCTCGTAGTCGCAAAAGAACTTGCGGATGCCTTCCAGTTCGTCGGTAAAACTCTTGCGGAAGTTCCCGGCGGGGCAGAACTTCGGAAAATTCTGCAGCATGGCGGGGAGCACGCGGGAATAGTCCTTCCATTCCTTGAAATTGAATTCCGGCAGGCGCTGGGGCGGCACGCGATTTTGCATTTGGCCGACTTCGCCGCTTTCACCGCTTCCGCCGTTTCCGCTGTTCCTTGCGAACAAACTTTCGCTGGAATCTTCGCTCAAGTCCAGGTCGTCGGCGTGCTTGGCGGTTTCGTCTACCAGTTTGCTTTCTTTGCCGAGCGTGCGGATGAGCGTTGCTTCGGCTGGAGCTTCCAACTCCAATTGCGAGGCCTGCATGTTCTTGTACAGGTTCAAGTCCAGCCCGTGAATCTTGAACAGGAGGTTCGGCTCGCCGTTTGCCAGGTCCGCGATTTTCAAGAATGTGGCAATGGTGTACTTGCAGGGGAGGGGATCGCGGCAGTCGCAGCCCATTTTGACGCTTTCCGGGCTATCGAACAATTTAAGGCCGCTTTTGGCTAAGAGTATCTCGATAGATGGGTTGAGGACCTTGTTGTTCAGGGCGAGGGTTTCGGCCGGCTGCTGGCGCAAAAGACTGGCGAAAAGTTCGCATTTTTCGCTACTGAACCTGGGGAACACGATGTAGTTGTTGTGGAGCCCGCCGTTTGGCCCTTTTACGACCGAAATCACACGGTTATCCACGATGTCCAGACTCGTGACCTGGCCTCGGACTGCATAGCGCATGCCTGTTGCAACGGCGTTTGCGTCCGCATCCGCCAGAAGGGCTTCAAGCCACTTTTTGCACCACCATGTGCTTCCGAAATTCCCGAAATCCATGGGGTTAAATATAGTAAAATTGTGCACATTTGTGCATAGTTTTCGCGCGGTCTTTTTTGAATTTTTTGACTGGAAAAATTGCGAAAAAAAATGTTTTTTTGTGCGTTTTTTCACAAATTTTCAAAAAAAAATCGTTTTATGTGTTCTAGCTAACACCTAAAACGGTAAAACATTGCAATCTGGCAGCTCTATAACTATGTTATAAAGAAACAAGTCATTTTTATTCAAAATGTTGGAGGACGTCATGAACGATAAACCGAAAAGATGGAGCCCAATTGTAGAAAGAATTTTGTGCGTTATTCTTATTGCGTTTTGCGGAGCTTTAGTAGTCGTCGCTGTATAGGCGTTTTCGAACATATTTCCTTTCAATGGTAGTGCCGAGCGGTTCTCGGATTACATTGAATAAATATACTTTGTATATTTAGCATTAAATAGGATACTATTTATGTTGCAGGAAATACATGGATGATTTTATAATTTTTGAACCGTTTTATTCTCACGAAACGGATGCTTATAACCTTAATGGTTTTTCCCCTTCAGTTGTAGACAAAGTTTATTTAGATAAACTAGGTGTGAAAGTCCAACCTTCCGAAGAAACGATTCGGGGTCTTGTTCGCGGTTCGAAGTTGTTCATGGACCGTATCAAGAACAAGACAGTCATTCCCGTTTCTAAACTCTACTTGGAAAACATCGATCCGGATAAAGTTGAAACTGAAATCCACAATTATACGGGTCGCTGCCCGACTTTGACGTTTGAAATTAATCCGATTAGGGGTTGCAATGTGGGTTGCCAGTATTGCTTGGTGACGGACGGCGTTCATGAGCAGAAGTTGGTGGCGTACGAAAACTACCACTTGTATGTTCGCAAACTTTTGGAAGAAATGAACGGTACTCCGACGGCTCCGATTACCGAAGAAGATATCCATCGCAAGAACGTGCTTCTCCAGGATTTGGCGACGGCCATTGAAGAGGCTCCGGAACGCAAAAAAGAAATCGAAGCGAAAATCGTTGAAGTGAGCCGAGGCAAGAACTGGAACCACTACTACTACTTCTCGCCGAAGACGGAAGCGTTCCAGGAACCTACGGTGCAGACGGGAATTGCGCACCGCATCTTGAAGGAATTCATTGCGCATTTCAAGAAGTATCCGAATTCCAATGCACGACTCTTTATCGCATCCAAGTCCGGCCCGAAGCACTTGGAATACAAGTACGAAGGCGAATCGATTCTTGATTTGTTTGAACAGTTGAAGGGTAGAATGCAGTTCAATACGAGCGTCTCCATTATGCCGACGGAATTCCGCAATTTGTTGGAACCTTTTGCCGCCCCGATTGATGAACGCCTGAAGTCCGTCAAACTTTGTCGTGAACGCGGTGTGCAGTCCAATTCGGCTTTGATTCAGCCAATCATCATGCCTTATTTGACCGACGAACACATCAAGGAATTTTTCGATAAACTCCATGATGCGGGCATCATCAATTACAAGCCGGAGTTCCTTACCGCCTGTATGGAAAACTTGGCGATGCTTGGCCAGTGGCTTGGGCATTTTGACAAAAACCTGGAACGCGAACTTTACGAGGTCTACTTGAAGCCGAGTAATGCGGACCACCGCAAACAGCGCGGGCGTACAGCGCCTGAGCGCGAACTCTGCATCAAGGCCATCCAGAAGATGATGGAATATACGCAGACGTTGAACATGTCCACCAGCATTTGCTATTGGGTTCGCAAACAGCTGCAAATTCCTACAAGTTTGATTCCGATGATCAATAAAAATGGTTTCCAGTGTCTGGGGTACCAATCCAAACTTTTTGAAAAGTAGCGCCCGGGAGAAATCTATGCTTGCTCAAGAAGGCTCTTTTTTCAATGTGTGCCGTGACTTGTATTCGGAACGCCACGATTACTATTTCAGGTACTATCACGACCGCCCCATGATTATCACGAGTGCTCGTGTGAAGGAAATTCGTGAACTTCACAGAATCCTTTACAAGTGCATCGAGTTCATGGCTTACCATTATACGGAATTCGTCGATAAGTTCATGCCCCTTTCCGAGCGTGAAATGGAAATTCTTGCCTACCAGAGCAAGTGTCCGTTTAAGGCGACGACATATAGGCCTGATTACTTGATTACTCCCGACGGCAAGCTGAAACTTTGCGAAATTACTTCACGCTTTTTCGCCCATGGAATTTTCATGGACTACTATGCGGAGGCTTACGCGGAAAGGTTTTTGGAAAAGCATCCCGAAGTTTCTCGCGAATGCAAGTTTGAAGAAATGCTTCGGTACATGCTCCAGATTGTTGGCGACAAAAAGGAAATCTACGTCCTTAAAAGTTCCGACAGAACATCTGAAATCCGTTTGTACCAGCCGTTCTATGAGCATTTTGGAAAGAAGGTGGTCGTTCTCGAAGCACCCGATGTGGAAAAGAACATTGATGCCTGGCGAAATGCTTTCGTTATCAGCGCTTTGAACCAGAAAGACATTCTAAATTTCAAAATGGAAACCGTCAAGGCGATGATTGATGCCGGAATGTACAATGATTTCAGGACCATATTCCTGACGCACGACAAACGCTTTATGCGGTTGTGGTTTGAAGACTCCTTTACGGATAAATTCTTGACGAAGGACGAAGCGGCATTCATTCGTAAACATTCTATCGAAACATTTATTTGTCGCGAAGAAAGTGCAGAGGCCACCCTGGCAGATGCCTACAACCACAAGGACAAATACATCCTGAAACATTATTGCCTCGGAAAAAGCGAAAAGGTTTACGCAGGCCCGCTGACAAGTGAAGATGAATGGAAGAAACTGTTTGATGACGGTTCCGTGAAGGATATGATCATGCAGCCCTTCCTGCCGCAAAAAACTTATTCCACGGTTTGGGAAGGGACTCCGTTTGAAGACTACATTTGTGGCATGATGCTTTGCGTCGATGACAAGTTCTTTGATTCCGGCTATATTCGCGCTTCCAGTTGCCCCGTGACAAACAAGGTGGACGACCGCAAGATTTGTGTTATCGCAAGCGACGATCCGTCACTTCTTGCTTTTGGGGACGTACTGTGATTATTGCTGCAAACCAGCCGTACTTTTTGCCCTATATTGCATATTGGCAGTTGATAAATCTCGCCGATGTATTTCTCATTGGCGACAATTACGCCTATATGAAACACGGATGGGTCAATCGCAATAGAATTCTTGAGCGGGGGAAAGATGCTTTTTTTGGAATTGAAATTGTACAGAAAAGCGTAAACCGATATATTAACGAAACTCAAGTCAAAAAGACTTTATTCCCCAAAAAACTAAAGACTCTGGTTCACAATTATGCAAAGGCCCCGTACTTTGAACAAGGCTATGCCTTGATGGAACGTATTTTTGCAAATTCAGAAACGAATTTAAGTCGTTTCCTTGAATTTTCCATAAGGGAAATTTGTTCGTATCTCGGGATTACCACAAAGATTGGACATACGTCGGATTTTGTCGGCAACAATAAATTCAAGCGTGAAGAACGCGTTTATGATTTCTGCCACAGGCTCGGCGGCGACATCTACGTCAACCCCATTGGCGGTCAGAAATTGTACCATTTTGACGAGTTTCGCAGGCAAAATATTACTTTGAAATTCATCAAATCGGAGTGCCGCCCCTATAAACAGTTCGACAATGAATTTGTTCCTGGGCTCTCCATTCTGGACATCATCATGTTCAATCCGGTGGAAACGATACAGGAAATGCTCCAGGAATATTCGTTTATCGAAGCTCCGGTGAAGTGATTTTATGGATGAAAAAGACTTACTTGTTGTGCCGACGGTGAAATTCGTCCCTTTTAGAAAGGACAATGTTTTGCCTTTTTTTTCAACGGCATTCCGCATTACTGATCCTGATTTAAAGATTAGCGCAGCCTCCGCCTTTTATCCGACGATGGCTGGAATTTGCCAGAATGTTTTTGTGAAGGAATGCTTTACGGAAAGGAAAAGCCTTGATAAAACATACAACGTAAAAGGATTTTCCGATTTGGCGGCTGGCGATATTGATATGTATGTTTCCTTGGCAAGCGAAAAGAACCTGGCGTTCCTGAAGCAAAATATAAAGGAACTCCGCTGCGTTCCACTGTTTAAGGATTCGCTCGCTATTTTGGTTAATTGCGAAAATATGGTGCGCAATTTGAGTTTGCAAGAAATTAAAGGCATTTATACTGGAACTGTCCAAAATTGGAAAGATGTGGGCGGAACGGATTGTAAAATCAACAACTACCAGCTTGTGGCCGAGTCTAATGTCAGCCGAGTCGCTTTTAATCAAAGCATAACAACGGGGGCTCCTGCGAATCTTCCGCAAAGTGATATCAAAACTATGCCGGAACTTGTAAATGCGGTGGGTGATGATGCTTGCGGGATAGGCAATATTTTCTGGTCGTATTATGCAAGAATGTATGCGTCGCGACAGACACGAATTATTTCTGTTGATGGCTCTTTGCCGACATCTAAAGATTATCCGCTTCAGTTCGATGTTTGCATGTATTACGATGCGAACAACAAGAAAAAGCAACTGCACCAATTCGTGGAATACCTTCTTTCAGAAGAGGGCGGACGCTTGGTTGAAATCGCCTATAGAAGCGAACGAAACGTAAAATAAAAAGTGCTCCGCTGAGGAGCACTTTTTAATCTTTGAATTCCCGCAAAGGGTTTTTGTCGCTTGCGGGGATGGAAATCCGATCTTACTTCAGTTCCTCGAGCGCATTCTCGCATTTAGCAATAATATCTTGCTGTGTTGCGAGCTTCACGCGTTCGGCGTTCACCACGGCTTCCGGAGCACCGCTGACGAACTTCTCGTTAGAGAGCTTCTTTTCGATGGAAGCGGCGAATGCCTTGGCCTTTTCGATTTCCTTTTCGAGGCGTGCGATTTCTGCAGCCGGGTCAAGGATACCTTCCAGCGGGATGAAGAGTTCGCCACCAGGAACAACAGCAGATGCGCTGAACTTGGGCTTGGCGGCCTTCACGCCGACAGCAATGCTTTCAAGACCACCCAGTTCGGTAATGATTGCGAGGCATTCGTTCACGGACTTTTCGGTTGCAGCGTCATCGACGCTCACCACAGCCTTCAGCTTGGTTGCCGGGGCGACGCTGTAACGGCCACGAACACCGCGGACTGCTTCCACCACGGCGAATGCCTGGTCGAATGCAACTTCGATGTCCTTGTTGATGAGGGATTCATCAGCGGTAGGCCACGGGCGGCTGATCACCATTTCGGAACCCTGGAACAGGATGCTGTTCAGTTCTTCGGTGATGAAGGGCATCACCGGGTGCAAGAGGTCAAGCACGTTCTTCAGCACGTAGC
>JAKSIL010000011.1 GCA_024398815.1 Fibrobacter sp.
TGGCGAACAGGCAACAATAGTGATTGCTCTTTAGGTTTGCGTGGTTGCACGAAGTTACGTGCGGATACCGTTGGACTAGGAAGTGATAAAGTGTGGTATACGTGCGAAAATAACACGTGGAGAAAATCAACGGACATAGAAAAAGATACGGCTACATGGGGTGAGAAATTTACAGAAGGAGATGTTCGTAATGGTTCTGTGAATACCTCGTTCACCTATGTATTTAATGGTTCTAATTGGCGTCGAGGCACAATTTTGGATAGTTTGATGGTGAAAAATGGTGGTTTAGCATGCGCTGAAAAGAAAAATACAACTAACGGAAAAATTGCTGTGTATAAGGATACGAGTAGTGTGAAAATTGGAAATCTTTACTACGTGTGCAGTAGTGGAACGGCGACTCTTGCCGATACAACTTATAGATGGATGGTTGCGCCAAATGTTTATAACGATACCTATGAATCTCGTGGAGAATGTGCAAATGCTACGGATGGCGATTTGATGCAGGGTAGGATTTCAAATACAAAGATATATGTTTGTGACTTTAATGATTCAGATAAAGATGGAGAGAAGGGCTGGGAGTCTGCTTCTATGGTGGAATCAGTGATAGGAGGTTGTCGCTCTCGTCAACAGGATTCAGTCGGACTTGCAAAAGGGGTGTATTATTATTGCAATGAAGGAACTTGGAGACTAGCCTCTACTCTTGAATATGACACATATCATTGGAACGATACCATTGATGGTGCGTGGAAGAAAGGGAGTGTTGTAAACTCTAATATTTATGTGTTTGATGAAATAGAGGGTGGCTGGCGTGCATCCACTACTGCGTTTGACATCTTGAGTATTGATGGATGCACTGTTAAGCGTCAACTGGAAAGGGCTAATATCTATGATGAAGATAATGAAACAAATCATTATTATACATGCTACAATAAAAAGTGGTATGACGGAAACGAATGGAGTTGGGATTTGCCGAAAGAAGCCTACTTGAATCCTAAAGTTGAGTATGATACAATTATTGATGCGCGAGATGGCAAAAGTTATAAAACGGTAAAAATTGGTGATCAAGTATGGATGGCGGAGAATTTGAACTATGCAGATAGCAATCAAACTCCGAGTTTAAAAGGTAAAAGTTGGTGCTATGACAATAATGAGAAATATTGTGAGGTTGCTGGTCGCTTGTACACTTGGGCTGCGGCTATTGATTCTGCACAAATTTATAAGGACACGGAACAAAAGTGCGGTTACAATAAGACTTGTGCGTTGACAGAACCTGTCAGAGGCGTTTGTCCCGAGGATTGGCACTTGCCTAGTGTATCCGAATGGGAAACCTTGTTCGAATACGTGAGCGGTAGAAATGTGGCCGGTACCAAGATGAAATCTAGTATTGGCTGGAAAAATGGAGGTAATGGAACTGATATCGTCGGTTTTTCTGTTTTGCCTGCGGGCAGCAGGTACTACTATGGCTATTTCTACGATGCCGGCGACAACGCTGGTTTCTGGTCTGCCTCTCACAATAGCAACGACGCCTACTACATGTACCTAGACTACCTCAGCGAGAATGCCTACCTGGGCCTCAACGATAAACACGGTGCGTTCTCTGTTCGTTGTGTCAAAGACTCCGAATGATCTTGCAAAACCTACGTCCCGAATGGTTTTGACCAAGTCCTTTCCAACCCTGCTTGTGCTAGGGCTTAAATTCCAACAACTGTTTGCAAAATGAACATTTTGAAAAAAACATAGCGAAACCTTTCATTTTTTGCTATATTAAACACAGATGACAGGGTGACAGAGCCGCCACCTGAGAAAAAAAGAAAGCTCGTGAGATGACGCTGTTTCTTATATCAAGTAAGGAACGGCGCTTTTTTTTATTTGCAAAAAGGAATCAAATGAGCGAAGTAAAATTACGATTGTAGCACAAGTGTAATATGCACTCCGAAGTTCTGCGTAAGCAGACTTGCGCCTCTAGAAATGTACTGTTACGTCGCCCTCTCGCGTCCTTGTGAGTTGCCTTTCGCTTTGCATTTGTGTATATTTAAAAGCGGAGGCTCCGTAATGTCATACGAAACCGTTATCGATCAGGTGAAATCTTTGCCGGAAAGTTCTCTGGAAGATGTGTCGAAGTACATCGAGTTTTTGCTGTATCAGCAGGAAAAGTATTCCATGGCTTCGCTGGTCGAGTCTGATGAAGTCTTTAATCAGAAAATGGAACAAGGGTACTCCGATGCTATTGAAGGCCGTGGAAGACCGTTGGACGAAGTTTTTGCAGATTTGAAGAAGCAGTTCGCCTAATGGGTTATAAGGTAATTATTTCCGAACAGGCGGAATCGGACCTGAAGAGTATTTATTCGTACATAAGCGACGAATTGAAATCTGAAAATAGTGCCGAAAGAATTACCCTGCGATTACATAATGCAATGGCGAGTCTTACGACGATGCCGAAACGTTTTCAGGTGTACCCAGTGGAACCATGGCAATCGAGAGAAGTTCGTTCTGTGCCAGTGGGAAATTACAATCTTTTTTATTTAGTTAAAGATGATGATTGCGAAGTTTGGATAACTCGTGTTGTTTACGGAAAGCGTGACTTCAAAAATATTTTGTAAACTTTTAGTCCCATGTCTACGCCGCAATCTAAAATTCAAGAACTAGAACTGCTCTACAAGATCAGTTCCATTTTAAACCAGAGCCTGGATTTCGAGGATGTGGCGCACCCCGTTCTTGAAGTCCTGGAATCTGCAATGGGCGTACAGCACGCCACCCTTACTTTGTACAATCGCCACACGGGCGAAATTTCTATTGAAATTGCAGAAGGCTTGAGCAGCCGTCAGGCCAGCAAAGGTCGCTATAAAGTGGGCGAGGGCGTCACAGGTCGTGTGGTCGAAACCGGCAAGCCCATCATCATCCCTTCCGTCGCCAAGGACCCTAACTTTTTGGACCGCACTGGCCGCGGAAAAGATGAAAACCGCGCTTTCCTCTGTGTGCCCGTGATTATGGAGCACGAGGTGGTTGGCGCCTTGAGCGCCGACGTGCAGAATCCGGTCGAAGAGCAACTTCCCGAAAAACTTCGTCTGCTCGAAATTATAGCGCAGATGCTCGCCGCCGCCGTAAAACTCCGCCGCCAGGCCCGTGAAGAAAACGAAATCCTCAAGGCCGAAAACGAGCGCATGGCCATGGAACTCAAGGACCGTTTCCATCCCGACAACATCATTGGCCGCGCTCCGGAAATGCAGCAGGTCTACATGCAAATAGACCAGGTGGCCAAAAGCCCGCTGCCGGTTTTAATCGTGGGCGAGGTGGGCACGGGCAAGGGTCTTGTTGCAGAAGCTGTCCATTTCCGCAGTGACCGCAATTTAGGGCCGTTCGTGCGCGTGCATTGCGCGTCGCTTCCGGAATCGGTTTTGGACCGTGAACTTTTTGGAAGCGAAAAGGGCGCCTTGGTTGGCGTTGTGAACGAGGCTCCAGGCCGCGTGGAACAAGCCGAGGGCGGCACTTTGTTCCTCGACGAAGTCGCGGAACTTTCTCCGAATTTACAGATAAAGTTGCTTCGCCTTTTGCAACAGGGCGAAATTGAACGCGTGGGCGCGCGCTTCCCCAAGAAGGTGAACGTGCGCGTGATTTGCGCGACCACGAAGAACTTGCAGCAGATGGTTTCCGAGGGCACTTTCCGCGAAGACTTGTATTACCAGCTGCACATTGTGCCGATTTACGTTCCTGCCTTGCGCAAACGCCGCACCGATATTGTGCTGCTGGCCGATTCCTTTGTGGAACACTACAGCCACGTGGTCGGCAAGAATGTTCGCCGCCTAGCTCGTGGCACCATCGAAATGCTTATGAGTTACCCGTGGCCCGGTAATGTCCGCGAACTTGAAAATGCCATTGAACGCGCTGTTCTTGTGGCCGATGGCGACGTGATTTATCCGCATCACTTTCCACCGACTATCCAGACCGACGAAACGAGCGGAACCCCTGTGAGCGGAAACCTGAAACTCATGGTGGAAGCGTACGAACGCGACATCATCTGCGATGCCCTCAAGAGCGCGAAAGGCAAGGTGGCTGCTGCCGCCCGCGCCCTTTCTACGACGCCGCGAATCCTGGCTTACAAAATCAAGCAGCTGGGAATCGACGAAAACGAATACAAAAAGTGATTTAACCTTGTAAATCGCCGTTTTCTTTTGGGTTTCGTCTATCGCCTCTGGACTAAATTCTATCTTTCTGCCCGAAAAAAATTAAAAAGGAAAAACTATGCAATTCCGTCCTGTTAAAGAACAGCTTGAAATTTTGATGCGCGGCGTTATCGAAATCGTCCCGCAGGAAGAACTCGAAAAGAAGCTTCAGAAGTCCTACGAAACGGGCAAGCCTCTCCGCATCAAGTTGGGCGTCGACCCGACCGCTCCGGATGTTCACTTCGGCCATACCGTCGTGATGCGCAAACTCCGCCAGTTCCAGGACCTCGGCCATACGGTCGTTCTCATCGTGGGTGACTACACCGCCCAGATTGGCGACCCGAGCGGCCGCAACAAGGCCCGTCCGCGCCTCTCTCACGAACAGGTTCTTGAAAACGCCAAGGAATACCAGGAACAGTTCTTCAAGGTTGTTCGTCGCGACCAGGTGGAAATCCACTACAATGGAGAATGGTTCTCTAAGCTCCCGTTCAGCAAGGTCACGGAACTCATGGGCCAGTTTACGGTTGCCCAGATGCTCGAACGCGAAGACTTCCACAACCGCTACACTGCAAACCAGTCCATCAGCCTGCACGAATTCATGTACCCCATGATGCAGGGCTATGATTCCGTCGCTATCCAGAGCGACGTGGAACTGGGCGGTACTGACCAGAAGTTCAACGTGCTCCGTGGTCGCGACTTGCAGATTTTCGAAGGCATGGAACCGCAGATTGGCATGTTCATGCCTATCCTCCTCGGCACCGACGGCAAGGTCAAGATGTCCAAGTCCATCGGCAACTACGTGGGCCTCAATGAAGCCCCGGACGTGATGTACCACAAGATTTACAGCCTCGCCGACAACCTCATCGAGAACTGGTTCGAACTCCTCACAGAAAAGCCTCTTTCCGAAGTGAAGCAGATGGTTGCCGACATCGCCGAAGGCAAGATGAACCCGAACGAAGCAAAGCACATCCTCGCGATGGACATCGTGACGCAGTACTACGGCGCCGAAGCCGCCGAAGCCGCTGCCGCCAAGGAAAAGGAAATCCATAGCGGTAACGCCATCCCGAGTGACGCAGCGGAATGCTCCGTTGCGGCAGGCACCTACGGTGCCCTCGACCTCCTGGTGGAGGTCAAGGCCTTCGCCTCTAAGGGCGAAGCCCGCCGCATGGTCCAGAACGGCGGCGTGAAAATTGGCGGTGAAAAGCTCGCCGACCCGCAGTCCCAGATTGAAATCAAGGGCGGAGACCAGATGGTCATCCAAGTGGGCAAGCGCAAGTTCTACAAGGTGAACTTCTAAATAAATTCGGTTGGTGTATGGCTCAGGAAACCCTAGTTCTCGGATTGAACCCGGCTTGGCAGCGTCTGATATTCTTGGACAAGTTCACGCCGGGCGAGGTTCACCGCATTTCCAAGGTTGAAGAATACGCTTCGGGCAAGGGAATCAACTGTTGCCGAGTGTTGCAGCGCCTGGGCGGATCTCCGGTGCTCATGCACTTTTTGGGCTCCGAACACGGTACGCACATCTTTGACGAACTGTCGGCCTGTCAGCTGCCCCAGGCTCCTGTGTGGATTAAGGAACCGACCCGAATTTGCACGACCATTGCGAGCGGTGGCGACGCGACGGAACTGATTGAACCGTCTCCGGTGCTTACCGTGACCGAGAACCAGGATTTCATCCAGACTTTGAACGATTACTGGGGCTCTACGCAGCGCGTGGCCCTTTGCGGTTCCTTTCCGCAGGGCTTCGACGTGAATCTCATAAACGCCCTTGATTTTAGCGGAAAGAAAATTTTTATCGACGCCATCGAAGATATCGACTGCTGGCTGCAGAAGGGCGTGGAACTGTTGAAAATCAATATCCAGGAATATTGCAAGCTCCTTTCTCGCCTAGGCATTCCTCAGGTGACTTCCAGTCCGCAGTTCTGGAAGATGACGGCTTCCTCGGTCCTTGAAAAGCTCCCGATAAAGAACCTGGTCATCACCGACGAAGATGCTCCTGTGCGTGCGTTCCGTCTGGTCGAAAAGAAGTTCCAGGGGCTTACCCTCCAGCCGCCTGCTATCGAAGTGCAGAACGACGTGGGCGCAGGTGACTCTTTCTTTGCCGGTTGGCTGTATTGCGATGGTCAGGAGATGAGCTTTGAAGACAGCCTGGTGAAGGCGACTGCTGTGGCCGTTGCCCGTTGCGAGGTCGAACGCCCGTGGCAGCTTAGCCTTGAACGCGTGACCGAACTTGAGGAATCTCTCAAGTCCCAGGTCGAAAGAATCGAGTAAACAGGCGGTTGTTTCGATGAACGATACCCTTGTCGCCTTTGCCTCCAAGCAGGAGTTCAGCGGTGTGTTTCCGCACTTGACGGCGACTGTCGCCACGACTTCGCCTTATTCCATCGACAACAGGTTCGATGTTTGCGTTTGCGGCGTTGGAATGGTGGAATTCTCGGCGAATTTGGCATATTTCTTGGCAAAGGGCGGTTACAAGCGCGTGGTGCAGGTCGGCATCTGTGGCGTTTATCCGAATCGCGATTTTCAGGTGGGCGAGGTTGTTCGTGTGGATGCCGACGCTCTGGGCGATATGGGCGTGCAGACTCGTGAAGGCCACTTTGTGCCTTGGCACGATGTTTACGGTGAAAAGCTCGTCTATTCCGGCGAATCCCCGCGTGCGCTTTCGCTTGCCCTCGCTTCGATTCCGTCGGCTGTCGGGGTTACGGTGAGTTGTTGCACGGGTACGCGTTATTTGGCGCTTCGTCGTGGCGGCATGTTCAAGGCCGATGTCGAAACCATGGAAGGGGCCGCCTGCTTTGCCGTTTGCAAGCGTTTTGGCGTGCCGGCCTACCAGTTCCGTGCCATAAGCAATGTAGCGACCGATCGCGACACTTCTACGTGGAAAGTTCCCGAAGCCCTCGCTGCGCTCAAGTCGCAGGTGTTAGACGTCTTGTAGCGGTTGCGGAAGTTTTGCGCCGGAATCGCTGAACCCCAAAAACGTCGATATTTGATTCAAGGCGAATAATTTGTTTGTAATCTTGGAGTACTGGATATGAAGCTCTCTCTTGGAATTTCCACTTGCCCGAACGACACATATATATACGAGGCCCTCGTAGCGGGTCTCGAAGGCTCCCCGTTCGAGTGGGATGTCCACTTTGCCGATGTGCAGACGCTGAACGAGATGATCATCGCCGGTGAACTCGATGTCGCGAAAGTGAGCGCCCAGATTTACCCCAAGGTGAAACATGAATATACTTGCCTGGGTTGTGGCGGCGCCATTGGATATGGCTGTGGCCCTCTCTTGCTTTCTTCGGATAGCGACGAGTTCAATCCCGAATGCGTCACGGTGCTCCCGGGCGCGAACACGACGGCGGCGCTCTTGTTCAAGTTCTGGTACGGTCGGGAATTTGGCGGTTCTGCGAAGGTCGAGTACGCTTTGTTCGATGAAGTGTACCGCAGGCTTGTCGCCGGCAAGGCTCCGCAGGGCGTCACCATTCACGAGCACAGATTTACGTGGAAGTGTGATAAACTTCACATGTTGCAAGATCTCGGCGCCTACTGGGAAGCGGCGACCGGCGCTCCCATTCCACTTGGAATCGCCGTCGCTCGCAACAAATTCCAGGGCGAAACGATTGCAAAAATTGAATCCGAAATTCGCCGTAGTTTGTTCGAAGCGCGCAAAAGAAATCACTTGATAACACCTTTTATTGCCCAAAAAGCACAAATTGAAGACCCCGAAGTCATGGAAAAACACATAAAAATGTTCGTGAACGACTTCTCCGAAAATGTGGGGGAAGCGGGAAATTTGGCTTTAAACCGACTTTGGGCCCTCGCAAATGGTTGATAAACTGTTGATTTCTTCATTTTTTTTGTAATAATCTGTAAATGTAAATGCAATTTTACAAAACGGCGGATTTTTGCGAAAAACTTTATTTATTTTCCAAAAAGCATCTTTTTTTGGAGAGTTTGCTTATGAGCTTAGTTAACGACCTCGATCAAGAAGTAGAGAACTTCAAGCGTGAATACGAGAAGTTCGAACGCGGCAACAAGTCTGCTGGTACTCGTGCCCGCAAGGTTCTGCAGGACATCAAGAAGACCTGCCAGGAAATCCGAGTTACAATCCAGGGAGTAAAAAAGGAGGAGGAAAAGTCTAACCTTCCCCCCTCGAATTGACATCTAGACCCAACGGGAGGTGCCGGTTGAACTTTTTTTTTACGCGAAAAAGACCTTTTTTCGCAAAAAACGTTTGACTAAAGCCTTTAATGAAGGTATATTCCCACTTGAGTTTATATTTGTCGATTTTGGCAAACTATAAGTTTAACGAATTTAAGTGTTCTATGATTGGAGAAACGTAGCAGTATGACCCTAAAGAAACTGGTCTTAATTACGGCCGGGGCTTTGCTTCTTTCCGGAACCGCCATGGCAAGGAATATCAACGTGCCTGGCGATTTCTCAACGATTGCAGATGCTCTCGGAAATGCGGATGCTGGGGACACAGTCCTTGTCAAACGCGGAACCTATAACGAAAACATCACCCTCATCATGGGTGTTGTGCTCAAGGGCGAAGACCCTCTGACAACCATCATCGATGGTGGTCGTAGAGGTCCGACCGTCATGGGTACTTCGGGCGCCGAAATGTCGCACTTCACAGTGAGGAACGGTCTCGAAGGTATCCTTTGCGAAAACGCCGCCCCTTACATCCACCATTGCTATGTGCTTGATAACCACGCCACGGGCATTGGCGCGTTCATCTCGCTCCCCTGGCTGCGCAACAACGTCGTGTACGGCAACCGCTGGTCCGGCATCCTCGCTTGGGGTGCTAAGTCCCTGGATGCTTACATCGAACAGAACGTTGTGCTTCGCAACGGCTACTCTGGCCTTGCGTTGAAGGGACCGACCAACGTGGTCGCCCGTAACAACATCTTCATGGAGAACCACTACTACGGTGTGTTCGCCGACCCGGCCGCCGGCCAGACGAAGGTGGAGTACAACAACATCTACAAGAACTACTACCCGTTCAACCAGTTCATCAAGGTGAACCGCACTAACGTTTCCCTTGATCCGAAGTTCATCAACCACTCGCTCTCCAAGCCGAACTTCTTCTGCCAGTCTACCTCGCCGATGCTCAAGCGTGGTAAGGGCAAGCTCGATATCGGCCTTACTGCTACCGAAGTGGTCAAGGAAGAAGAAGCCGTTGAAGAAAACCGCAACCCGGATACCGATGCCGATGGCCTTTGCGATCCGTGGGTTTCCGAAGAAGGATTCTCCGACAAGTATGCTTCTGTTTGCACTGGCGTCGACAACTGCCCTGAAGAAGCCGAAGACTTCGATGGTTACCAGGACGACGATGGCTGCCCGGATGCCGACAACGACCGCGACGGTCTCTGCGATCCGTGGGTCGAAGCCAAGGGTATGTTCGCTAACTTTGCTCACGTCTGTAAGGGTGTTGACCTCTGCCCCGAACAGCCGGAAACTCAGAACAGCTTCAAGGACGATGATGGTTGCCCGGACGAAGTTCCGCAGCCGCCTAAGAAGGTGTTCGTTCTCGAAGGTGTGAACTTTGAATCTGGTAAGGCTACCATTACTCCGGACTCCTACATCTCCTTGATGAAGGTTGTCGACATCATGGAAACCTTCACCGAAGCTACGTTTGAAATTGTCGGCCATACAGACAACGTTGGCGACAAGGACAAGAACTTGCAGCTCTCTGCCGACCGTGCAGCCGCTGTGAAGAACTTCCTTGTTGAAAAGGGCATTGCTGAAAGCCGTATTGTCACGAGCGGTAAGGGTGACACCCAGCCGGTCGCTTCTAACAAAACCCCCGAAGGGCGTGCGCAGAATCGTCGTATCGAATTCATCCGCACGGATATCAAGTAAAGGAGTGAGAGACGATGCGTACTAGTTTTATCAAAACGTCCGTCCTTGGTCTTGCTGTTGCAACAAGCTGCTTGTTCGCTGAAGCAACCTACTCTCCGCATAAGTACCAGCAGAACGACTGGTTCGCCGAATTTGGTGGCAACACCTCCATGTATGTGAACCCGGCTGGCATTTCTGAAACGGACCAGCTGGAATTCAGCGCTGCCTTCTTCAGCTCCATTAGCGGCGAAGCCAGCCAGGAATACGTCAGCTTGACTTTCCCCATGGACTACAAGCATACGCTTGGCTTCTCGTTCTTCGAGAACGGTGCCTCCATTGATGGCGGCAAGTCCTATGGCGAATATTCCTTCATGTTCGGCTATGCATACAAGTTAATGCAGTTCCTCTCCTTGGGTGTCGACCTCTCTGTGTTGTACATCAACCAGTTCGATGACCTCAAGCAGATCACTCTCGGCGCCGACGTGGGCATCAACTGGAACCCGCTCGCTTCTTCCAAGTACGGCTACCTGTTGGTTGGCCTTGCTTTCCAGAACGCTCTGCAGCCTGCTGTTAGCACTGCCGAAGCTGATGACTCCTTCAAGTTCGTTCTCATGACCGAAAGCGAAGCTTACAAGATTCCTTCCAACCTGAACTTCAGCTTGTTCTACCGCGGATTGAATCGCGCTCTCGAAGCCAAGGCCGAACTTTCCATCATCGACGTTATCCATGATAGCGACGAAGGTGGCGACGGCATGAACATCGAAGAAAGCTTCACCTTGACCTACTACCTCTCCCCGCACCTTGGTGTCCGTCTTCGCTTCACGAAGGAAGGCTACCCGGTCGCCGGCGCTACGGTCAACGTCAAGGACGTGAGCATCTTCCGTTACCTCGCTCTTGACCTCGAAATGTCTCACGATGACCTTTATGCCAAGAAGAACCGTGGCTTCATCTGGGCTGTCAAGCTCACCAGCCGCTTCGGTGACACTCGTGAAGAGAAGATTGGCGAAGAACGCTACCGTCGTTTGAAGATCGAACCTGAAAACGACTACCGCTACGCCATGCGTCTTTACTTGAACCGTGAATTCTTGAAGGCTGCCTACGCCTTCGGTAAGGTGCAGACAAAGTATCCGGCCTTCCACTTGGTTGACCAGGCTGCATTCTACAAGGCAAAGTCTTTCGAAAACCTCCGTATGCACAAGGCTGCTAAGGCCGTGTACGAAGACGCTATCAAGCGCTATCCGCAGAGTGACCAGCGCGCCAAGTACCACTTCCAGTTGATGAACATCGACTATAAGGAAGGCAAGTACACCGAAGCTATGGCCAAGTACCAGAACATCGCCCAGAAGTTCGGCGATACCGACGTGAAGGCTGACGCCGACTACGTTGCTGGTCAGATCAAGTTCGAACAGGGCCTCTACCAGGAAGCCGTCGACCTGCTCTCTGCAATTCTTCCGGGTAACGCGAACTACTTCTACGCCCGTTACACCATGGGTATCGCCTACAGCCGTATGGGCAAGTGGGACGAAGCCGAAAACTGCTTCCGCGACATTACGGAACAGCCGGTTTCCAACCAGTCCGAACGTGACTTGCAGGATGCCGCCCGCGTGAAGCTCGGCCATATCTTCTTCTCTGGCGAAAAGCCCGACATTGCCGGTGCCGCCCAGATGTACGGCCAGGTCCAGCCCGGTTCTCCGGTGTACGACGAAGCTATGCTCGGTATCGCATGGTCCTTCCTGAAGGTTAACAAGCCCGATGACGCCATGAAGCCGGCCCAGTGGATTATCAACAACCTTCCGGAATCCTTCCTCGTGTCTGAAGCTTACCTCGTGATTGGTTACTGCCACTTCATGAAGAAGGACTACAACGGTGCTGCCAAGGCCCTTGAACAGGCTGAAAAGCGCACTGAACAGCCGGTTGTGTCTGTCGCCGCTCGCGACAGTGCCCGTCAGGCTTACGATGCAATGCAGACTGAATTTGACTCCGTTCAGGTTCAGGCTTTGGATCTCGCTCGCCAGCTCCCCACGCCCCGTGTGGAAAGCAAGCGTGAAGCCTTGCAGCCTTCTTTCGACAAGGCTAACCAGTCTATCGAAGACTACGCTGCGTTTACTCAAAAGTCCATCCAGAGTGACCGCTTCGAATCCAACCGTAAGCGTATCCTTGAAGATGCCGGCTTTACTTTGGCTACTGTGAAGACGAAGATGAGCCAGGGCGGTGCTTCTTCCGAAGCTGCTCAGGAACTCGAATCCTTGGAAGACGATCTTGACGACGGCCTCGGCGACGATATGTCTTCTGGTGGTGACGCCGGTAGCTCTGGTGATAGCGGCGACGCTGGCGACAGTGGCATGGACGACTTGGGAGATGATCTGGGAGAATAATCCCGGGTCTTTTCCCGTTTTAAAAGAAACTATAGGTGGATAGAAAACGATGAAAAAATTTCTGCTTGTGAGTGCAATCATTTGTGCTCTTGTAGGCAACTCTTTTGCCGCATCCGACCCGTGTAAAGATAAAGTCGCTGAAGCAAAGAAACTGGCGGCTAAGTGCAAATCTTATAAGAAGGGCTCCTCTGATTTCAAGAAGTGCGCCGCCTCTTATAAGGTCTTGAAGAACCAGGCCGACCAGGCCTGCCGCTCCGGCGGTCTCGATGAAAATGGCATGCGTGGTGCCATTGCTCAGTGGGAAAAACAGGTCAACAACTGTAAGGGCAAGCAGAACAAGCGTTGCGCTTCCGCCCTCCAACAGCTCGGCCACTATCAGTTCCAGCTCGAAGAAAAGCTGTTCCTCGATAAGCAGGCCCAGTACGAAGAAGATGTGGCATGGTGCGCCGACCGCGATAACAAGCCGGAAAAGTGCGCTAACATCGATCAGTTCCCCAAGGCCGATCACCAGAAGTCCCTTGGCTACTTCCTCGAGTACATCGACAAGTATCCGAAGGAAGACAAGACTCCTGTGGTGCTCTACCAGGCAGCTGCCGTGCAGGAAGCCAGTGGCGAAGACGACAAGGCCTACAAGCTCCGTATGCAGCTTGTCAAGGACTTCCCGGACAACGGCCTCGTTCCGAAGGCTTGGCTCCGTATCGCTGAATACCACTTCATGAACCGTAAGTTCCGCGATGCCGTGGGTGCTTACAAGAAGGTGACCGGCTTCGAAAACCTCACGGGTAAGGAAGCCGCCCTCGCCATGTACCACTTGGCAGAATCTTACTATAACATCGCTGAATACGAAACCGCTGCTATCAAGTACTACGATTACATCATCGGTGCCGATAAGGGTAAATATCCGAACGACTTGCGCGCAGAAGCTATGGACTTCATGGCTGCATCCTTCTCTGACTTGGAAGGTGGTGGTGTCCAGGAAGCTGAAGCTTTCTTGAAAGACAAGAAGGTTCCGTTCAAGGATTCCGTGTACTATCGTATCGGTATGAAGAACAAGGACCATGACCGTAACGAAGAAGCCGTGCAGTCTTTCAAGCGCTTGATGGAAATCAACCCTGACTATATCGACGCTCCTCTTGCCGATATTGCCATGATTGAAATCTTCATCGTCCAGCAGAAGTTTGAAGACGCTCAAAAGCATCGTTACACAGTAGTGAAACGTTATGACCGCAACTCTTCCTGGTACAAAAGAAACCAGAAGTATCCGGAATCTGTGAAGAACGCCGAAATCGCCATCCGTGGCGCTATGCTCGACATTCCGCAGTATCACCATGCCCGCGCAGCCAAGCTTACCAAGGAAGGTGACTTGGAAGCCGGCAAGAAGCAGTATGCAGAAGCCATCAAGGCTTACGAAGCATTCCTGAAGCGCTATGCCAAGGAACCGACCTGGGATGAATACAAGGTGCATATCAACTTGGCTCTCGTGTACCAGGAAATGGGCCAGAGCGCCAACGCCGCCAAGATGTTCAACTGGATCGTCGATACCGATACTACCCGTTACGGCCGTCGTCCGATGGGCTCCGAAGCTCTCCTGAAGAAGGAAGAAGCTGGCTATAACGCTGTTCTCATGATGGACCAGGCTCGTGAAACCGCCAAGAAGAACAAGGCCAATGACGATGCCGTCAAGGCTTACAGCCTCCCCGAAACGAAGGCTTACTTCGCCCAGGTCGACAAGTACATGGCTAAGTTCGGTAGCAACAAGGAAGCCGCAGAACTTGCTTACAACGCTGCCATCGTCCATTACGATGCCAAGCAGTACAAGACCGCTGTTACCGTGCTTCGTGAACTTCGTACAAAGTATCCGAACCACCAGTACATTTTGCTCATCAGCCGTATGCTTGCCCAGTCCCTCCTCGAATCCGACCAGCTCGACGAAGCTTTGACTGAATTCGAATGGCTCTACAAGCAGTACCACGATGTGAAGGCCACCAAGAACGACTCCATGGCCAAGGAAATCGAAAAGGCTATCGCAGCCGTGCTCTTCCAGAAGGCTGAAAAGGCTGTGAAGAACAAGCGCTACGAAGAAGGTGCCGTTGCTTACTTGGCCCTCGTGAAGCGCTATCCGCTCGTCTCCTTCGCCGACAAGGCCGTGTTCGAAGCCGGTGTTGCTTACGAAAACGCCAACCAGTACGACAAGGCTGCCGAAACCTTCATGGTGCTCCCCAAGTCTTATTCTTCGTCCGCACTCACCATCAAGGGTGTGCTGCGTGCCGCTAGCAACTACAAGAAGGGTGGAAAGCCGCAGCAGGCTGCCCAGACGTTCTTGTTCATTACGAACAACTTCCCGAAGGATTCCATGGCCTTCCAGGCAATCGGTTTCGCTGCCCAGACCTACGACTCCATTCCGGATAAGAAGAACGCCGCTGTTACCTTTGAAATCGCCTACAAGCGTTACCATGACGACGAAAGAACTCCGAGCTTCCTCTATAGCGCCTGCTTGAGCTACGATGAAGCCAAGATGACCGACGAAGCCATCCGCTGCTCCAAGGACCTCGTTCGCGACTATCCGAAGAGCACCTACGCTCTCGATGCCGCCTTCTCCATTCCGCTGGCTTATGCCAACGCCAAGAAGTGGGATCTCGCCGCTCAGGAATATCACACCTTCCTCAAGATGTACACCGAAGACAAGGAAAAGCTGATTGCCGCCTATATCGGTGCAGCCCGTGCCTACATGGAACTCAAGGAAGAAGACAAGGCTGTTGAAGACTACCGCAAGACTCTCGAAGCCTACGACAAGTTCGGTCTTCAGATCAAGAACGCCGACCCGGCCGTTCCTGCTGAAGCTGCGTTCTACCTTGGTGAACATGAATTCAAGAAGATGGAACCTGTTGTGCTGAAGGGCAAGGAAAAGGAAAAGGCCAAGATCATCAAGGGCTTGGTTGAAACCCTCCAGAAGGCTATGGGCCATTACTCCAAGTCTGCATCTTACGCTTCTGAAAAGTGGACCTTCCGTGCCACCAACCGCATGGGTATGCTGTTCGTGACCATGGCTGCTAAGATCCGTGAACAGGAACTTAACGGCAAGAAGGAAGAAGAACGCTTTGCTGAACGTATCGGTATCGTCCAACAGCTTCCGACCTATTACGAACAGGCTCAGCCGATCTTCAAGAAGAACATCGACCTTGCTCGTGACCAGGGCTTCTACAACAAGGACGTGATTGAAGCTGAAGAAGGCTACATTGAAATGTACTACCAGAGCGCCGCAGTTTATGTGGAAGTGGCTGACGCTTTCGCTAACTCTCCGCTGCCGGACTCCGCTGCAATCGTCAAGGAATATGTTGAATACGAAGGTGCCGTCAAGGAAGACGCCATTGAAATGGCTCACGAAGACTTGGAAGCCTATCGTGAAGAATTGAATGGCCGTTCCGATGCTGCTAAGCAGGCTGCAATCCCGGTTTGCCAGACTGGTATCAAGGCTTCTGCTTACTACGGTATCGACAACCAGTGGACCGCTAAGTTGTTCGAAACTTTGAAGTCTCTTGACGAAACTAACGAAGTTCTGAACACCAAGATTGAAAAGTTTGACCCGTCTACCTTGTTCGCCGACCCGGCTTACTTCAAGATGAAGGCACGTCTCGAACAGATTGCTAAGTCCGAAGTCATGACGAAGGACGAACAGCTCGCTACTTACCAGGAAATCGTCAAGGAAGCCAAGGCCGAAAACGAAAAGCTCAAGGCTGAACTTGCCGACCTCCAGAAGCAGTTGAGCGCAGCTTCCGCTCCTGCAGCAATGGATTCCATGGATGATTCTATGGGTGACAGCGCCGCAGAACCTGCTGCTGAACCGGCTCCTGCGAAGAAAGCCCCTGCAAAGAAGGCTTCTTCCAAGAAAAAGGGTAAGAAAAAGTAGCGGTAAAAACAATTTTACGGGGAACCTAGTTCATAGGGTTCCCTTATTCTTTAGGGCTTTGAGGACGATTACATAGTGAGTAAATAAAGTTTTACAGCTTGGAACCTACAAAAACGCTCTAAAAAAAATAAATATGAACAAAGAATTTCTAAAACTAAAACAAAAAACCTCAAAAACTCAATATAAGGAGTAACTTAAAATGGGAAAAATGCTTGAATCCTTCAGCCCGGAATCTGATGGTTACCAGTTCATGTGGATCATTCTGGTCGTGTTCATGATCGGTCTTGGTTTCACTATCGAACGTATCGTCTACATCATGGTGAAGAGCTCTAAGGGCCGCGCCAAGTTCCTCGCTGACTTCGGTAAGCTCGTCAGCTCTCAGCAGTACGATCAGGCCTTGAGCCTCGCCAATGCTACCAACCTTCCGATCGCTCGCATCATGTCCGCTATCGTCAGCAACCGTGCTGGTGGCCGCGACCAGATGCAGTGCGCTTGCGACGCTGTGTTCCTGACTGAAGCTCCCCGTCTGACTCGCTACGTTTCCATCATCTCCGTTATGGCTTCCATCTCTACGTTGCTCGGACTTATGGGTACGATTTATGGTCTGATCTACACCTTCGACGCTGTGGCTAACAAACCGGCTTCTGAACGTGCTAAGGCCCTTTCCGATGGTATTGCTATCGCTATGGGTACTACGCTCCTCGGACTTCTCTCCGCTGTGCCTCTTCTGGTGCTCGTCGGTATCCTCAACATGAACTCTGAACGCCTCATCCAGGAAATGGAAGAAAAGGGCCTCAAGATCATTAACTCCCTCTCGTAATCAACAATAGAGAGTTAAACTTAAACTGGAGTTAATAAAACATGGCAAAAGAAGTTAAGAAACCAGGAAAAGTCGAAGAACCGGACTTGCTGCCGGCGATGGGCTTGTTCACTATTCTTATTCCTATGCTTTTGTCTATGACTGCATTCTCCAAGCTTGCCATTGTCGAAGTCAACCTGCCCGAACGCAGTATGATGAACATCGACAACGAAACTCCTCCGGAGCCGGACCAGCAAGCATTGAACTTGTCCCTCGCGATTACCGGCGATTATCTCGTTATCGGTGCCCGCGGTGGTTTCCAGCCGAACGTCTATTTCAAGGAAATGTGGACGTTCCGTTGCAAGTCCGATGCTAAGCTCGTTACCTACGCTGTGGACGATGTCAAGGCAACTGTAGAAAGTGGACATGGACCGAAGTGTAAAGATGGTTCTGAGATGGATAAAGAGAAATATCTTTATGAAATCGAGAACATCGAACTTTGGGCTATCAACAAGGAATCCGAAGAAGATCCGGGCAAGGTTATCTGGGCTCTGTACTCCAATGGTGGCAGTGCTGAAGAACCGGCCGCTGATAGTGCCTACGTAGACGGCAATAACAACTTCCTTGCACTTCCGGGTGAAGGCAACCTTGGACTCACTCCTCCTCCGGCCCTCAAGAAGCCGAGCGCTGGTGTGGCCCTCGCTACCCTTACTCCGAACTCTGCTCGTACGCTCAAACCGGATGTGGCTGCTAAAAACATGATCTATCCGCTTTCCGCTTACGACCTGATTGCTAAGGACTTGATTGCTATCCATACGCAGTTTATTGACCTTGAAGACGTTGATAACATTATCATCGTTGCTAACGATGATACTCAATTTGACAAGATCATTCAGCTCATGGACCGTTCCAAGGAAGCTGGATTCACCAAGATCAATCTTGCTAAGTTGGGAGGTTAATCATGGCTAGAAGAACTCGTAAATATAGCGAAGACGTACCTTTCTCCCTCACTTCCATGATGGACATGATGACCATTATTCTGGTGTTCATGATCAAGAACTTGGATGCTGAAGGTCAGTTGCTCACCCAGGCCGAAAACTTGATTCTGCCGATCTCCACCTCGAAGATCCAGCCGAAGACAGTTTCTCTGACTGTGGTGGTCGACGCCAACTACGTTATCGCCGATAATGAACAGGTGGTTCCGACCGCCGACGTGCTCGCTCAGGAAGACTTGCTTGTCGCCAAGCTCGATGAAATCCTGAAGGACCGTCGCGCCATCGAACAGGAACACGCTCTCAAGATGGGCCTTCCTGCCGATGAAGCCGGTAACATCATTGTCCAGATCGACAAGAATATCCCGTACGATGCGATGTATAAGGTGATGGCCACCTGTGGCTTCTCCGGATACACGAATATCGCATTCGCCGTGATGGAAAAGAACGGCGGGGAGGAATAATTATGGCTAAGAAAAAACAGCAAGTAGATCCGTTAGTAGCGTCCCTCATGCCGGAATCCGACAAGAAGATGGGTGCTATCGCCGGTATCTCCGTGATTGTTGCTCTTGCAATCTCTCTTTGGGCTTCCATGTACGAAGCTGTGGTCGACGAAGTGATCTTCGAAGAATCTGCAGCCGAGAACCTTTCTGCATCCATGGTCATGGATGAAAAGAAGGAAGAGAAGAAGGAAGAGAAGAAGAAGGAAGAGCCGAAGAAGCCTCGTAAGAAGGCCGGTGGCGGTGGTAAGCCGCGTGGTAAGGGTCAGCCCAACGCTCCGCAGACTCGCGGCGTGCTCAAGCTCCTTACTGCACAGACCAAGAACGCCAGTGCTGCTGCTTACGACCTCATGAAGAACCAGAAGTTCACTAAGGACATCGATAAGGTTCTTAAGGACGTGGCAGGCCTCCAGACTACGGGTAAGACCGTGCTCGGTGGTCGTCGCGGTAAGGCTGACGGTGGCTTCAACGAAGGTTATGCCGAAGGTGGTTCCGGTGGTATCGGTGACGGCCTTGCAGGTCTTCTTGGCGGTGGTGGCGGTGGTATCGCTACCAAGGCTAAGGGTTCCATCAAGACTCCGTCTGAACGCGATATCGACATGGGCGCCGGTGGTGGTTCCCGTTCCGCTGCAGACATCATGAAGGTTGTCCGTCAGCGTACTCCGGGTCTCCGTCACATCTATAACAAGTTCCTGAAGAAGAAACCGGGATTCCAGGGTAAGGTTACCTTGAAGTTCACGATTGCTCCGGGTGGCGAAATCATCAGCATTTCCATTGCTTCTTCCACCACTGGTTACGGCGAATTTGATGGCGAAATCAAGACCGCTGTGAGCCGCTGGAAGTTCAGCAAGGTGAAGTCTGGTAACACGACGGTAACCATTCCGTTCACGTTCTCCGAATAATCTTCAGAACTCCGCATTTTTGTGCGAAAAAGGGCTCGGTGAAAAAACCGAGCCTTTTTTTTATTTTTCTGTTGCGTTTTCGCTAGAATAAAACTAACTTTAAGGTAGAATTTTCAATAGGAGTCTTGTAATGAACTTGAGATCAGCTGTCGCAGTAGGCGTTGCTTTCGGAATTCTCGGCGTAGGTTCCGCTTTTGCAACTTTCGCTCGCATTGAATCCATGGGCAAGAACACTACTTACATCATGGACGATGTAAGCATTTTCGACAACCCGGCGAACATCAATCTTTATCCGAATTACTTGATTGGTGAATTCGGACCTTATACCGAGGACGTGCCTGCTGGTACGAACCAGGATCCGATGCATCCGAACTTCGGTGGCATCTTCTCCATCTCTCTCGGTGACGAAAACAATCCGGACCCGCGTCTCTCCATTGGCGGTCTCTTCGGTCGCGTTTCTGAACTCGCCATGTACTTGCCGACTCGCGTTGTTGGCGACAACGTCAAGGACACTTCTGCTGTGCCCGAAACCGTGACGAACTTCGATGGCTTCTTGGGCGGTACGCTTTCTAACGGCGACGCTTGGGGCTTGCATGTTTACATTGCTCACCAGGATGGTGGCGACGTCACTCCGAGTGGTGACTACCAGGTGAGTAGCGGTTCCTACGCTTCTATCGTCCAGGCAGACGGTGGCTTGAACCTCCAGTTCGGTGGCAACATCGACTTCGAGTTCAGCTTCGGCTTGGCCCGCATCCAGTACGGTCCGGATCACAAGAACTTCTTCGATGACGGCGACTTCTCCTTCTTGGCAAAGTCTCGCGCCTTCTTCACTCTCGAAGCTCTCGATGGTGAATTGGTGCCGGCATTCTCCATGAAGTTGATCGATGCCCCGGGGATTGACAACAAGCGCACGCAGGCCGGTCTTGGCATCAACGTCGCTCTCGACCGTGGCTTCTTCTGGTTGGGCGCCGACTTCATCTGGGACATGTTCAAGACTCATGATTGGACATTCGACTACACGACTGGCGAATCCATCTACAACTCTCAGGGCGACGACGATCCCGCTTGGGACAAGCGCACCGAGGTCGGTGGTATGATCAGCTTCGGTATCGAACGTAACATCTGGTGGGATTGGTTCGTCATCCGCGTTGGCGGTCAGAAGTCCATCCTCTATACGGAATGCAACCAGAACGAAAAGAACGAAGGCAAGTCCGGTGTCTGCATTGATGACGGCACCTTCTTCAGCACGAACCCGTTGGCCGATGGCACTGCCAAGGACCACGTTGGCTTCGGCTTCGGTGTGAACATCGAAGAAAAGTTGAAGATCGACGTGACTGTTGCTGAAGACCTCCTGTTCCGCAACCCGTTCCAGGGCGAAGGACGTCTGTTCTCCCGCATCTCCGCCACCTACTCCTTCTAATCTCTATCCGCAATTTGGATAAAAAAGACCAGCTGAAAGGCTGGTCTTTTTGTATCTTTGAAGTATGAAGAAAATTTTTGCTTTAATTATTTTGTCTGTAATCGCGTTGTGCGGTTGCTCCGAACGCCCTGATCGTATTGAAAAGAAGCTCGAAGGCTACCTGCAGGAAGACTTGAAATTCATGGTGGCGGAGACCATGCGCGCTTCTGGCAAAAGCGGCTTGAGCGAAGAACCCTATTACCGTGTAAAGGATTTTCGTTTGTTTGACGGTGCCGCGGCAGAAATCTATTCGGCCTACGCCGAGGTGGACTTCTTCATTTACAAGGACATCGCCATGCACGAGAAGCGCAAGTACCGTTACGACGCTGTCGGCAGGCATTGGGACCGCTATTTCAAGGAACTTCGATTTGGCAAGGATTCGATTCCCTAGTGGTCACGCTTTTTTTCTGAAATACTATATTTTTTTTGTGTGAGTCAAATTTTTTAGGAAGGGTACCACTTTGTTCGGTCTTTTTTCTTGTGATATCGGTATTGATCTTGGCACGGCAAACACTCTTGTCCACGTGGCCGGCCAGGGAATTGTAATTAACGAACCTACGGTGATTGCTGTGGACAGCAAGAACAACCGTGTTTCGGCTATCGGTTTCGAAGCAAAGAAAATGCTTGGCCGTACTCCGGGTGAAACCCGTGCCGTGCGCCCCATGCGCGATGGCGTGATTGCCGATTTCGAGTTGGTGGAAACTTTGTTGCAGACCTTCATCAAGCGCGTGCAGAAGTACCCGCTGTGGATGGTGAAACCTCGTGTGGTAGTCGGCGTGCCCAGCGGCATTACCGAAGTTGAAAAGCGCGCTGTGATTGACGCCGCTCGCCAGGCCGGTGCCAAGGAAGTTCACTTGGTTCACGAACCTATGGCCGCTGCCGTGGGCATGGGCATTCCTGTCGAAGATCCTGTGGGCAACATGATTGTGGATATCGGCGGTGGTACGTCTGACATTGCCGTCATCGCTTTGAACGGCACTGTTTGCAACGCTTCTGTGCGCGTTGGCGGCGACGAGATGGACGAAGCCATTGTTCGCTACCTGCGCACTATGTACAACCTCCAGGTTGGCGAAAGCACTGCCGAACAGATCAAGATTCAGATTGGCTCTGCAAGCCCGCTCGAAGAAGAACTTACTATGGATGTGAAGGGTCACGACTTTATTGCCGGCATGCCTCGCACCATGACTATCAGAAGCGAAGAAATTCGCGAAGCCTTGAACGAACCTGTGACTGCGATTATCGAAGCGGTGAAGCAGGCGTTGAGCATGACTCCGGCTGAACTCTCTGCCGATATTTACGACAAGGGTATCATCATGACCGGTGGCGGTTCTCAGCTCCGCGGCTTTGACGAACGCATCCGCAAGGAAACGGGACTTTCCGTGAATGTCATCGACGAAGCCCTGGTCTGCGTTTGCAAGGGCGCAGCCCGCATTCTCGAAGATCTCGACAAGTACCGTCCTGTATTGATTGCTTCTTCTAATTAATCGAATCGCTACACCGTAGATCGATGCTAAGGGCTTTTCGCTTTATTGTCGAACTGTTTACTCAAAGACATGGCGTTGTCGCTTTTGTCTTTTTCTTGATGCTCGGCTTTTTGATGCGACAGGCTCCGAACTTTGTTCGCGAGAACATTGTCTCTACGGCGCTGGGCTCGGTGTTCTATCCGGCCCAGATGGTGATTTCTTCGATAAATTCCTTCAGGTCCGTAGTTAGCGAAAACGAACAGCTGAAAGAAGAGAATGCTCGCTTGAGGCAGGAAACCTACTATGCCAGTGAGGCCCTGCAAGAACTGGCTAGACTGCACACCTTGGTCCGCTTTGACGACAAGTGGGATTTTCCCATTGTGACGTCGCGCGTGGTGGGCCACAATCCCGGTCGCTTCCTTACGACGCTTGTCATCAATCGAGGGACGAATCACGGCGTGAAAGAGAATATGCCCGTGTTTTCGATGAAAGGTCTTGTGGGCAAGGTGACGAAAGCGAGCTACACGCATTCCCGTGTGCAGTTGCTGGTGGATCCGAATCTTAAGTTGTCTGTAATCGAGAAGAAATCGCGCATTGTAGGCTTTCTCGAATCTGTGGACGGTCGTATGCTTACGGCGATGATTCCGACTCATGCAGGCGTGAAGGAGGGCGATACTCTGGTGACTTCGGGCCTTGGCGGAATTTTTCCGAAGGGGATTCCTGTTGGCACGGTGAAGGCCGTTCGCAAGGCTGACCTCGACGTGATGCGTTCCATGGATGTCGTGCCTTTCCAGGAATTTGCGGCCCTCGAAGAAGTCTTTGTGATGGAAAAGGAACCTGAATGGATTATCCAGGAGCTGCTCGATGAATAGTTTCAAGTGGATAAAGGTTCTTTTGCTGTTCGTGTTCTGCTTTATTTTGCAGACCACGGTTTCGGAATGGTTGCAGATTTTTGGCGCCGGTCCCGATTTCGTCATCATCCTGATTGTGTCGGTCGCTATCAAGCACGGCCCTGCTGCCGGGTGCCTGTGGGGATTCCTGGCGGGCTTTACGCAGGATGTGTACGCTCCTGTGGAATGGCTTGGCGTGCATTCGATTTCGATGACGGTTCTTGGATTTGCCGTGGGGCAGCTTGAAGAAAAGTTCCTGACTTTGAATTTGCCGACCAAGGTGGCTGTCCTTGCCATTGGATTCTTTGCTTGCGACTTGATTTACTTTGTCTTGACTGGTCTTGAAAAGGATGTGGTGATGAACCTGTTCTTGTCAAAAACTGTTCCCGAGTGCTTGTATACGGTTGTAGTGGGGGCTGTTGTATTCCACTTGTCGTCGGGGCGCCAAAAGAAGAATGTATAGCGCAAACGAAAACGGCGAATCCCAGACAAAAAGCTGGAACGTCCTGGTGTTCATGGGCGCTGTAATTTTGTTCTTTACCATATTGCTCGTGCGCCTTTATTCGCTGCAGTACACTCATTACGATGAGAACATGCAGCGATCCGAAAACAACCGCATACGCAAGGTGGAACTGGTCGCCGAACGCGGCTACATTTACGACCGCAATGGCGTGATGCTTGTGCGCAACAGGCCTTCGTACCAGATAGCCCTTTCGGCTATGGGACTTCCCCGCAAAAAGGCGGACCGCGATTCCGTTTTCAACAGGCTGCTCCGCATTACCGACAAGGATGGCGTCCGCATTTTCGACTCCCTTTCGGTGGATACAGCTTTTCAGCGCAGCCGTTGGATCAAGAACAGGCCGATCCGCTTTTACGAGGACGCCTCTACCGAACAGGTGGCGCTCATAGAGGAACATTCGTCGGAACTCCCGGGCGTTATCACGGTCATCGAGTCCCGCCGTGAATACCCCTATGGGACTCTTGCATCGCACGTGCTAGGCTATACGAGTGAAATTTCCGAAGAACAGTTGAAACTTCCCGAATACGAAAACTACTCTCAGGGCGACCGCATTGGCCAAAAGGGGCTGGAGCAGGGCTACGACCAGGAATTCCGTGGCAAGAACGGTGTAAAGCTGGTGGAAGTCAATGCTTCGGGCCGAGAAATCGGAGTCGTGGACGGCGTTGAAGGCATGGCGCCTGTTCCTGGCCTTCACCTGGTTTCGACAATCGACCTCAAGTTGCAGAAGGTTGCCGAGGAAGCCATTCCCGACAGTGCCAAGGGTGCCCTGGTGGCCATCGACCCGAGAAACGGTGAAATCCTCGCCATGGTCAGCTCGCCCCGTCTGGACCCGAATATCTTTTCGTTGAAAAGGAAGGAACGCAACAAGGGATGGGCGCAGGTGGCGCTCGATGCCATGCACCCGCTGACCAACCGCGCTATTTCGGGAACGTATACGCCGGCATCCGTCTTTAAGCTCGTGACGGCTGGCGCAGGCCTCGAAAACGGGATTCTCTCGGAATCGAAATACTATTCCAAACCGTGTACGGGGGGCTACCAGTACGGTTCCCGCTACCAGAAATGCTGGGGTACCCATGGCAACTTGAACGTGGTCCATGCGATTAGGCTTTCGTGTGACGTGTTCTTTTACCAGGCGGGCCTCGATATCGACATGGCGCGTATCAACGAGTTCGGTCGCCGCTATGGTTTAGGCGAAAATCCGCTTGGCATAGACATCCCTGGCGAAAAGGGTGGCTGGCTTCCGGATTCTGCCTCGTTCAATGCCAAGAACAAGCGCTTGGGCTGGCGTTGGGCCAGGGGCCTTATACTGAACCTCTCCATTGGCCAAGGGCAGCTGGTGACGCCTTTGCAGCAGGCCGTGCTTGTAGGGTCCTTGGCAACGAACAAGGGCGTTTACAAGCCTCACTTGATGAAGGAACTCCGCAAGTCCGACGGAACGGTGGTCAAAAGGTTCGAACCCGAAATCATACGTCCGGGCAACATGAAGCCAGAAACTCACAGGGTGCTCATGGCCGCCATGGATTCCGTGGTGAACCATCCGGGCGGAACGGGCAAACGTGGCGCTGTTCCCGGAATCCGCGTGGGCGCAAAGACCGGTTCGGGCGAATGGAAAAAGGGCGAAAAGACGCACGCCTGGTATGCTGCCGTGGCTCCTCTCGACAATCCTGAAATCGCTGTAGCCGTAATCATGGAAGCCGCTGGCGGCGGTGGCGCCGTTTCGGGCCCCATCGCGCGGAAGGTGCTGATGGCGTATTTTGGCAAGGAGGACGAGCCGAAATGAGTACCGGAAGATTTTTGGACAAGTCCTTGAAGTTTGACTGGGTGTTCATGATTGTGACTCTCGCTCTGATGACGAGTGGGGTTGTCTTGGTGTATTCGGCCACGTCGAACGAAGACGTCGTTTTTTACGAGTCCTTCTGGTTTAAGCAGATTGTGTATTTTTGCAGCGGCATTTTGCTTGCCGCGGGTATTGTGTTCTTGAAAATCCATTGGCTGAAGCGCATAACGGTTCCGTTTTATGCTGTGGCGTTGATTTTGCTTTGCGTGGTGCTGTTCTTTGCGGGTGACGTTGTGAAGGGCGCCGGTCGTTGGATTGACCTTGGTTTCTTGAAGTTGCAGCCTTCCGAGTTTGCAAAGATTGCGTACCTCTTGACGATTTCGTATTGGCTTTCCAAACATCCTGTTAGTTTATTTAAAATCAAATCCTTCGCAATGCCTTTTGTCCTCTTTATCGTGCCGTTTGCGCTTGTGCTGAAACAGCCCGATTTGAGTACGGCGCTCGTCTTTATCGCCGTCACCTACGTAGGGTTCTTTTTTGCAGGGCTGACCCTTACCGACATGTTCCTTTTGGCAAGCCCCGTATTTTCTGTGCTGTTCTCGCATTCGCAGACGATGGCGTTCCAGATTCTGTGGGGGCTTCTGATATGCGCGGTCGTGTTCGCACTTGTGCGTCGCAGGTTGCCCAAGGTCTTGACGGTTGTGTTCCTTGCGGCGAACATTTTGGCGGGCTATGCCAGTTCGATGGCGTGGAACATGCTTGAACCGCACCAGCAGAAGCGCGTGAACACTTTCCTCGACCCGATGAGCGACCCTCTTGGCGATGGTTACCAGGTGCTGCAGTCTTTGACGGCCATCGGTTCCGGTGGACTGACAGGCAAGGGTTTTGGAAACGGTACGCAGACGAACTTGGCGTTCTTGCCCGAGGAACACACGGACTTCATCTTTAGCGTGCTTGGGGAACAGTTCGGATTTGCGGGGTGTGCGTTCATCCTGCTTCTGTACGCCATATTCCTGTGGCGCGCGTCGTCCATCTGCAAGCTTTATTCCGACCCGTTCATTACGCTCGTTACCATGGGCGCCTGTACGATATTCCTGTTCCACATCATCGTGAACATCGCCATGACGGTCGGGCTCATGCCCGTGACAGGGCTTCCGCTGCCGTTCCTGTCGTACGGCGGTTCGTTTGCGCTTACTTGCATGGTCTTGGTGGGCGGTTTGATGTGCATGCGATACCAAGGGCAGCGCGAGTAGCTTGTAAACAAAAAATTTCGTACAATCCGGTAACAGTTTTGCCGAAAAATCCGTCTTTATAGAAAAAGGCGGTTTTTATGCAGATATTTAAACGAGTTTCCGATTTTGTGTTCGGCATGGAATGCCTCGGCTGCGGTTCTTCGTCGGAGTCGCTGGACCCGTGGCTTTGTCCGTCGTGCCGTGCGAAACTGTTGCAGGAGGCGAAGTTCGCCGCTTTCCCGAGGGACGATGTCGTTTGTCTTTTCCCCATGCGCGGGATTACGCGAAAGCTTGTGCACGCCCTCAAGTACAAGAACCTTTCGGGGGTGGCGTCGTACTTGGTGAACCGGTCTTCCCTGGTTAACGGCGGCGAGGCGTCCATTGCGCTTGGCGTTTACCAGAAGCCGTTTTATTTCGTGCCGGTCCCTCTCCATCCGTCGAGGTATAGGGAACGTGGCTACAACCAAGCCGAAAAGATTGCCGCAGCACTTGCTAATGCTACGGGGGGCATGGTCTGTCGATGGCTTTCCCGAACCAGTTTCCGTGTTTCGCAGACGAAACTCTCGAAGGAAATGCGCGAGTGGAATGTGGCGGGAGCCTTTGTCCCGCGATTTATCCGCCAAAAGCCGAAGGTCGGGACTGTTTTTGTTGTGGACGATGTGTTTACCACAGGGGCGACCACAGGGGCCTGTATGGCAGCCTTGGAAGAGGCGGTCGGGCTGAACGTGAGGGTCTGTACGCTACTTTACGAGGAACCGGTCACGGCGATCATGGATTTTGTCGCCGACAACCAGGTCGAGTGGGATGCTGAAGGCCGGAAATAAAAAAACACCGATTTCTCGGTGTTTTACGGAGGAAGAGGGACTCGAACCCCCAAGCCTTACGGCGGCGGTTTTCAAGACCGCTGACTTACCAATTAGCCTATTCCTCCTGGGAACGCAGCAAAGAATAAAAAAGATAGCGCTTTTCGTCAACTTGTTTTGCATTTTTTACAAAGAATAGTTATCTTTATTGTGTATGGATACGTGTGAACAGAATCTTGCAAAAAATTTAGCTGCGTCCGATTCTCAGGATTCGGATAGGATTCTTGGGCTGTTGTTCTCTTATATGCCCAAGATTGCGGCTGAACGCAAGATGCAAAATCTTTTGGTCCTTATGGCTGACCTGGGCCGGTTGTTGGTGAGCGCCGACCGTTGCTCGTTGTGGCTTATTGACGGGGAGCGCAACGAATTGTGGACGAAGGTCGCCCATGGTGTAAGCGAACTCAGAATTCCTATAAATGCAGGCTTTGTCGGGCATTCCGTAAAGACTGGCGAAGCCCTTTTGATTGAAGACGCCTACAAGGACGAACGCTTCGACCGTCGCAGCGACGAAAAAACGCACTATCGCACCACGTCGGTGATGACCGTGCCCTTGATGGACGGTTCCGGCAAGGTGATGGGTGTGTACCAGGCCATCAACAAGCAAGGCGTCAATTCGGTGTTTTCAAGCCAGGATTTGGAAAGGCTTGCCCTAACGGCTGTTTATTCGGCGAAGACCATCGAGTCTGCTCGCTTGACGGCGGAGCTGGAAGCTTCCAAGGACGAACTTGAAGCGACCCAGGAAGAGCTGATTCATATTTTGGGTGACGTGTCTGAATCCCGTAGCCGTGAAACGGGCGACCATATTCAGCGTGTGGCGCAGATTTCGTACAAGCTTGCTCTTTACTACGGCCTTTCCGAAGATGAGGCTCGTCGTATTCGTTTGGCGGCTCCCATGCACGATTTGGGCAAGGTGGGCATTCCCGATGCCGTGCTCAACAAGCCCGGTCGCTTTACCGACGAAGAATACGAAATCATGAAGTCCCACGCTATCAAGGGCGAACAGACTTTGCGCAAGTCCAAGCGCGAACTTTTGGTGTTTGCTGCGACGCTTGCCGGTTCGCACCATGAACGCTGGGATGGCAAGGGCTACCCCAAGGGCCTCAAAGGCGAGGAAATCCCTCTGGCCGGTCGAATCTGTGCCGTGGCTGACGTCCTGGACGCTCTGTCGAGTCCGAGGTGCTACAAGCCCGGTTGGCCCGAAGAAAAGGTCAAGGAAGAGTTCATCAAACAGCGCGGAGCGCAGTTCCAACCGGAACTGGTGGATGTCCTTATTGAACACTGGGACGAAATGTTTGACTGCTTCCGCCAGGCCCGTGCCGAAATGGAAGCGGCGAGGGCTGCAGAGGCCGCGACGATGCTTGCTGAAGCCAAGGCTGCCGAAGAATCCAAATGCTCTGGCGCCTCGTAGGAACGCCTCCGCTTTTCCACCACTTTTTAGAAGACGGGACCCCTGGCGGGCCCCGTTTTTTTGCAAATAAAAAAGAAAACCCTCGATTTTCATCGAGGGTCTTCGTGGTTCCGATTGGAATTGAACCAACGACACGCGGATTTTCAGTCCACTGCTCTACCAACTGAGCTACAGAACCATTTAAGTAAAGCCAAAAATAGAAGATGTTGTGAGATTTGTCAAGGGTAAATAGAATATTACCAATGTTTTTTTGTTCTTTTGCTAAATTTCACATAGATTTATGAGTGGGTTATCAGGGTGTGGCCTTTTATTTAAAAGGTCGTTGGACTTTTTTTAAGGTGGTTGTCGTGCGCCAATTGAATTTTTTGATGAAATCCCTCTGTGCGGGTTTCGTAACGCTAGGTTTTGTAGCCTGTTCTGATAGCAGCGGTTCCATTTCTGCTCCAAAAGCCGGAGACCAGTCGTCGGGTGTCGTTTTCGATACCGTCAAGACGGTTGACGAGAAGACGGGTGAAACGATTATCACTATCGATACGCTTCAGACGAAACAGGACACCGTTCGCCATATCGACGAGAAGGGCGATACTATTTACGTGGTTGAAAAAATTGTGATTCCGAAGGATACGTCGCTTCGTTGGGTGGGTAATTCCGCATTGCTCATTACCGAGATAAGCCCGATGAACATGGACTTCTTGGATGAAGACGGAGAAGATCCGGCGTGGATTGAAATTTACAATGCTGGCGAGACTTCGGCGAACCTCAAGGGCTATACGCTGCGCAAGAGCCTGGACGACGACGCCAAGAAGTTCAAGTTCGATGACGAACTGATTGCCGCCAAGTCCTTTAGAATCGTATTCTGCGACAAGAAGGATTATGCCAACTCGGACAGAGGCGAAGATAACGAACTTGCGCACTATCGTACGCATACCAGCTGGAAGTTGAACAAAGAAGGCGGAACCGTTTATCTTGTGGATATGCACAACGGCATCCGCGATTCTGTCCAGTATCCGGAAGTGCAGCCGGGCGTGAGCTGGGGTATTATTGACGGTGGCGCCTGGAGGTTCTTCGAAACGCCGACTCCGGAAGCTCCGAATACAAAAACGACGGCTTCATCTGAACTTGACCCCAATGTGAACATGGATGGTCTCAAGGCCGGCTTCTACAACGATGCGATTACGATCAAGGCTCCGCAAGTTGAAGAAGGCGTGAAGGTGCGCTGCACCACGAATGGTTCTGAACCGACAAAGGATTCCGAAGTCTTCAGCGATTCCAAGAGCATTTCCGAGAATACCGTGCTGCGTTGCGCAGGCTTCAAGGATGGCGCCATTACGAAGAAAGTAACGACGAAGACGTTCTTTGTTGGTGAAACGGTCAATATGCCGGTAGTGGCCATTAGCGTCGACTCGGTGTTCTTCAAGGAACATTATGTGCCTAAGGATAGATGCGGAAGTTCCGACCCTAAATCCTGCCCCGATGGTTTGATGGAAGATATTGAATTCCCGGTCCATGTCGAATACTTCTCCAAGGGAAGTCAAAATGGAGGCAACGGACCGGATTGGGAAGTGGATGCCGGTATTTCTTTGATGGGTGGCTGGAGCCGTGTGAACGACAAGAAGTCTGTCGCTGTTGTTATGCGCGAAGAATATCAGGATGGCAAGATTGATTACCCGCTTTTTGAAACCCGCAAGGAAACCAACAGCAAGTTCAGGGGTTTCAATCTTCGCAACAACGGAAACCGTTTCGTCAGTGACTACATGGAAGATGCCGTAGGCGGTGCAGTCCTTGAAGGAAGCGGTGTCGACTATCAGCGTAGCCGTCAGGTGGTCGTGTTCTACAATGGTAGGTATTGGGGCATTCACGACATGCGCGAACGCTACAATCGTCATTATGTAGAAACTAATTACGGCATTGATGCGAACGAAGTGACCATGATTAAGCACTTGGGCGGCTTCGATGCCATCTCCGTGAGCAGCGGCGATAGCCTGTTGTATGTGGACTTGTTGAACTTTGTCGGTGATAACGACTTCGGCGGAGAAGATGAAACCTCCAAGGCCAATTATGACATGGTGAAGACTTTGGTGGACGTGGGCAATTTTGCCGACTACATGGCCGCTGAAATCTTCTACAAGAATGGTGACTGGCCGAACAACAACGTGCGCGCCTGGCGTACTATCGATAGGCCTTGGAAGTTCATGGTGTATGACCTGGACCATGGCTTTGGATGGAAGTGGGGCGTGAACAATGGCGAATTCGACGCGAACTCCACCAACATGTTCAGCTGGATCAAGAAGGGCGGCGGAAACAAGCCGTGCAAGGACAAGGGATGCTTTGCAAACCTTTACATCAAGCTTATCAAGAACCCGGATTTTGAACGTCTGTTCCTGAACCATTCTGCCGTGATGTTCAATAGCTATGTCAATGGTTCGAATGTGGAAAAGGCTGTTTCGAAGGTTGTTGCGTCTTTGGACGAAAGCGAAATGGAACGCGATATCAAGAAGTTCCCGCGTAATGACTATCCGGATGGATTCAGCAAGAGTGGCTCTTCGCTTGTTTCTTGGGCTAAGGATCGCGACGCCTCCGTGCTGAAGGACTATGCTGAAGAATTCGGCTTGAGCGGAAACATGATCAAGGTGACGATTTCCGCTGACGGCGGCGAAGTCATGATGGACGACATGCACCTGCCTGGCCAGGGCAGCTTCTCGGGCAAGTTCTTTGAAGGCGTGGACATGATGCTTACGGCTGTGGCTGCGGAAGGAAAGACTTTCACGGGTTGGAGCGATGGCGTGAAGGATAATCCGCGCCTGGTTTCCCCGAAGGACGGCGATTCCTTCAAGGCTACCTTCAAGTAACGCGTAATTCGCGAATTGCTTTTTGATGCACGGATGAATTTCCGTGCATTTTTTGTATATTGTTGTTGGAGGAATACCGCCATGTGTAACTTGCTAAAAAGCCAATTTGGAATCCTGTGTGCAATCGGTTTTGCTTTGGTTGTTGTGTCAGGATGTTCTTCGGATGATTCCAGTACATCTGCCGATGAACAGAATGCTTCTGTTCTGGACGATGCTGCGAACAATGACGGTAATCCCGGCGATGTAGGCGATGAACCTCCTGTGATAGGGGGCTCTCCGGATGATTCGAATGGCGATACTTTTATTGTCACTCATCCGGATGTCGATGAAAAGGGCGATACGATAATTGTTATTGATACGATTCACAGGCCGGTCGACACGAGTTTGCACTGGGTGGGTAATTCCGCGTTGGTCATTACGGAAATAAATGCCTTGAACCTGGACTGGCTTGACGAAAATGGCGACGACCCGTCGTGGGTTGAAATTTACAATGCTGGCGATGCGGTGGCGAATTTGAAAGGCTATGCCTTGCTTGAAAACAAGAAGACGTCCAGCAAGTGGATTTTTGGTGACGAATATGTCCAGCCGAAGTCCTTTAGAATAGTTTTCTGCGACAAGAAGAACATCACGACCTTGCCTGAAGGTTCTTCCGACAAAGATGGCTTGCATCCTCGCACGCATACAAACTGGAAAATGGATAAGGATGGCGGTACCATCTATTTGATCGACCCGTATTACGGTATTCGCGATTCCGTAGACTATCCGGAATTGAAACCGGGAATGAGCTGGGGTATTGTGGATGGCGGTGCCTGGAGGTTCTTCGACAAGCCGACTCCCGAGGCTCCAAACAACCAGTCTACTGCGTATGATGAACTTCTTGAACCGGCAGACATGGGTTCCATCAAGTCCGGCTTCTATAGCGAGCCGTTTACCATTAATCCGCCTAGCCTTGATGCTGGTGTCAAGATTCGTTGCACGACGAATGGTTCTGAACCGACGAAGGACTCCCAGGAATTCAATTCGCCAATTTCGATTGACCATAGCATGGCTTTCCGTTGCGCCACTTTCAAGGACGGAGCCTTGACAAAGGATATTGTCACAAGGACGTTCATTGTCGGGGAAGAAGATGTAAACATGCCTATTGTCGCCATCAGTGTGGATTCCAGCTTCTTCAGGGAACATTACATTAAAACGAATTGCGATGCTCCTAGTGGATGTTCTGATAGCGCAGGTCTCTATGCTGAAGTGGAGATGCCAATCCACGTTGAATATTTTGAAAACGGTTCCAAGACAAAGGGCTCTACTTGGGAAATGGAGGCGGGCATTACTTTGATGGGTGGCTACAGCCGCTTGAACGACAAGAAGTCGGTCTCTATCCGAATCCGCGAAGAGTACGAGGACGGCAGCATCAATTATCCGTTGTTCGAAACCCGCAAGGGCGTGAACGATAAGTACAGGTCGTTCAACTTGCGCAACAACGGTAACCGCTTCGTGAGTGACTATATCGAAGATGCCATGGGAGGCGCTATTCTCGAGGGAAGCGGTCTGGATTACCAACGCAGCCGTCAGGTGGTCGTATTCTACAACGGACACTACTATGGCATTCATGACATGCGCGAACGTTTCAATAAGCATTACATAGAAACGAACTACCAGATTGAATCGAATACAGTGACAGTCGTGAAGCATCTCGAAAAGGATGTGACAGAAAGCGATGGCAACATTCAGGGCTATATGGACATGCTGCATTTTGTGGCGACAAACGATTTCAGCGGTGAAAATAATGCAAAGTACGAAGAGGCGAAAACTTTGCTCGATGTCGGAAATCTTGCCGACTACATGGCTGCAGAAATTTATATGCACAATGGCGACTGGCCGAACAACAACGTGCGCGCCTGGCGCAGCATAGATCAACCGTGGAAGTTCATGGTTTATGACCTTGACCACGGCTTTGACTGGATGTGGGGCGTGAACGGCGGTGAATTTGATCAACATACCGAAATGTTCCCCTGGATCAAGAAGGGCGGCGGAAACAAACCTTGCAAGGTTGAAGGGTGCTTCCCGAACCTTTACATCCAACTTATCGAGAATCCGGACTTCAAGCGTATGTTCATCAACCGTTCCGCTGTGATGTTCCATGACTACACGAATGCGGCCAAGGTTGAGAAGACTGTTGACGCTATGGTTGCGACAATTCCTGAAAGCGAAATGGAACGCGATTTGGCAAAGTTCAAGCAGAATGAAAAGTACTACACCAACTCCTGTGGCGATGGATTCAGCAGGACGGGCTCCTGCCTCAAGAGCTGGGCTCAGGAACGCGATTCCAAGGTCATCAGCGAGTACAAGGAAGAATTCGGCGTGAGCGACTTGATTTCTGTGAAGATCAAGGCTAACGGCAATGGTGTTGTTCTTATGGAAGGCATGACGCTTCCGGGAAACGCTCCTACGAATTACTCTGGCAAGTTCTTCGGCGGTGTTCAGATGCAGCTGATGGCAGTTCCTACGGATGGCGCCGTGTTTACCGGCTGGGACGATGGCGATAAGGAGAATCCGCGCATTGTCTCTCCGACGGACGGTGTAACTTATACAGCAAACTTCAATTAGTCGCTTCGGGATAGCGAAGTTTGAAGCGGTCGCCTTTGCGGGCGGCCGTTTTTGCATGTGGTAAATTTCTATCTTGCGGAATATGATTAGCCCTGTGCGAAAGATGTTCGATGGCATTGCGAGCCGTTACGATTTTCTGAACCACTTTTTGAGTTGTGGCCAGGATGTGCTTTGGCGCAGGGCGTGTTGCAGGGAACTGCGACATGCGCTGAAGAACGGGGACCGCGCTCTTGATGAGAACTGCGCTGGCGAAAAAAACTGCATCGGCGATAAAAAATGTGCTAGCGATAAAAACTGCGCCGCGGTTCGGCTGCTGGATTTGTGCGGTGGTACGGGCGATTTCGCGGTCACGTTCGAGAAGTTTTGCGGCAAGCCTGCAAAGGCGATTCTTGGAGATTTTTCGTATGGTATGCTGCGAGGTGCCGCAGGTAAAAAGACTTCGGCCGCTCCTGTGCAACTCGATGCCATGAAGATGCCTTTTGCCGATAGTCAGTTCGACGTAATTTTGAACGGCTTTGGCATGCGCAATTTGCCGGATGCACGAGGCGGTTTGCAGGAATCGTTCCGCATATTGGATAACGGCGGCTACCTTTGCGTGCTGGAGTTTTTCTCTCCGCGGAATGTGTTCAACAAGTTCTTTTACAAGGTGCTGGCGCCGCTTTTTATCCCTGTGATGGGAGCGTTCTTTAGCGGTAAGCGCGAGGCTTACGAGTACCTCGTGAATTCCATTATCCGCTTCTTGCCGGTCGATGAATTCTGCAGGCTGGCGGAAGAATGCGGCTTTGAAGTGAAGCGCGTGAAAATGTTCGATGGCGGGATTTCGTTCGGCGTGTTTTTACAGAAACCGCAGAAGGCTGCGGATGCGTCGCAGGGGAGTGTCGCCCGATGAGCCGTTTTGTTCTTGGTGTGACCGGGGCGAGTGGCGCCATCTATGCAACGCGCGCGGCGATGCACTTGAAGCGATTGGGACATTCTGTGTCGCTGGTTGTTTCGGCCCCTGGTCGCGAAGTCGTTGAATTCGAAGGTCAAAAATCGCTGTTTGATTTTGCTGACGAAGAATTCAATGTGGATGATTTTTTTGCGGAATGTGCGAGCGGTTCCAGCGATTACGCGGGAATGGCTGTTGTGCCTTGCTCCATGGGAACGCTTGGTCGCATTGCTGCGGGAACGTCCGATAACTTGCTGGTGCGTTCTGCCGACGTGTGCCTCAAGGAGCGCCGCCCGTTAGTGATTGTACCGCGCGAGATGCCGTACAACTTGATCCACATCGAGAATATGGAACGCGTGACGCGCGCGGGCGCCGTGGTGATTCCCGCTTCGCCGCAGTTCTACAGCAAGCCTGCGACGATTGAAGAACTCGTGGATACCGTTGTGGCGAAAATCTTGAAGCACTTGGGAATTCCGCAAGGACAACTGAGCGAAATCGCGAAACCCTGGAATAACTAAACTCTATGCTTAAGACGATTCTCGAATTTGGTCACATGGTGCGATTCAGCCACTCGCTTTTCGCACTTCCGTTTGCCATCGGTTCCATGTGGGTGGCGGCTGACGGTTTTCGCGGAATGTCGGCTGCGGCTACTGCGAAACTTGTGCTTTTGATTCTTGGATGCATGGTGACGGCGCGCAACAGCGCCATGAGTTTCAACCGCATTGCCGATGCGAAAATCGACGCGGAGAATCCGCGCACGGCGAGGCGCCATTTGCCGAGTGGTAGACTCAGCAGGCGTTCCGTATGGGCGTTTCTCGCGTTTAATGGAATTCTGTTCGTGGCATTTGCGTGGCTCTTGCAGCCGCTCGCTGGCGCCTTGGCTGTGCCTGTGTGGCTTGCGCTACTTTCGTATTCGTACTGGAAGCGCTTTTCGTGGCTTTGCCATTGGTTCCTTGGATTTTCCATCGGCATGAGCCCGCTGGGCGCGTGGATTGCCGTGCGCGGTGAATTTGCCGTGTTCCCGATTTTCTTGATGTTCATTTTGATGCTGTGGATGGGCGGTTTCGACATCATTTACGCCACGCAGGATATGGAAATGGACCGCAAGCAGGGTTTGCATTCCGTGCCTGCGCGTTTTGGAATCGAGAAGTCCTTGCGCATTGCGCTTGCGAGCCATATTGCGATGCTTGCCCTGTGTGTGGGCTTTGGAATTTTCTGGAGCATGGGATGGGTCTGGTGGACCGTGACTGGCCTTATGACCGCTGCCGTGCTGTACATTCATCTGTTCCGCAAGTCGAACGACTTGGATGCCATGAACCGCGATTTCTTTTTGGCGAATGTCGCCATAAGCGTCTTGGTGATGGTGGGCCTTTTCGTGTGGATTTGCCTTGGAGGAAACGTCGATGCCCTTTACTAGCAAACGCCCCGATGGAAAATTTACGAATGCGGACAAAGTAAAAATGTTCCAGCAGATGGGCTCCGTGGCAGCGGTAATCGCTCTCGCCTTGATTATCCTGATTGAGTCGGGCTATGCGGGCGCGCAGATGGAACTGGCCAATATGGGACTCACCGCCATGATTGTGGTTCTTGCGGTATCGCTCATTGGCAGCATGTACTTCAAGAATAAAAAGTAATATTAGATTTCAAGATCGGCGGAGTACACGGTCTGTACTTCACCATCGTCTGTTTTAAAGAGCAGGCTACCGTCGGGATTCATGTCAAGGATGCATCCCGATTTTTTTATGGAACCTTCGCCGCTGTTGCGGTTCGCGTCGGTGCAGTTGTTGTTGACGACGATGGTGCCGCGGCATCCGATGAACTGGTCCATTTTGCGCCAGGCGTTTACCCACGGCGAAATCCCGAAGGCCTTGAATTGTCCGATGGCGCGCTCGAGGCTTGCGACGAGAGCGCGGAGCAGTTTTTCGCGGTTGATTTGCTTTTTGAAAATCGCTTTGAGCGTGGTGACGCTGCGGCCCAGGTGCGCGTAGTCGGCGGGGTCGCTGTTCACGTTGATGCCGACTCCGAGCGAGAGCGCGGGCTTTCTTTGCGGTGCGGTAGTGGCGCAACTCGCGGTGCTGCTCGCGGGGGTGGCTGCAGAATTGGATTGCGCTGGAACGAAAACGATTTCGGCGAGGATTCCGCAGAATTTGCTTTTGCCGAACAGGATGTCGTTTGGCCACTTGACGGTGATGCGTTCGCCGTTATCGCCGGCAGGCGCGCCGTTTGACTGTTCGCCCATGGCGTTGAATACTTCTGCAAAAGTCAGTGCCGTCACTTGCGTAATCTGCGCAAAACTGTTGGGCGCAATTCCATCGAGCGGTACGAGAATGTTGAAGTAGAGGTTTTTGCCGGCGGGGGAGTCCCAGGTGCGTTCGTGTCGCCCGCGGCCGGCCGATTGCGAATCGGCGACGATGAGCGCGCCTGGAGCGATGTCGCCAGCGACGGCCTTCGTCTTCATCAAACTGTGGGTGCTTTCGATTTGCGGAAATAGAAATGCCGTCGCGGATTCAAAACCGCTCAGTTTCCAATGTTCAAACGGAATTTCGCTAGAAAACATGCTACTCTTCGTCCTGCTTTTCTTGCAGTTCTCTGAGAGCTTCTTCGGGGAAGATATTGAAGTATTCCCGCTTTTTGTCTTCGAACAGTTGCAACATGCGTTCTTGTTCAAATTGCTCGCGGTCGATGTTCTGCATAAAGAATTCATCACGCGCGAAATCGCGGGTGGTCATCAATTTTTTGATGTCTTCGGAAAGGTCGACATTGTCCCACAATATGTAGTACGACTGCACATCGAGGCTTCCGAAAATGTCGACGTTCAGCATTATGGAGTTGCTTTTGCTGGAATCGACCAGTTCCACCTTGGATTCACGTTTTTCGGGCCTAAAAATATCAACGTCGCTTACTGGCTTGGAAATGTCCTGAGCCCACAACCCAGAAACCATCATCCCGGAGAGGATGAAGAATCCAGAAATAGTCCCATTTAACAACCTAAACGCCATTGCTATAAATATAAATTCAAGTTATGCCAAAAAGCAAGGTGAATGCAAAACCATGTGAGCAAATATCCAAAATTATGCACGCTAAATCGCAAGCGGCATCCAAGGTTTGACCACATTGATGGATGTTAACTTGTTCTGTCTTGCCCTGCGAATGGCTGCTGCGGCAATCATGGCTCCGTTGTCTGTACTCAGGCTACGGTCGGGCACGCAAAAACGGATTCCGTGCCGTGAACAGTAATCTTGCAAACGGGTGCGCAACCATGCGTTGGCGCTTACACCGCCTCCCATGACCAAGGTTTTCATCTTAGTCTTTTTGAGGGCGTTCACGGTCTTCTGAACGAGACTTCCGACAATGGCGTCTTCCAAGGAGGCGCAGATGTCACCCAGGTTCGTCTGAATGAACTCGGGGGCGTGCGTCTCGGTGTAGCGAAGCACGGCGGTCTTTAAACCGCTAAATGAAAATTCGCAGCTGTCGTGCGTGTTCAGCGCCCGAGGAAATTCAACGAATTTGCGATTCTTGCCTGCGCCGAGACGGCTAATGGTGGCGCCTGCGGGGTACTTGAGGCCTAGCAGCTTTCCGCATTTATCAAACGCTTCGCCGGCGGCATCGTCGCGTGTGCGGCCGATGCTCGTGTACTTGAAGCCGGGTTCTTCCATCACCAGTTCGGTGTGGCCGCCTGAAACCGTAAGCGTCAAAAAAGGAGGTTCTATATCCGGGTTGCTAAGCCATGCTGCAGCCAAGTGCCCTTCCAAATGGTTCATGCCGTAGGCGGGAATCTGCAAATCGCGGGCGAGGCCTTTTGCAAAACTGGCGCCCACGAGCAGCGGTCCCATCAGGCCCGGACCCGTGGTATAGGCGATGGCGTCAATGTCCTTGAGCTCGATGCCCGCTTCTTTTACAGCGGCTTCTGCAATGGGCGCAATCTTCTGGAGATGGGCTCGTGCGGCAATTTCCGGGACGACGCCTCCATAGAGGGCGTGTTCGTCGATTTGGCTGTAAAGCGGGTTCGAAAGAACTTTGAGAGGGTTGTCTTGCAAAATAGCGCAGGCGGTTTCGTCGCAGCTGGATTCAATTCCAAGCCAAATCATTCCTCGTCCTCCTCGTCTTCCTCTTCGCCGTAGTCTTCGTTCGTTTTGTTCGTTTCTGAAGAGGCCGCCGGCTTTACAACTTTCTTGACAAGAGAAACCTTGTCAGGAATAATCTGCGTCGCCTTTATGGACATTTCGCGATTGACGTTTGTGTTCAGCTTTAGCTTGACGGTGGGGGGCAGACTGTCGACGTCTTCGATGGCGAAACGGTTGTATTCGATAAACAGTTCCACGTTTTCGTTTGTCATGGAATCAAGAACGCGCTCTCCTCCGGTAATTTCTATGTCGACGGAGTCAGGTACGAGTTTCGCTGAGCCTTTTTCGTAAATGCCTATGAGCTGTACCGGAATTTTCTCGAACTTTTTCGTCGCGATTTTTTGCACGTCGACGATAATCGAGATGCTGGAATCGCTCGGCGTCACGTAGGCGGGGAAGAGGTCGAAGTTCAAGGGGATGGTGTATTTTTTGCCGGTCTTGAGTGTATCGAAATCCAATGAATCGGTGGGAATTTCAATCATGCGGGTGAGGGCGTTCCTTGCGCCAGAAACAGTGACGAATTCAGGAGAAAGCTTGGGCTCGTCGCTCAGCAGGTAGCCTGCCGCCGTATTGAATGTGACGTTGGAGCGTACGGGGATGTTTCTTTGGATGCGGGTGTCCAGTTCGAGGTCGATGAACATGAGCTGGTTGTCGGGTTCCACAAATTTGATGTTCGGATAATTTTGTGCAACGAAGTTCTTGGCGGTGACGTGCTTGCGGGTCGCGCCCAGTTCCGCATTCTGCAGGTCGAGGACGATGGATGCGACCGATGAATCGCCCGTTCTGAGTCGGGAGCGGAATCGCATGAGGTCAAAGGCCTCGCCTTCGACTTTTACCTGGAGGGTCTGGGGCGGCTTCGAGGCCACGGCCAGCATTTCGGGGAGCTTTACGAGTCGAACGGGCAGCTCGACAGTGACTTGGAATGAGTTTAGCGACATTACGTAGAGCCATAGTGCTATGGCGAAGATGAACGCAGTAATCTTTAATCCAATGTGTTTCATAATTGCCCCATAAAGAACATCAACAAAAATAATTATATTCGGAGCGTGTTCGGACAACTCGGTTATTTAATAGCAGAATCTTTTCGTGGGTGGCGTCAGCAGCGTACGGTGATTTTGCCGTCGCTCATAACGATTTTCCTATGTTCGCTGCTCCTTTCATCGTCTTTGGTGGCTCTCGGGGGCGTTTTCCGCGTGCTGGCCGCCGAAAAGAAACTGTACACGGTGGAGGCTTTCTTGCCGGAATCCGTGCCTCAGGATTCCTTGAAAACCATTCAAAATCGGTTGGAAAGTACTAAGCATGTGGGTTCGGTGGAATTCGTGAGTGCCGATTCTGCATTGGCCGATTTCCGTAGGCACTTCAACGGTGAAATGCTGGACCTTGTGGACGATAATCCCTTGCCGCCGTTTTTCAGAATATCCATGGATGAGTCTAGCCGGAACCCTGCGGACTTGACTGAACTCAGGAACATGTTGCGACGTGAGGGAACGTTTGAAGAAGTTCAGGCTCCTGTGGAATGGGTCGAGAAGATTTCGGCCTGGAAGTTCAGGATGATTTTTTGGCCGATTTGCTTGAGTGTGCTTTTGTTGGTGACATTGTCGCTTATCATTTGCAACTCGGTCAGGCTTTCGCTTTTAAGCCGCAGACTGCTTGTCGAAAACATGAAATACGCGGGAGGGAGCTATTACTTTATCGAGTTCCCGTTCGTGCTTGAAGGCTTGATGCAGGGCTTTGTCGGTTGCGGACTTTCTGTAGCGCTTTTGGCCGTCGTGCTGAATTCCGTAACGCAGGCAGTCCCCATGCTTGGGGAATATTTGGGGAACTTCGGATTCCTGTTTGCATTGATTGTCATTATGGTAAGCGCACTGTCGGCGTATTTCAGTTATCGCACCGTGCGAGGCTTTTTGCAGATGGCCCGTAACGAACAGGATTGATTTATGCGCCTGTTCAATGTCCGCTGGATTGTCTTCTTGGTCTGCCTGCTTGTCGGGTTTTCTATGGCTGCGCCCAAAAAGACGGATGCACAGATCAAGGAACAAAAAACGGCTCTGAAAAAACTGGAGACGGACCTCGCCAAAAAACGTGAGGAACTGGCCCAGATTGAAAGTGAAGAAAAGGGTGTGCTCAACACGATATCCCTTATAGACCAGAACTTGAACCAGACCCGCAACTATATCGGCGAACTCGCCAAAAGCGAAGTGATGGTTCAGCGTGTGCTGGTCCAACTGGCCCATGATATCGATTCCCTGGATGCAAAGATAAAAGTTCGTAAGGAAACCATGAAAAAAAGGATACGGACTTTATATGTAAACGGCAGGAACAGCGAAGCCCAGGCTCTTTACAAACTGATGACGCAAGAAGGGAATCCTGATCGACAGGCGTACTGGGTTCATCATATACTGTACAACGACCTCCAGGAAGTCAATCTGTTGAAGCGTCTCGTGAGCGAACGCGATGAAAAAAAACAACAGGAAATGGCTCACCTTTCCGACCTTTCGACCTTGCGCAACAAGAAGGCCGCCGAAGAAAAGGGACTCGTGAGCCAAATGAGCGGCCAGGAACGCATGCTTACAAGCCTCAAGCACGATAAGGAAATGCAGCACAGGGCTCTCCAGGAATTCGAACGCAACCAGAAAACGATGCTCGCCCTTATAAAGAAACTCGAAGAAAAGAGAAAGAAGGAAATCGAGGCCGCGAAGAAGGCCGAGGCCGAACGCAAAAAGAAAAAAGACAAAAAGAAGCCGGAAAAAGAAATTACAAAGCCGAAGAAGACGATTGCCACGAGCGTCAAGGGCCCCAAGTGCATGCCGCTCGAGGGCGAAATCATAAGCCAGTACGGCTTGCAGGAGCATCCGGTGCTGCATATCGCCACCCGCAATCTGGGCATTGAAATTCGAGGCAAGCGCGGTGGAATGGTGCGTGCCGCCGCTGCCGGTACGGTGGTGATGGTTTCCGAAATTGATGGGCGCGGCCCGTCGGTGATTGTGGAACACGAGGGTGGAACATATTCCGTGTACGGACATTTGCGCTCGATTCGCGTAAACGAGGGCAAGGAAGTGCGTAATTGCGAAGAAATTGGCGAAGTCGGCGATATCGCTTCGTTAAATGGAATTAAATTGTATTTCCAAGTTAGCGAAGGCACCCAGACGGTTGACCCGCTACAGTGGTTGAAACAGAAATGATAGAGTATCGCTTAAAGGGACCTGCTTCCCAGGAACGTCAAAGAATACGCCTGATGTCGGCGCTGCGTGAAAACCGTTTCCCGCAGTCGATTCTCATAGACGGTCCTTCGGGAATTGGCAAAAAGGCGTTGGCCATTGAAATTGCCAAGGCACTTTTGTGTACAGATCCGGATATGCGCCCGTGCGGTCATTGCTTCGGATGCAAGATGGCCGCCGATGCCGGGGCTACCGACAACTGGGTGTTCCCTATGATAAGCGCAGAAGCGAATGCCAAGAGTTCGTCCGAGGTTTCTTCCAGGAGCACGGCGAAGACCGTCCAGGATTACAAGCTTTCCTATATCCAAAAGATTTTTGAGAACCCCTACAGCATTGAAATATTCGATGCCGCTGCCGAAATATCGGTAGGCCTTATCCGTACGTTGTCGGATTCCTTCGCCCTTAAAAACGACCGTGTGCGCGTGGTTATCATCGCCGAAGCCGACCGCATGAACGAGGCGGCTTCGAACGCTTTCTTGAAGACGTTGGAAGAAGTCCCTGCCAATACCTACTTTATTTTGACCACGTCGTCCCGTGAAAAAATGCTGCAGACTAATCGCAGTCGTTGCCTCGCTTTGCATCTGTTGCCGCTTTCCGACGAAGAGGTTCGCAGCGAGGCCGTTCGCATCATGGGCGATGAAGCCGAAGATTCGATAGACGACGATATCGTGGGCCTTGCCGTAGGTTCGCCGGGGAAGGCGATTTACTATGCGAAAAGCGGAAACGAAATTTTCAATCTTGCGTCGAAGTTCTTGAGCCTTTCGCTTCAAAACGCTTATTACGAATTGTTCGAACTGCTGGACGATGCAAAAATCAAGGAAGTTGTCGATGCGGTCCATTTGCTGGAAGTGCTGTCGTTCCTCATTGCCGACTTGATTCGCAGGCAGACCGGAGCAAACATTAGAATTCCGAATACGACATCCCAGATCAGTTTGGAGGCGCATCCGGGCATCGACGTAGTGGCCTTGAACAAGGCTTTGACCGATGTGCAGGAAACGATTTCCAGGGCCTTTGCCCGCCGAACCCCTGTTGCCATTCTGCTGCAGGCTCTTGCAATTAAGTTATTCGAAGGTTACAAGTGATGGAAAACTTGATTGCATCTACATTGTCGCAGGAATTGAAAATTCCGCACTTGGTGGCGAGACTCCTTGTTTCGCGCGGCATAAAGAATGTTGTAGATGCCGGTCGTCTTTTTTGCGGTAGTGATGACGATATTCTCGATCCGATGCTCATTCTCGGAATGGACCATGCTCTCGAATGGATTTTGAAAGTCCGCGAGCTTCATGAAAAGGTTTTTATTTTCGGTGATTACGATCTTGACGGAATGTCTTCGGTGACGCTTTTGACTCGCGGCCTCAAGGAAGTCGGCATCGAGTCAGAATGGCGCTTGCCGAACCGCTTCGGCGATGGCTACGGCCTTTCGGTTTCGGCGGTAGACGAAATGTACAGCGCAGGGGCGCGGTACGTAATTACCGTGGACACGGGAATTACCGCAAATGCCGAAATCGCCCATGCCAAGGAACTTGGCATGGCTGTGATGGTCATGGACCATCACCAGCCAAGCGGTGACGGGCTTCCGATTTGCGACGTGCTTCTGGATCCGCATCAGGATGGCGATACCTATCCCAATTCCGAACTTTGTGGTGTGGGTGTTTCGTACAAGTTTATTTGCGCCCTTTATGCAAAACTGGGCATGCCGACTCCCAAGAAATTCCTGGATCTCGTAGCCCTCGGAACGCTTGCAGACCTAGTGCAGATGACTCCCGAAAACAGGCGCTTCACAAGAGTTGGCCTTCGCACATTGCAGCACAGTGCCTGGCCCGGAGTGCAGGCGATGTATGCTTCGCTTATGAAGGACGGGAGTTCCGTGGGCGGCATCGACGTGATGTACAAAATGGCTCCGCTGTTGAACGCCCCTGGGCGAATGGAACGCCCCGACCCCGCGCTGAAACTGCTTCTTTGCGACAACAAGAGCGAAGCTCCGGCCTTGCTTGCCGAACTCAAGAACTGGAACTCCAGCCGCAAGCAGAAGGAAGCCGAGATTACCGAAATGGCCATGGAACAGGTTCGGCTTGTTTATGGCGAAACGGTGCCCACCGTTATTGTGGTGGGTGGCGAAAAATGGCATGTGGGCGTCATCGGAATTGTGTCGGCCAAGTTGGCCCAGGAATTCGGTCGCCCTGCAGCCGTGCTTTCCATCGACGATGGCATGGCGCACGCCAGCGCCCGCGCCGTACCCGGATTCAACTGGCACAAGGCTTTGTTTGAAAGCCGTGAACTTTTCGACCGGTGGGGCGGTCACGCCAATGCGGCGGGCTTCTCGCTCCCCGCCGATAAAATCGACGAACTCCGCGTCCGTCTCGCGGCTTCGGCTAAAGATCAAGGCTATACGGGCGAAGCCGTTGTTACCGACGAAGCTCATGCCTACGATATCAAGGTTTCTTTGAGGGAACTGTTTGTCTCGCCCGATTTCGCTTCGAGCTTGTCTAAGGAAGATCGGCCTAAGTGTGCTGCAGGTGCCGAACTCTCCGTGCTTGATTTCTTTGATATGATGGAACCCTTTGGCGGCAATTTCCCGTATCCGACGTTCAGGGCCGACAATGTCAAGGTTCATCGGGTTAGGGAGTTGCGTGGCGGACACTTGCAAATGGAAGTGTCGCAGGCGGGCAGCCGTTCGTATTCGGCGATTGCTTTTGGCCTTCGCAAGTGCAAGTCCATTGTCGGCGCAAACCGCAGTGTCTCCATTGTCTTTGAACCCACCTGGAATTACTACAACGGACGAAAGTCTATGCAGCTTTGTATCAAGGCCATTGAATAGGCCGTTATATGGTCAAGCGAAATTTCCCTCTTATCGTCCTTTTCTTGATTTTTGCAGGCCTGCTCTATTTGATGGTTGGCATGCCGCGGTATATTCCCGAACCGCCTCCGATTATTGAACAGCAGCCGGTCGATGGACCGAGCTTTAGTGGCCGCGTGGTGATGCCGAATTTAGATGACATCTACGTTCTTGAAAATTCTGCGGGCGTCGATTTGCAGAAACTTGAAAAGTTTTTGCAGGGCCGTGCCGCAGGGCTCCATTATCTTGCTTCGGAACATTATAGACAGTTGAAAAAGAAGGACCGCGAAGACATCGTGGTGGGAATTCGCATGACGCTTGATTCCCTTGGCGTGTTCCATTTTGACGAGTTCGTTTTTTCGGATACCGAAGATGCCAAGTTCAAAGCGAAACTTGTGGACCATATAAATTATTTTTGGCGGTATCCAAGATTGTCGTCTGGCAAGCTTGTTTTCTGGATACCCGTTCGCTGGCTCGCGAAGTATTGATGGCGGTGCGGCCTTGAATCCGCACGCCCTGTCGGATTCAATCGCCTTGTCGGCAATTAACCCTTGAGAATCTGGAGCAGCTGTTCGGCACGCTTTTCGATAAGGATGAAGGCTTCGAACATACGGGCTTCGCGCCACTTGGTGAGGTACTTGGCGCGCCATTCCGTTGCGACCTGGTCGGCGGATTCCGAGGCGTCTTCGTTGCGGTACCAGACTTCCTTCGTGATTTCCTTGATCATGTCGCCCATTTCGGCGGCCGGCTGCAGGGAACCCTTGCAAAGGAGCAGGGCACGAAGGTTGTCCAGAAGAATTTCGTCGGTGGGATTTTCGGAATCGTCACGGGCGCAGTCCCAGATTTCGCCGCGATGGCGCTCTGTCCAGCCCATAAGGTGCTGTTCTGTCTTTTGCAGTTCGCCCTTGGCGAGCTTTTCTTCCACCGCTTCGCGCGGGTAATAGATGCTGTTGGGGTAAAATTCAATCATTACCGGCCTCAAAATTTAATGCCCGGGGCGGGACTTGAACCCGCACGAGGTTGCCCCCAAGGGATTTTAAGTCCCCAGTGTCTACCATTCCACCACCTGGGCAGGTGTGCGCCCCTAATATAATAATTTTTTGCTAGATTGCACAGCATGAAACGAACTTTGATTATCGCATCCCTTGCATTTTGTGCCGCAAGCTTCGCCTACGACGGCGACATGGACGTTTATCACGAGCTCAAGGAAGAGCTTGCGCTTATTCGCGACGGCTACGTGGCGAGCATCAACATGGCCATGGAAGACGCGCAGAATTCCGACCCTGCCGGATGGTTCAAGGCCCGCGACAGTGGCGAGGCCGAAGACTGGGACGACATCGAATACACTCCGCCCGAGAAATCTTCGCTCCCTCATGTGGACATCGAGGAAATCCCCTATGGCTTTAAAATCATGGCGAAGCACGATGCCTACGTGGTCAACGCCACCGTGCGCGTTGTGACGCGTGACTCCGACATCTTTTACGACGTGACCTTCCAGAAGGGCTCGAACGCCCCCGGCAAGGAAATCTTCGGCGAAGTGTTCCGCAACGACCGCAAGGTCTTTTACGACAATTCCACGCCCTGCAAGCGAGCTTCGGTCACTTGCATCGATGGCTACTCCCGCGGAACCTTGGGCAAGTCGCAGAACAAGTAGCGGTTTCGATTGCCGTTTCGGCAGCTCGGCTTCCCAGCGATTAATTAACGCAAAATCTGCGTTAATTAGGTCTTTTGGGGACTATTTTTCCCGTGTCCGGGCGTTTTGTTGTCTTTTAATCACATTGGAACATCCTCTGTAAACATTTGTAAACCGCTTGAAGGCGATTTAATATATATTCAATTAAAAGCACTCCCCGACAAGGAGTGGTTTTATGCTAACTTTAAGATATTCAAAGAGTTAACTTGTGCGCAGGAGATGTTGTATGATTGAGAGGCTTCGTGAAAAGAAGGGATACACCCTTGTTGAGGTGTTGACGGTGGTGTCAATCATGGGCATTTTGTCTGCTATGGGCGTAGTGGGGTTGACCGGCGCTATCGAAAACTCGAAGCAGAAGGATGGCGCCATGAACGTGACTGAATTCCTGGCATCCGTTGCGGCGCAGTCGGTGCGAATGTCGGAAATGGTTTGTGTGAAGAAGGATGGCGCGAGCGGCCTTGTCGCTTACGCCTGCCCGAACGGAGCCAAAGGCGATGCAGGCGACGTTGTCGACCGCATAAAGTTTGACGATATTTTTACGATCGGTTGCCCCGAAGGCGTGACGAGCAGCCTGGATGGCGACGATTGGCTCAAGGATGATGGTGTCGCAGTATTCAAGCCGAAAACAGGCCTTGCCGCATACCCTGCGGAAGGTTTCGTGTGCCTGACGTATAAGGGCGGGAATGGCTACAGTGCAGCCGTTAAGACGGAATCGAACAACAAGCTTGTTTGGATGAAGCGTTCGTCCAATCAGGATTGGGCGCATAGGTAGGTTGTTATGAGATTGAGTTTGTTTAAAAATAAAAAGGGAATCGGCATTACGGAAGCGCTTGTCGCTGCCGCGGTCCTCGGCTTTTTGTATGTGGCCGTATTGAATTTAAACAGCGGTAACCACCAAGCCATGCTGCGACTCCGCAGTAGGGACGCCGCCGTTGAAGTGGCCCAGGTTGTTCTGGACTCACTCAAGAAGAACGGACTCTCCATGCTGCAGTCCAGCTACGATGCCGACACGACATTTACAGGCCTTACCTACAAGAAGTATTGGGCTCGTCAGTATGGCAATGATTCTTCGGCCATCGACTACGATACGGAACTGACTGTCTTTGCGGATAAGAACTTTGAGTCGGACGCTTCGTCGCTTTACAAGGAACAGAAAGTCGTATATGCAAAGATGGTGAACGTGAAGGTCAGTTGGCAATTTAACGGGTCTACGCAGTCCATCAACGTATCCGATGTGATTCGCTAAATTGGAGAGGGTGGAAGTTCTATGATGATGTGGAAAGACCATAAGCAGATGACGGGAACGGCTGTAGCGAAAGCCGGTTTTACCTTGATGGAATTGATTGTCTATATCGCCATCGCAGGGATTGTCGCAGTCTTGGCGGGTCAGGCCTTTAGCGACAGCACCAAAATGCGCGTGCGTACCGAGAGCATGATCGAGGCGAATGAAGCCTCGGGCGAAGTGGCTCAGCTGATGAGGCGTGACCTTTCTTTCATCGGTGCGAAAAATGCGAAGAATGTCGCCGGTGCTGCCGCTGGTGTTGCGGGCGCTGCGGGAGCGGCTGGTGCTGGTGGTGATAACGATGCCTTTACGAGTTATTCCGAAGTCTATATGGATCCGGAAGGCGGGGATTCGTCTTCGTATACTCTGACGAAGGGCGCACCATACGATGCGATTACCATGAGGCGCCTGCGCTACAATGACGACGGAAGCTACGGTTCCATCGAAGAAATTACCTGGCGCGTCAACGAAAAGAATTTGGTTAGAAGCTGCAGGACCATGCAAGGAACTCCGGATGAAAGTTGCCCGGGCGAAAATGGCAGTACGGTAACCATTGCGACGGGCGTTGAAAATTTTAAAATTGAAGAAGCCCTGCCTAGGACGGATGGAGAAGTGGTGCATATCAATATGCTGCCGGCTGCGGACGAATCGAATGATTTCCGTTTTGTTTCCCGGTTTGGTGATGGCAATTTCAGCCCTGTAGAAACGGATCCTGTGGGTGGCGGACCGATCGTCACTCTCCGCGGTTTTTCCACTAATTTCGACAGGCATACTGGCAGATACGAGGATAATCCCGAAAACATGAAGCTGAACCAGGTGTTCCTGGCTGAAGCGAACAATGCAGAAGGCTCTTGGCAGACTTTGTGCAAAAGCGTCGATTTGCATGCAGACTCCGCATACGAGGTTTCTTTTTCGATGCCCGACAACGGTGAAAACGTAAGTCGCATGTTCTGCCCTGGTCGCGACCACATGTCCGTTGGTTTCCGCTACATGGAGAATGGCGACGAAGTTCCGTTCTTGAAGGATTTTCTGTTCTTCCCGCCGACGGGTGCCGGCGACGACCTTGGCGTTCGCAAGATGCGTTTCGTGCCCTCTAAAGACGCCGAGAAAGTCTGCCTTGCTTTCACGTTCGTTAGCTTCTCGCCGATTACGGCCGCGGGCTCCGTACGTTTTGAAAACGTGAAGCTCAAGAGGGTTTCGACATCGGCATTTGAATTCAACGAGACGGGAACCGTTGCGTCGAACATCAAGAAGTATGTGAAGGCGTTGAGGGTGACGTTTAAAAAGTTGGTCAATGGCAATGGCGCGATAAACTCGTTTGTAATCCCGATTCCGAGCAATGGAACGGCGGATTAGTGAGGAGGAAGTTATGTTCTTGAATAAAAAAGGTGTATCCATAGTAGCGGTTCTTCTCTTCATGATGGTTGCAACCATCGCAGGAACTGCGGCGTTCAAGTGGCTGACTTCCGAAGGGCGGTCGTCGGCATCGCGTATGGCTCAACAGTCGGCGTACAGTGCGGCAATGGCTGGCATTGACAACGCCCGCGCATGGATGACAAACAACGGCCATGACGTTGGTGGCCTTGTCCGCCAGTATTTCGAGGGTGGCAAGAATCCCATTCTTCTGGACAACGTTCTGTCGCAGGGGGATGTTGGTCGCAATTATCATGTGTGGTTGACTGGTGTGGATGCCTCCAGCGCTCGCTACAAAATGAAGATTCTTTCTAAAGGATGGAAAGCTCAGGATTCTACGAGCTCGTACAGGGCTGTGGCTATTTTGGAAGTATCGGGACTTTATCGAGTGGCTCTTCCGGTGCAGCAGGCTCGCGTCAGGGCTCTGCCGTTTAACTACACGTATTTTGGCGGCACGATGAAAAACCATGGCACAGCGAACCTTACGTCTGTGCTTATCAACGGTAACTGGGAAGGCAACCCGAACCATGTCGGCGAAAACTTTATCGTGACGGGAAACGCCCAGCTGTCGGGTAATGATATCGACATTGGTGGTACGGCCTGCATTGGCGGAAATTTGAATGTCGACAACGGTATGGATGTCACGGACATTTATGTTTATGGAGAAACGAAAAATTTCGGCATGAAGACAAGAGGTGTGAGCAACAACGCCTTTTTCGATGGCCCAGTCACCCAGGGGAACAAGGGTGGTGTCCGTATTGGCGGTAACTTGACTTCTACGAACATTATCAATACGCACCAGGGCGCCGGTTCGTATTACTTCACGGTAGAAGGCAACATGTGCCTCGAAGATACGGCTCAGGTTCGCATAGGAGCGGCCCAGACGAACGGAGCGGCAACGGGCAATGCCCAGTTTGCTGTGCCCTTTACGGTCAAGGGCGATGTGTGGATTCCGATTCACAACAGTTTCTTTAACGTGTCTTCGAAAAACAACTCTACATTGGAAGATTTCTCGTCGGTTTACAATATGATTCTGCTTGGCGATAATTCGAATTCCAAACTTTACATCGCCGACGGGCATCCGTATGCAGACTATAAGAATATGAGAGATGCCAAGAGCTTCATAGAAACGAATGGAATGAACAAGACGAATACGACGGGTGAAAAGTGGACTGGCGAAAAATACAGTCCGTATGTCTATGTCCCTCAAAAAGACGACATGTACTACTTCTACTATGTGGAACCCGGCATCACGGATGTTGATTTTGTGAAAACTGCCGATAATCTGGCCAGGTACTATGTCGGTGGGCAACCGATTCGTAATAACATGCGTAACGAGACTAACGAGTACCATTACGGCTCTGGCGTACCCTATAAAAAGTCTCCGTATTGCAAACTCGGAAATGAGCAGCGCCCCGAATGCCATGTGGCGCCGTGGTTCCAGTCAAAGGGAACGCTTTCGAACAATATGAGCGAATCCAACAAACCGGAGTGCGCAAAAGCGGTCAAGGATGTTTGCGACGCTACCTGGGAAAAACGCCCTGGTTGCGACGGTTCCAAGTTCTTTGTGCCCGACATGATTAAGACTGCCTATGACGTGTTCAAGGACTATGCCAACAAGGGTTGTGCAGCCAACATCACCAAGTGGGGTGGAAACGTTGCCCGTCAGTTGAACGACTGCTATTCAAAAATGCTGGAAAGCGAAGATTCCCGTAAGAACAATCTGTACAATGGCTACCTTGTCGTCAATATTACGAGCTTTGAAGATTCCGGCGATGAAACTTACCTCAACGGGCGCTTTATCGTGATTATTTCTGGTTCTCCGACTACGATGAAGTTGCCGCCGACTCTTGATGAAGAAGAGCAGAAGGGCTACGTGTTCATGTACGTGAAGGAACGCATGTTGCAGAACGCCCAGATAATGCCCGCAAAAGACCAGGCTGGTGTCAACTACAATTACTTCATTTATACTTTGAGCAATCTTGGCGGTGGCGCGGAAAATCCGAATTATGACCCCGTCAGGTGCCAAGCAGAGTGCTGGGTTCCAGCGTGGAATTCCTATGACTACAACTGCCAGCAAAAATACTGCAGAAAATCGACGGGCGACCAGAAGGTGATGTTCAACAATGCTACACTGCATGGTTCCTTCTATGCCGTGGCTGAAAAGTGTGCCAAGATTCCGGATTTGATGTTGAAGTCCTCCGTAAGCAATGAAGAAATGGTGGCCGACATGACCGACAACTTGATTATCTGTCCCATTGACCAGCAACATTGTGGTGGTATTCGCGATCCAGGGGACGGTAATAATGGTGGGAATAATGGAGGCAATGGCGGAAATGGAGGCAATGCCGGTGGCGCCGGTGGTGCTGGTGGTAACGCTGGCGGTAACAATGGCGGATTTGACTCGTACTACGTAGCCATGGCAACGCAGTTGGATGTTTCTCTGGTTTCGCAGTACGAAGCCGAAGAACGCCAGCCTCAAGTCTATGACGAAGTGACGCCGTCGTATGTAGTTTTGCCGCGAATCATTTACATTACCCAGGATCCTGATGGAACGCTTTCCGACTATTTCAGCGTGGTTAATGTCAATGGCGGCAATGTCGAGAAGGAAATGCAAAATGTCACTTGCGAAGGAAACATTGCCACTACCGGTGAATTGCGACTGAATAATGGGGATTTCATTCCGGAAGACCATTACAAGTGCGAATACACCCCGAGCGAAGGCGATTACGGAACGGTGCCGTTCTACCTTGTGGTAAATGGCTTGAAGGATGCAACAGCAGATGTAAGCTTTGTCGAAGATGATGTCGAAGTTGAGTCCGGCACGACGAAAAAGGTTTCTGTAAGTCTTTCGCCGGTCAATAGTGGAAATGAGGCGATGTTTGACGTGTCGGTCTCTCAACCGCCCTCAGGATGGACTATCACTCCGGCTGCTAATGTGGAAGTGCGTGGAGGAGGCGCTGGTGGCAAGACCTTCTACAAGGTTATTGCTCCGATTAGCCAGGACGGCACTGTCAAGGATTTGTTCACTGTGACATTATCGTCTGATGCGGTTGCAGGAAATCTCTATTTCCAGCTGTCGTCTCCTTATAGCGCATGCTTGCCGGTGGACCCGAAGTACGCGAGGTTGTACAAGGTGGGCGATGCGACTGTCGTGCGCAGTGACCTGAAGACGTATTGTAACCTTTACAAGGAAGTTTGTGAAGAAAAGGGATACGATACGAAGAAAAATATCCCTGATTGCAACGACGGTGGGCTGTTGTCGACTTCTGTGGAATGGGTACGCGCTCAAGGAGACGAGTGCCATGAGCAGGCTCTCAACGAATCCTGGAAGTGCAAAACGTCTGCGTTGATAAAACTGTCGTCGGATAATACCGGTGTTCCTGCGTATTGCGAGGTCATTATTCCTACGGAGAACAACAGCGTCGATAATCCGACAAGCGACCAGACGTATACACTTTATGCATCGGTGAAGAAAAAGAAATTCCCGGTGAAAGTCGATTTGGATGGTGCCCAGGACCCGAAAACTGCTGTTGTCGTGAAGTTCATCAGCGGCGAACGCGCTGGAGAAACGGAGAAGTGCACTGCCGAGGATGCGAAAAAAGACTTGTGCGTTTATCAGGTCTATGCGGGTGACAGGCTGGAACTTTCTCACGAAGACAAGGGCGATGACGAAAACCTGTTCAGTTATTGGACATGTTCCGGAACCAACTGTCCCGACGAAAATACCTATTACGCAAATATTTCCGTTTGGTCTTATCCGATTATTACGGGAGACAATAAAATTATCGCCAATTTCAATAAGCATGACGAGCATTGCTTCTACGAAGACTTTGACGGGATGACGGCGTTCTGTGGCCCCGGTCAAACGCACTGCATAGATACTTGCAGGACTGTTCTTTCGAAGGGAGAGATTTGTGCAGCCAACGATGGAGCACAGGGCGGCGCTGCCGACTGGCTGATGGCGTTCAATAATGCCAAGAAGGGCGATGCGCATCTGAAACCTCCTAAATTCAGTGAAGAAGGTGGTATCTATACCGAAAATACGAATAATGCGAACAACCAGAATGGAACCCAGTCCGTGATTTTCAGTTCCAGGGACGCAGGCCCGTATGGTGAAATGACGGCCATGTTCAATACGACTATCCTTAAAAAGGCGAATGGTAATGACTTCTTGAATACGGGTCTTGTGTTTAGAGGAAAAATTGATGGGAGTAATTCTGAGTTCCTTATTTTGAACGTGTTCGGTGTGGGTAGCGAATCTAGTGCGCCGCTCTATGCGCGTGTGTGTAAAGTTGTTGGTCACAGCATTAACAACTACAATTCCGGGGATTGCCAAAATACGAGAATCTTTGGCTTGACGGTCTCGCCTACGGATATGGTGAAGATTTCCTTCACGCTTTCGGAAACAGATATCATGAGTCTTACGGCGCAAGTTGGCTCGTCAAAGGCGTATGCGACATTTGACTTGAGTCGGTACAATACAAATGATGAATTCCATAGACATGTCGGTTTCGACTTGTCGGACAAGGCTCTTTCGTTGTATGATATTGGCTGGCAGTCCAGTTCGTATACTGAAAACTGCTTTGACGTTCCGACGGTCATGTGTTCGTTCAAGGCTAACTATATTGGCGGTCGTGTTCCGTTGGACGAAGATGTTTCTCCGTGGGTGGGCGTTTCCAGCTGGTTTGAAAGCAATAACTGCACTAAACTGTACTACTACAACGGTTGTGACAACAGTACGTCTTTGGAATATTGCAGTGGAATTATGACGACGAAGAATCTTGAACTTCGCGACTCCATTTACCATTTCACAGAGAGAGGACAACATGGCGGTGCGACCAAGGATGCTAAAATCAAGATGAGCTGCCCGGGAACGCAGTCCAGCCTGGAGCTTTCAAATATGCTGTATAGCTGTGGTACTTTCTTTGTTGGGAATCAGGATAACTGCTCAGAACACGTTAGCATTTTGTCTGACACGAAACGCAGTAGCGGAACTACGGATATGGTTATCCCCGTGGGTGATGACCCGCTTCACGCAAAACGCAAAAATTTCCGCGGGGCAGAGCTCGTCATTGACGTGGAGTTCTATACAGCAGGAGACATTGAAGTGTTTATGGTTTCGGAATCGGGTATTGGTTCTCGCAAGGAAAGCTTGCCGGCCATGATTTCGGAGAGTGGAAGGCATTCTCTGAATGTCGATGTCTTGTCCAATGTGAATGGGTTCGATCCGGGCTCTGTCAAGGAAATTGTGATTCGCAATTCGGGCGCGTCCTTTGACGTGAAATATATTGCGACTCAGTGCCCGTATGTGTTGGGTATCGAATGCGGCATGCCAAAATTTAATCAGAGCTCGGGTAAGTGGGAATTCTCGACGCAGTTGTCGGGGGTAGCTTCGGCGACTTGCGATGCGACTTCTGCCCTGGGCGACAAAACGGGAGTCAAGTGCTCGAGCTATCAGAACTGGTCGTTCGGTTACGAAGGAAAGACGACACAGGAACTTCTGGACAAGATGAATAGTGAGGGACTTGAACCGGTGAAATTCAAAGTGGAAGCCTCTGTCAATGGTAACACTGCAGAATGCGAAGTGACGTCAAATAATATTGAACCGATGAAGGACATTGAATGTAGTGTCGCTGGCGAGTCTGTGACACAGGGATCCGGAGTGCCGTCGTTCAAGTTTAAGATAGATTCTGGCACTTGCCCTGAAACGGGATGCCCTTACACGGTGACTTTTGGAGGCGTAGAAGTTCTTAATGCTTCGGCAAGGTCTGGTGAAGAGCAGACCGTGTCGGCACCCAATAACTCCAGCGGTAACGCTTTGTCTGTAGGTAGCTATACCTACAAGGTGGAAAGCTATGGAAAATCTTGTTCAAGGTCGGTAAAAGTGGTAAAACCGGAAGGACAGGCGCCGACTGGTGTCACTTGCAATGTTGACAATTCAGGGTCGCTTACTGCAAATATCACCAATCCGGACAATGTGACATACAGTTATGCATTTGCCGTACATGATGGCATCGGCAACAGTTTGTCGACACCGCAGACAGGTACGTCGAATGCGACTTCGTTGACATTTACCGAGGCCCCGCCCAATGCCGCTGGCACGTATAAGTATGTACTCAGCATACAGTATAACGGCAGCAAGCAGGAATGCGCTCCCGCTTATACCGTCAGCAATCCGATATCGGCAACTTGCCCGTCTTCGACAATAGAAGTGGACGAAGGTTCAAGTGTGCCGGCTAGTGTGACGACGGCTGGTTGCGAGTCTGGATGTACGTACAAAGTTTTGACATCGGGTGGACTTGAAAAAACGAGCGGTTCGATTAGCAACAATCAGGCTTCGTTCTCCTTTAGTGATGTGAATGCTTCGGGCGAAAATACCTACACCTTCAAGGCGACAAGAACCAGTGACAGCAAGACTGCGGAATGCCCGATAAAAGTAGATTTTATATCTACAACGGGAGATTGCCATTGCACTTGTTCCAGTGGATGCAGTCATGTGATTACCTCTGGATGGAATTCGGGCAATACAAGCGGTTGCTACTTTACAAAGACGGGTGATTTTGTTGGCCCCTATGCGGGTTCCAAGGTGAGCATTAACGGAAGGGATTTTGTGGATACTCATGTTGGCTGGAGTGATGTTGCAAACGTTCCTAAAGTGGATGGAGGTTGGTATATCCAGTTTAAGGATTTCCGTTCGGGCGCCAATGCTGATTTTGATGGTGGAACTCCGAATTGTGCCGGAGGCTCCGATCCTACGCCGGAAAGCAGCGCTAGTGTCGCAAGTTCGAGTGCCGCGGCCGGCTGTCATTGCTCGGATTACTGCTCTACTGGGTGCGGTAGCTTGCAGACTAATGGCGGCAATGGCGGTGGTGGCTCCGTAAGCAATGCGTTCTGCTTGTTCACGACGAAGGTCCTTACCATTAATGAAAACAATGATAAGTACCCGATATACGTTAATGGAATTAGAACATACTATTGCGATGGCGAATCGTCTTGTGCCACCAGCATTAGAAACCATAACGTGCCTAAAGTGGATGGAGGCTACTATATCCAAGTTCCCCAGGCTGGTGAATGGATTAAGGTTACCGGAACTTCCGGCACGCAACCTGATTGCTCTGCTGGAATTGGTGGCGGTTCCGATGAATCTAGCTCCAATTCGGGTTCTGGTTCTGCTTCCGGTACTGGAGGGAATGCACAAAAGATTGATAATTGGAGTAATGGAGTAACTCTTAATCCGGGTGTTTATGATGTTTCCCAGTGCAACAATTCCGGTTCTGGTGCGCGTCAGATGCAAATTTATTCGACCGTTTCGAACTGCTGGAGCCTTGTGTCGACAGCTTCTGGTACGGGATATTGGAACAATAGAAGCGGAAATTGCGATGGTCAAGCAACCGTTACGTTCCCGACTCGTGTGACGGTTCCTGAAGGCACTACTGTGAATTTGAGAGGCTGCTGGTAGTCTCCCGCATGGCGGAATTCACCTTTTCAAGTCCCCTCCCTAAAGGAGGGGGCTTTTCTATATGCAGAGAGTATAATTTTCTATCTTTACCTCTGTATGAATACGAAGATTTACTATACCCTTACAGACGAGTCCCCGTTTTTGGCGACTCAATCCTTACTCCCGATCGTGACCGCCTTTGCAAAGACGGCGGATATCGATATCGAAACAAAGAACATTTCCCTTCCGGGCCGAATTCTCGCGGCTTTTGCCGATACGCTCCCAGCGGGTACGACTTTTGCCGGCAAGCCTGTCACGGACGATCTTGCTTTCCTCGGCAAGCTTACGCTTGATGCGAGCGCAAACATTATCAAGCTCCCGAATATTTCTGCGAGTGTGCCGCAGTTGAAGGCTGCTATCGCCGAACTCCAGAAGAACGGCTACGCTTTGCCGGATTATCCCGATGCTCCGGCGACTGACGAAGAAAAGGTGATTCGCGCCCGCTACGACAAGGTGAAGGGTTCCGCCGTGAACCCGGTGCTTCGCCAAGGCAACTCCGACCGCCGCGCTCCTAACGCCGTGAAGAACTACGCCCGTAACAATCCGCACAGCAATGGCGTGTGGAACGAATCCGTGAAGACTCGCGTGGCGAGCATGGATGCCGACGACTTTTACGGTAACGAAAAATCCATCACGATGGAAGAGGCCGACACGTTCAAAATCGAGTTCGTGGCTGAAGATGGCTCCGTTACGGAACTCCGCGCCGCCAAGCCGCTTTTGAAGGGCGAAATCCTCGATGCGACCGTGATGCGCATGGCCGCTCTCGAAAAGTTCATCGCCGAAACGATGGCCGATGCAAAGGCAAAGGGCCTCCTCTTCTCCGTGCATTTGAAGGCTACGATGATGAAGGTCAGTGACCCGGTGCTGTTTGGCGCCTTTGTCCGCGTGTTCTTCAAGGATGTGTTTGCAAAGTATGCGGACCTCTTCAAGGAACTTGGCATCGATGCGAACAACGGTCTCGGCGATTTGTACAAGCGCCTGGAAGGTAACGCCAAGGAAGCCGAAGTCAAGGCTGCGATTGATGCGGCCCTTGCCGCGGGCCCGGATTTGGCGATGGTCGATTCCGCGAAGGGTGTTACGAACTTGCATGTGCCGAGCGATACGATTATCGACGCCAGCATGCCTGCGATGATTCGCAATTCCGGCTGCATGTGGAACAAGGAAGGCAAGTTGCAAGAAGTTGTGGCCTGCATTCCGGACCGTTGCTATGCGGGTATCTACGACGAAACGATTGAATTCTGCAAGAAGAACGGTGCATTTGACCCGAAGACGATGGGCACTGTCCCGAACGTCGGCCTTATGGCCCAGGGCGCCGAAGAATACGGCAGCCACGATAAGACTTTTGTCGCGAAGGGCAAGGGTATCATTCGCGCAGTGAACGCAAAGGGCGAAGTGCTCTTGCAGCAGGATGTGGAAGCGGGCGATATTTTCCGCATGTGCCAGGCGAAGGACGCTCCTGTGAAGGATTGGGTGAAGCTTGCCGTGACGCGCGCTCGCCTTTCCAATACGCCGGCGATTTTCTGGCTCGACCCGGAACGCGCCCATGACCGCGAAATCCAGAAGAAGGTGGAAGCCTACTTGCCCGAACATGACCTCACGGGTCTCGACATCAAGATTCTGAGCCCGCGCAAGGCCATTGTCGAAACGATGACTCGCGCAAAAGCAGGCCTCGATACGATTGGCGTTACAGGCAACGTAATGCGCGACTACCTCACGGACCTCTTCCCGATTCTGGAAGTGGGCACTTCTGCAAAGATGCTCAGTATTGTGCCGCTTATGGCTGGCGGCGGTCTCTTTGAAACGGGTGCCGGTGGAAGTGCTCCCAAGCAGGTGCAGCAGTTCCTCGCCGAAAACTACCTCCGCTGGGATTCCCTTGGCGAATACTTCGCTATTGCAGTTTCCTTTGAACAGGTGTTCCTTTCTACAGGCAACAAGAAGGCGAAAGTCTTGGCCGATACTTTGGATGCCGCGAACGGTCGCATTCTCGAAAACAACCGCACGCCGGCTCGCAAGATCGGTGAACTCGACAACCGCGGTTCCCATTTCTACCTCGCCATGTACTGGGCCCGCGAACTTGCGAACCAGAAGGACGATGCGGAACTCGCCGCAAAGTTTGCGCCTGTCGCTAGTGCCTTGGAAGCAAGCGAAGCGGAAATCGTCGCAGCATTTGCAAGTGCCCAGGGTGTCGCTGCTGATATCGGCGGCTACTACATTCCGAAGGCGGAATTACTTAAGAAGTGGATGCGCCCGGTGGAAAAGTTCAACGAGGTAATTGACAGTATTTAGGCTGCGCTTTGTGGATCCCGTTCGGGGGCTTTGCCCCCTCCAGGATGACTGCAAAAGACAACGTCACCCTGGAGCGCAGCAACGGGGTCCAGGATGATGTAACCGACTGAACCTCGAACTTCGCACCTCGAGCCTCATACCTCATACCTCATACCTAATAACTCATAACTCATAACTCATAACTCATAACTATAATGTCTCCTATCGGTACGTTTTTCGGCGAAGCGAACTACAAATACGACGTCCCTCGTCAAGGGCGCCTGTTTGCAGGGCATCCGGGGCGTATCGAACTTGCGCATGGGCGGAACTTCGAGACGGCGCTTCGCGATTTGGAAGGCTTTGAACGCATCTGGGTGATTTTCCTGTTCCATGAAAACGAAGGCTGGCGCCCGACGACGCGTCCGCCTGTGCCTGCTCCGGGCAAGGAACGCATAGGCACGTTCGCAAGCCGCAGCCCTTACCGGCCGAATCCGATAGGTCTCAGCTGTGTGCGTCTTTTGCGAATCGAAGGCCTTACTTTGTATGTGGACGAAGCGGATTTGCTGAACGAAACTCCGATTCTCGACATCAAGCCGTACATTCCGATGGCCGACGCCTTCCCGGAAGCGAAAGCGGGCTGGGTCGATGAACAGATAAAAGAATCTTGGACTGTTGAAACAACACTTGCTTTTGAAGAACAGAATCAGTGGCTGCGCAAGAATTCGGAATTTGACCTTTTGAGTTTTGCACAAGTGCAACTTCGTCGAGGTCCTTTCGATGACAGCCGCTGTCGTGTTGCCGTAGATGAAAATTTCTGCACGGGAACGCTTGCCTATCGTACTTTCCGCATCGATTTTTCGTACAATTTGGAATATAGGCAAATTACGTTATTGGCTGTTCGAAGCGGCTATTCTGCTGAGGATTTGGCCGATTCCGATGATAAATATGGTGATAAATCACTACACACGGATTTTTTAGCCGCATTCTATTAGAAATTTGAAAATTGAGTGTATATTATTCCATATACGGATAGCGAAAAGGTTGTACGAATATGGATATGTTGATGTTGAATAGCTATGCGGCGGTTTCGTTTGTAATCGTTGTGTTTACGCTTTGGGCGATTGCTCGTATTTGGAAATTGGGTGCGGCAGGAAAATGTTTGTCTGTTGCTGGCATTTGGGCTATTGTTAGCGTTGTCAGTTATTTTGTTCGTGTTATGAGCGGTAGCGTGTCTGTGTTTTCGTGGATGACCACGGTACACTTGATAAGCATTGATTTTGCGTTGTACTTTTTCGCGGCTTACATTCTTTATTATACGGAATTCAAGGAAGTAAAGAAAGTTGAAATTGCGAAGAAGATTTTCCAGGTAGTCATCGCCATCGATGTCGTGGCTCTTTTAATCAATCCGTTTTTTAATGTTGTTGTCGATTTCGTTTTCAGGGACCCGGTGCCGCTCTATTCTAAAATCACGTATGGCAGCGAACATTTCTTGTATTTTATGCACATTTCGATTGCCTATGCGTTGATTGCGTCTGTTTTGGCTTTGGTGAGCGTGCGCATTCGCTTGACGCCGAAGGAATTTAGAAAGCAATACACCACGACATTGGTCGCTTTGTCGATAATATTGTTGGCAAATTTCTGTTCCGTATTCATCTATGGAAATCGCGGCTACCTGAACTATTCCGTGACCGCTTATTGTTTGATGTTCGATTTTATGTATCTGTTCGTGTACCGTTTGTCAAAGTACATTATGCTGGCGTATTACAAGGATAGCGTTTTTGAAAATGTGGACCAGGCCATAGTCTTGTTCGACTACAACGATAGATTGCTTATAAAGAATACGAAGGCAATGAAACTGCTTTCGAATGTGAATTTTGAAAGAGGCTTGATGCGCCCGAAGTTCGAGGAACTGTGCAATGTTGCTCTTGGCTCGGAAACGGATTTGGACACAGCGATGGTTCAGAACTTTGTCAGCACTCCGTTTGGAGAACTTCCGTGTCGTTGCGATTTTAGAAGAATGAAAAATACTGATGGTCAGCTTTTGGGCTATTTGTATGTATTTTCTGATATCGGCTTTGAAACGGATTCCCTTACGGGTTTCCATAATTGGAGTGGCTTTAAAAATTTTGCAGAAGAAAATCTGAATCGGTTCACGACTCCATTGACAGTTGTGGTTGCGGATATCAATAACTTGTCTACGATAAATAGCGTAAGCGGCCGTGATAAAGGGGACCAGATTCTCAAATCGTTTGCTGAGGTCTTGAAAAAGACATTTTCGGGAAATTCGTATTTTGTTCGCGGTGAAAATGCGGAATTGATTGTGATTTGCCTCGATATGAGTTTTGCATTGATTTCCGAAAAAATGGATTATGTTCAGGCGGACTTCAGTGGGCATTTCTTGTATGTCGTTCAGCAGACCGATGATGGCCGGACGGATATTTTGGCGGCTGTCGAAAATGCAGAAAAAACGTTACGGCAAAAGAAAATGCTCAACAGCAAATCAAAGCATTCCGAAATCTTGAATGCCATGAAAAAAATGCTGAGGGAATACAATAGCGACGCTGACGCTCAAGTGAAAAGGATGCAGTTGATTTGTCAGAAATTGGGTGAACGCGTTGGGCTTGTGGATAACCAGCCGAGTGAACTGCAACTTTTGTGTGTGCTCCATGATGTCGGTAACATTGGCATTCCTCGTGAAATACTCAATAAACCCGACAAGTTGACTCCGGAAGAGTGGAAAAAAGTCCAGACGCACCCGGCTAGGGGCTCGCAGATTGCGAAAAGTTCCAAGAACTTCGCGGCTGTGGCCGATGCCATTTTACACCATCACGAGCGCTGGGATGGCAACGGGTACCCTGACGGATTGCGTTGCGAATCAATTCCGCTTTTGTCCCGTATTTTTGCCGTGGTGGATTCCTATGATGCCATGACGCATAAGCGCTCCTTTAGGCCAGCCATGTCAAAAGACGTTGCCATCGCAGAGCTTCGCGCGTGTGCCGGCACTCAGTTTGATTCGTCCATCGTCGCTGATTTTTTGGCCGTCTTGAAAAAGCTCGAAAATGACCCCGAATATGTTGAATTGGAAAAAAACGAAAAAGAAGGGAAGGTGGATTCCGGTGAATTTACTCTCAATGCGATGGCTTCGTCAAATGGAGGCCTTGGTGGAGAGAAACTCAGTGAACGCCATGTCCACTCCATTCGCTACAGCCGCTACATATTGGATGCGAAGAATAACGTGGTGTCTGTTGACAATATGTTCGAAGTGATGACCGGCTATTCTAGGGAACACATTCGCGAATATGGGCTTTCGCAAATGGACTTGATTCCGCAAGAGGACCAGACGGAATATTTGTGCCTGTTGTCTGAAACCATCGCCAACAATCCGATTGCGTATTTCGAACACCGCATGAGATGCAAAAATGACACGAATATTTACGTGTTTTGCATTGGAAAACTTTTTTACGATTCCGCCGCTCGTGAAACGCGAACGGAAATCATCATTCACGATTGCTCAAATACCTATGCCATGAAAATGCTTGCCATGGACGAAAAGGCCAAAGGCGAAAAACAGCGGCAGAGCTGGGAAAATATGTACCGCAAGGATGCGCTCACCGGGCTTTTGACAAGGTCTGCGTTCCAGAGTGATGTCGAAGAGAAATTGCTTGACGACAATGTCCGCGTGATGTTCCTGATGATTGACGTTGACGAGTTTAAACAATACAACGACACGTTCGGCCATAGGGCCGGCGACAATTTCCTGGTCCTGGTATCCCAGGCAATCCAGAGTGCGCTCCGTGGAAGCGATTTGGCGTGCCGTATGGGGGGCGATGAATTTGCTGCAGCACTGTTCTTTAAGCGAGAATGCCAAACTGAATTTATGTGTAAACGCGCCCAGCAGATATACGAAAAAGTGGCGTCGATGATAGTCAAAGAAAATGATAAAGGCTCCATTTCGATGGGAGCCGCAATAGCCGAAAACAAGGATGAGTCTTTTGTTCAGTTGTACGAATCTGCTGACAGGGCTTTGTACAATTCCAAGAACGAAGGCCGTGGCCGATTAAGTATCGGAAATGCCGTCAACCAGTAATTTCGTGATGGCTTCTTCGCTGCCCATTTTTGATTTGTCTGTAATATCTCGGCCGAATGTTTTGTGCCAGTCAAAGCTGGTGGGCACAAGCCAATCAAATGCGGGCCAGGGGCGGATGAATCCTGGCGGAAGCAATTTATAGAGCTTGCTGGAATCGATGTGAAGGTCGCCTACGCGTGGGGGCATGGGCCCTGCATCCCTGCGTGGTGTTCCGTGGAGAAGTTCTGCGGGGTAGCCTCCGATGGCGTTTACGAGCTGGCCTGCGTTGTAGAGCGAAACGCGGCGCGGGCCACCGCAGTTGTAAATGCCGGCAGGGAATTCGTGTTCCAAAATGTATTGGACTACGCGGCACATGTCGCCGCCATAGACTGGATTCCTGAATTCGTCGGTGTAGAGTGTGGCCGGGCGACCTGGGCGGAATCGGTAACTGATCCAGTCTATGGCACCGGCGCATCCGCCCGGTGCGTAGTCCATCGGGAGAGGCACTCTGAGCATTACGGCGTCGGGCTTGATTCTTGAAATCTCGATTTCCGCTTCCAGCTGGTGTTTGCCGTAATTGTGGATAGGGTCCTTGGGTGCGTCTTCCACGTAGGGGCGGAGATGTGCAGTTTCTTCGCTTCCGCTCCAGACCATGTCTGTGGAAATTCGTACGAATGTGCAGTTGAAATCAGCGGCGAGTTGTGCGGCGTCGACGCCTTGAAGGCAGTTGAGGAGCCTGCTCCTGGGTGTGTCGCATTCGCAGGCCTTCAAAGCGCAGTTTCCGCTGGCGTCGATGACCGTCTTGAATTGGTGCTTTTCGAAAAGGGCGGTGAGGCCTGCGGTGTCTTCGGCGTCAATCGCGACGACGTCTTCTCCAAAAACGCAAGGGTGCTTGATGGGGCGAATGCCGATGAGCGGCGCCTGTGCGTCCGGGTGTCGTTTGGCTGGGTGAATGGTGCCGCTATTGCCGCTGTTGAAATCAGTCCCGCCAAAGAGTTTATTGAAGTGCCGGAAAAGCGCGTAACCCGGGACGCCGTTCAAACCGAGAACAAGGATGGGAGGTTGAAGTTCGCGGGGTTTTAAATCCTTGTAAGACAACATGGAAAGGTTGTTGCGAGTACAAGTGAGGTTGTCCATTATGGATCCTTCTTATCGCACTGCAGTTTCCACTTGTAGTAACCCGCGATTTGCAGCGGATGCGTGAACGAACCGTCCAGAATCTTGGCTTGCAATTCTTCGTCGGAAAGTTCGCTGGATTCGATTTCTTCGGTTTCGTCGAAGTTTGTTGTGCCTGCGCGAACGACGCTGTCGATGAATACAACATGGAACTTGCCGCGATGCCTGTCCGGATTCACCGGGAAAGAACCAATGAGGTTCGAGGCGCGAGGTCCGGGAGCGTCATCCTGGGCCCCGTCAGTCGCGTTGCTCCTTCCAGGGTGACTGTTTAAAATAGCGTCATCCTGGAGGGGGCAAAGCCCCCGAACGGGATCCATGCAATATCCACATTCTTCCTGGAGCTCACGAAGCGCAGCCTGTTCAGGCGTTTCACCTTTGTTGATAATGCCTGCCGGAAATTCCAGAGCAATTTTCCCCGTGCCGTGGCGGTACTGCTGTGTCGTTACCCACTTGCCTTCTTTTGTTCGTGCTAGAATCAATACCCAGTCCGGTTGCCAGAGGGTGTAGAAGTCGTCGATGACTTTCCCGTTCGGAAGTTCACACTTTTCCTTGGCCACCTTGAGCCAAGGCGCATTTACCAGGTATTCTGTCGAAAGAAGTTTCCAGGGTTTCATGCGTGAAAATTTAGAATTTTGCAAAAGAATATTTCTGAAAATATGAAGAAAGTTTTCTTATGAAAATGGGTACCAAATAAGCAATATTGCCCTATCTGGTACCCATTTATTTGTTCGGGAGTATTAATGTGTTATGCTGTGCTCGGCCATATAGATGGCGAGGTAATCAATGACGCCGGAATCTGCACCTTTGACGGGGACAAATCGGAGTTCGCTATTTTCGTTTACGATAATGGCGAGGCCCGCGATGTAATTTATCCAATGGTAGTCTTCGTTGTATTTCAATGCGACTTGTTTTTGCGAGCCGTATACGGTCAAAGGCATTACGAAAATGTCATGCGAAACCATGATGCTTACGCGGTTCCACTTGGGCAAATTTTTGAGAATGACCGTTTCTATGAATTCCTTTGCGCGGGGTTCCAAGTCGTAAAGTGCATCGGGATAATCTTCGCCGTAGGCCCAGCGACTCATGAGCTCGATGGAACTGCCCTTCATGCCGAGTGCATCTGCGTAGGTGGCGAGTTCATCGGCGGAAATTTTTAAGAACCAGTTGCCGGTGATGTCGTAGTTCGTGATGAGTTTCGGGCTTGGTGTGCCGCGGCCAATGGCGATGTGGTTCGCGGTTTCGTTTGTTCGCACAAATCCCGAGGTGATGTACGAAAAATCCTCGTCGCTTTTGAGAGTCGCGCCTAAGTCTTCGGCCATCTTGATTCCGTTTGCGGTGAGTTCCGTTTCGATTGTCACGGCGTCTTCACGTTCGGAATGGCGAATGACGAAAACCGCCTTTTCGCTTGGGGCGATACTCCTGTAAACGTCGGCGATGGTTGCGAAACCATTTTCGTCTAGTGGAATTTGCGCTGCAATCGGTTGCGAGGAACTTTCAATCGTGGCGCTAGATTGTGGGCTAGCCTCTTGCACCGAAGATGAACTTGTCATAAAACTTTGCGAAAGGGGGAGCGTGTCTCCGGAACTTTCAAAACTTGTTGAGGATGTTTGCAAATCAGCGCTGTCGGAAGATTCTGGACTGGAAACTTCTGAGTTTGAAGATTGCAGCCCCGCTTCTTGTGCAGAAGAATAAATATCTGCTTGGCTTGAAATTTGAGGTGCGTTAAATTCTTCGTTTGCGCTGCTTGTGTCGTCGCATGCAGTGAACGAGGATAGGCAGAACGTTAGCGCTGCGGAAAACAGCGTTTTTTTGAGTGCAAGCCTTTGCTCCATTTACGAACCCCACTGGTAATCGCCTGCTTCGTAAACCGGATTTTCGCCGTTGAAACCTCGTGGGCGTTTGATGTTGTCGTCAAACGGTGTCTGGTTGAAAATTCTGAAGTCCCCGCGTTCGTAACTTTGGAAGGAAATATGGCAGAAAATTGGGCCCGCCGGCATGTATTCGCTGTAACTCATGGTTCGTTCGCCGGAGGTGTAAAGGTAGTTGAAGTACTTCCCGTTGAATACGATGTGGAGTCCGATGTTCCCGACGGTGAACCAGCGCCCTTTTGCAAGGATATTTTCCTTGTGGCTGTCGTCGTAATCCATCACCACGAATTCTGCGTCGCCGCTTTTATCCAGGTGGAAACGGTACTTGTGGTTCCCGCCGCAGCAACGCCCGTCAAAGAACCAGGTGTAGCCATCCGCGGCGATGATTCTCGGGTCGCGCACGCTTGTGTCGGGGTGTGCGAGCTGTTCGTCTGTTACGAGGCGCTCCGGTTCCACGGCGGCAATAAGTTCCGCTAAAGTTTTGGGGTTGCTTACGGTGGGTAGGCTTACTTTGTTCTTGGCTTCGCTGGCGCTTCGCCTGTAAAGGCGGTAAGGAATGCCGTCGTCGCTAATCATGGTCATTTCGTCTTGGCTAAAGATATAGTAGGCGTATGTCTTTGTGCCAGTTTTTGTGACCACGTTGAAGGAGCGGTTGTTCAAAGTGTACCACTGGCCGGAAACATTCGGGTAGCCGGAAACTGCGGCTGTGCCGTTTGCGCCAATGACTACTGTGTAGTCGTCGCTGACCCAAGCCTCGTTATCGGCGGTAATCAGGCGGCAATCCTGATTCTTGTCTCCACTGCAAATGGCGTCGGAGGGGTTTGCGGCTTCGCATGCCGAAAGCATTCCCGGCGGAAGTTCCGTGGAGGCTCCGATTCTGAATCCCATGCCTGCGGCGCCGTCCCTGGAGCGGATGGCTCTGCGGCTCACTCTCGCGAATGCGGCTGGCTCATCGTAACTTCCGCCACGGCGCGTCTTGTTTCCGGATCCGGTCAGTTGCACCGGGTTCGTCAAGTCGTTACCCGTGTAGGCGACGAGCCAGTCGTAAACCCATTCCCAGGCGTTCCCGCTCATGTCGTAGAGCCCAAGTTTGTTTGGATTCTTGGTGGCTACGTCGTGCGATTTTGCGCTGCTGTTTTCGGAATACCAGCCGACATCGTCGAGGGTATTGCTTCCGGAAAACTTGAAGTTGTCTGCAATGCCGTCTTTTCCACCGCGGGCTGCGAATTCCCATTCGGCGTCCGTGAGCAAGCGGTAGTTGTGGCCGGTCAATTTTCCAAGTTTGCAGGCGAAATCGTTTGCATCAAACCAACTGACTCCGATTTTGGGTGCCTTGTCGGATTCCCACATGTTCTTTGTGCCGCCCATGACGGCGTTCCACTGGGCGTTTGTGACTTCGGTTGTTGCAATGTGGTAATCGCTCACTGTTACTTTGTGCGAAGGCGATTCGTAGATTTTGTCCTGTTCTTCGCAGTTGTCACAGCCCCTTGTGTAAGAACCGCCAGGGACGTATGCCATGTTAAATATGGCGCCGTTTACCGTATCTGCAAATGCGGATGGGGCTATGTATTCGAAACTAGTGCCGCTTGAACTTTGCGGTACTTTGTCTGTAGTGCTAGAGCCGCTTGAGTTTTCGTTGTTGTCGGAGGGCGAAGAAGTGCTGTTTGCTCCGCTTTGTGCGCTTGCCGTGTCACTTCCGTCTGTTTCTACGGAAACGCCGCCACCATTATCCTTTGAACTGTCGGATAATCCGTTTTGACCGTTTGATGGTGAATCTTGAATATCGCCATTTGAACTGACACCAGATTCTAAAGAATCCGCGACGATGTCCGGCGACAAAATATCAGTATTGCTGCTTGAATTATCAGAGCAACTCCATAACATCCCAGCGGTGCTTATGAGCATCGCTAGAACACCCGAACAATGATAACTCATAAGTATCTCCGTTCAGAACCTAACCCAATTTTAATTTAATCAAAAATCGAACCAACAGGTTGTAAATTTTTGATAACCTCGTAAAATGGCGTTTTTTTTTATTATTCGCCATTTTTATATGTAGAGCGTGAAACTAGTTCCCTTCCAGTTTGTTCTTCACGTAGTGCTTGCTTGTCCAAAACCAGAACATCAAATCGGCGATGACGAGGGCTGCCGCACTTGCGATGAACACCTGCTGGTGCATGCCGAAGTGGCTTGCCATGGCGCCCCCCACCAAAATGCCCGAGCCGATGCCGATGTCCCAACCGCTCAAGTAAGTGCTGTTCGCGGTGCCGCGCTGGTCGTGGCGGGCGAGGTTCACGCACATCGTCTGGTAACCCGGGAAAATCAGGCCGAGGCTCGTGCCGATGAGGAATGCCGAAGCGAAGAACGCAAATGGGCTATGGCAGAAGGCGAGAATCAAATATGCGACGACGATAATCGTCATGCCAATCCCGACGAGTCGCGTGAGGTAGCCGCGATCAATCAGGCGACCCGTCATGATGCGGTTCAAGATAAGGCCCGCGGCAATCAATGCATAGAACCAGCCGCTCCCGCCGATGCCGAGTTCCTTGGCGTAAATCGAAATGTAGTTCGTCACGGGGCCGTAGGCAAAACCGACGAAGATGAAGTTCACGAACTGCGGAATGGCGCGGGTGAGGAAGAATCGGTCGAGCGAAAGCGGCGCGTGCGGCTTCTTTTCGCGGGGCTTCACCTTGAGATTTGCGACAAGGATGAGACCTATGATGCACAGGATGATGGATGTCGCGAAGATGATGTTTTCGCCGAAACTTTCGTAGAGGAACATGCCCGTCATGGGGCCTGTGGCAAAGGCGAGGTTCACGCTCACGCCGAAGTAGCCGATGCCTTCGCCGCGGCGGCTTGCCGGGAGCGAGTCAATGGCGACGGTGTTGCTTGCAGTCGTGGAAATTCCGAAGAAGAGTCCGTGCGCAAAACGCAGCACCGCCAAAAGCGGAATGAGCCCGAGAACCTTGTACCCGACGAAGCATGTGGAGAACAGGAAGAACGTCCAAAAGTAAAGAGGCTTGCGGCTAAGAGTATCTACAAGGAAACCTGCGAATGGTCTGCAAGCGAGTGCGCCCACGGTGTACATCGAAATCACGACGCCTGCTTCGGTATTGCCGGCGTTGAACTTGTCGAAAAGGTAAAGCGGCAACACCGGGAGCAAAAGATAGAAACTGAAAAAGAGTAGAAAGTTCGCGGCGGCCACCATCACGAACGTGCGCGTCCAAAGTTTTTCTATGCTTGCTGTGTTAGTTTGTTCCATTTTTTTTCTCTATCATCCTCGACCAAGTGAAGTACGGAAGTGCAGTCCCAAACCTCGTCATCCTGGAGGGGGCAATGCGCGAAAGAGCCACCATAATCGCCGTCATCCTGGAGGGGGCAAAGCCCCCGAACGGGATCCATACAGTTCCTATTGCATTACTTCCGTTCCAGCGCAATGAGCGTTTCCAAATGCGGTGTGCCCGGGAACAAGTCCATGGGCAAGACTTCCTTGACGCGGTAACCGAAGCGTTCCCATTCCTTGATGGCGTCCGGGATTTCGTCGGTGCCGCAGAAGATGTGCAGTACGCGAACCGGGTGCCTTGCGGCGAGAGCTCGAATCACGCCGGGCTCAGTGCCCTTGCGCGGTGGGTCCAGTAGAATGCGTTCGGGTTCGTCGGCGCTTGCTCGCGGAAGTCTTGTCTGCAAAAACTGTTCGTCGATTTTGCCGGCGATAAAGCGGTAGTTCTTTTTGAGGAACTTCGCGCTCGCCTTCGCCGTTTCGATGCTTGGCCCTTCCCATTCCACGCCGAGCACGCTCTTGGCGGCTTCGCCGATTCCAAAGCTGAACAGTCCGTAGCCGCAGTACAAATCCAAAAACCTGTCACCCGGTTCAAGGGCGAGCAGGCGACTTGCCGACTTAATCAGGTTGTGAATCTGGCTTTCGTTGATTTGGCTGAAGCCCGTGGCGGGGTACTTGAGGCGGAAATGCCCGAGGTCGAGGCTGAGTTCGCGCGGTCCGAAGAGTTGCTTGAAGCCGAGTCCGTCAGTAGGGCGCTTCGCTTCGAGGTAGTAGTCGGATTCTGTCGTGTCAAGGTAGGCGTGCGCGGCGGTCACGTGGTACGGGCACTGCTGCAGTACTTCGGAAATCTGCTTCAGTTTGCGCACGATGCTCGCGTCCATCTTTTTTACGTTGAAAATCACCACGCGGTATTTGTACGTGCCGCGGATGATAATCCAGTTGAGCGCGTAGGCCAAGGGCTTGTACGCGGGTGTAATCAGTTTCTCGAAAAGCATACGGTAAATCGCGTTGTGCTCTTCGGGCTCCAGTATGCTGTCGTAAGCGTTGAATCGAAGGTCGCCCGGGTTCATTTCGATGCGGCGCTTGCTGGTGGTGCGGTAGTTCCTGGGCATGGGACTTGCTACCACGGGCTGCGGGCCGCGGGGGAGCCTGTTCACTTCCCAGAATTCGCGGATGGCGGCGTTCTTGACCTGGAGTTCGTCCTTGTAATCGAGCGGAGCGAGCGTTTCGCCGTAGGCAGAATCGGATTCCTTGGTGTAGTTCGGCAGTTGGTGCGCGATGGCTGTCTCAAAAAACATGCTGACCTCTTTTTTTTCGGCCGTAAATGTAGAAAGTTCGGTGGAAAGTTTAAAGGTTTCCAAATCTCTTTCGCTAAAAGATTGTTGTGTTGACGAGTTTCACAACTGGAAAATTATTTTTGAAAAGAACTTGTTATTTTCGACATTTTTTTTAATTTTTTTTGAAAGAAAATAAAACCAAGGAGTGTCTATGGTGTATCGTGGATTGAAGTCTTTTGGCTTGTTGACTTTGGGACTTGCCCTGTTTTTCTCTGGGTGTGGTGATTCTGGCGATTCTGCTGCCGACGCCAATCCGGCAGGATCCGCCGATGTTAATCCAACTGGAACCGCCGATGTTGGTATAAGCGATACTCTGGCATCTCCGGAACGGATTTCTTCGGATGCCTTTGAAAAAGAATTCCTTTCGCATAGCGCTTCTACTATTGTCGACGACCGTGATGGCAGAACCTACAAGGTGGTGACTATAGGCACCGACCCCGACGGGACGAACTCTGACTGGATTGCTGAAAATATGAAGGTCGCGATGGATGGTTCCTTGTGTTCCGACCCTGCCGGTTGCGAAGTGTATGGACGTTATTATACTGTTGAATCCGCTCAGCTCGCATGCCCTGCGGGCTGGCATTTGCCTAGTCGCGCCGAATACGAAAAACTTCTTGAACGAGTCGGCATGAATCCTGTAGAGCAGAGTCTTTACCTGGTGGACCGGGTCGATGAACTTGGCCGTGTTACAAATAAGTTTGGCTTTTCTGCTTTGTTTGCTGGTTCTTGCAACGTGATTTTACTGGCTGTCGACCCGGAATACTGTAATGCTAGCGTGGGTTTGAATGCGACTTTCGTGACTTCGGATTCTTATGCCCTTGTCATTGGCCTCGACAATGTATCGTTTGAAAGTGTCAGTACGATTGAACCGACGATGACCGTTGCGATAAAGAATTTCTATTCCGTCCGTTGCAAAAGATGATGCTTGCTGAGCGATGCCTGCTGGTGTGAAAAACTCAAAATGGCATAAAAAAAGACCCTTCCGTAGAAGGGTCCTCGAGCGGCGGACCGGGATCGAACCGGCAACCATTAGCTTGGAAGGCTAAGGCTCTACCATTGAGCTACCGCCGCAATTTAATCTAAATGTACTAAAAAAGGGGCATTTTATAAAGGGGTTCTTGAAAAGATATTGGATTTTTTTTGAAAACTTGCTAAATTTTCGCCCACATTAACAATCATACCGAGGTACTACTTGTTCCCCAATCCGCGCGACCGCCGCATGCCCAACCGTCCGAGTGACGGAACCCGTATCAACGAAGATATCCATATCTCCCCGATTCGTCTCATCAAGGAAGACGGCGAAGCCGTTGTCATCGAGACGAGCAAGGCATTGCAGATGGCAAAAGACGCCGGACTGGACCTGGTGGAAGTCTCTCCGAACGCAAAACCGCCCGTATGCAAAATCATCAACTACGGCAAGTACAAGTTCGAGCAGGTTAAAAAAGCGAAGGCCGCCAAGGCCAAGCAGCACGTGGTGAAGCTGAAAGAAATCAAGATGCACCCGAAGACCGCCGAGAACGACTACCAGTACCGCATCAAGCAGGCGTGCGAATTCCTGGAAGACGGTATGAAGGTGAAGCTTATCATGCAGTTCCGTGGGCGCGAAATGGCGCACATGGACTACGGCAAGCGCCTTATGGAAAGGGCCAAGGAAGACCTTTCCCAGTTTGGCGAATTGGAAATGGATTCGCGGGTGGAAGGCAACACGATGCTTTCTATCTACGGTCCGAAACGTGGTGCGGGTTCTGCCAAAAAGGCGGACCAGGCACCGAAGCCCGTAACCGAGCCAGAGGCAGCAGGTGAGGCTTAACATTAACCTACGAGGTAAAAATGCCTAAGATGAAAACACACAGCGGTGCTAAAAAGCGCTTCCGCGTGACTGGTTCCGGCCATGTCAAGTTCAAGCGTGCTGGCATGCGCCACATTCAAGCTAAAATGACCACTAAGCGTAAGCGCAACCTTCGCAAGGGCGCTCTCGTCAAGAAAGTCGATACCTATCACGTCAAGCGTCTGCTTGTAGTAGCATAAGGAGAGTAAGAATGCCACGCGCAAAATCCAGAGTTCCTTCCCGCGAACGCCGCAAAAATATCCTCAAGGCCGCCAAGGGTTTCTATGGCCGTCGCAAGAGCAATATCCGCCTTGCCATTGACGCCGTAGCCCACGCCGGTCAGTATGCCTTCGCACACCGCCGCGACAAGAAGGGTGACTTCCGCACTTTGTGGATCACTCGCTTGAACGCTGCTGTTCGCGAACATGGCATCAGCTACAGCCAGTTCATTTACAAGCTGTCCAAGGCCAACATCAAGATGAACCGCAAGGTTCTCGCCGATATGGCCGTTAGCGACCCCGAAGCTTTTGCCAAGGTCGTGGACGTTGTGAAGGCTGCCTAATTCTAGGCCGCTCGAACTAGTTTAGCAAACGCGAGAAATTGCCCCCGCCCCTAAACGGGCGGGGACTTTTGTATTTTTGTGCCGATGAAAAATTTTCACAAATCCGATTACCGAAAGACCGTGCTCCCGAACGGGGTTGTCGTGCTGACGGACTACATGCCTCATGCGTTTTCTGCATCCGTTGGAGTTTGGCTTCCGCGCGGCTCCCGCCACGAAAAGAAGGGCGAATTCGGCTTGAGCCATTTTTACGAGCACCTTGTTTTCAAGGGCAGCGAAAATCGCTCCGCGCTTGAAATCGCGCACAGCATTGAGGACCGCGGCGGCAACCTGGAAGCCTACACGACCCGCCAGGAGACGGGCTTTTACGCGAACGTAGTCGCCGAAGACGTTCCACTTGCGATAGATGTGATTTCGGATATGCTCATGAACCCGCGCTTCGAAAAATCCGAAATGGAGAAGGAACGCAAGGTCATCATCGAGGAAATCCACAGTTACGACGACATCCCCGAGGAACTTGCAGGCGACGTGTTCAACGCGGCGCACTTTGCGGGCTGCGGCATTGCGCACCCCATTACGGGCAAGGTCCGCGACGTGAAGGCGCTCACGAACGAACAGATGTGGGAATATGAGCGTCAGGTGCTCGAGGATTTCCCGATTTACGTGTGTGCGGCGGGTAAAGTCAATCACGACGAATTGGTTAATTTATGTGTAAAAAAGTTTGCACGAAAAAAATCTGGCGCAAAGGCTCCGTTCGACGCATACAAGAGCCGTGGTGGCGTGAAGATTGTCGAAAAGCAGGATATTTCGCAGTCGAACTTGTTCTGGGGAACCAGTTTCGGCTTTGAAACACTCGAAGAAAACGTTCGGTACGCCCTTTCTCTGTTCAATGTGGCGATTGGCGCCGGCATGGCAAGCCGACTGTTCCAAAAAATCCGCGAAGAGAACGGACTCGCCTACAGTGTGTATTCTACGGCGGACGTGTATTGCAATTGCGTGGACTGGGGCGTTTCTTTGGCCACGGAACCGCGCCAGCTGAAAAAGGCGCTTTCGCTTGCGATTGAGGAAACGCACAAGTTCCTGCAAGAGGGCTTTGCGAAGGATGAACTGGAACGCACCAAGACGAATGTCGTGGGCGGTCTCCGTCTGGGTGCAGATTCCCCTGAAAAGCGTGTAATGCGCCTCGTGGAGCAGACACTCCATTTGGGGAAGTTCTACCCGATGGAAAATACCATCCGCGAAATCTCCAAGGTGCGCGCCGACGATGTCGTGGAAACGGTTCGTCGGGTTTTTGACAGAAAGAACTTCACGATTGCAGTCGTGCAGCCGGATGGCGTAAAAAAAACGGATTTAGGCAAATTGCCGATTTTTTAAGCCCTGAAAAGTGCCCCGAATAACATCATTTTTTTTAAAGGTGGGTTTTTTCGGTATATATTCTATATTTGAATTTGTATATAAAATGAAAACAGGAGTTTTTATGTAAAAAAACTGTTCGGTTCTACTATGGTGCCTCGGGCGTGTCTGCGGAAAAGTTTGCCGATGTCACTGTCGCCAAGAGATTGCATGATTGGTGCGAAACGGAAGCTGGCTGCGATGTGTGCAAGGTTGACGGCGCGAATGGTTCTATCTGGGGCCAGGACGTGACGCTTGAAAATTCCCTGCCGACATTCACTGACATTCAGAGCGAAAAGATTGAAGCTTTCGCCTACTTCTACGGGGCCGACGGACTTGATTCCGTTCAAGTGGAGCGTCAGCATGCAAAAAGTCAATGCGATTAAGGCCAATACTCCGTATCTCGTGTAGGTTTCTTCTGGGACGAACTCTATCAAGTTTGCAAACGTCAGCGAATTTGCGGCGAGAAATCAAAAATTCTATGATGCTGGAGGACGCGTTAATGGCTGGCGTTTCGTTGGTACGTACAGTTACAAGTCGTGGCAAGCCGGAGATTCCGACATTGGCAAGACCTGCGGCTTTGCCGCTAACGACGGTGTGAACGATCCTTCTATTGTCGGCCAGTTCGCCAAGGTCGGTGCCGGTGCCTACATCTACCCGATGCGCGTATTTGGAATACACGTCGGGCTCCAAGATGCGTCCGGCTGCAAACGGTGTCGTTAGCTCCATCGCCTCGCTCGACACCCGCACCGGTGAAATCAAGTTTGCCACCGACCGCTGGTTCGACTTGAATGGTCGTTACCTTGGCAACAAGAACCCGACGCAGAAGGGCGCTTACTACAACAACGGCAAAAAGGTCATTGTGAAGTAGTCAAGTTTGGTCACCCCGGAAGGAGCGAAGCGACCGACGGGGACAAAAAAATGTATATTAGGTAAAAAAAAGAGGAAATTTTATGAAGAAAGAATACATGAAACCGGAACTCAAGGAAGTTGAACTCAAGCGCCGTGCAAGCCTGCTCGAATGCAGCGACGAGTCCGTTTGCGGTGAATTGGGCCTCGACAATTCCGCAGTGAAGGAGATAGCCCCGAAGGCCTAATTCGCGGTTATCTTGAACTCAAAACTAGCGACAACCACAGCTGTTGGTTGCCGCTGTTTTTTGAAGCTGAAAAAATCGAAAGTAGGTTGTTTTTAAAAACAAAAGCCGCGGACGAAGACCCGTGCGCGAAGCAGGATGCTCTCACTGAAATAGACGACTATTATCAAATCGGCACATGCGGCGACCTTCTCAAGTTTGCGGAAATGGCGAATACCGTCGCTTCTCTCCCTGACGAAATCGAGGTCGTGAAGTAGTCAAGTTAAGTCACCCTGGAGCCGGAGGCGACGGGGCCCAGAAGCAACACCTGTTGCAAAAGCCATGCCGAGGAAACTCGGCATCGGAATTCTCGCATAGCAAAAAAACGTTCCTATCGCATCATCTTTGAATTTTTTTATATTCTTCTAACAGGATGAAAAGGAGTCTCTGTATGCAAAAGAAATTCGCTTTTTTTCTACTTGCTGCCGTATTGGCTGTGAATTTCTCTTTTGCCGAGGAACTCCCTGATGTCATAGATGTGGTTATAGTGGATCCGGCGGATCTTCCAGTCCTCAAAATTGATGAGGACAATGCCGTGGCCACGTTTAACGGCTATTCGAAACAGCCCCTTGAAATTACTGGAAAAATCAGCATCACAGATAAAGTAAGGCTTAATCGCAGCTTTGCCAAGCGCTTTTCTACAGTGATGCTTCCGTTTTCTACGACACTCGACAAGTTCGACCCGTCCATCACTTTTTACCGTTTCAGCGGTATGAAATTCGAAGATGGTGAATACCAGGTGCAGATGACCGCTGTCGAAGATAAAATAGAAGCGAATACACCCTATATCGCCAGGTCAACTAAACTGCTGAGTTACCTCGACTTTGCATGCCCTTGTGAACTCGTGCCTACGGCGGGCACCCATTCCGTGCAGGGGCAAAAGCTGGATGAAGTCGACAACGAAAGCGAAAACTGGTCTTTCGTTGGTATGTACGATTACAAAAAGTGGGAATCGGGGGAGCCTGGCCTGGGACACACATTCGGCTTTGCCGCTGAACGTCTTGGCGACTCCATCAAGGCGGGCGATTTCGTGAAGGTCGCCTCCGGTGCCGACATCCTCCCTCTACGTGCCTATTTGTATTTGAAAACCTCGTCCAAGAGGTCCGCCCCCATCCCAGAGACTGTCAAGGTCGTCGTCGTGGAATCTTCTTCGAAGATTGACGAGGGTGCGGCAAAAAACACGACCGTCGTGGGTACGCTCAATACCCGCACCGGCGAAATCAAGTTCGCAACCGACCGCTGGTTCGACTTGAACGGTCGCTATCTCGGCAACAAAAAGCCGACAATCAAAGGCGCCTACTACAACAACGGCAAGAAGGTAATTGTAAAGTAAAATTTTGCAGAGTCACCCAGGAACGAGCTGAGCGACTGACGGGGCCCATGACGATAAAAAATTTAAATTATAAAAAAAGGAACTTTTATGAAAAAAGAATACAAGAAACCCGAACTTAAGGAAGTCAAACTCCAGCATCGCGCGTATTTGCTGCAGCCTTCCAATTACGACAAGACCTTGGGCTTTAATGTAAATCCTGTTGAAGAGCCGAAGGTCTAATCCGTCGAATTGATTGGCCAAGTCCTTCGCTGTTCAAAATGGCGAGGGATTTTTTTTGTATTTTTTTATCAAATATGCACTACGAGAATTTCTATAAATTGCTGCGCATCGCCTGTGGTAGCGAAGAAGGCTTCACGAAGATTTCCGACAGCGAATGGCTGCGCGTGTACGACGAAGCGACGCGGCAGTTGGAGCTTGGCGTGGTGTATTCCGCGTTGCGTAAGTTGCCGCGAGATGTTCAACCGCCGATGGAAATCATGTTCCAGTGGGCAAGCGAAGTCGAAAACATCAAGGGATTCAATGAACTATTGAATGCCGAGGCGGCTCGCTATACGCAAATGTTTGCGGATGTCGGCTTGCGGTCGTTTATTTTGAAGGGCCCTGCCAATGCCCGCTTGTATCCTGACGTTTTTTCCAGGCAGCCCGGCGATATCGATATCTGGGTGGAAGGCGGCTTGAAAAAAGTGCGACAGGCTCTTAAAGATTTGGGGTTTGCGAAAGGTTTTGCGGCTTCGCACCATATCCATTTGCCGACTAACGAAAAGGGCGTGATTGTCGAAGTTCATTTCAGGCCCTCATCTGGGAACTGGAATCCGGTGAGCGCGCGCCGGTTGCAGAAGTTCTTGAAGACGGAACTCGATAATGCGACGTTGGTGCCCGAGGGCTTTTATGTGCCGAGCATGAAGTTCGCGCTTGCCATGCAGCTGTCGCATATCCAGAGGCATTTCACTGAAGGTGGAATCGGTTTCCGCCAGCTGGTGGACTACTACATCCTTTTGAAAAATTCAACGGAAAGCGATCGCAGCGAAGTGGGCTCGCGTTTGAAAACCTTGGGACTTTGGCGTATTGCAGGGGCTTTGATGTGGCTTTTGCAAAACGTTTTTCATTTGGACGAAAAATTGATGCTTTGCGAACCCGATGAATTCCGCGGCAAGTGGCTTTTGGGCGTTGCACTTGAAGGCGGAAACTTTGGCCGTTATGGAGCCGAGGAACAGATGAATTTTGTGCGACGTTGGTTCAAAAAGAGAATATTCGTGTTTGGTCGTATGAAGTTTGACTTTTGGGAAGTCTTTTGGCGGTCTGTGCTTTATTGGCGGCAATTTGTCAATGACATCCCGGTGCGTATAAAGTTGCGAAAACTTTCGATAAGGAATGTGCAAAGATGACGCAGAATATGTACGAAGTTGCAGGAATCCGATTTGCGGTCAATTTGGCCGATGGACTCGATGTTTTGTCGTCCCGATTGCTCGATAATTATGCTCCGTTTGTCGTGAACGATTCCCTGGGAATTTCGAAGATTGTATTCGAAGTGTCTGTGGATAGGCAAAAAGAGAAGGAGGAATTCGTCGAGGACACCCGTCAAGAGGAAGAAGGCCAGACGATTGTCTGTGGTCGCAATGGTGCAGGTGAATGTGTGTTCGAATTCCTCTTGGGCGAAAAGTTCACGGGGACGTTGATTTGCTCGAGAGACTTTAAAAAGGCTAGAGTGTTGCTGAACGAGCCGTCGCCGAAATTTGCTTTAAATAACGCTCTCATGATTATGTACGCCTTGGCTTCGGCCCAGAGCGATGCCGTTTTGTTCCATTCCGCCGTGGTGACGTACAAAAATCGCGGCTACATGTTCCTCGGCAAAAGCGGCACGGGCAAGAGTACGCACGCCAGGTTGTGGCTCGCCCATGTCGATGGCACGGAACTTTTGAACGACGACAATCCCGTGGTGCGCATGATGCCTGACGGAGCCTGGGTTTACGGCTCTCCCTGGAGTGGAAAGACTCCGTGCTACAAAAACAAAGGGGCTCGCCTGGGCGCCATCGTTGACTTGAAACAGGCTCCTTACAACAAGATTCGCCCTATCACGGGAATCGAAGCTTATGTGGCATTGCTTCCAAGCATTTCAGGAATGCGTTGGAACAAGAAAATCGCCGATGGTTTGCACCAGACGGAAAACGGAATTGCCAAGAATGTGAGCATGTTCCATCTGGATTGCCTGCCCGACGAGGCTGCCGCCAAAATCTGCTGCGAAACAGTGTCGGCGAAATTTGAAAGCGCAGACAAGTGCGCGGAATCTGCGAATTCGAACAAGTGTGCGGAGGCCTGACGTTGAACGGAAATGCTCCCGCAAACGATGACTTGATTCTTGCCGAAGCCATCCGCTTCGTGGGCGAGGGCGTGAGCGTGACGTTTCCGGTGAATGGTCGCAGCATGCTCCCGTTCATCGTAGGTGGCCGAGAAAGCGTAATTCTTGAAAAGTTCGATTCCTTGAAAATCGGAGATGTCGTACTCGCATGGGTTGACGGTAACCGCTACGTGATTCACCGCATTGTAAAAATGGATGGCGAAAAATTGACGCTCATGGGCGACGGAAACTTGATGGGCGTCGAACATTGCCGAGTAAGCGATGTGAAGGCCCGCGCCGTTGCGGTGGTAAATGCCCGTGGCCGCCGGCGTTCCCTGGATTTTGGCCCCCGCAAGGCTGCTGCGAAAGCTTGGGTGTTCTTGAAACCTGTGCGAAAATGGCTATTATTGCCGTATAGAATAAAAAATAAACTGGGAAGATTATGAAAATTAAATCCGGATTTGTGCTGCGCGACGTGTGTGGCGAACAGGTGATTATGGGCGAGGGCCTTGGTGCTCTTGATTTTGGCCGTCTTTTGTGCCTCAATGAAACGGCTGCTTTCTTGTGGAAGTTCGCCATGGAGCAGGGCGAGTTTTCTGTGGACAGTTTGTCTGAAAAACTGTGCGGCGAATACGATGTCTCGAAGGAACAGGCGTTGGCCGATGTCGCGCAGATTGTGGACGAATGGAAAAAGGTGAACGTCGTTGAATGAAGTACGTAGGCTGGCTTTGGCATAACACTAGCGGCGCAAGGCTGAATATCGCCCTGCGCATTCTTTTAGGGACGGCTCAGGTGGCGCTTTCCCTTTTGATGGTGTGCCTGAGCAAGCGCTTTATCGATGAAACCATTCGCACGGGGAGCGACCAAGATGTAATCCGCATGGTTGCGTTCCTGGTGGCGACAATCGTAGGCGGCGTCGTTGTGCGTCAGGTGTACAATTACTTGACAGTGTCGTGTACCGCACGCAAGGTGAATGAAATCCGCCTCCATCTTTTTTCTGCGCTTTTCCGTCGTGAACTTTATGGCGAATCCACCTTGCATTCCGGCGATGTCACTTCCAGGTTCTCGAAAGATGTTGAAAGCGCGAATGACGTTTCGCTGATTGTGATTCCTCAGGCGATTGTGACGGGTTTGCAACTCGTGAGCGCTTTTTTGCTGATGCGCTTTTTCGACGCCCGCTTGGCTTGGGCGCTGGTGCTTTTTACTCCTGTCGCGGTTGTTGTAGGGAAGTTCGTTTCGCATAAAATGCGCAAGATGACACTTGCCATCCGTGAATCCGAAAGCCGCGTGCAGGTGCATGTGCAGGAAGGCGTGGAACACAACGAAGTCCTGCGCTCCCTTGGGAGTGAAGGCTTCATGATGGGCAAACTGGATTCGGAGCAGAACCGTTTGCGCGGTAACGTGATGCACAGGGCCCGATTTACGATTGGCAGTCGCTTTGTTCTCAGTTGTACTTTCGGGCTTGGCTACATGATGGCTTTTGTGTGGGGCGGTCTCGGGCTCCGGAGCGGCGCGATTACTTTTGGCGTGATGACTTCTTTTTTGCAACTCGTGGGCATGATCCAGAATCCGGTGCTTTCGCTTTTGAATATGGCTCCGCAGGTGATTCACTCGACGGCGAGCATTGACAGGCTGGAGGAATTGGAAGGCGGAACTGCTGAAAATGCATTTGGATCTGCTGCGGGTGAAACGGGTTCCACAGTCGGAACGGCTACGAAAATTGATGCAGAGGACGGCGCTGCTGAAAATGCCGGTGCTAAAACCGCCGCGACCCTTCGCTTTGAAAATGTCACGTTCCGCTATGCGAAGGGCGATTCCGAGGTTTTGAAAGATTTCAGCCACAAATTCAAGGCGGGCTCCAAGACTGCCGTCATGGGAGAAACTGGAATCGGAAAAACGACCTTGTTCCGCTTGGCCCTTGGCTTTGTGCAGCCGGATAGCGGCACAGTTCGTGCACCTGCCCGCGAAAATTTCGTTTTTGTACCGCAAGGGAATTCCTTGATGAGCGGCAGCATCCGCTACAACTTGCTGCTTGCCAAACCCGATGCGACCGACGAAGAACTTTGGCAAGTTCTGAAAACCGCCTGTGCCGAATTCGTGAAAGAATTGCCCGATGCCCTTGACTTTGAACTCGAAGAGCGCGGCGCGGGTCTAAGCGAAGGGCAGGCGCAACGCATCGCCATTGCACGCGGCCTTCTGCGCCCGGGCGCCATCATGCTACTGGATGAAATCAGTTCCGCGTTGGACGAAGAAACTGAACGCGAACTGTACAGTCGCCTGTTTGCTGCGAATCCGCAAAAGACGATGGTCATTATCACGCATCGCAAGGCCGCCTGCGACCTCTGCGACGAAATTGTGAAAATTTAATAGCGCAGGCAATCGGGGCAAAAGCTCATGTAAAAGCTCGCAGAAAGGCGGAAAATGCGAAAACGGGGGACCAAACGCGCTTGAAATTGCATTTTGGTCCTATAAATTACAAATAAAGTAATGGAAAGTAGGCCAAAAACAAACAATTTTTTGGGGTGTTGCCGTTTTCAGTAGGACCAAAAGCAATAAAAAATCACGTTTAGTCCTACAAAAGGGACACTGCAAATGAAAAATCTCTAAAAATACACCGATTTATTACGAACAAAGTAGAAAAATGTAGGACCAAACTACTCAAAAAAGTCCTTTTGGTCCCCCGTTTTGGCAAAAAAAGGTGTATGGGGTATCCTGGAGCCCTTTCGCTTAGTGCCTGCCGAAGCGGCGAGTCTTGCGAAACGGCTTGTCGCCGAATTCGCGCTCGTCGTGATCCTTGCGGAACGGCTTGTCGCCGAACTTTTTGCGGCGACGTTCTTCGCGATTCTCTCCGAAACTGCGCCCGCCGCGTTCAAAACCGCGATCATCGCGCCCGCCGCGTTCAAAGCCGCGATCATCGCGCCCGCCGCGCCCACCGAATCCGCCACGGTCCCTGTGGAAGTTCCCGCGTTCATCGCGATGGTAACTGCGGCGTTCTCCGCGGTTCGCGCGTGGACGAGTTCCTTTGGCCGGTCCCTCGGGCGGTTCGTCGGTCATCACGCGGAACCTGGCGTCATTCCCGCGGATGGTCATGTTCGAAAGAATTTCCAGAACGTCTTCGGGCAATGTCTCAGGGAGTTCGACGGTGCTGAACTTGTCGAACAACTTAATGCGCCCGATATTGCTCGAGTTGATGTTCCCTTCGCCGGCGATGGCGCCAACGATGTCTTTCGGAGTCACGTGGTCGATTCGGCCGACGCCCAGGTAGTAGCGCAGGAAACCTTCTTCGACTCCGTTCAAACCTTCCTTGCGTTCTTTGCGCATGCGCTTCGCTTCTTCGCTGTTCAAACCGAAGTCGCTTTCGCCTGCGTTGCCGAGGAAATCGCGGCCGGAACGTTCCTTTTCGCGGCGTGCGGCTCTCGGTGCGTCGAGAGGCGCAAGTTCCGGGAACAGCGGCTGCTTTTTCTGGTACATCTTGATGACGGCGGCAGCGACTTCTTCGGCGGTAATCGGAGTGACGCTTCCGTCTGCATTTTCTTCGCCGTTTGTGAGGTGGTTGCCTTCTGCGACGAGTTCCTGCACCAGCGTTTGAAATTTGTTGAGTTCGCCGTAACTCAAGACGCTCTTGATCTTGTTCTTGAACGCAGCCACGCGTTTTGCGCTGATGACATCGGCGGTGGGCATGTCCATCAGTTCAATGGGCTGGCGTGTGGCGCGTTCGATAATCTTGAGCATCTTCCTTTCGCGCGGCGTCAGGAACAAAATGGCTTCGCCGCTTCGCCCTGCGCGGCCTGTGCGGCCGATGCGGTGCACGTAGGATTCCGTGTCGAAGGGGACGTCGTAGTTTACGACTAGCGAAATGCGGTCTACGTCGATACCGCGGGCGGCCACGTCTGTCGCGACGACGATGTCGAGCTTACCCATCTTCAAACGGTTGATGGTGCGCTCGCGCATGCTCTGCGCCAGGTCTCCGTTCAGTGGAGCCACATTGAATCCGCGGCTTTCCAGTTTTTCGGCGACCTCGGTGGTGTTCTGCTTGGTGCGCACGAAAATCAGCACTCCGTCGAAATCTTCGCCTTCCAAAACGCGGGCAAGCGCTTCAATTTTGTGCTCGTTCTTGACCATCAGATAGCGCTGGTGGATGTTTTCCACCGTCGTGGTCTTGCCTTCGATGCAAGCCTCTTCGTAATCGCCAAGGTGCTGGTCGATAATTTTCTTCACGTCGTCGGGCATGGTGGCGCTGAAAAGTGCGCGCTGGGCGTTTTCCGGAATTTCCTTCAGGATGGTTTCCACGTCTTCCATGAATCCCATGTCGAGCATTTCGTCGGCTTCGTCCAGAACGATGGCCTTTACTGCGCCGAGCGTGATGGTGCCGCGCTTGATGTGGTCGATGAGTCGGCCCGGAGTAGCGACGATGATGTTCGCTTTGCGCTTGAGGGCGCGAATCTGTACGGCGATGTCCTGCCCGCCGTACACGGGCACCACATGGACCTTCGGCATGTTCGCCGCATACTGCTGGATGGCTTCGGCCACCTGGATGGCGAGTTCGCGGGTCGGTGTCAGAACCAAAACAGAAGTTTCGTGGCCGTTGAATTCCAAACGGGAAAGCAGCGGGAGCGCAAACGCGGCGGTCTTGCCGGTGCCCGTCTGGGCTGTGCCCAGGAGATTCGCACCTTGCAGCAACGTGGGAATCGCCTTTGCCTGGATGGGCGAGGGGGTCACGTAGTTCAGAGCCTTGACAGCGGCGAGAACTTCTTCGCTTAGGCCGAGGTCTTCAAATTTCAGAGTGTCGTCATCGTCTTCGTCATCGCCGTCTTCTGAACTGTCGTCAGCGACTTCTACGACATCCTCGAAATCTTTGCCGTCGTTTTCTTCAACGTCCGCGTCCACAATTTCAGCTTTCTCACCGACCTTAAACTTCTTGGAAGTCTTCTTCCCGACATTCACAATGTTATCGTCGTCATCTACGACGATTCCGTCCGGGTTTGTGGCGAAGAACGCCGCTTCGTCGGCTTCGTCTTCGTCGGCACCGCCGGCAATAGCGTCCAAGAAAGCATTCGCTTCCATGGCGATGTTGGATTTAGGGTCGATATCCTCTTCGGGAATACGATCTTCGGTATTCATACGGTTCACCTTTCAACCTGTGAACCTCATCTGCGGCCCGTGCCGCACCATCTGACGCTTGAATCACTGCGTCGAAAAGCCCCGAAGCGCACTCGCGCTTATAAACCTGAAGTTCGTTAGGTTTTTGAATTTAGCGCCAAAGATAGAATTTGTAAGCCGAAAATTCAATGTTTTTTTTGCATACATCTTCTTTATCCATTTATTATGCTTTGTGACTTTTGTCAATGGGAAAAGTACAATGTTCTTGATAATTTGAAATTTGAGACTATATTTAGTTTGAGTATTTGAGGTTTTGAATGTTTTCTAAAAAGCAAATTATAGGTCTTGCAGCGTTGTCTTTAATGGCTGCTTGCGGTGATGACTCGAGTTCTGCAAATGGTTCCGACGAACAAGGTTCTAAATCTACTCCGGCTATAGTGGATTGTACCGCCGATAACGAAGGCGAAATAGTGAACCTTGCCGATGAACGCAAAGACGTAATTTGCCAAAATGGGGAGTGGGTTGATGTCTTGAGTTCTTCAAGTGTTGCAAAGTCTTCTGCAAGCAATGCAAAATCGTCAACCAGCAATGCGAAATCTTCGTCTAGCAAAGCGAAGTCTTCTGCAAGCGTGAAGCCTGCGTCTAGTGCTGCTTCGTCATCTGGTGTTGAAAAATCGCTTTCTAGTGCGACTCGGTTTTCGTCAAGTGAAGTTGCTTCGTCGAGCAGTTTGCCTTCTTCCTCTAGCGTAAAATCTTCGTCAAGTGCTGCGACGGATGTTTATCTTTGCAACGATGACGTTACCTATGTGGCAAATCCTGAATTGTGCGAAAAAAATAGCTCCGATCAAAATTCCTCCTCCAGCGTAGTGACGCCGACATCTAGTGAAACTAAGTCGACATCCAGTGCTTCGAATGGTTTGATTGATTCTCGTGATGGTAAAGAGTACAAGACTGTAAAAATTGGAAACTTGGAATGGATGGCCGAGAACCTCGCTTTCGAATCTTCAAAAAGCATATGTCATCCGGATGCCGATTCCTGTGCCATGTTTGGCCGCCAGTATATGCTTGAAGAATTGTCTGACGTTTGTCCTGAAGGTTGGCATGTTCCCTCCATTTGCGAATTTGAAGACTTGTTCAATGCGACAGGCGGTTACTGCCAAGCGTCTGTGTTGAAATCTGCTACGGGCTGGAAAAAGTATTCCAACGTCAAGGCGGGTACGGATGAATTTGGATTCAATGTTCTTCCGAGCGGCGAGTTGGAAGTTCGCAATGGAAAGGTGAGCAAGAATGGCTTTGGTTCTTTTGCCTACTATTGGACGAGTTCCGCCGAAGGCTCGTCTCAATATATTATTGATTTCCGTTATACTTCAAACTATGCGCTCATGCCGTATATGGAAGGTGCCGATGAATATCCTAACGCCATTCGCTGCGTGAAGGGAACATTGGCTACGACCTGCAAGAGTTCCATTTACGGAACGGATGCTTATGGGGACGCCGCAGAAGTTTGCAAGTCCATTCCGAGCAGTTCCTCTGCGAAATCCTCCAGCAGTGTTGCGCGCAGTTCTTCTTCGCTTGTTCCGTTCTCTGGTTATTCTTACTTTACCGATTCGCGCGATAATCAAAAATATGCGACAGTTATGATCGGTGACCAGGTTTGGATGGCTGAAAATTTACGCTATGCGGCCGATTCCAGCTTCTGCTACAATCGCTCTGACGCCAACTGCAACAATGGCTATGGTCGCTATTATCAGTGGAATCACGCTCTTGGAAAATACAATGCGGAATGCGATTCTACGGCCATTTGCCAAATGCCGGAACCGTGGCAGGGCGTTTGTCCCGATGGTTGGCATATTCCGTCGAAAGCCGAATTCGATGAACTTGCAAGTGTCGCGAAAGTCGGGTCGAATTTGAGAAGCTCCACGGGCTGGATGGCTCCTCATGTTGACGATATTCCGTCGGCGACGGATTTGTATGGCTTTAATGCTTATCCGTCTGGATCGGCTACAGATAAGAAGTTTATCCTCGTCGAAGAAGCTGCGCATTTCATTTCTACAACAACGGATCAAAATTCGTGGTTCTATGCCTTTGACCTCAATCATTCCGAAGAAGATATTGTGACAAGTGCAGTGGCGTCCAAGGTGGGCAAGTACACGCCTGTCCGCTGCATCAAGGGCAATGGATTGGACTTTAACGAAGGTCGTTATGGTATGTTGACCGATAGCCGTGATGGAGAAACGTACAAGACTGTTTCCATCGGCGGAAAAATATGGATGGCAGAAAACTTGCGCTATAACAAGGGTGAAAATTCATGCCATCGCGGTTCGACAAATGCGGATACTTGCAGCATGTTCGGCCGTCAATATCCGTGGCGAGTCGCTGCGGGTGTGACGGATGAACAGTGCGCTTCTTATGAGTGGACGACATATTCCTATTTGCCGGACCCGACGTATTCAGTGGATAAATCTACGGATACGAGTTGCGTGATGGGTGAAAAACGCCAGGGAATTTGCCCAAGTGGTTGGCATCTTCCGACGGCATCAGAAGTCAAGTCTCTCGTTTCCAGTGCGGGGAGTGTTTCTGCTATGAAGGCTGTGAACGGCATTTGGCCATCGTGTAAGAATGTGGTTGGCCCGGCAACGAATGTGAGCGGTTTCAATTTGCCGATGACGGAAAATTTATGGACTAGTTCAGTCGTGCGCGACACTGTCCTTTTGGTCAATAAGATTAACGGTGCGCATACGGATTCTGTCAGAACCATCGGTTATAAGGGAATTGCGAAGATGTTCGATGCTTGCAGCGAGGCGGTCAAGGATACGACCATCAACATCAAGAACACCACAACGTTGTATCGGAATTACGTCCGCTGCGTCAAGGATTAAAACTTCGTTTCAAACGAGAGAGGCTTACGCATTCTCCTCTGGAGATAGGCTAACGTTCTCTCATAGGAGAGAAGCTGACGTTCTCTCAGAGGAGAGAGAGGCTTACGCTCTCTCACAGTAGAGAGACTGACCCTCTCTCACAGGAGAGAGAGGGATTGGATTGCGCGGTCACTTCGTTCCTGCGCAACCCTCCGGGTTTTGACCTTGCGGTCAAAATCCCAAAACTTGCTTTTTTTCACTTCGTTCAAGCAAGTTTTGTCGAACCCTCTCCGAGGGTTCGTGAATCCACCCTGTCTGAAACAAAAAGGACACCCAAAAGGGTGTCCTTTTCGTTTCAGAGGAGAGAGAGGGATTCGAACCCTCGGACCTGTGACAGTCTCCGGATTTCGAGACCGGCCCAATCGACCACTCTGGCATCTCTCCAAGGTAAACGCAATTATAGAAATAAATTTTCAATTTGTCTATACGGGTGCGTGACCGTTCGACAAACCTTACATCGCCTCGTAAATTTTCAATATGGCAAGAATCTTCCCGATGATGGCCGGGATTCCCGGGCACAGGAAGCAGAGAATCACGCGTGTCACACGGTTCTTCCACCAACGCTTCACCTGCCAAATGTCGTCAGTCAACGTCTCCATTTCAGAAACTCGCGGTGGCCTCATATACACCTGCGTGAGCGCCGTAAAGAACCCGACCCCGATAAGCGGTGTGAGCCCTGTGAACGGAGCTGCGACCAAGGCTACCAGTATGGTGAGCGGATGTCCGCCTGCGATAATTGTCCCAAGCATGGCTCCGCCGCCGGTGAGCATCGCCCATTGGAGGCTCAGCTGTCCGGCCTTTTCCACTCCGGCTTCGTAGCCCACGAAAATGATGCTTGCAATGATTGCCACGGGAATCATCCATCCGATAATCTTCCAGATGGGTGCGCCCTTCGGAATAACCGTGATGGATTCCTCGCTGGGCAGTTCCCTGTTCTCGCTGATGATGCTCGTGATGCCCTTGGCATGTCCGGCGCCCACGACGGCCACGATTTTTTGGCTGGGCGCGCTCTTGATCTTGCTCGCGAGGTACTGGTCGCGTTCGTCAATCAAAACTTGCTTCACTTCGGGGAACGTCTTGCCGAACTCCTGCATCATGGCGTTCAGGGCGTCCTGTTCCTTAATCTTTGCGAGGTCTTCTTCACTGATTTCGGTCTTGTCGAAAATGCTTCCGAATAGCCCGCCCAACAGGCTCAATTTTCTGTACCAAGGTGTACATGCCCAGGTGCGCTTCAGGGTGATCTTGATGTCGCGGTCGGCCAGCACCAACTGGTGCCCGGCGGCTTCGGCCACGTCTACGGCTTCCTTGAGTTCGGAACCTGGCTTGACTCCGGTCTGCGCGCCCATTCGCTTTTGGTACGACCCCAATACGAGGTTCGCAATGAGGGTTGCCAGCTGCTTCTTCTTGATGACCTGCTTGAGGTCCGTATTTTTCCAGCGATCCGGCTCCTGGATGGATTTCAGGCGTCCTTCGTCGAGTTCCACGCAGACGGTATCCGGCTTTTCTTCTTCGATGGTTTTGCGTACGAGTTCTTTGGAGGCCTGTGAAATGTGTGCCGTTCCAATAAGTACGATTTCGCGGTTGTCGTCGGTCTTTATACGGTAAATGTCTGCATTCTCGCTCATAACAGGCAAGAAAATAGAAAATATGGAGCGTAAAATTGCCTTATAAGTGCAATAAACACACTGAGTTATGCAATTTACGCCTTTTTTCTTGAAAATTCAGCTGGAAATGTTGTATATTTTAAGCGGGATTTTTTTTCGGAGGCTTACCCTATGAAAAAACTGATATTGGGACTTTCTCTTTTGGCACTTGTTTTTACGGCTTGTGCAGGGAACAGGAGTGAAGAAGAAGCTGCTGACGCCTTGGATTCGGCATTGGTCGGCTTTACTTCTTGCGTGCAGAGCTCTCGTTGGCAAGAGGCTCTTGACTACATTACCTTTGACGAAGCCAATGCGATTAGCCCGGACGGCTACGATTTCAAGGAAGAATACAAGATTGCCGCCCGTCGTCTTCCGCTTTCGACCCTCCGCAGGGCCGGTCTCGAAGTTGACCGCGATGGCCGTCTCATTGGCATCAAGGGTGCCATGGACGATGCCAACGAACGTTACAAGGTTTCCGCCGAACAGGCCAAGGTCGGCACGAACCTGAAGGAAATGGAAGACGCCCGCATCAAGCGTCGCCTGGAAGAAGGCCAGAAGGTCTTGAAGGAAGAAGCCGAAGCGGCAAACCAGGAACAGAAGGTCGAAGTCTTCAGCAACAAGCTGACCGACGAAGAAAAGCGCAAGTACGGCAGCACCCGTGACCTCCAGGCTCCGGAAGAGTACGAAGATACCGATACCGAAGAAGCCAAGGAAGAACTTCACGGTGACTACGAATCCGACGACTAATCGCCAGGCAGGTTTTAGTTTGTTCTAAACGAATTCCCTCGGCCTCGGTCGGGGGAATGATTTTTTTAGGTGGAATATATGGTTCGTTTTATTTTTGCCTTGTTCACGGTACTGATTCTTGCCGCTTGTGGCGAGGGTTGGGATGTTGGGCCGAACGATGGCGGCCACGTATTCAACAAAAGGTTCTATTACTACTACAGTGAGTATTGCGCATACGACAGCTTCGGTCCGTACAACTGCGAAGGCGCAAACTCCATGAGTTCGTACATGTGGGTGGGGCTCCGCATAGACCGCGACGGCATGGCCACATTGACTCTTGATGGCGATTCGTTCGTCTTTTTGCCGGGTGAATATTCCGAAGGCTACGACTACAGCTATGGTGGCGATTACTACCAGTTCTACGAGGGCGACGAAGAAATAACGGTCTATACCGATGGATTCGAGATGATTTTTGTTGATGAACTGAATGACGAGGCCATTTATTACTACGCCGATCTTCCGTTCTAGCGCCAAATAACTATATTTGCCGTCACTTATGGAAAATTCCAGCGAGAATTTCATTATCGCCCTCGATGGCGGAAGCGGTACCGGCAAGAGCACCACGGCAAAGCTTGTGGCCAAAACTCTCGGTATCACGTATCTTGACACCGGCGCCATGTATCGTGCCGTGACTTACGTCGCCCTGCAGAAGGGGCTCAAGGCTGAAGAAGGCCCTGCGATGGACGAACTTCTCAAGGACCTCACCCTGGGGTTCGATTCCGAAAATCATATTCTCATCAATGGCGAATCCCACGAACAGGAAATCCGCGGCATGCTCGTATCGAACAACGTGAGCATCTACTGCGCCCTGCCGTCCGTCCGCGCCGCCATGACCGCCCAGCAGCGTGAAATCGGCAAGAAGCAGAGCTGCATCCTGGATGGCCGCGACATCGGAACCGTGGTTTTCCCCGATGCGAAGTACAAGTTTTTCATGGTGACGGACGTCGCCGTGCGCGCCGAACGACGCCTCAAGGAACTCCTTGAAAAGGGCGAGAAGGTGACCTACGAGGAAGTCCTCAAAAATTTGACGGAACGCGACCGCCTGGACTCGTCCCGTGCCAACGCGCCTTTAAAGAAGGCCGACGACGCAATTGAAATTGACACTACACACATCTCAATCCAACAACAGGTTCAAAAGATTCTCGACTACGTAGGTGTAGTGGCGTAACCTGAATCCTTTTAAACCGCAACCCTAAATAAAACAATATGTCTCAAAACATCAAATTCGGAACTCAAGAAGATCTCGAAGAAATCCTCGCTGCTCAAGGTGAATGCAGCCCGAACTTCC
>JAKSIL010000012.1 GCA_024398815.1 Fibrobacter sp.
GAGTCATTTTTTGCCTCCAATCTTGTCTTTTATCGGCTGCAAAACCATTTCTTTAAATGACAAGTATCTGGTTTCGTCAAATTCAACACATTCCTTCACTATATTTTCCGCATCTTGCCTTGTGATTCCAGGAATGCGACTAAATATATTGCTAACAAGACAATCCTTTTGTAGGTTATATCCTTCATTAAACAAGTCTGTTTGAGCCTGCTTCAGGAAAGACTCTTTGTCGATTTTAAAGAAGTCTAACGTGGATTCTAAATGGATTACCGAATCATTATAACCGCAGTTTTGGTTTTCCCAGGTTCGAAAAGAGCCCCTATAAGATGTCTTTTCTTCAAAGCCTTATTCTATGCGGTTCGGCGGGCGATTTTTTGTTGAAAAAATAGTGGAAATTCGGTAAAAACTTTCTTTTTTATCCAATTTTTTTTGAACGTGAAAATTTCGAACTGTCATTTTCTGTCATTCTGAAAATGTATTTTTAGCGTGAAGTACAAAATGCCCTGTAGTTTTCACACGCCTGCAGGGAAGGGGGGGGGTAATGTGCAAATTTTGCACATTAGTCTTTTGAAGTTTGAATCGAGACCCCTCTGTTTTCTTGATGTTTTCATTTCCCTAGAATATAGGGTGAAATTCGCTTGCGTTACGGCTGTTTGCTTTCTAACGTGAGGTAGGGCCGCGTCTTGTTTGTTTCGCTTTTTCTATATTCCCTTGTATGAGAATAGTATTTATGGGTACGCCGGAGTTCGCGGCACATTTCCTGGAGCACTTGGTTGCTTCTGATAACGAAGTTTTGGCAGTGGTGACGCAGCCGGATAGGCCTGCGGGCCGTGGGCGCGTCTTGACGCCGCCGCCTGTGAAGGTGGCCGCCTTGGCGCACAATTTGCCGGTGTTGCAGCCGCTCGATTTGAAGGCTCCGGAATTTGAAGAGGACCTCCGCAAGTACGATGCGGACTTGTTCGTGGTGGTGGCCTACTCGATTTTGCCGAAGAACATTCTGGGTGTCGCGAAGTTCGGTGCCGTGAACGTTCATGGCAGTATGCTCCCGAAGTATCGCGGTGCGGCTCCTGTGCAGCGCGCGATTGCCGATGGCTTGAAGGAAACTGGCGTGACGGTTTTCCGTTTGGACGAAAAGATGGACCACGGTCCGATTTTGGCGCAGCGCGTGGTGCCGATCGACCATCAGGATACGACGGCGAGTCTGCTCGACAAGATGGTGGCTCCGGGGATTGACGCCTTGGATGATGCGATTAGCCAGTTGAAGAATGGCTGCGAGAAGGATTTGACGCAGGATCACGCTCAGGCTTCTGGTGCTGCGAAACTCAAGAAAGAGGAAGGCCTCATCGATTTCAATTTGCCGGCGCAGACGATTCATGACCGCATCCGCGCTTTCAATCCGTGGCCGGGCGGTTATTCCAAACTGGCGGGCCGTACGGTTTACTTGCGCAAGACGGACGTGGTGGGTGTTGGCGAATGCCGTGCCGCTCAGGGTGTTTCGAACCTTGCCGCAGGCGCTGTCGCGTTCAAGGAAAATCGTTTCTTTGTTGGTACAGGTAACGGCATTTTGGAAGTCGTGGAAATCCAGGCGGAAGGCAAGAAGCCGATGCCTGTGGCGGACTTTATGCGTGGAATCCAGAAACACGAGGGGCTTGAATTTTGTTAACGGAACGTGAAGAATCCTATCGAGTGCTTCTGCTGTGGCAGAAGGAGGGCGCTTTCATCAAGGAAAGCGGGCTTTCGCCGTTTGCGATGGAACTTGCTTTGGGCGTGTGCCGCAGGCACTTGTACCTGGAGTATTTCATCAAGACGCTTACGAAGAAGATGCCTTCTTTGGAGGTGAAGACGATTCTCGAGATGGGGCTCTTCCAGATGTTCTTCATGGATGTGCCGGACCACGCTGCCATCAACACGAGCGTGGAAATTGCGAAGGCGGCGAACCTTGGCGATGGCGCAGCGCGTTTGGTGAATGCTGTTTTGCGTAGTGCCCGCCGTACGGGCGAACCAGCGCTCCCTCCGCAGCGTGTGCGTCGCGTGAGCATCGAGAATTCCGTGCCGGAATGGCTTGTGCGCCGCTGGTTCGATATCTATGGTGCCGATGCTGCCGAAGCGATGGCGAAGTCGACTCTCGAACGCCCGGTGGAATGGATTCGCGTGAATACGCAGAAGTCGAGCGCCCCTGTGGTGGCCCAGAAAATCGGGCTTCACGGCGCCTCTATTCTTTACGACCGCTACATTGAACTCCCGCGCGACGTGGGCGTGAAACTGCTCCTTGCGCTTCCGGAATTCGTGAAGGGTGAATTCAGTTTCCAGAATCCGTCCGCTTTCGAAGTCGTGAAACTCCTGGATTTGAAGCCCGGCCTCAAAGTCTGGGACGCGTGCGCCGCTCCAGGCGGAAAGTCCGCGCTCATGGCCGAGATGGATTCCTCTTTGGAAATCACGGCGAGCGATTCTTCTGCCGCGCGCCTCGAAAAGATGCAGGACCTCATGACTCGCCTTGGACTCACGAACGTGAAAACCGAATGCATCGACGTCCTCACTGCAGATGCAGCATGTTTTGCTCAGTCCTTGGAACATCGTAACCTCAAAGCGGAGCGACCTCAAAGCGGAGCGACCCCAGAGCGCAGCGACCTCACACCTCTCTTCGACCGCATCCTTCTTGATGTCCCGTGCAGCAACATGGGCGTGATTGCGCGCCGTCCGGAATCGGTGTACCGCATTACGCAGGAATCCGTGAAGGAACTTTCCGAATTGCAGTTCAGGATTCTTGAGAACGCTTCCAAGTTCCTCGCCGAAGGCGGCCGCCTCGTTTACGCGACCTGCAGCCCGGACCCGATGGAAACGACGCAGGTCATTAACCGCTTCATCAAGGCGCATCCGGAATTCGTGAAGGCGGGGGATGCTGTTCTCCCCGGCAAGAACGATTCTCGTCTGGATGGATTCTTCGCTCAAGCATTGGAATACAAAAAATGAAGTTGAATAAATTTATTGTGGCCTGCGTTCTGATGCTTGCTGGCATCGTTTTTGCGGATGCGACGTCGACAGCCTCCGCACCTGCGGCCCCCGCACCGACAGCCTCCGCAACTGGCGATTCTCAATCCACAAAGCCCGAACCTCAGGCCGTAAGCCTCGAACCTCAAGCATCTGCAGCGGACGTTGCCTTCTCCAAAGGTTTCGTTTCTATCGAAGGCGGTGAAATGTACCCCTTCGGAGATTTGATTGATGCTGTGAACAACGCCTTTTATGGTGGATTAGGTTTCCGTTACGCTTACATGGAACATGTCGATGGTTTTGTTCTTTTCAATTACGCATACTTTACTCCGTATCCTGAAGGCCTCAAGATAGATGGCGTCCATCAATTTACGGGAAAACTGGGTGTTGACTGGCGTTGGAGCGCTATACGCCCGTTGGCACTGGGTGTCGGTTTTGCATGCAGTTGGACTCGCGCTGATTACGACGATGAAAAAATCACTGAGAAATCATTTAGCAAGGATCTTGGAGGCACGCTCACGGACAACGAAACCGAATTCGGGTGGTTCGTTCGAGCGAATCTGCCGTTTTTGTACAAGGATAAGTACACTGTCGGCTTGAATGTCCTGTGGGAAGAAATATGGACGTTGCCGGAGCGTTCCAATATGCTTTCGGTGGGCGTGTATGTTGAAAGGAGGCTTTGGTAATGAGAAACCTTCTTGCAAAATGTCTTTTTGCGGCCTGCGCCGTTGCGGCTTCCGTTGCCTGGGCAACTGTTGATGCCGAAATGGAAGGGATGGAAGCCGTTGTCCGCGATGACGGTACCTTCTTGGTCGGTTCGCCTACGTATTTGTTCGACCGCAAGTTGGGCTCCATTGGCCTGCATTCCGAAAGCGAACTTTGGACTCCCCAGAAGATTCGTTATCGATTGCTGTTTAACCGTATGTCGGTTTTGCCGAGCTGGGAACCGTTGGCGCCATCTGTTTGGATGAAGACGGGTAACGAGCTTGGTGACATGATTTACCAGGATTTGATTACGGCTGAAGATCGTCCGGACAATCGCACTCCTATTTTGGAGGGTGGCTTTAGAACTCCGAGTTTCAAGGGCTTCTGGGTGACAGCCCGCGGTTTTCAGGACGACCACTATTCTACAGGCACGTCGTCTTTTCGAAAAAAAATGGTGAAGGACGAATTTTCCTTGATTGGAGAAAACTATCCGCTTTTCAGCTCGGGCTATGCCGGTGTCGGGTATGATAACGAGTTTGTCAATGCGTCCATTTTGGCAGGCGAGGAATATGTTTGGCTCTTCTCAAAAAGTTATCGCTGGATTCCGGTCCATTATGCGCCGCGTGTAGATGCCAGGGCCAGTGTGGGCGACTTGTCATTGTCTTTGGGGTACGAAGCCGCCTATTACCAGGACAAAACTAGACATGAAAAAGGCAATAGAATAGAAATCAACGGTTCTGTCTTTTACGAAAATGACGATGTCTATGAACAAATGAATTTCGTATTGTTGGCAGGCCTTTCTTTCCGTGCCTTGGATGATTCCGGAAATGTGTACACGGAGCTTGACGAGAATAGAGTCGTGTGGCCGTTTGTCGGATTTGGAGTGCGACCTGTCAAGAACGTGTCGGTGGAAGCGTCTGTCGGCGTCAATGACGAAGACTGGCTTGTGCAGGATAGCGTTGAATTCAGCCCGTCGGTACCGTCGAAGATGGGGATTACGCTTGGTGTGAAAAATATCTCGGGAACGCGTTTGAATCCGATTGCCGACGACAAGGAATACTTTGGCGACAGTACGATTTCCTTGTCGGCGGATGGCCAGATGAACATGGTCCAGGGCTATGCGGAATTTGCGGATTCTGCGGACTTCTTGGGCTTTGGCGGACGTGCCAGTTTCTGGGCGGAGCATGGGGCTGAAACGTTCGAGGTCTCCAAAACGAAAAAAAGTGGCGGTGCCATATATCGCTATGGCGATGTTTCCAGAATTGATTCGTGGATTAAGGCTGTTTCGGGCGAATTGTGGATTGGCGCCTGGTACAAGGAAATGTTCAATTTCAAGGCTCTCGCAGGCTTTGAACGCATTGATGGCCCCTCGGAAAGGTTCGAAGTCAATCCGTCGGAATTTTTCGTAGCCTTCAATGTGGACTGGTTCCTGTTCAAGTCTGTTCGCATTGCCCATTCCATTCGATACAGGAGCGATGCTGAGTGGAACTTGTACGAAAGTGACCCTATGGTCGTGAAGGGCGATTGGTACTGGGATGCGACTTTCGAACAGCAGTTCCCGAAACAGAAACTGTATTTGACGGGGTCCCTGCTTCATGTGCTGGCGGACGAAGTTGTGCAGACTCCTAACGGTGGCACAGACCGTTTGCGCTTTGTTTGCACGTTGAAAAAAATGTTCTAGTCGAAAATCAGTTTTAGCGCTTTTAAGCTGAAACTATTCGCGAAGGAATCAGCGGCCTTGGATTTTTGAATCCAGGTCGCGTTCTTTTTATCAAGAATTTTGCTTGCGTTTTTTGATGCGGCTTTAGATGCAAATTTTGTCGCTGCGACTTTTAGCTTGATGTGCAGAACATCGCACTCGATTTTATGCACGGTGATGCTGTGGCGAAATTTGCCGATGTGTTGGACGCTTGTAACATCATCTGCATTGATGTAATCTTCAGCTTGTACCGGAAGGCCTAGAGTCGCTTCGCGAGGGCTCTCAAAGTGGGGAAGGCTCAGTTGCCCTTGCAAGAACGGCTGGCCGGTAGTGACGGCAAGAATCTTGCCGTCGGCGCTCTCTATGACGAGCGCCGTGCCGTGCCAATCTTTTTGCACATGTTTTTTCGCCGGCGGGAATTCCATGGCGCGTCCGTCCTTGAAGGCTCGGCACCCTCCGGCCAGCGGGCATTTCGTGCATTCGGGATTCTTTACCTTGCAAACGGTGCGTCCCAGTTCCATCAAGGCCTCGTTGTGCATGTAGGCCTTAGGGCTTGCCGCCACATCACGGGCGCAATCCCAATAAACCTCGGCGCAGTTCTTGCCGGCGGCATGGTCCGTCGGCAAGAAGTCAAATTCGTTCAACCTCGAAAATATGCGAATCAGGTTGCCATCCAGTATGGCTTCTTTCTCATGCATGGCGAGACTCAGAATCGCTCCTGCCGTGTAGGCGCCGATGCCGGGCAACGCTTCAAGTTCCTTGCGGGTGCGTGGAAATTCTGGATTTGTGAAATTCCCGCGGCATTTCGCATTGCTGCTCCCTTCGCAAATGATTTTCGCCGATTTCAAAATATTCCGTGCGCGGCTGTAGTAGCCAAGTCCTTGCCAATACTTGAAAACTTCTGCTTCGGAAGCTTTCGCGAGGATATCGACCGTCGGAAATCGCTTCATCCAGCGGACAAAGTAATCGCGAACGGTGGAAACCTGAGTCTGCTGCAGCATGGTTTCGCTAATCCACACGGCGTACGGGTCGCGAGTGGCGTTCAAGTCGACTGGGCGCCAAGGCAAATCGGCTGCGTTCTTCACGAACCAGGCACGCAACTTTTTTAGCGAGTCTTTCAGCGAGTTCGCATCCATTTAAGAGTCCTTGGCTTGCGATTCTAGGGTTAAATCTTGTAGTAATCCCGCTTCAACTGGCGGAAGAATTCAAACTGAGCCTTCGTGGAATTGGCGAGAGTGTAGCGTTGGCTGCGTTCGTGACAGTCCTTGCGCATCTGCTCGTAAATTTCCGGCTGGTTGAGTTTGATGTTGCGGCATTCTTCGAGCGTATCGAGCCATTTGGATTCTTCGATAGGCAAAATGCGACCGCACTTGTTGTCTTCCACGATGTTGCGGGGGCCGCCGTAGTTGCTCACGATGGCGGGGGTTCCCGTGGACATGGCTTCCACCACCACGTTCCCGAAGGTATCGGTAGTGCTCGGGAACAGGAAGAAGTCCGCGTCGGCGTAAAGGCCGGCCAGTGTTTCGCCACCTTGTTCGCCTGCGAATTTGACACTTTCGTCGCCTTCGAAGAACTTCTTGATTTCTTCCAGGTACCAGCCGTAGCCCACATACATGAGTTCCACGTCGTCGTGTGTGGCGGCGAATTTTTTCCATACGCCGTTCAAGAATTCCAGGTTCTTTTCCTTGGAGATTCTTCCAATAAAGGCGAAGCGCACTTTGCGCTTGCTGCGGTCGTCGCCGTACTTTTCCCAGGTGCCCTTGCCGCGCATGTCAGGCTGGAAGCGTTCCAAGGGGAGCCCGCGGGGCATAAGTTTCACCTGGTCGCGGGGAACCTTCAGTTCGTTGACCAGCGCGTCGGAATAGTCGTCGCAGGGGCTGATTACCGGGCGCGCCATCCAGTAGAAAATCTGCATCAGTTTGAGCACGTAGACGTGCATCCACTTCGCCTTCACGAGTGTGCGCGTGTACTGCGGAACGTCGGTGCGATAGTGGCTGAAAACCTTGATGCCTGCGATGAGTGCGCAAAAACAGATGAGCCAGGCGCCAGGACTCGGCGTCTCAAGCTCAATCATGTCGATGGGGTAACGCTTCAAAAGTCTGAGCACGGGCGACACGCGCGGAATGGCGAGTTCGCTGTTGGCATACCCGAGCTGTTCCATGCTGAACATGCGTGGGAGCAGCATGCAGTAGCCGTTTTCCACTACGCCGCAGGGGCGAGTATTGAAGGCGTTGCCAGCTAAGAAGGCCTTCATCCCGTGCGCACGCATGTAAGGAATCACGTTGCGCAGGTTGTTGGCGATGCCGTTCGTTTCGTCGAGGTTGTCGGAATAAAAAAGGATGCGTACATCGTCGGGGTCGCGCATTTGGCGTTCCTTTTTCAGGAATCTGCGCAACTTCAAAAGGGTGGGCAGGTTGCGGATGACCGTCAGGAATACGATGGGTGGAATCCAGCAGGTGCGCACGTTTCCGGGTGGCTTGTGCTTGATGGAAAAACTTTTGCGAAATGTGCTTGTTACCGAGCGTCCGAAAATGTGCGGACGAGAGTCAAGGTTGTCGCTAGCCTTGAGCTTGGTTGAATTTGACGCAGTCGTCATACTTCACTCCTTTACCGCCGAAAAGGTCCAATGCGCTTCCGATGGTGAGGTCAATTTTTCCATCCGAGATTTCCTTGACGTGCTCCAAGTCTTCCAGGGACTTTGCTCCACCTGCGTATGTAGCGGGAATGGGGCTGTACTTTGCCAAAAAACGAATCAGGTCGTCGTCCATGCCCTGTTGCTTGCCTTCTACATCGGCGGCATGGATGAGAAATTCGTCGCAGTAGTTCGCAAGGTCTTTTAAGGTGTCCTCGGTAATTTTAATGTCGATGAGAGTTTGCCAGCGATTCACGGCGATGTTCCAGGTCGGTTTCCCGCTTTCGTCAAACCCGGTCCTTTTGCAGCTGAGGTCTAATACCAAGTGCTTTTTGCCTACGATTCCGACGAGTTTTTCTAGGCGTTCGCGGTCAAGTTTCCCGTCAGGGAAAATCCAGCTTGTCACAATCACGTGGCTCGCACCGGCGTCAATGTATTCCCTCGCGTTGTCGGCGCTGATGCCTCCGCCGACCTGGAGTCCGCCGGGATATGCCGAAAGAGCAGCCTTTGCTGCAAATTCGTTTCCTTTGCCGAGCATAATCACGTGCCCGCCCTTGATGCAGTCCTTTTTATAGAGTTCCGCAAACCAGGCGCTGGAGCGGTCCGTCTCGAAGTTCGTCTTGAGCCCGACTCCACTGTCAGAGAGCGAACTTCCGACAATCTGCTTGACTTTTCCGTCGTGAAGATCTATGCAAGGGCGAAACTTGGTCATCAGTCTTTGACTCCTGTGATGGTCCAGTCAATTTTTTTGCCGTTCGTTCCATCGCTGCGGCCGCGGTAAAAGAGCACTTCGCCGCCCGCCATCAGTTTCGTCGCCTTTTTGGCAAGCCAACCATCGACTTTGTCTAAAAGGGATGCTTTTTGGTAGGTCTTGCTTACGTTGAACGCGAGTGCGGGAATGTCGTTTTGCCACTCTATGGTAATGGCGTTCTTGGCGAATTTCTTGCCATTGTAGACTTCGTCGCCGTCCTTCACTTGCGAGGGCAAAAGAACTTTGGAACCTTCGGGACCATTATAGATGGCGTACCCCATGAGCTTTCCGCCTTCGGCCATGGATATTCTGCCGGCGTACATTGGGCTTCGGGCGTTCGTGCTGAAATTGATGGAACGGATGGCGATATCGATGGCCTGGACCGTTTGCCAGGTTTGATCCATGTAGGCGTATCCCTTGACTTGAATGGTGTCGCCTTCGTAGCCGATTCTTCCGCTCACGCGGCCATAAGGAATGTGTACGTACTGGGCGAATTTTTCACTGCCCACTTTCCATACGCCGTCTCCGATGACTTTTCCCTGTTCGGCGCTGTCGAATGTCAAGTCCAGGAAGAATTTTCCGCCCTTGTCGGCGGTGAACAGGACATGGTGTCCTTTGCCGGGCTTTCCTTCCATCTTGTATTCGCCCTTGATGTCGATGGTCGCTTTAGCCTTGTCGGCAACGAGTCTTTCTGGCGGATACTGGCGCCCGACTGTGTGGGTTTTTCCTTTGAAATTCCAAAGGGTGAGGTCGCAACCGATTTTTTTGCCGGATCCGGGAACGTACATTTTGGAGTAGTTTGCAAAAGCTCGGGTGCCGTTGTCGAAAACGAACTGATAGCTCCAGGTTTCGTTGAATTCCTTGGCGGAGTTCTCGTGAGGCATGAAATCAGAAACTCCAAGGGTTCTTTCTGTCCCCTTGGGCGCGGAAACGTCCACTGCGAAGGCTGTGCCTGTCAAGGCGGCGATGGCCGTTATGGCGACCGCAAATTTCCTAATCCAAAAACTCATACTGTAAAAATAAAAAAAGCAGCTCACAAGGAACTGCTTTTTATCGGCAAAATCGGCACTAAAGTCGTAAATCTTTACCCATGCCTTCTTTCAGTTCGATTCTTCGACGTACCACCATCTCGTTGAAAAGGTCGGTAAGGCAGTCGTCTATGGTAATCATGGGTTTCCAACCGAAGTTTGTAATCTTTGTGGCATCGCCTATCAAAAGGGGAATGTCATTGCTGCGTTCATAGGCGGGGTCGAATCTGAAGTCGACACTCACGTTGGCTATGTCCACGAGCATTTCGACCAGCTCCCTGAAGGTGTACGACTTGCCGCAGCAAAGGTTGAACACTTCTCCGGAATCGGCGGAGTTCAGAATTTGAATCATGCCGCGGGCCACGTCGCGTACGTCGACCACGTCACGGCTGACATCGAGGCTTCCCGAATAAATGACAGGCTCTGCGCCGTAGTACTTGATTTTTACAAGCTGGTGGGCGATGGAAGGTAACACGAAACGACGGCTGTGGTGCGGCCCTGTAAAGTGGAATGGTCGTGCAAAGACTATATGGAGCCCGTGGGCGTTTCTAAATTGGTTTCCTAAAAGTTCCATGCAGGCTTTTGACGTGGCATAGGGCGTCAGCGGATTCGGACGGTCGGTTTCCTTATGCAGATAAGTTAACTGCTGTTCGGTGCGACCGTAAATTTCACTACTGCTCAAAAGGAGTATTTTTGCCTTGGGAACAACCTGACGAACGGCTTCCAAAATAGTCTGCGTGCCGAGCAGGTTGATGTTCAGTGTCTCGTACGGCTTCTTGTAGCTGAGGCCAACGGAGCTCTGGCTGGCCAAATGGTAAATATAGGTCGGCTGTACCTTCTGCAGGACTTCGTACACATCCTTGAAGTTCAACAGATCACCGTTCAGGTATTGAACGCCGTCTACTTTTTGCCACGGTTGAGGCTGTTCGTCGCTGAAACTGAATAAGTCGTGGTTCGTTCCGCTCAAATTCGAAAGAAGGTGAAATCCGAGCGCACCTGTTCCGCCTGTGACAAGAATACTCATTTACGCCTCTTTTGCCTGGATGGCGTTCCAGGACTTATTGATGATTTCTTTATCCACATTCGATACTTTTTTCACTTCGCCGATTTTCGTCGGCAGAATGTAAACGCGAGTTCCCTTTTCGGCCTTCTTGTCGACGGCCATGGCGTTCCAAGCGGCTTCGGCGTTGATGCTGAATGTCTTCGGGAAACCTAGCGCATCGAGTAGCGCATTCTGGCGAAGTTCGTCAGCTTCGCTCATTTGTCCCAAAGATACTGCGACACGTGCGGCTACGCGCATGCCAAGCGATACGGCAATGCCGTGGCTGAAAAGTTCGTAACCTGTGATTTTCTCGATGGCGTGTCCAAAGGTATGCCCGTAGTTCAAGATGGCCCTGAGTCCAGCTTCCTTTTCGTCAATTCCGACGACCTCGGCCTTGATCTCGCAACTGCGTAAAATCAAGTGGCGCAAAACATCGTAGTCGTGCTTCTTGATTTCTTCGACATGATTTTCAATGTAACTGAAAAATTCTTCGTCGTAAATGACGCCGTACTTGACAATTTCGGCAAGCCCGGCCAGGTATTCGTTTGCAGGCAGCGTACTAAGAACGCTGAGGTCGCATACTACGGCCTGGGGCTGGTAGAACGCTCCTATCATGTTCTTGCCTTCAGCGTGGTTGACGGCGACTTTCCCGCCGACGGAGCTGTCGACCATCGAAAGGAGCGTTGTCGGAAATTGGATGAAGGGAATGCCGCGCTGGTAGGTGGCTGCTCCGAAGCCCGCCATGTCGCCTACGACGCCGCCACTGAATTGCAACAGGCAGCTCTTGCGAGTGTAGCCGCGGTGCAGCATGAAACTGTACAGCTGGTTTAGGTTGTGGAGCGTCTTGTTGCGTTCACCGGCCTGGAACTTGAATATGGGGCACCTGTTTGCCTGACCGCGGAGTTCTCGCAGCATTTCGTTTTGCGCCTTTGCGATGGTGGTGTCCGTGCAAATCAAGAATTCATGTGTCTGTGAAAGCTTGAGACCTTCCAGAAGGCAGGAGGCGTCGGGCGTTATGTTTTTGCCGATAAAGATGGGGTAGCGTCCTCCGCTGCTGGGGAACACGTCGAGAGCGTGGTTTTTCCAGAATTGGAGCATGTGCAGAATTCGCTCTATCACATGATTTTCGCTGTATTCGTTAGTGCTTTCGATGCTGAAGTCGGCCTGGGCGTAATTGGGCTCGCGTTCCTTGAGCATGACCTTTATCTTGGCGAGGCGTTCTTCGTCGGAGAGGTTCGCGAGTAGCGGTCGAGTATTTTTGCGGCCGATGCGTTCGCTCAAGACTTCGGGCTTGGCCCATAAACGTACGAGTACGCCTGATTCGCGTATGGCCTTGAGGTTTTCCGGCTGGTTGAGTGCTCCGCCACCTAAAGAAACTATTTGGGGCGTTTCGTTCTTCGATATTTCTTCGATGACTTCACGTTCCATTTTGCGGAATGCAGCTTCGCCATCCTGCTCAAAAATTTCACTGATGCTCTTGCCGGCGCGTTCGACGATGACGGCGTCGGTATCGATGAGCGGGCGCCCCAGGCGTTCGGCCATGCCTCGTCCTGTACGGCTTTTGCCGCTGGCCATGAATCCTGTAAAGAATATATGCTTTTTCATGCTATGCACCCATGCCTTTGCGCATAATGGCTGTCAAATCTTCGTTGCTTTTATTGGCGGTTTCCGCGGGGAACCATTTTTTAAAACTTTCCAAACCCTGGTGTACGAGCATGCCTTCGCCCGATACTGTCTTGCAGCCTTTGCTTTCGGCCATTTGCAGAAGTTTCGTGCGCGGAGGCGTGTAAACGATGTCGCATACGACTTGACCCGCGTGCAGGCAGTCTGCCGCAATCGGGCTTTCGTCAATATTCGGTGTCATCCCGACGGACGTGGCGTTTACAATGATGTCGAAGTTTTTGGAAATGGGCTGGAATTCGCTAAATGTGGATACGTCCACGTGGGCGCCGGAATTTGCCTTGTTCAGCCCGTTTGCTAGAGCCTGTCCTTTTTCAAGTGTGCGGCAGACAATAGTGAGGCTGTTCCCTTGATCGACAAGCGCATAGGCAATCGCCTTGGCTGCACCGCCGTTTCCTAGGAGCGCTACTTTTTTATTGCTGACGCAAACGCCGTGTTCTTCCAGGTTCCTGATGCAACCGTAGGGGTCGGTAGTCGTTCCGCAGAGAGTTCCGCCAACGACTCCGTCTTTCCAGTAAAGTGTGTTGACGCTACCGGTAAATTTGCTGATGGGGGAGAGCTCGTCGACCAACCTTGGTTTTCCGTCGGAATCCATAAATTCCGTTTTGAATGGAATGGTGACGTTTGCTCCGCGGCATTTCATTGCCCTGAATCCTCGCACGGCGTCGTCGAAACTTTCCGGTTCCGGCCCAAAAGGAATGTAGGCTGCATTTATGGAGAGCTCCTTGAACAAAGCATTATGCATCAAGGGTGATTTGCTGTGGGCTACGGGGTGCCCAAAAATACACAGGATTTCTGTTTTTCCGTCTATCGACAATTGAACCTCGATTTGTCCGCCACACCTGGGGCTGAACTCTAAATTTATACGTTACAAAGATATATAAAGTTGTAAAAAAAAGGAGAGTACCCCCATAAAAATTGCTTAGGTAAAGAAAAATTAAACAAGAATGCTTTTTTGGGGGCCCTTTTGAACTTTAAAAAATAAAGGGGGTGAAAAAAGCTGGGTTTTCTTAACATGCGTTGACTATTGTATTTTGATTGGCTAGATTTTTGGTGCAAAATTTTTTGTGGTATTGCTTAAAATGAAATTCATAAAACACTATTTGTTGATTCTTGTTGCGGCGTTGCTCATGGCGATGCCCGCTTGTGCCGGAAACTTTGGAATGGGTGCTGCCAGTGCGGGTGCTTTTGGTGCGTCGCATAGCGTGGTCGTCGTAAAGCCCGAGATGAAGTCCGCTTCGAAGTCGAAGAAAAAATCTGCCAAGAAGGCGACCAAGAAAAAGTCTACCAAGAAGGCCTCCAAGAAGTCGAGCAAGAAGAGCAAGAAAAAGGCTTCCAAGAAGACTTCCAAAAAGGCTGCAAAGAAAAAAGCCGAACCGGAACCAGAGCCGACTCCCGAACCGGAGGAAACTCCTGCTGAAGAACCTGCTGCCGAGGAAGCTCCTGCGGAAGAGGCTCCTGCAGAAGAACCTGCCGCCGAGGAAACGCCGGCAGAAGAAGTTCCTGCCGATTCTGCTTCTGCGGAAACTCCTGCCGAGGAACCTGCTGCCGTGGATTCCGCCGCGACTGAAACTCCCGCCGAAGAGTCGGTCTATGCTGCCGAAGCTCCTGCCGATTCCGTTGCCGAAGCTCCTGCCGATTCCACCGCAGAACCGTATCCGGCACCCGAAGATGTCGTCTTGACAGAACCTGTTGTCCAGGACTCCGTTCCCGCTCCCGAAGCTCAGGTAGGCGATAGTGCCGCGAAAAAGGAATCCGGATTCAAGTGGGGCCCGATAATTGTTTACGGAAGCGTTGCCATTGTCAGTGGAACTATGGTGCTTGTCATGGATTACCTCGCCAAGGATGCGACATCCGGCAAGGCGAAAAATGCCAAGGATTTCAAGAAGGGCTACGACGATGCCGGAAAGTACCAGAAGATTCGTGATGTCTCGTTGGGCGTGTTCGGTGCAAGTTTTGTCGGTTTTGGATTTTCCTTCTGCTTTTAGGGTGTAGTATTATGAAGTTTCGCATTTATTTTGCTTTGACCTTGGCCATGGGATTCATGGCTTGCACGGACTACCAGAGCGAGTGGGAAGACGATAACCAGGTTTTTGCACAGGGTGGTACTGAATCTGCCAAGACATCGACTGGTACAAAGACGAACGTCGCAGCTTCGACGGTCCAGCCTAGCGGAACCTATGATTGCCGCATGTTCAAATGCTCTTCGACGGATTTCCTCAGCAAGACCATGCTCGAAGGCGGATACGGTGAAATTCTCGACGCCCGCGACAATCAGGTTTACAAGACCATCATGATCAAGAAACAGGTATGGATGGCCCAGAACTTGAATTACGCTCCGGCGGATGGCAATGCCAAGGATGGTGTCGCTAGCTGGTGCTATGGTGATGACAACAATAATTGCGCCAAGTACGGTCGTCTGTACACCTGGTCTGCCGCCATGGATATGGATGCCGCAGCCAACACAGGAAAGGTGGTCGTGGATGAAAAAGCCCAGGGAATTTGCCCCAAGGGTTGGCGTGTTCCGACGTATGCAGACTGGGTTGAACTCAGCGATGCTGTCGATGCCGACAATGATGACGAGGATGTGGGCAACAGCTTGAAGTCCGCCGCTTCGTGGTCCGGAACATTTAATGATACGTTTGGATTTAGCGCCATTGCTGCAGGAGAACGTTCTGCCGCTGGTGCGTACGGTAACGAAAAGTCTCTGTTTGCCTCTTGGATTAATGAACAGGGCGACAATGGTGTTGCCTCGGTTTGGACCATCGCTGCAGAAGAAGCTGGAGTTGCCGGACTTTCGTTCAATAACAAGGCTGCTCAAAAGAGTGAAGGGCATTCGCTTCGCTGCATTTTGGCAAAGTAGCGGAATTGCAGGACTGACGCTTCATCCATTTTTCTATTTTTTGCCGCGAAAATTTTCAAAGGATACATATGGAAATTCCTGAATCTTCGAACTTTATACAGGATATCATCGTCAACGACCTCCAGACGGGCAAGCGCACCAAGGTGCATACCCGTTTTCCGCCCGAACCGAACGGCTACATCCACATCGGCCACGCCAAGTCCATCTGCTTGAACTTCGGTACTGCAAACAAGTACAAGGACTTCGGCGGCATCACGAACCTCCGCTTCGATGACACGAACCCGACCAAGGAAGACGTGGAGTACGTCGACAGCATCCGCGAAGACGTGAAGTGGCTCGGCTTCGAATGGAAGGGCGGCGAATACTTCGCGAGCGACTACTACGACAAGATTTACGAATTCGCAGAAAAGCTCATCGAAATGGGCAAGGCCTACGTGGAAGACCTTTCCCGTGAAGAAATGCAGGAACTCCGCGGCAACGATGCCGGCAAGCCCAGCAAGCCCTCTCCGTACCGCGACCGCAGCGTCGAAGAGAACATGAAACTTTTCCGCGAAATGCGCGACGGCAAGTACGCCGACGGCGAAAAGTGCCTCCGTGCCAAGGTGGACCTTGCGAGCCCGAACATGAACATGCGTGACCCGACGATTTACCGCATCAAGCACTGCAGCCACCACCGCACCGGCGACAAGTGGTGCATCTACCCGATGTACGACTTCGCCCACCCGCTCAGCGACTGGCTCGAAGGCATTACGCACTCCATCTGCACTTTGGAATTCGAAGCGCACCGCCCGCTGTACGACTGGTTCCTGATTGAACTTGGTCTCGAAAACCGTCCGCAGCAGATTGAATTCGCCCGCCTCAACCTCACGTACACCATGATGAGCAAGCGCAAGCTTCTCGAACTGGTGCAGACGAAGGCCGTGATGGGTTGGAACGACCCGCGTATGCCGACGGTCTGCGGGTATCGCCGTCGTGGCTTTACTGCAAGTTCCATCCGCGAATTCTGCAGCCGTATCGGCGTCTCCAAGGCTGATTCCATGGTGGACGTGAACCTGCTTTACTTCTGTCTCCGCGAAGAACTGAACCAGACGGCAAAGCGTGCCATGGCTGTCATCGATCCGGTGAAGGTCGTCATCGACAACTGGGAAGACGGCAAGGTCGAAATGGTCGAAGTGGAAAACAACCCGAACGACGAAGGTGCCGGCAAGCGCCTGGTGCCGTTCGGCAAAGAACTCTACATCGAAGCCGACGACTTCATGGAAGAACCGCCGAAGAAGTACTTCCGCTTGAAGCCCGAAGGCGAAGTCCGCCTGAAGGGCGCCTACTTCGTGACTTGCAAGAGCGTCGAAAAGGATGCCGACGGCAAGGTGAAGGTCATTCACTGCGTGTATGACCCGGCAACGAAGGGCGGCGAATCTCCGGACGGCCGCAAGGTGAAGGGCACCATCCATTGGGTGAGCGCCGCTCACGCTGTGGATGCCGAAATCCGCCTCATCGATAATTTGTTCACACTCGAAGATCCGTCCAACGTGCCGGAAGGCGAAGATTGGCATTCTTACTTGAACCCGGAATCCATGGTCATCAAACAGGCCAAGTTGGAACCGAGCCTCGCTGATGCCAATTTGGAAGACCGCTTCCAGTTCCTGCGTCAGGGCTACTTCTGCCTCGACAGCGAAGATTCCAAGTCGGGTCACCTGGTGTTCAACCGCACCGTCGGCCTGAAGGATTCCTTCAACGTCAAGCAGTAATCTCTAGCGCGCCTGTTGCGTAGGTTTGCCTCTGGTCATCCTCGAGGGCATAGCCCGAGGGGATCCATACAATGTATCGCCTTGTCGTCCCTGCCTTCGCATAGTCATCCTCGAGGGCGTAGCCCGAGGGGATCCATACAGAACCAATCACTTTGTCATCCCGGCCTCCGATCCGGGATTTTTTGTTTTTTGCTGCATGAATGAATTTGTCCTTAAATCGAAGTCCATTAATATTCCTATGTTTATCATGTTCCTTACGAGGAATCGTACTCAACGCAATATGCAAAGGCGGGTGAATGATGAAACGGATTCTTGTTTGTGTTGCCTTGATGGTGCTTGCTGCTTTTGCGTGCACGAAAAAACTTGAGTACAAGGGCGTTGATAAAATGCCTTACCTGCTTGTGAATATAGATCATTTTATTTATTATGAGGGTGGGGCTTATGAAGATTTATATTTTGAATGGGATGTTTTGTCTGATGAAAAAGAAGATTTAAAAAAATATTATAAGAAGAAAAATATCTATTATGCGGAAAATGATTCCAATGTGATTATTTTCTTAGGTTATGACATGATTCAGTTTGTTCGCACTTGCCAATCCGAAGAAGAATGTGAAGCGCAGGCTAGCGAAAATGATATTCTTGAAATTTTCAAGTACGAGTTCATGCGGCTTCAAAAAAGCGGCGTCTATAACGTCACGGAGGAATATGCCGATTCCGTCTCCAATCACATTATAGATAAATTAAAGGAACATAAACCGCTTTTTGAAGGCGATTCGACGTTCTCCTTCGTCGCTTACAACAGTCAGTGCTTCAATAATGAATACGAATTCAGGGACGAGGTGACGGAAGGTGACTGCTACGATTACCCGGATTACTTTACGGAAGAAATCGACTCCTGCAACGCCTATCTGGAATCGCTGGAGGCGCAGCCTTTGGCTCGCGTCGCTCCTGCGAATTTTGACGTTCAAGTGAACGGCGGCGTATTGTCGATAGTTTCGTCGCAAAACCTCAAATCCGTTTCCATCCTGTCGCCGCTTGGTCGCCTCCTCGAAGAACACCATGTCGCAGGCTCAAGTGCAACAGTCCAACTGCACCTCCCGGCAGGCACCTACATCGCCATGGTGAAAACCGCAAACAACGCCATTTCCAAGAAAATTGTAGTTGAATAGCGATTTTTCCCTAAAAACAGCGTTCGTTGCATCGGATTGCTGGTCTAGGGCATCTAATAAGATGTATCTTGTATCAAGGAGGCTCTAATGGTTAGAAATCTCTTTAAATCTTTTTTGGGACTGAAGGGCGCCCTGCTTGTGCTGGTCGCTTTTTTGTGCTTTCCGATTTCGGCACAGGCGCAAAATTATAGCCCAAGTGAACTTGATACTCTCGTATCGTCTATTGCTTTGTACCCGGATCCGCTTCTGGTTCACGTTTTGACGGCGTCGACTTATGGTAACCAACTGCCTGCGGCAAGCGCCTGGGCCGAAGGCCACAAGCATTTGAAGGGTGAAAGCCTTTCTACGGCTATTGAAGAGGCGAACTTGCCCTACGATCCTAGTGTCCAGGCTTTGCTTCCGTTCCCGTCGGTGCTTTCGATGATGGCGAAATACAGCACATGGACCGACCAGTTGGGCGATGCCGTGACACAGCAGAAGGATGACGTGATGGAGGCTATCCAGCGTATGCGTCAGAGTGCGTATGACCATGGCCATCTCAAGACGAATGAGCAGGTGACCGTGCAGGAGACTTCTGGAAACATCGCCATTGAACCTGTAAAGACCGAGGTGATTTACGTTCCCGTGTACAACCCGCGGGTTGTCTACTATGTATATGCCGATGGTTACGCTCGCATCAGCTACGGAACCGGCGTGTGGCTTGGAACCTGGTATGGCGAATGGGGCTGGGGATCTTGCTGGTTTGACTGGGGCCCGCGCGTCATTTACGTGCGCAATACCCGCTGGTATGCCCACAGACCCATTCCGCATCATCCGCGTAGGTATCGTCCGCCTCCGCGTCATGGCCCTGGAATGCCTCCTCCTGGCATGCAGCCACCTCACCGCCACTTGAACCCAGGCCCGGCGCCTGCACCTGCTGCCAGGAAGGCTTCCTTGCAGAGTGCTCCGTCTAGACCCGTCTCGAATGTTGGGCCGTCGCCTGCTCCGTCTGCCGCGAAAACTCGCAGTGCTGGTCCTGCCGACATCCGTACGTTTTCGGCGACCGTCCCGAAAGCGGAACGCGCATCGGTGAATCCAAGGCCGGCTTCAACAAGTGCGTCTGCGCCGGCTCCTGCAAGTAGGCCGGCACCGGCTCCCGCTCCTATTTACAATAGCCAGGACGATGAAGAATACGGAAGCTTTGGCAAGGCGACACCTAGTCGCTCCACTTCGAGTGTTCGTAGTACATCTACAAGTCGCAACAGTACGTCTTCGACTCGCAGCACGGGTTCCTCGAATCGAAATTCAGGTTCTTCGCGCAGTTCTGGCGGAGGCTTCGGAAAGGCTGTGCGTCGCTAGTTCGATAAATAATCTGGCAGTGACTCAAGCGTGAGCCACTCAAATTCCGTTTGCGATTTCATCGAGGGCTTCCGCAAATCGAGCGGAAGCCTTTTCGATGGATTCCGCGTTCCTGCCGTTAGGTATGCCGTCAAGCTGCGGGAACATGTCGTAGACTTGCTTGTGATTCTCCGGGTAGTTTCCGGTTTTTAAGAAGTATGCTCCGTAAAGAAGGGGGAGTACGCTTTTGGCTGTTTCCGAACAGATGCGGACGATGTCTTTGGCTTTCTCTGCATTTGCCAGCTGTTGCCTGAGTAGGAACGAGGCTCCGGTCAGCTCGCGAAAACATTGCCTGCGGAGGGAGTCTTTTTGAGGGATGAATCCTGCAAACGGCTGGATTCCGCACAGGGCGATACTTTTATTTGCAATGTGCAGGTAGTCAAGGGGGAATTCGTCGAGCGTCTTTACGATTTCCGACGGCGTGAAAAAATGGCGGAACATGATGTTCTCGTTGTGCGCCTGCTTCGAAAGCCCTCTGACAGCGCTTATTTCCGCGGCGCGGCTTTCCTTGAGGATGCAGCTTATCGTCCATGGTGAACGAAGTGCGTCGAAGCCTTCCATGAGGCATTCGCCGTGCAAGAATGCCGATACCAGATTGTCGCCGAAGGTCTGTTGCAGAAGCCCGGGCCATTTAGATTTCTGAAGTTCCCTGATGCTCAGTAGTTTGTTCATAAAACCTCCGTGCTACCAGCGTCCGTCACCGAGTTTGCCGGGCTCTTTTTGTCCGAAACTGCTCCAAAGGCGGCTCTGGACGTTGATGTGCTTGCTTTTTATGGTGAGGCGTTTCCCGTTTTTTGCGGACAGCGCAAGAAAAGCCGCTACTGCCACGATGAATATCCACCCGCGGACGGTCATCGGCTCTTCGCCTGGGATGTTCGCCGGTGCAACGTCAAGGGAAACCCCTTTTTGCTTGCAAATCGCTTGGGCCAGGGAATAGGACATTTGCAAAATTCCTTCGCCGTATTTTTCTTTGCGAAATGCGGGTATCAAGAATTCCTGTTGGAGTCTGTTGATGTCTGTGTCGGGAACGACATTTGCAATTTCCGAGCCGATTTCAACGCTTCGACGGCGTTGCTTGAGAGCGACAAAGATTAGAATGCCCGAATCGCCTTCGCTCCCGATTTCCCACTTGCCGGCTAGTTGTGCAGAGTAGCCGTTCACGTTGATTTCGCCGATGTCGTCCATCAGGGCTACGGCTAATCTTATTCCGGTTTTCTCGTAGAGTTCGTTCGAAAGCTGGTCGAAGTATTTGAACTGTTGGGCGCTCAATAGGCGGTTTTCGTCAAATACGTAATTGGTCGTGGGCTTCTCGGGAACCTTGTATATCGGGGCCTCCGCACGCGCGAAAACTCCGCAACTTGCACAAAGGGCGAATGCCGTGAACACGAATGTAAATACGCTTTTAAACCGCATTGTTTACAATGTAGCAAACTAAGGCGAATTTCGTCTGCTATTTGCAGTAAGGAGCCACTTGCTTCTGCAAGTCGGCAAAGTCCATTTTTTGCAAGGCCTTTACATTGGCGTCGAGTTCGTTCTTGCCGACGCCCTTGCTTTTCGCGGTGAACGAAATCTTTTCGCCTTTAAGGCTGAATGTCACGTCGAAGGAACTCATGGCGTTGTTCCCCGAGCCGATGGAGCCGCGCGAGGTCGAAGTGAATTGCGTTTTTAGCAAAGGGGCCTTTGCGTTGTCCGTTGTAAAAATCGATTTCTGGCTAAGGGCGTTTTCGACGGCGCTGCAGAGATTTGCAATTTGCTTGCATTCCAGGCGGATTTCGCAGCGCTTTTGGCTGACTTCGTATGAAACTTCTATGCCCTGGTCAAGTCCGGCGGATTTCAGCAATCCCATGGGAAGGTTGGGCACGACCGTTATGGTGTATGGGCCTTTTTCAAAGTTGACCTTGCGCAAGACAAAACTGGCGCGTCCGCTTTCGTCGGAACGTTTTTCCGAGAGCGTCTGACGCCCCTGCTTTGCAATGAGCGGGAATCCGGAGAGGGCGCCCTGATCGTCGGAAACTTGTACGCCCCATTCGGGCATTTCGGATTTAGTCAGCGTGAAACTTTCGGACGGCCCTTGCAATGTGATTTTTGAAAGTTTTGCGAGGAGGGATGCCTCGATTCCTGAAAGATCGTGGACAAGCTTGTGCGAATCGTTGAGAGGATAGACCTTGCTCAGCTGCCATAGCATTCGTTCGTACTCGGGGACCAGCGGACGGGCGCTTTCAAGGTCGTTTGCGGCCTTGGCGTACAGTCTGTTTGCGAGGGCTTCGCGGGCGCTTGATTCGTACTTTGCGATATCTTCCTTGATGCGCTTCATCTGGAATTGAATGTCCGCCGTGAATTCATCCATGTCGAGTTTCGCAGTGGCCTTGAACCCTTTGCCGTCGGTTTTTTCGGGAACGATGGTGACGCCCTTCAGCTTGATGTTGCTCTTGACGTTGTTGCTTGAAAAGAAGGTCTCGTCAAGAGTGGATGAGCCGTCCCTGGTTATCTCGCTTTTGGTAAGCGTCTGGGAAGCGTTGACTTGGGATACTATCTGCTTTGCGACGCCGGCGATGGCTGCATTGTTTGCGTCTTCCTGCGAAACGTTCGATGTCGCCGTATAGGTGATGATGCGCCCGGCGAAAGCCTGGACCGCCAAAATCATGGAAAGTATCAAAACGTGCAGCTTCATACGGATAAATTAACCTTCTTATCGTAAATCCATCAGGATTAACTTCTTTGTGATGTTGATTTTCTTTGTTTCGGCGTTGCTCTTGAGAATTTTACGGATTTCGCTGTAGACTTCCTGGGAATCGGCGTATCTGCCCGGGTCGGCGTAGACCACCAGGTCGATGGTCTTTTCGGTCAGGACGTTTACGGTCACGCTATTGAACGTCTTTTTCAGGCTGCTTACAGTGAAATCGTGAAGGTCTTCGATTTGGCTATCGGTAAATTCGCCTTTCAAGTTCATGACGACCTTGTACTGGACTCCCTTTTGCAAGTCGCTGGACCAGTAGGCGAGAATCTTTTTTTCAAGGTTGGGCATGGCCTTGCGGGCGGCGGCTTGTACATTGGCTCTCAAGTTCGTTTGACTTACATGGCCGTTGTTCTTGACTTCGGCTGTCTGGCTCCCTAGGAGCCTTCCCGTGGATGTTTCGTAGGCGTTGACTTCGACGACCACGTTGTCTGTTTGCACGGAACCGGAATACTTCACATAGATGTCGGCGCCGAGTACAAGGCTAGCGAGGTACGACATGTCGTCATCGGTGTTGGCGATGTCGTTTTGCATTTTGATGACGTCGTCGAGCTGGGATTGCCCCTCGAGCGATTTGACTTCGTATTTCTTTTGGGTGAGGTAGCCGTTGATGGATTCCATCATGGCCTTTGACATGGGATTGTCGGTGACCACCTCCAGTTCGGATTTTCCACTGCCACTTTTGGCGGGCATTACCATGATGGTGGGGGTCGATGCCGAATTTTGCATGTCAAAAGCGGCTGCACTTGCTGATTTTTGGCTGGCGCCGCCCTGCGGTGCGGGTACTTTTTCGTCCAATTCGGAATATGCGTTTTGGGCGCGGTCCCGGGCGAGGGAAGGGTCTGGATTGTACTTTGGACCGTTGGAACAGGCCGTTCCTGCTAGCAATAGACACGAAAAGAGGATAAAAGACGTTTTTTTCATATACATTACAAAGTTATTTTAAACTTACACCAAAGTCAAGCCATTTTTAAAAAACAGAATTTTTTTTTGGAAATATTGTCCTTTTTTTTGTCGGCTATATATCTTTGTAAAAAAACACTGAACAACAAGGTGGATATGTAGATAATTTGACGGAGTCTTGCTATGAGCGAAAAATGGATTTGGCTGCCCGACTGGGCCTCTGACTTAGCTTTATGGGAAGATGATTTGACAGATGTCGAACCGTCTGCCGACCATGTTTTTGTTCCGTTTTCGACGATGGTCGAAAAGTCGTCCGACGCGTACAAGATTCCGGGTATGTCTTCTGCCAAAACGGTTGTCGGCTGGGGCATGGGTGCTCTGGTTCTTTTGAAAAATGTGGCGAAGAGGCCGGTTGGACAAAAATGGATTCTCCTCTCTCCGTTTGCCGATTTCTGCGACGATGAAAGCGTGTGGAACGAGCAGAACCTTGTGTTTATGTCAAGGCAGATTCGTACGACGGTTGCTCCGGGAGTAAAGGCCTTTGCCGAACAGATTGCCGAGGATTTCGGCGACTGGCAGGATGACTGGGAAAAAGCCGCCCTCAAGATGAATCCGCAAGTCCTTTCCGATGGGATAAATTACCTTGTTCAAAACAAGGTGGATTCCGTTGTCGAAAACAGTGATGACATCCAAGTCGTTTATGGCCGTATGGACCAGGCAGTGCCTCCGGCGCAAACGCTGAAACTCAAGGATTATCTGCCCAAGGCTTCGTTCAAGGAGCGGCCAAAGGCTGGCCATTGGCCTCCGATGCTTTTGCTGTAGCCTACTTCGCTTTGCGTGATTGCCGAATTTTTAGTATGGCGGCGCAGGCAAAATAAATCAAGAAAAACCACAATAGGGCCGTCTCTACGGAATCGCCGATATGCTCATACAGCGTGTCGCGAGTTTTTAGCTGCATCTTGCGCTGGATGACCCTGTCCGTAAAGATTTCGGTATTCATGCTGTAGTGGCCGTACTGGTCGATAAACGCGGAAACTCCGCTGTTGGCGAGGCGTGCCGCCGGGAAGCCGTTTTCGATTGCCCTGTAGCGCACCAGGTTCAAGTGCTGGAAGGGGGCCGTGCTTCTGCCGAACCATCCGTCGTTGGTGATGTTCACCATCATGCGGGAACCTGCGTGAATGGCTTCGCGGACGAGGTCTCCGAATATGGCGTCGTAGCAAATGAATGGCGTCCACTTGTAGGGCTCGTAAACGGGGGTTTCCTTGCCGGGGACAAAATCGCCTTCGCCCAAGTCCACATAGTTCAAAATCGGGAATATGTCGTCGAAGGGTATGCGTTCGCTGAAGGGGACCAGGTGCTTTTTGATGTAGCGCTGGTACAGATGCTGGGAATGGGGTGAAAAAAGGAACGCAGCGTTGTAGATGTCGTACTTGCGGGGGGCGTCCGGTCCGTTTCGCTTGTAGTCCAAGGCGCCTGTCAAAATGTAGGCGTTCCTTTCCTTGGACATCTTGTAGAGTTCCTTGATGGTGGCGGGCTGCCTGCGGATATGGTCGGGAATGGCCGTCTCTGCGAGGATGACGAGGTTTGTTCCCGGTGCTACGCTGTCGTGCACCATGCCAAATGTTTTCGTGGTAATGGAGTCGTACCTTGCCTTGCTCCATTTTTCGCCTTGCTTGATGCTCGGCTGCACTAGGGCGATGGATGGCGTTTCGCTTTCATCGGCTCCGTAGAAAGGTTGTGCTTCGGGTTTCGAAAGAACGATGCTTCCGTGAACAAGCAAAAGGACGAATATCGCTACGGGAACAAGTATCGGCCATTTTTGCTTGATTCCCGGCTGTTCCAGGGCTTTGGCTACAATCATGTTGGAGGCGATGATCAGCACGGTATAGCCGAAGATGCCGATAATCGAAAGCATCTGCAACAGTTCCAGGTGGTTTCCGAATACGTAGCCCAGGTGGCTCCATGGAAAACTGAAATCTCCGCGGGTGCGGGTCATTTCAAGCCCTGCGTAGAACAGGGGGAATAAAATCAAGAGAAGCTTTCGTCCGCGTATATTGACATCTTTCGCCAAAGTGTAAACGAAGGCGGCGAGTACGTTGTATGCGCTGAAGTAGGTAATGAGCAGGAATACGCCCAGGCAGATGAGTCCGGAGGGGGCTGTTTCCACGTTCATCACGTTGTAAATCCAGTAGTAGTTTATGGTGTTGTAGACAATGCCCGACCAGAAGGTGGCGAATATGGCAGAACCTCTGCTGTAGCGGTTCAAGACGATGAACCAGGGCACGAGCAAAAGTAGAGCCGCAGGCCCGAGAGGAAGTGGAGGGAAGGCGAATGCGTAAAGTCCCCAGGCGATGACGCTTAAAAGCAGCGCCCTGCGGGAATCGACCTCGCGGATTCGGAAAAAATTCCAACGGGCGAAAAGAATGACCCAGAAAATAAAGGCGGGGAGAACCGTCGTCGAAAGTTGAACCAGGCCCGCGTGACTTGAAATATTGTAGTCCAGCGCCAGGAAAAGGAACTGCAGCAGACTGTAGGTGTAAAGGCTGCGTCTAAAGTTCTTGCGGATGGACTTGGCAATGAAAAAAGGGACGGCTACGATTAAAGGAGTCCACTGCACGCCAAGCTCGTAAAGCCCCGGTTCGTCGGGACGCATGGCGAACCCTACGACTTCGGCAATGAAAATCAGTCCAAAGTAAATCCAGTAAATCTTCGGCAGGCTCTTTATGTAATTGACAAATTTTTCCACAATCGAATTCTCGCTATATGTCTAAAGTCCGCTCTTGTCCTGCGGATTGAAAATCAGAACGAATTCGCCCTTGGGCGGGTGTGCCTTGAAATGCTCCGTGATTTCGGCGGGTGTTCCCACCAGGTGTTCCTCGAACTTTTTGGTGAGTTCACGCATTATTGCGATTTTGATGTCGCCAAAGACTTGTCCGATTTCTTCGACGAACTTGTCTATGTTGTGCGGACTCGCGTAAAAGATTTGGGTCGCCTCTTCGTCTTTCAGCTTTTCCAAGAGATGGATGCGCTGGGCGCTTTTCTTGGGCGAAAAATACTGGAACGTAAAGTGGTCCGTCGGCATGCCGCTCGAAACAAGGGCGGTAATCATGGCGCAAGCTCCAGGAATGGCGCGGACGTCGATTCCTTCGCGGACGCAGGCGCGTACCAGGTTGAATGCGGGGTCTGCTACTCCGGGAGTGCCTGCGTCGCTCACGAGCGCTATGTCCCCTTCGTTTTTCAGGTATTCCACGTATTTCGGGGTCACCTTCTCCTTGTTGAAGTCGTGGTAGGCTTCCATGGGGGTGGATATTCCGAAATTGTCAAATAGGATTCGGGTGTGGCGAGTGTCTTCGGCCAGAACGAGGGGAACTTCCTTGAGCGTCCGGACGGCGCGGTAGGTGATGTCTTCCATGTTCCCGATAGGTGTTGCGACAATGTATAGAGTATGCGGCATGGGCGAAAGGTGATTACGGCGTTAATTGAAATAAATGTTCATGTCGGCAGGGCGGTCGTCCGAAAGTTCGAATGTAAGCCTTTGCACTATTTTACGGTGGAGTTCGTCAGACATGTCGTTCAGGAGGTCGCTGCGGAGTCTTCCGTAAAAAGAAGCCTTCACCGAACCTTCTTCGGAAAATTCCACATGCTTGACGAGGATTCCATTGCAAAAGACGCGGGCGTCCACGCTGTACGTCCAAGTTTCGTTGACAGGCATTATGGGCCAAAAAGGGATGATGACTGCGCCGAGGGTCCAGGCGCTGCCTTTATCTTTTTTCTCTACGCTCGCCTGGACCGTCGCGTCTCCGCGACAGCTTTCCCTGGGGTAAGCCTCGGCGCTTGCAGCTGCTGTGTAGGCTCGTAGCAGGTTTTGGTCCAGTTCCAACGTATCTCCGCCATAAATGAAAGGAATGTTCCCGAAGAAGCTGTATTTCTCGGTGGTCTGCGGAATACCTTCCAAATCGCCTCGAGTGAGGTTGACGGAACATCCCGCCAACAAGGCTATGGAGCAGAGAATAAATATGTGGGCGAATTTGCGCATGCCCGAAAGATAGAAAAGGACTTTGTCGGATTATGGAATAAATCTCGCTTTCGCAACCCAAAAGGGGCTTTATTTTATTACATTATGGTCATGGAAAAGCCTGCATACTTCCTTAGCGACGCCCATTTGGGCATAGACCCGCCGGGGGCTGTTCCTGACCGCGAAAAAAAACTGATAGACCTGCTTTTGTCGTGGCGAGGGAGTGCGAGCCATGTGGTCATCGTAGGCGATCTTTTCGAGTTCTGGTATGAGTACGACTATTACGTGTCTCGCGATCATCAGGCACTGTTTTTCGCGTTGTCTGCGCTGGTCCAATCCGGGACCGAGGTTCACTTGCTGCAAGGAAACCACGACTTTTCGTATGGTGATTTTTTTCCGAAGGCTCTCGGGGTGCAGGTTCACAAGGACTTGATTCTTGAAATCCAGGGGAAACGCGTTTACTTCAGGCATGGCGATGGTGTGGCCAAGTCCGATCACGGCTACCGTATTTTGCGCAGGATTCTCGATTTCCCGCTGAATAGGTGGCTTTTCAAACAACTTCACCCGGACTGGGGCATGGGCCTCGCTAAATTTGTCGGCCGCAACAGCCGCAAGTATGGCGAAGACCGCGAAATCAAGATGGACGAATACCTAGGCTGGGCAGATGGCGTCATGGCTAGGGAACATTGCGACATTTGCATTCACGGACACCACCACTTGTCCGGAATCTGGCAAACGGAGCATGGCGTAGCGGCTTCCGCTGGCGAGTGGATAAAAAGACCCGCCTTTCTCCGGATGGAAAAAGGCGGGCTGAACTTAGTCTCTATTTAATCTACTTGGCGGGTTCGGCTCTTGGAGGTGTTATGCGCCGTTCGGTGGATAGCATCTTTTTCTTTTTGGAGTCTTCCGCCCATAGCATGGAAATCGCGTCGAAACTGCGGATTTTTTCCCAGTATTCCTCGACCCAGCACCAATGGTATTCCTCGCCCTTTTCGTCTTTGATGGTCCAATCCTTGTAGACCGAGAACGTGAGGTTCGTGGCGTTCCATTCGGTGACGGTGCGAACGTTGGAATCCAGGACAATGGTCCATTCGCGACCTTCCGTACGCTTGTAGATGAATATGTTGATCGCAATCAAAACCACGACGATTACGATGCTCCATACCATGTTCTTCTTGGTGAGCAAGAAGATAAGAAGCATCACCAGCAATATGCAGAAGGCTGCAAAATTGTAGTGCGTCGCGTAGAATATTTTGAGTACGTCAATCATATTTTAGTTCTTACTTAGCCTTTTTAGCGTTCTTTGCCGCAGATTTTTGTTCGGCGACGAGCGCTGCTATACTAAATGTAATAACTTTTCCGTCGATTTTACAAGCCGTACGGAAACTTTTTTTCGGAAGGGCGATGCCGTGCGAAGAAAGTGTTCCCATGAACGAGGCGTTGGCATGGCTTGCGATGGTACGGACGTTGATGAAGCCCTTCTTGCTGAAGGTGAGCTTGAAGGTCTTCTTGGCGGTGTCGTACTCGGCAATCATGGTGTCGTTCTTGGCCGTTTCGACGGCAGTGGAGCTGCGCTTGTCGAAAATGATGGTGCCACGGCTGTCGATGGAGAGCATCGGGAGGCCGGCGGAGTTACGGCAGGCGATGAGTTCCCAGGCGCCCTTCTTCTTGGCGGGGTTCTTGCCGGTAAACACGAGGCGGTTGCCTTCCTTGGTCATGGTGTAGGCGCCGGTGGCAATCTTGAAGCCGACCACGTTCATGGCGCCCTTGAAATAGAGAAGGAAACCGGTGCCGTTGGGCATGAAGCGGAAGGAGTTTGTCTTAACAGTCTTGCAGGGGGTCACGGCGATGCGCTTGCCTTCCTTGTCGACTTCGATATCGGCAAACGGATTCTTGTCAATTTTAAGTTCCTTGGCGATTTCTTCGCTAAAGCGGATGAAGCCGCGAATGTCCATCTTTACGATGAATTTATCCATTTTTTACACCTCTGTTTTTGGTTTGTTTGTTTGTTTGTAAAATAACTTAATAATTTTGTTGCATAATGGCAAATAAAATAAGTAAAAAAGAATAAACACGAAACAAGGGAAAAAGTTACTTTTTTCCTTTGTTTTTAACGTGATGAATTTTTTTATTGAATATGCCGAATCCCTTTAAAATCAAGGGTTTGCGGATGATTTTGCGAATAAAGGAACGAGTTTGGACAAGGTGTTTTGCAGCGTATTATTGTCTCTTTTTACGACTTTTGCGAGGGGGAGTTCTTCGATGACTTTGTGAGCGCGGTCACACCAAATTTTGCGGTCCAGAAGAATTGTGATGTTACTTTGTGTACTAGCCAGGTTGTTTGTCGGGATGGCTTCCTTTGCGCGGACGAGAAATTTCGGGTACAGAAAACGGTATTTTGCGGCGATGGTGTCGGCGATGCTTATGGCGGGGTCGATCAGCAGCAATTTTTGCCCGGGGCCCGTTTGCATGGAGGCGACGATGGCGCCCGTGCCGCGTCCTGCGAATATGAGCGGTGCTTGCCCGTTAATTTGGCTTGCACATTCTGCTATTTTATTTGCATCGGGCGCAAAAGTCTCTGCAGAAGGGGTTCCCTTGTTGTTTCCGCTTCCTCTGTAATTGAAGGCGGCGAGAGTCAAGCCTTCTACGTTTTGCACTTCGGCCAGAAACTGTGCTGCGTCTTCGTCGGCGTCTGGGTAGTAGAGCAAAACGGGGGTGTCCGCGTTTTGCGTGGTCCATCCTTCAAGAACCGTTCCGTCTTCGAGGGTGCATGAAACCGGCTTTGTCGTCGAGGCTATGGCTTCTCTTGCTTCGTTGTGCGTAATGGCGCGGGGGTAGGCGTTGCGTCGCTCCGTGAGGGCGAGGTAAAAGACCATGCTTACATAGATGACGAGGAGAATCCCTGCGAAACGTAGAATTCTGGAGATGATACCGAGAGCCGCGTTTTTGATGTTCATGTTCCCAAAAATAGAAAAAATGGCTTGTGGCGCGAATAAAAACAAAAGGACTTCCGGTGGAGTACAACCGGAAGTCCGAGGGATGGGATTGGGTGTTCCCTAAAATTAGACAAAAAATTTGTGAAAGGGTACACTTTTTTTGCATTTTTTTTCAAAAGTGTTCTCATGGTGTTCCCAAAAAGTTCCCTGTTTCGCTTTAAAACGCCAAAAAGTGTGTTCTTCCTTACTTTTTTCGTTTTTGGGGGTTGTTCCCAAAAAAAGAAAGAATTATCTTTGATATCCGATGAACGTATATGCGTATTACAACTATCGAAAGTACCTGCAGGACTATTACGAGTACCGTAAGTCTGTCCAGCGCTATTTCTCCTACAGGTCCTTCGCGAAAAAGGCCGGGTATTCATCTTCCGGCTTTTATCTCGATTTGATCCGCGGTCGTAAGTCCCTTACGCCCCAGATGCTTCCTAAGTTTATCGCAGCACTTGGCCTTAATGAACGCGAAGGCCGTTATTTTGCCTTGATGGTGGACTTTACCCATGCCACTACGGCCGCTTCCAAACAGCAGATTTTCGACCAGATGTCGGCCCTGCTGCCCCGCACCATCAAGAATTTGACCAAGAACCAGCAGGAATACTATGGCAAGTGGTACAACGTGGTTGTCCGTGAATCGCTCGCCGTATTGAATGTAAACGACAAGAACCTTCAGGAACTCGCGTTGTTCCTCAACCCGAAGATCACGCTCCCGCAGGCCAAGCAGTCCATCCAGCTCCTTTTGGATTTAGGGCTCATTGAACTCGCCGAAGACGGTTTTTACCGCTCGGTGAACAAGGCCATTACAAACGGAAACGAAATCGCCCCGCTTTTTGTTCACCAGTTCCAAAAACAGATGATTGACTTGGGTAAAAACGCCCTTGACCATTACAGCACCGAACGTAGAAATGTATCTTGTATGACCATGAGCGTTTCTGCACAAGGCTTGGAACGCATTATCAGCAAGATTGACTTGTTCCGCAAGGAAATAGTGGATATCATCCGCTCCGACGAGGGCGAATCGATGGTTTGCGAAATGAATATCCAGTTTTTCCCGCTCAGCAAGGAAAAGGCCGTTCTTCCGCCGGAAACGGATGGGGAGGATAAATGATGAGATTGGTGAAGTGTTCATTTGCGTTTTTGATGGCTGTCGGCATGTCGCTTGTGGCGTGTTCCGACGACAAGGATAATGGTATTGCCGGTACCGTGACGGATACGGGCAACACTATAGCAACGGCTCCCGAGGTTGCGGGCGTTGTCTTGCGTACCGATGGTGCCCAGGTTTCCAAGGCTACGGTCCGCATGGCAAGGATCCTTGCAAAAAGCGATTCTTTCAAGGCTCCCGAGTACATTGAAACAGAAACGGATTCCCTGGGTGCTTTCGCCTTCGATTCCGCCTTGGCTGATACGTTCCAGTTGGCGGTTATCGATACCGAGTCCAGCGAGGTCTCGTACTTGCCGCGTACAACCGTCGGTTCTGGCGATTTTGACAGCCTTAAGCTTGAAAAGGCCGCTGTATTCTCTAGCGTACTTTACTACGAAGAAGGTCCCGAACCGACAGTGGCGGTCGGGTCCCATTTCAAGGTGTTCCTGAAGGGAACTCCGTTCTACCAGAGCGTCTTTGCCGGAGATTCCTTCTCCATGCTCATTCCCGCCGGTACGTGGTCGTTCTCCTTTAGCCCCGGCGATCCGCAGATTGTCTCGAAGCTCGAAGACAACGGTGTAGAGGACACTCTCATATTCCGTTCCTGGAAGATGGATGCGAAGGTAAAGGCGGGCGACACCCTTACAGCCGGTCCGTTTATCTGGAGTCCGAGTGCAGAACCCGATTCCTTGATCAAGGTAGAGGAAAAAATTCTTGAAAACAAGGCCCGCATTTCCGGGACGGTCTACTGCGATTCCGCGGAAGCCTGTGCCGATGTCGAGGTTCAACTGATTACGGACCTTTACGGCTTTGATTCTGTGGACAACGATTCTGCGGAATTCAAGGCCCAGACTCAGACGGATAGCCGTGGCCGCTGGTACCTGCCGGTTCCCGATACGGTCCCCTACGACAGTTTCCGCGTGGAATATCGCTTTATGAAAAAGGGCGAGGTGACTCGTGCGGGTCTCAGTCGCTATGTGAAGGCTTCGGAACTTAAAAAGATTGATGGTGACACCCTTTCTATTGGCAAGACGACCTTGAGTGAACCGTCATCCCTCAATAGCGGAGTTATCCTGGTCATCGACAAGCGCGACAGCAGCCAGTCGAACAATTGTATGGTGAACAGCGTCGTCGTAGGCATCAAGGGAACCTCCCATTTCGTTCGCGAGGTGACTTGCAACATGCTCGAAATGAGCGATTTGCCCTCCGGAAAACAGGATATCGTGCTCTATTCCGGCGATAACAAGGTGGTAAAAACGCTTCGCGAGGCGAAAACTCCGCTCGATGACTTTGTCACTATCACCCATGTAGCTCTCCCGACGGGCGAATCCCTGGATCAGCAGTGGATGACTTATACGCCTCCGACTGTCAATACGCCAGGTTCTTTAAAATAATTTGAAAATACCCCTTGCACAATTAAAAGAGTTTTTCTAAAATTGTGCGCACATTGAGCTATGGTGTAACGGTAGCACAACAGATTCTGACTCTGTTTGTCTAGGTTCGAATCCTGGTAGCTCAACTAGCCTCTCTTTTTCGAGAGGCTTTTTTGTTCCAGGGAAGGCCGAACTATGGAATTTTTTGACTACTTCGAAGAAGTTTACGGAGACCGCTGGCCGGCCCTCCTTGAAGCCTTGAAAGGCGAGGGGCGGGCAGTGAAACTGCAGTTTGGCGATGGATTGGAACCTTATTATTTGGACGAGGCTTCTGTGTTTGCCGCCAAGTGCCTGTCGGTTGCGCCTGGCATGGACGTCTTGGACATGTGCGCCGCTCCGGGTGGGAAAACGCTGGTGCTTGCGTCGATGCTCCAGGGCGAAGGGTCGCTGCAGAGCAACGACCGGTCGCCCGACCGCAAGACTAGGCTTTCTCACGTCATCGAAAATTCGCTGCCTCCGGAATGGCGTTCCGTGGTGAAAGTCACCGGGTACGACGGCATGAAGTTCGGACTCCACAAAAAAGAGTGCTACGACCGCATTTTGCTGGACGCCCCGTGCTCTTCCGACAGGCATGTGCTCAATTCGCCTTCGCACCTGGAAGTTTGGTCGGTGAAGCGCGTGAAGCGCCTTTCCGTGGAGCAGGGGGCGTTGCTTGCCTCTGCCGTGGACGCCCTCAGGCCCGGTGGCGAGCTCGTTTACGGGACTTGTGCCCTTTCTCCTTTGGAAAATGATGCCGTTGTGGCCAAAATCCTTAAAAAACGCCCTGCGATGCGTTCCGTTCGCATTGAAAACATCCCCGAAGGGGCCGACAGGACCGAACTCGGAGTGCATATTTTGCCGGACAGGGCCTGCGGATGCGGCCCTATTTACTGCGCTAAATTGATGAAGTCTGAAACTTAGATCGAAAATTGATTTTTTCCTTGATTTTAATGTATTTTTTAAGGTATGTTTAGACGTTTTATTGCACTGACTGCGGTGCTCTTGGCACCCGTTTTTTCATTTGCCCAGGATGACGACTGGGGTGACGATCCTGTTGCGGATTCCACACAGTTCCAGGATCCTGAAAATGCAGAAACCAAGACCGTTTCGGCTGTGGTCGAGGCGACCTCTCCTGTCGAGGCTCCCGTATTTGGACGCGAGGTGCCTGTCCGCTATTGGGTCGTCGGAGAACCCGCCGAACAGGAAGCTATTTTCGTAAAGATTGAAAAGGACACCGTGTTCTTGAAGCGTCCGAACGAGGCCGAACAGAAAAAGCTCGATGAAATCGCCGATGAGGCCAACGCCGCCCTGCAGGAAAGCAACGGACAGGAAGTGGAAGAGGCTGAGGACGAGGAAGTCGAAATCAAGAAGGACACGGCGGAAATCATCATGACGGATGCCGTGAAGGATGCCGTTGCCGCTCAAAGTGACTCTGCGCTGAACGCTGGCGAAAACACCCCTGCCGAAGATACCGGAGCCGACGACGACTTCGAAACGGCGCTCAAAAAAGTCGAGATTGCAAAAGTCGAAGAAGAAATCCGCCAGCGCGAAATCCAGGATAGCATTGCAGCCGACTCGGCGAACCCCTACATCAAGGTGTTCCGTCTGAACCTGAAACGCCTGGTGAACCTCGAAGACAATTCCATGATAGACTTGTCGCTTTCGGACTACGTGGTTCCGCTTATCGTAGAACAGGAAAGCGATATGGAACTCTATCCTCCTGGAAATGCGAACTTGCTCGTTGTGTCAAATCCTGAAGCCTGTTCCGTTTTTGTGAATGGCATTCCCCTGAAGCAGGTGGCTCCCGATACCATCAAGTCGATTCGTCCGGGCAAGTACACCATTTCCGTGATGAAGGTCTTGAAGGATGTGGAATGGTGGGGCTCCGCCGTCGTGAAAATCAATGCCGACAGCTTGAACAAGGTGGAAATTCCGGTGCTCCGTCCGTCTACGCGACTGACCCTCAATACGAACCCCGAAGCGGTCGAAGTCTTTGTGGATGAAGTTCCTACCGAAAACGTGATGCCGCACTACATGACGGACGTGGTCGTTGACGGGCTCAAACCGCAGGCCAAGGCGAGCATTTACATGCGCAAGGTGGGCTATCGCGATACGACCATCGTAACGGAAATCAAGGCCTTTATGCCGAACTTCGTCTTTGTCGAGTTGACTCCTGTTCTTGACGATTTGGAATTCATTGAACAGCAGAAGGCCTTTAATGCCGAGCGTAGCCAGCGCAGACTCGGTCGTGGCCTCCTGTGGGGTTCCATCGCACCGTTTATTGCAGGTGGCGTGCTTTGGTACTTGGCTGAACGCGACTGGAGCGATGCCGCCGACAAGAAGAAGGCTTACAAGTTGAGCGCTTTTGAAAGTGAAGACACGAAACAGATGGTGAAGGACAACCACGACTTGAACAAGAGCGGCGATATCAAGGGCGGCATAGCCGCAGGGCTTGGCGCCATAGGTCTTGGTCTTTTGACGGTGGGCATAATTTTCGCTTTTTAGTTTCTCTGAATTCAAGAAGGAGTTTGTATGAATAAGATAATGATGGTGGTTTGTGCTGCGTCTTTGTTACTTGTGGCATGCGGTGATGACGGTTCTACTTCCGCGAAGGGTGGACATGGCGATTCGCCTTATTGCACCGTCAAGAAGACGGGTGATGGCGCTACCCAGGAAATTTATGAACCTGGAGAGGGGTGGGGTGAAAGCGGAGTGAAATTCAAGGGCGGCAAGGTCGTCTTGTTCGCGAACATGACTTTTGAAATGTCCGCTGAAGAAATTGAAGAAAAATGCGAGGAATTGGAAGAAAATGCTGACATGTACGACAAGGGGTCGTTCACGTGCGGTAAAAATGGCGCCTCGTACACCATGACATTTTCGGATGATGAAACCTTTTCGTTGAATGAAATTTTGCAGTCCATGAAGGATGACTGCGTCGAACTCAAGGAAGAATGGGCTGGAAAGTTCGGAGACGAAGAATATGGTAGCGATAATGATGAAGAAAATTCGTCATCTTCCAAGAAGAAAAGTTCTTCGAGTACAAAAGGCAAGAGTTCATCCAGTTCCAAAAGTGACGGTGTCAAGGTTTCCGGCTCGGAAAAGTACAACGCCATTACAGATAAACGAGACGGGAAAAAATACCGCGTGGAAAAAATTGGTTCTCGGGTCTGGTTCTTGGACAACCTCGCCTTTGAAGGTACGGACGAGTATCCGCTGGCAGGCAGAGTCGATGTTTACAACCGTTCCGATAATGGCGTTCAGGTGGTGCTGTACAATTTTGCGGCGGCGATGAACGATGATAAATGCGCAAATAGCGTCTGTAATGGAGGCGGATATGTTGTTCAGGGCGCTTGTCCTGACGGCTGGGCTGTTCCTTCGGATTGGGCATGGAGCGATCTTAGTGCTGATTTGAGTGAGTACATGAGTTATGCGGAATTTTTCTCGCAACCGACTGGCGAAAGTGGTCCCGAGTGGATAGATGAAGACAACATAAGCCGCTATTGGTCTACGCTGGAAAATGGTGCTTCCGGAGCCTACGAATGGTACTATATTACGGGCGGCGGTGTTTTAAGCGGCAATCTTTTGACCCAAAGCTATTCCAAGAACTATGGCTATGGCGTTCGCTGTGTCGCCGTAGACGACGTCGTTCTGGATGCGTATGTGGAGTCTCCTGTCATTGAATCCAGCTCGAGTGGACCGTTTGGAGGATCCTCTTCAAGCAGCGAATTTGATCTCTGCGACTTCTTGGACAACTGCGAATCGTCCAGCTCCGAAGATGATGTGAGTTCCAGCAGCTTTAACATGGATACGACTTTTGCGACAGGCGAATTCGTCGACGAACGCGACGGCGAAACCTATGGCTACATTGACTATTACGGAGTCCAGTGGATGTCCGAAAACTTGCGCTTCTCGGATTCCTCGCTTGTTCATGAATTGGAAGAAAGTACATGGTGCATCGGTGAAGATGGCGAACTTTGCGAACAAGGTATGCTTTACACGTTTGACGCCGCACAGAAGGCCTGTCCCGATGGTTGGAAACTGCCTAACCTGGAGGATTGGGAAAGCCTTGCCTATTATGGTGACGGTGGGCTGTTTTACATGTACGATATTGTAAAAGACCAGATGAATGTTGATTCGACCGGCGAGTACGGAATCAGTGTAGCCAAAATGGATGAATACGCACGCTTCTGGACATCCCAAGCGGATGGGGCGAACGGAGGCTTCATGGTTTACCTCAAAGTGCCTACGCTAGTGTTTGATTATCAGGGTTATGACAGACGGGTTGGCTATGCCGTCAGGTGCATAAAAGACTGATTTACTATTTTTGGACCGTACAAAATCAATAAAGGTTTTATATGATTAAAAAATTGTCTGTAATGCTTCTTGCAACCGCAATGCTTGCTTTTGCCCAGGACCCTTATTCCTCGAATCCGTACGCCCCGGCTCCTACTGAGGAATCTCCGTACGAGGACATGTCGGCCTATACTTCCGGTGCTCCCGCTCCTGAGACCCCGGTTGTGAACATCAACGAGGTCCCGAATGATGAACCCGTGTTTTTCATTTCAATCCATCCGCTTTCGTTGTCCATCATGTCGATTCTTGGCCTTCCGACATTTTTTGTGACTCTTGAAGCTTGCCTGACCGAAAGTATGAGTGGCGTTGTTCGCCCGATGTACCTCTTTTCTACTTTTGACCTTAGCGTGGACGACGATGAATTCGAGATTTCGGAATATGGTTTGACTCTCGGCTTGCGTTATTATTGGAATCCGCTCCACCGTGGTGTTTACATTGAACCTGAATTACAGTATGCCCATATCAGCATGGGCTTTAACTCTGGTCGCCATAGGGATGACTCGGTGTCGGGCGATGGTATCGGTTTGGGGGCCGTGATGGGCTACAAGATTACGAGCGGACACTTCTCCATGTTCATGGATGTGGGCTTTGTTTACACGTTCGTGAACGTCAGCGGAGAGTTCGATGACGATGTCGAAGAGGTGGCTTCCATCGGTGGCGCTTACGATTTCAATTTAGGTGTAGGCTACGCCTTCTAGTTTTGCTATATTGAAGGCGTATAGGAGATATATATATGGCTGCTATTCATCTTACTGCAGAAAATTTTGATACGGCAATCAGTTCTGGTCAGCTGGTTTTTGTGGACTTCTGGGCTACTTGGTGCCGTCCGTGCTGCATGATGGGACCCATTGTTGACGAGCTTGCCGACGAATACAACGGTAAGGCCGTTATTGCAAAGATGGATGTGGACGAAGATGGCGTCAAGGCTATTTGCGCCCGCTTTGGCATCACGAACATTCCCAACATGAAACTGTTCAAGAACGGTGTTGAAGTCGGGAACGTGGTTGGTGCGGTTCCCAAGGCAACCCTCAAGGGTGTCATCGACAAGAACCTCTAGTTTTTCCATGCTTACAAAACGTTTGATCGTGTGTTTGGACGTCCGTGACCGCAAAGTCACAAAAGGCGTCAAGTTTAAGGGTAATATTGATATTGGCGACCCTGTGGAAATGGGTGCGCGTTACAGCGACGACGGTGTCGATGAACTCGTGTTTTACGATATCACGGCCAGTGCCGAGAATCGTCCGTGCGACATGGAGATGATTCGCCAGATTGCAAAACGCGTGTTTATTCCGTTTGCCGTGGGTGGCGGAATCCGCAATTTGGACGATATGCACCAGGCTTTGCTTGCCGGTGCCGAAAAGGTGAGCGTCAACAGTCTCGCCGTGCTCCATCCTGAAATCATTGCGGAGGGTGCGCGAGCCTTTGGACGCCAGTGCATCGTACTTGGCATGGATGCGAAGTTCGTGGGCGTTTCCGAGAAGATTCCGAGCGGCTACGAGGTGTTTATCCGTGGCGGTCGCCAAGCGATGGGAATCGACGCTCTCCAGTGGGCCAAGAAGGCCGAGGAATTGGGCGTTGGCGAAATCTGCCTCAATTCCATCGATACGGATGGTGTGAAAAATGGTTACGAGCTGACCATTACCGACATGATTGCAAAGGCTGTGCAAGTGCCTGTGATTGCAAGTGGCGGTGCGGGTACTCCGGCCCACATTGTGGACCTCTTCCGCAAGACTAGCGCCGATGCCGCATTGGTCGCTTCGATGGTGCATTTCGGCGACTATACCGTTCCTGGAATAAAGGGCGAAATGCTTGCTGCGGGAATCCCCGTGCGCAAGAAGATGAACGGCGAGGTTTAAGGTGAATCCGGAAGTTGCCGTCAAGATTTTTGAAGCGGGCAAGAGCGCCGGCGCCGACTTTGTAGAAATTTTTGAAGAAAAAACTCGTGAATCCTGCCTTGGCCTTAAGGATCGCCAGATAGATACCGCCACTGCCGGTACGGAATATGGCATTGGCGTACGTCTTTTGTACGGGACCGAGGTTCTTTACGGATTTACCAGCGACGATAGTGAAGAGGCTCTTTTAAAGCTGGTCAGGACTTTGGCTTTTGGGCGCATTGCCGAAAAACCGTTTGCTCCGGTGGAGTTTGCTCCGGAAAAGCGTGTCTGCGATTTTAATGCGAACGCCTACAGGGATCCTCGAATCCTTGGTCAAGCCATGAAGCAGGACTTTTTGTTCCGTGCCGATAGGGCGGCGAGGGCTCTGTCGTCAAAGATTGCACAGGTGGGCGCATCCGTTACCGACAGCGTGAGCGCCATTACGCTCATGAACAGCGAAGGTCTGCGCTTGAATATGACTCGTGGCCGTCTGCGCGTAAATGTGCAGGTGACTGCGACGGACGGCAGTGAACGCCTTACGACGCACGAAGCTCCGGGCGCCCTGGGCGGCTATGAACTTCTGGATAGCTATTCTCCCGAAAATCTCGCCATCATGTGCGGTGAACGCGTCTTGCGAATGCTTGATGCCGGCTACATCACAGGCGGTCAAATGCCTGTGGTCATGGGCAACGGGTTCGGCGGTGTTATTTTCCACGAGGCCTGCGGTCATCCGCTGGAAACGGAGTCCGTTCGCCGTAATGCGAGCCCGTTCTGCGGAAAGCTGGGCGAAGCTATCGGCCAGCCTTGCCTGACTGCTATAGACGATGGTACGCTCGACAGCGTGTGGGGGAGCCTCAAGTACGATGACGAAGGAACTCCGACTGAACGTACGACGCTTATCGAAAACGGCATCCTTAAAACTTATATGAGCGACCGCGTTGGCGCCAAGGAAGTCGGAATCGCACTTACTGGCAGTGCCCGTCGCGAGAGCTATAAGTACGCACCCGTGAGCCGCATGCGCAATACTTTTATCGCACCTGGCAACGATACTATGGATTCCATGATTGCGAGCGTCGATAACGGTTTGTATGCGGCGCGCATGGCTGGCGGTTCTGTGAACCCGGCGACAGGCGAATTCAACTTCGCTGTCGATGAAGGTTATGTTATTCGTAATGGAAAGATTTGCGAACCTGTTCGCGGAGCAACGCTCATTGGCAAAGGTCACGAAATCATGCCCCGTATCAGCATGGTCGGCAACGATTTTGAAATGGCCGCCGGCGTGTGCGGAGCTAGTTCCGGGCATGTCCCTGTGACTGTAGGCCAACCCACAATCAAGGTTGACCAGATTTTGGTGGGTGGACGCTAGTAAATGAAAACAACGACACCCCGCGAGGAGGTGCCGTTGTTGGTGTATGGGATGTTTGGATTTCTTTTACAACTATAAGATAGATTATTGAGCCGCTTTGAGGAGTATTCGAGGTGTATTTCCATTGTAAAGCTTTACAACACTTACAACGCTTAAAATGGCGGAAAAAGGGCAAAAAAAGCCCCTAAAAAGGGGCTGTAAACTGTTTTTTCGCTAGAAAAGCGATGTAAACAAAAAGAAACGTGCCGGATGGATGCCTAATGCCTAGGCCTACATTCCGCGTTCCAAAGAATAGTCCGAAATTTTGATCAAAGTGTCCAGAAAGGCTTCCAGTTTTTGCTTCTGTTCGGGCATTTTTTCGGTCAAGTCGCTTGTCTGATGAGTGTCGCCTTCTGCAAAAAGCCCAGTGACGTCGCCAGACTGCGTAGGAAGCCTCTGGATGAGCCTGTAGCCGTCGTAACCGATGGCGGCGTGGCCGGAATACGCCCCCAAAGAAAGTCCCTTTCCGGTACCTCTGAGCAAGTCGTGGCCCATGAACATATTGGGCTCCACGATGCCCGCCAGGTGCAGTATCGTAGGGGCGATGTCAAGCTGGGCTGTGGTTGCCGTGTCACGCGATGGTTCTATTCCGTTTCCGTGAATCAGGAAGGGTATCCATGTGGCATTGGAGAACGCGCCTCCGTTCATGGTGGAAACTCCGTTTTCGCCCAGGGGGAAACCATGGTCGGCCATGATGATGACGTATGTGTTGTTGTACCATTCGGCTTTTTCGACGGTGCGCATGAATCTAGCCAGCTGACGGTCGGCGTATTTCATGGTGACCTTGACGCGTTCGGTCAGCGGAAGGTTCTTTTCTTCGTCGGTCATGCCGGCGGCGAAGTTGAACGGATAGTGGTTGGAACGTGTCATGAGGGTGGCAAGGAAGGGCTTTCCCTGTTTTCCCAAGGTGTCGACGACGAAGGTGGCGGCATGGTCGAAGAACGTGGAATCGTCTTCGCGTTCGCGGTTGTAGTGCTGTGCGTTGTACCATTTCGACATCCATACGCCGATGTTGTCCCAGGCGGGGTCTGCCGCCGAGAAGTAGTGTGTGGAGTATTCGGCGGCCGTCAGGTACGAGGCGAAGCTTGGAATGCTCACGTGAGCCAAATCGGTGGCCTCGGCAAGCGTCGAATGGTGGGGAATGCCCATGTGCGTCGAAAGCACGCCCCCGGTAGTCGGGAGGCCGCTAGTGTGCATGCGTTCCCAAATGCGTGAATAAGCTGCCAAGGAATCGTAGTACGGCGTTGGCGAAGGCTCGCTTGGGTTCAAAAATCCCGTGTTGAGTCCGCGATGGGATTCCATGAAGATGACGATGAAGTTCGGCTTCTGGGCTCTCCGTTCCTGCATTGCAGAGTCGTTGACAAGCGCTTCGGAAGGAATTCTGTAGAGTGGGGTTGTCGCCTTGTCGCCCTGTGCGAAGGACCAAAGCGAATCGCCTTCGTTTTCAAGCCACATTTTTTGATAGCTGGCGGTATATGCGACAAGGCTTTTTTCGTCAAGTTTTCCGCTGTTCGAAGAGGAGGCCAATTCGTTGCAAATGATGGAGACTAACGGACGCAATTTTGTCATGCGGGCGTTGCCAGTCCATATAAAGTAGACAAAGGCGAAAGACATGATATAGAAAATCGCCATGCCCAGTGAAACTTTGGCCATGGAAACCTGGCGCGGTTTCAGAAGTCTGTACCCACCGTATGTGAAGGGGAGCATCAGGGCTAGCACGAAGAACTGCAGGAAAGGCACAGAGAGATCGTTTGCCACGTAGTCCCAGAACATCAGGATGGAGGAGGTGTCCTTGTAGGTGTCCATGAGACCGAACGAAAGGTGGCTTCCCAAAAAGCGTAAAACTTCCTGGTCCAGAAGCGTGAATAAAAGTACCAGAGAATGGAATACGGCATAGATGACTGCGCAGACGCTAGCTACTTTGCTGTCGAATTTGCCTTCGTTATTGCTGCCGCACTTGCGGCTGTGCATAAATTTCACAAGGCCCGCTACAAGAATGAACGCTACGAGAGCGTTACAAATCCACAAAAAATCCAGGCAGACGGCATGGAATATGTACCAGTCGGGTTTGCTTACAAATGGAAATCCGTAGGGATTGTTGCGGAACAACAAAAGGACTCTTAAAATGATGTGCGTGACCCATGCGGCGAGCGAAATCCAGACAAGATTCCTGAAGGGACTGAAAAATACTTTTACTTTCTCAAAAAAAGACATATTCAATGACTCGTTGATTACAGCTCTTTGTACAAGTTAAGTTGCCTCTGGAAACAATCGTTCCAGCTGAATTTTTCGGCATATTGGCGGGCGTTCTGTTTCATGGCCTGCATGTCGGAATGGTAGAGTTCTACGATGGCGCTTGCAAGGGCCTGAGATGTACGTTCCTTGAGGATTGTACCCGCTTTGGATTCCGTGACGTGTTCAAAGGCAGCACCTGCGGCGGCACCGACTTGGGCGTTGCCGCTAGCCATGCTTTCGAGAATCGAAAGACCGAAGGTTTCCCAGCCCGAGAGTGCAAGTCCCATGTCGACGCTTGCGTAGTAACGTGCCATTTCGTCGATGGAATTTACGAAGCCGATGTAGCGGACATGCTTGTATTTGCTCGCCGCCGTTTCGACCAAGGGAAGGCTTGGACCCGTGCCTGCGAATACGATGGCGGGTTCGTGCCCTAGCTTTTCGGTGAGAATGTCGTAGGCCCCGAGTAGCAGGTCTATGCCTTTTTCGTTACAGTGCCTGTGGGGAAAGAACATGGTGAGTCGTTCGGGGACTCCCGCTTTCAGTTCGTTGACCAAGGCTTCGTCACGCTTCGTGGGCGAGAACATCTGGATGTCGCAGCCCAGCGGAATCCAACGAGGGTCGGGGAGTCCGTTCTTCTTGAGCCTTGCCATGGCTTCGCGCGATGACGCCTGGATGCAACGGAAATCCTTGAATTCCTTGCGGGCGTACCAGAAGGCTTCCTTGCGGCAGAATGTCCCAAGGCTCACTCCGAGTTTTTTGGCGACAGGCCTGCCGACATAGGTGACCGGAAAATCAGCGTGCCAGAATCCGACCAGCTTGGAATCAGGGCTCACCTTGCGCGCTGCACGGCGGACTACCGTCGGCAGAATGTAAGGGGATCCGACTTCAATGACCTGCGGTTTGTACTTTGTCAGTACAGGCTCAATCTGCGAAAGTCTCCACAGAAAACGGTATTCCCAGTTGCCGGGGAATTTAAAGGCTTCCACATGTTCGATAATCAGACTTTCGCTTTTCTTTTCCGTAAACGTTTTGGAATCGGGCATCACGAAAACCGAGAGAATCCGTTCTTCGGGCGAACGTTCGGCGAGTCCTTCGTAAAAGGCCATCTTCTGCAGATGGTAACGACGGACACCACCACCGGATGGACTCCAGAAATTGTTGAAGTCTACGATGGTGAATTTGTTTTCGTTTCCTTGAATGTCTGTGTCCATCAGGCTTCTTGCATCCTGTTGGATTCGGGGTCGATGAGAATTTCGCCCTTGTAGAGATTATTGTTGCCTAGACGCTGGGAGTTGACGGTAAGGGTCAGTTTTCCATCCTTGGATTCAAGCCAGTAGGTGGCGTCGGAATCGCGAAGGTAGGGGCGCGGACCGACCAATGTCCCGTTGTTGTCGATAAGCTCGCCACCGAGGAACAGCGGAATGTCGAGAGCCTTGTAGAGGTCGAGCATCACCGAAGACCTGCGCTCGTGAATGTCCGAAAGGTCGGGCCTGTCGGTAATCTTCAGATGATCGATGCCGTCGATAATCACAATCAGGTCGGGATGGTCTTTCTGTTCGTCTTTGAGCACTTTCATCAGTTCGGTGTTGTCGAACAGAGGCTGGTCTTCCCAAATTTCAAGGCGGTTGTCGCGCACGTATCCCATGAGATCGCGTGTTGCTTGCAAGGTCATTTCGTTTACGTTCTCATCGGCATTCTGCTTGCGGACGGCCAGTACGGAGGATCCCGTCATCATGGCTACCATGCGGTCGAATATTTGACGGCGCGGTGTCTCGAGGGCGATGTAGATTATCTTGAGTTGTGGATTGCTTTGCAGCAAGTCCAGGGCGAGGCTTGTGAGCAACGTGGTCTTGAGTCCGAACGGGCTCGACGAAACGTAGAAGCAGCCCGACTGGATTCCGTCGATTTCCTGCCTCAGTCTCGGGAACGTGTTCAGTGCGTAGCCCACGTTCAAATCGGGAGGGCACCCCATGGCATTGTCGTAGTTTTCCTTGATGTCCTGCAACAGCATGGAACGGCGGTGCGTGTGTACGGTGTCGATTTCCGTTTGCTCGATAAGCGAAAGAATCTGGTCGGCTCCGTCCTTGCATACCAGATGGTCGACGGTTTCGTCCTTCGGAAGCACAATCGACTTGAATTTGAGATTCAGGGATTCCGCCATTTTCAGGTAACGCTGGATGCGGAATTCCTGTTCCCTGCGGTTGGCTTCGCGGCGCAAGAGGAGCGTCACGGATTCGGCGCCGCAGGCCTTGAGTTTTAACAGGTGGCTTTCGGTAAGCTCCTGGAACATTGTGGAAACTACGCCAGGGATGCCGGCGAGGTCAGCGGTCAAGGCGTCGAAGAGGCCTTCCACGATAATCGGGTTTTCGTTTTCCGCCTGGATGTTGAAAGGAATGTCGCTCGGACCGGAGGCGTAGGAAACGTAGGGATTGCTCTTGCCGTCGTCTTCCATGAGACGTCCGTAAACGGAGTGGATGAGTCCCTTGGAGTTTCTGGCCGGGATGGTGATGCGGGGTTCGCGGTAGGCTTCGAGGTTGTCCAGGTAGAAACTGATCTGGTGACGTTCGATTCCCGAGAGCATGCAGTAGCTCACGAACGGTTCGGGATCGCCGCTGTAGTAGCCGATGCCGTAAAGCTGAGCTTGACCAATGCTCCATCCGCGGCTAGCGAGGTATTCTGCAGAAGAGGGACTCTTGCAGGCTGCCCAGTGGCAGTAGCGCACAAAACTGTCTAGTACTTTGGATTTTTCACCGCCGATTTCCTTGATCCACGGATGTTCCTCTTGCAGGGGGTCCTGCTGTTCTGGTTCCTGGGCCCCTAAAAAGTCGAGAGCTTCGGCGCGCGCTTGCGTTTCTTCCATTCCGTTGAAACGATTGCGCATTACAAATTCGATCAAGTCGCCTTCGCTTTCGCATTGCAGGCAGCGGTAGCGCCAGTAACCTAGGGCGTCATAGAAAAAAAGCGAATTTTCTTCGGGTGCGTGGAACGGACAGCATGCAATAAGATTCCTGCCCCAGCGATTCAGGGGAATGCCCAATTGCCTTGGATGGGTCTTGGAACGCATTAATCCGGCTTGTTCTTGATCTATCAGCATAATAGCCTCCAGTACGAAATCTAATAAAGAAATGCGTTAAAGATTTTATTTTTTGGGGAGACGCATTGCAAATTATCTAGTTTTTAGGGCATGGTTATTCTCGGTATCGACCCAGGTTCTATTACTACAGGCTATGCTCTGCTCAACAATGAGGAAACAGGCACGACTGTCTTGGAGTATGGCGTATTGCATGCTCCTGCGAATCACAGCCTGGAAGACCGACTGCTCCATATTGTTTCAAAACTCGAGGAACTGCTAGACAAGTACAAACCCCAGGCCTTGGCGATGGAAGGCGTGTTCTTTGCGAAGAACGCGAAGAGCGCCCTTGTGCTTGGGCACATTCGCGGAGCGGTGCTTGTGGCCTGCCGAAAAAGGGGAATGACCTTCAACGAATATCCGCCGAGCCTCGTGAAGCAGGCCGTGACTGGCGACGGAAGCGCCTCCAAGGAAAAGGTCGCGAACATGGTGTTTGCGCAACTGGGCATACAGTCTTCGGATTTGCCGTTGGATGCTTCCGATGCCCTCGCTATTGCTTGGACCCACTCCCATCCGAATCCGTTGAATGCCGTTCTTAAAAGGAAAAGTTCCGGGAAAAAGAAAAAGGCTTCGGTGCAGGCCTGGAAAGCCCTTATCGAAAAAATGGGAGGGAATGTACAATGATGCTTGATGGCGTAGATTTGTCCCCGTATGGAATGCAAAACGAAAATCTCGTTGAAGTGCAAAACGGATATCTTGTCGATTCCTCCATCGTTCCGTTTTTGAATAAATTAACAGAATCGGCAAAGAACTCCGGTTTTGAATTGCGAATCGAGTCGGCGTACCGTCCTTTCGAGAAACAGCTCTCGATATGGAACCGCAAGGCACGCGGCGAACTGCCTTTGCTTTCGGCCACGGGCGAGCCCATGGAAGTCCCCAAGGACGAAGAAGAACTCACATATGCCATCTTGACGTGGTCGGCTTTGCCGGGGGCGAGCCGCCATCATTTGGGAACCGACATTGATGTTGTCGATGGTGCCTCGTGCCCCGAAGGCTACGAAGTCGAACTCACTCCTGCCGAGTGCTCGGGAATGTTTGCGAAATTCCATCAGTTCCTGTCGAACGCCATCGAAAAGGATGAATCCTTTGGGTTCAATCGAGTGTTCGTCCCTGGTCGTGGAAAAATTCGTCCGGAGCAGTGGCATGTCGCGCACCTGCCCACGTCGCGAAAAAAATTGGAAAAATTTTCGCTGGACGTCCTCAGGCGGATTTACGAACAGTCCGACATGGCCTGCAAAAAGTTTGTCCTCGCCAATCTTGAAAAACTGGCGGAAGACTACATCTATCCGTACTTCGTATAAATTTTGCAAGGAATGCGCGAAACCGTATGAATTTTAGAACTGAAACCCGTGGCGTTCTGCAAATGAAAAGTGAAACCTACGGAACGTCTGTGTTGGGTGCTCCGCTAAGGTATTTTCCCTGTTCGTCGGAATGCGAATTGTTGGTTGTCGCAGCCATTCACGGTGAAGAGGCCGAGACGACTTTTTTGCTGAGCCGCGCTTTGCGGGCCTTTGACAAGAATTTCAAAGCCGTTTCGGTAGTCCTCTGTGCGAATCCCGATGGAGTAGCCTTGGGAACCCGCGGAAATGCGAATGGTGTCGACTTGAACCGCAATTTCCCGACGCGGAATTGGAGTGGCGACGGCGTTCTTTCGAGGTCCGTACTCGAGGCTTCTCGCGATACTTTGCTCTCGACAGGCTCTTGCCCCGGTAGTGAACCCGAAACGCAGGCTCTGGTGCGCCTAGCGAGCCTTTTGAAGCCGAAATCCATCTTGTCGGTGCATTCTCCTATCGGATGCATTGATGCGCCGGAAAGGACTCCTCTCGTCGATTCCCTCCAGACCGTGTTCGGACTTCCTTGGGTGGCGGATATCGGATATTCGACTCCGGGGAGCTTTGGCACATGGTGCGCAGAAAATGGCGTGGAATGCGTGACGCTTGAACTTCCGAGACTTGCTCCGGAGCTTCTGTTCGAACGCTTTGGCGAAGGTCTGGCACGTTTCCTCGAAACATTCGATTGCCGCTGAAATTGCAAAAAAAAGACGCACCCGACGGTGCGTCTTAAACTTTGAAAAGAGTAGCCTATTCTTCTTTGCTTGCGGCTGCTTCTTCGATAATCTTGCTGCGCTGTACGAGACCGACGGCGAAACCGATGACCATGTAGCAGGCGACAAGCACCAACAGATATTCCAGAAGAATCATCTTTTCGGAGATGAACATGAAGCCAGCAACGTAGGTGATTACGATGAGTACGGCCTGAAACAGATTGAAAGCCTTGTTCTTGCGCGGTTGCAGCTTGGGCAAGAAAAGCGGACTTACCATCAAGACACCGGTCACGAGCATCACCAGAACGGGAATGTAGATGGTGCCGCAGTCGGCGTTGGCGAAAATGCCCTTGTTCTTGAGGAACACGACGAGGATGGCATTCACCGCACCGGCGAAGGTGGACGGAAGACCGGAAAAATGGTGATGGTAGCAATCGGAATCGCAGGCGTTGTACTTGGCGAGGCGCATTGCGGCGCAAAGTACGTACACGGAAAAGCAGACTGCCATCAAGGGAATGTTGGCGTCGAAGAAACTGGGGGCAAGAGCCTTGTAGGTGGTGAGAATGCAGAATGCGGGGGCGAGACCGAAGGCGATGAGGTCGGCGAGGCTGTCGAACTGGGCGCCGAATTCGGAGCTGGCGTTTACCAGTCTGGCGGCAAAACCGTCAAGCTTGTCGAGAAGCACGCAGAGGATGATGAAGTACGCACCCATGAGTGTAGGGTCTTTTGTCGCGAAAGTTCCCGTGGCCCAGCAAATCGAAAATACGCCAAGTAAAAAGTTCATGCTGGTAAATGCGTTTGGTAAAATAAAGCGCGTTTTTTTCACGATGGTACTCCTTTGAAGGGTTGCCTCAAAAATACATAAAAACGCGCCAAAAGGGCGCGTTTTTTTTGTTAAAAAAATCTATTTGACGGGTTGAATTTGCCAAAGAGCTTTGACACCGGCCGCAATAATCAGGTGCTGCGGAGGTGCATACGGATTTTCTTCGGTGGGGAAGTTTGTCCAGTGCTTCGTGGAGAACTGGTAGTACTGCGACGGACGATACATGATGGGAATGACCGGAATGGTTTCCATGAAAATCTTGTTCAGTTCGCGGTATGCGGCAGTCAGTTCCTTCTGGTCCGTGATGGCAGGAATCTTGGCAAGTAATTTGTTCGCATTTTCGTTCTTGTAACGACCCTGGTTTGCAAAGGCGTCTTCGCCTACCGGTCTGTAGCTTACGGAGCCCATGACCTGGTCGAAACGGGCCCACGGCGTGGCTGCGGAGATTTCTGTGGTCTGCGTCTTCATGGCGAGGTCGAACGTGCCCTGGCGCAAGTCCTTGTCCCACACGCTGTAGTCCACGAACTTTTCTTCGGCGGGGATTCCGACTTCCTGGAACGAAGCTACGATAACCTTGATGGCGTCTTCCCAGTCGGTCCAGCCCGAGGGGCATTCTATGTAGATGGTGCGCATGGGCTTACCGCTCTTGTCGAGCATTACGCCGTCGCTGTTCCAGCTATAGCCTGCATCGGTAAGAATCTTCTTCGCGGTTTCAACATTGAATCCGTAACCGACCTTGGCTGCGTCTTCCTTGTTGAAGAATTTTTCCTCGGACCCGAAGGGGAGGATGAACCCGGCCTGGACTTCAGGCGTGTAGTTCGAAATGGCGCGAGCCTTGATCTTTTCGAAGTTGATGGAGTAGGTCATTGCCTTGCGGAAAGCCACGTCGTCGAACGGCGGGTTCTGGTGGGCGATGAACAAAGTGGTAATGGACCTGGGGAGGTGGTACGGTTCGTTTCTGCTCCAGGCGCGGATGCTGTCGCGAGCCTTGTCCCAGATGCGCGGCAAGAACACGGACGACACATCGAGGTTGCCCTTGGTCATGGCGCTGTTGAAATGGTTGTTTCCGTTGTAAAGGGAATGGATGATGTACTTGGGTGCGGGCATCTTGCCTTCGTACTTTACGTTGCCCCAGTAGTTGTCCTGCCTTTCAAGTACGATCTTGTCGGGAGAATACTTCTTGAGGTTGTACGGACCGGATACGACGGGGTTTGCGTCGTTCTTGAAGTTCGTGATGACAGAGTAGTCGTAGGTCTTGCCCTTTTTGGCGTCGTTGATGATAGGCTCGAAAACGGACTTCGGCAAAATGGAAGTCTCGGCGATGGCGTTCAAAATGATGAGCGGATTCAGATTGTTCTTGGCGAAGGTGAAGACGATGTTGTTGTCGCCTGTGGCCTTGACGGATTCCAGGTATTCCCAGTTGCCGTGACGCGGCGTGGGGAGGATGGAATCGACCATGAAGGAGAATACGACGTCGTCGACCGTCACTGGCTGTCCGTTGTTCCACTTGGCTCTCGGATCCAGGTGCACGGTAATGTCGTTGGCGGTCTGCTTATAGCCGTCGGCAAGCATCGGTTCAAGAACGCCGTCCAACTGGTTCGTGGTCATCAGTGTTTCGTACATCAGGCGAACGTTCCCGTCGATGGGGAAGTTCGGATCATAGTCCAACGGGTTGAACGAGGCCGGAGGTGCCCAGTCAAAGCCGCCGATGTAAAGTGTTTCGGACCGCGGAAATTCAGAATCGTCAGCAACGTCCTGATCTTGCTTAGTGTCCTTGCATGCGACGAAGCCTACCATCGATAAAACGATGGCCGACCTGCCGATGATACCTAAAAAGCTCTTTTTCTCTGTCATATGAACATCACACGAAAAAATTTAACCCTGTGATAAAAATGTAGTGTCTTTTCAACAAAATAACAACTAAAACTTGCTAATTACTACCCCAAAATGGAGTGTATTTTGTGTGTTTTTCTTTTTTTTTACAAAGGGAAACCGTATAAAAGCCGCTTCGAGGATGGGCTATAGAGGGTTTTATTCAAAATGAATGGCGTACCCGCACCTCCGGGGGTGCTGAATTTCTTGACGACTTTCCCGTCTTCAAGATTGATGGCAACGACTTCGCTACCTTGGTCTATCCAGGCGTTCCCTTCGTGAATGAAGGGGGCCATGAAGACGGAACCCTTGCCTTGGAATTTCCAAAGAGGAGCTCCGTTAATGGAGTACAGTAAAATGGATTGGTCCGAAAGGCCGATAAGGATGTAGCCCTTGTCCTGGTGATGGAATGTTTGCAGCGAGGCAATGGAATTTTCCATGATCAGCTGTACCGGTGGCTTCTCGCTATTTTCGGTGTTGTACAGGTAAAGGCGGTTAGACGATGTTGCAACGGCGAACGTAGAATCCAAAAGGGATATCTGAGAAATGCCGCTTTGCAGCTTGGTGCTGTTTTCTTTAATTTGTCCGGAACCGTCCCACACATGGGAAATGTCGCCGTCTAAGCTGGCCAGGTGAATTTCCTCACCGCTCTTTTCGAAAAGGAACGGTACAGAAAAGATTTTTCTGGACCATGCCATCTTATTTTCGTTTTGGTTTATTTTCAAGAGGAAGCCGTTCCATGTCGAAATATAGATGGAATTGTCCTTGATTTGCATGCTGAAGGCTTTGCCGGGAAGCTGGACTGTGGAGGGCTTGGAATCCCTTGTGAGGTCGTATATGTAAAGCGTAAATCCAGAAACGATGGCGAGGGATGTTTCGTTGTGGGCCATGACCGGGCTGTTGTCCATTTTGGGAAGGCCGCGAGTCCAGCGCAGGTCGCCGGTTTCTGCGTTGATGCATAGCAGTCGATCGGCGGCGGGGTCGATGGTGTAGAGGTTCTTTTTGCTCCCGAAGAATTGCGGGTATTTTGTTTTTGGGGACATGTTCAGCAGGCTTACGAATTTAGCTCCGATTGCCTTGCTGTATCTGCCCAGAATCAAGGGCGTCGCACTCGGATTGCTTACGGAATGCCTTACGGCTTCTGTCCATGCCTTTTGCTTTTCCTTGTCGCTTCCCTTGTTGTATTCCAGGTAAAGGGCCTTGAAAAGCCATGCTTCGGCGTTTCCGGGTTCCAACTTGAAAACGGAATCCAAAATGGTGGGCAATTTTTTCCAATCGCCGTATTCAACAAGGCTTGCCGCCTGGGCGCTCATTTTTTCAGAAAGCAGGGGGCGCATCCCGTAATAGTGGGGGGCGATTCCTTGTAAAATGTTGTTGTTGAAAATCAGGTAGATGTTCTTGTCGACATAGATGGGCGACGAAATAATGGGTTGTGCAAAATTGAAGTTCCAGAGCGGACGGAGCAGTGTGTCGACGGCCGTGAGGGCGCCTTCGTTCGTAAAGAGGCCGAGAGTCCCTTGGGCAAGAGGATACATGGAACTTGCGTCGCTTCGCAGGGCTGAAATGACGTTTCCGTTTTGCCTGTTGAGAAGGCTGATTCGTCCGGATGCTTCCATGACGGCGATTCTGTCTTCGAAAATGGCGATGTCTTCGGCGTTGTTGATGACTGTTTTCCATTTTGGCGAGGTGCTGTTCTTGGGGAAGTAGCAGAATAGGAAGCCTCCCGAAAGAATGAACAGGTCTTTTTTGTAAATCTGGACTTTCTGCACGGCGTCGAAAAGCGATATGGTGTAGCTTTCGGATCCGTCGTCAGCAGAAATAAAGTGAAGGGCGTTGTCCGGGCAGTTTACCATGAAATGCTCCGTGACGGAATAAAAACCCTCTATCTGGCATCCTGTGTATTTTTCGGCGATTTGTACGCGGATTCCTTTTTTGCCGAGAATGGTAAGCGTCCGGGGGCTCTGTACAATGGCGTTTTCGCCTTGTACGAAGATGTCCGTGGTCGAATCAATGGCGAAAGACCTGGTGGTGTACTTGCTGTTGTGCGGCTTGTAGAAAAGGCTGTCGTTTTCGTGAGTGTGGTACCAGATTCCAAGGTCGTTGATTTTGAGAATCTCGGAGCCGCCAGGAATATTGGACCTGACCTTGTAGAGAGTGTCTACGCCTACTTTGAAAATGTTCCCGTTGTTCAAAAGCAGGTAAGTGTTGTTGTCGCTGAAAATGCGCTTGATGGGAGACCCGGTAGGAATCTTTTTCTTGAGAAGCGTTTCGAAGGTGACGCTTGTCAAAGCTTCGCGTTCGGCAAGCCAATATGCCTTGTTGGTTTCGTTCGTGCGCTTCAGGCTTTGGGTGTAGTAGAAATTGGCGGCATTCTTGTTGCCGGCCAGGTCCTGAATTTTTCCGAGGTAGAAATTGGCGGTTTCGCGGTCTTCCTCGTCGCCTTTGTCGATGACGTTTTTCAGAATGCGGATGGCGTCTTCGTTTTCGCCCTTCATCTCGAATTTGTAGATGGCTTCCTGTAGCGAGAATGCCATTTTCTCGGCATACGAATTTCCGAGCGCAACAAATAACAGGGCTAGAACCGCTATGGAGTAGCCTTTAAACTGTTTAATTATGTTGTGCATCGGAAACATCATAAAACCTTGAACCTAGGCGTCGAACTTGTAGCCGGCTCCGCGTATCGAGAGAATGATTTTGGGGTTGGTCTGGTCTTCTTCCAGTTTTTTGCGCAAGTTTACGATGTGGTTGTCGATGGTACGCGTGGAAGGCATGTTGTCGGCGGTATAGCCCCAGATGTCCTGGAGAAGGTCTTCGCGCAAAACGACTTCGCCGCGGTGCTGCCAGAAATACTTGAGAATCTGGAATTCACGGGCGGACATTTCGAGCGGAACTCCGCCCTTCGTGGCTTCGTATTTTTTGAAGTCAAGATGGATGTCGGCGAAGTCGATGGCGTCCTGGGATGTTACGACTTCTTCGGGTTTTGACTCCACGTCGGCGCGGCGCAGGAATGCCTTGACGCGAGCGAGGAGCTCGAGAATCGAGAACGGCTTGGTCACATAGTCGTCGGCGCCCATTTCAAGACCTGCGACCTTGCTGGTTTCTTCGGTCTTCGCCGTGAGCATGATGATAAAGGTGTTCGGATGCTTCTTGCGGATGACGCGGCAAACTTCGAACCCGCTCTTCTTGGGTATCATCAAGTCAAGCAAAACCAGGTGCGGCTGGAAGGAATCCGCCTTGGCGATGGCTTCTTCGCCGTCGCATGCGGTTTCGACAATGTAGTTCTCCAGTTCGAAATTGTCCTGGAGGCCTAGGCGGATGATTTCTTCGTCTTCGACGATGAGAATTTTGTATTGCATAATCATTCTACCTTTTTGAATCTGATGGTAAAGGTGGAGCCTTTTCCCGGTTTACTGGATAAAGATATGGTTGCCTTGTGCGTCTCGGCGACGCGTTTGACGATGGCGAGTCCGAGGCCGGAGCCCTTTGTGCTTCGTGTCATTTCGTCGCCGACCCTGTAAAAATCATTAAATATATTTTTTTGTTCCGATGCGGGAATGCCGACACCTGTATCGGAAACGGAAAATACGACATGCTCGTCTTCATTGTACACGTTGATGGTGATGTCGCCTGGGGCGTTTGTGTACTTGATGGCGTTTTCGATGAGGTTCTGCGCCAAGCTGTAAAGCGCCGTGTGGTCGCCCATCACGAAGGTGTTCGGTTCAAAGTGCGTATGGAATTCCAAGCCCTTTTCGATGCCGATGTCTTCGACGGCGTCGTAAACCTTTTGCACGCAGGCCGAGAAATCCAGACGTTCCCACTTGAAGGCTCCCTTGCCGTGTTCCATGCGCGTGTAGTTCAGAATGGCGCCAATCAGGTTTTCGAGCCTCGTCGATTCCTTGCCGATGAGGGCCGAGTATTCCTGCACTTTTTCTGTTTTTTGCACGCGGCCTCTTGCCATCATTTCGGCAAACATTTTTATGGAGGTGAGCGGCGTTTTCAGTTCATGCGAGACGCTGGAGAGGAAGTTCGCCTTCATCGCCAGAAGTTTTCGCTCTTGCGTGATGAATCGAAGCATGAAGAACGAACCCAAAATCACGGTAATAAGCGAGAACGAAAGCAAACCGTACATCAGGAACATGCGCTGTCTGGATTCCTTGCGGATTTCCTTGACGTCTTTTTCGTACAGTGCGAATTCCCAGTCGTACGCGTCGGTTATGGAAATTTGCGTCAACACCTTGGCACTGTCGGGAATGCTCCCGAGAAGTAGGGAATCCTTTTCGTTTGTCACGGAATAGGGAATGTTTTTCCAGCTGAGTGCCGTTGCCTTTAATTTGTCTAGAATTCGTTCGCGAAAAGCCTCGTTGTCTAGTTTCGCAATGACGATTTGATTCCCGGAAAGTAACGGATATGTCATCTTAAACAGGGTGATGTCGTCGTCATTTCGGAATAGGATTCCATCTTTGCTTGTGTATTCGTTGTCAAGCAGTTCGTTGAAGAGTTCCCTGTGCTTCGCGAGGATGTCCATGTAGCCCAACTGGCGGTTGAAGTTGGCCCTGAGGTTCCAGAAGGCTTCTCGCTTTTCCTGGGTCAGCTTTTCGAACGAAAGAATCTGCGTGAATGCTTCTTCAAAGAAGAATTTTGCCGAAGGAATGTTCTCGATGTTCGGACTTTGCAGAAATTGCGAAAGCACCGAAAGGCAGTAGTCTTCGGCTTCCTGGTGCTTCTTCTGCTTGACGAGAATTTCAAAGTGCAAAAGGTTTACCGCTCTAGTGATGTCGGCGTGGAGGTAGCCTTGCAGGTGAGGGTGCGTTTCGAGGATGCTCAACAGTCGGAGGGCTTCGTCGTAGTCTTTTTGCTTGTACGAAATGCGGATGAGGCCGAGCATGTTCTGAACTTGCTCGTTCTTCGTTTCGAACGGTGCCTGGAGCATTTTGAACGATCTCGACAACAGTGTGTTTTGCTGGTTGTCGGGATTGTTTTCTTGCCAAAAGAGCTGTCGTTCCGACGGGCTGGGTACGGTGTTCGAAAAATCGGTGGTCTTGTTGAAGTGTCTCGAGGAAATGTCCGGATAGACCAGTTGACCGTCGTTGTAAAGGAATATGGCCTCGATTCCCTTTACGTCCTTGAACGTTGCCGCGTTTCCGAATTCCAGAAGGCTTTTGGGAAGTTCGTACAGAAAGAGCGAGGCTGCCTTTGTCTCTTGGTAAATGCGCTCCTGTTCCTTGGAGAGAGTCTCCTCGATTTCTTTTTGGAAGGCAGCCTTGCTTTCGTCAAAGTTCTTTTGGGCTAGGAATATTTCGTTTTGAATGTTCCTGAAACTGAGTAACGAAAGAATCGCCGTAGGGAGGACGATTCCTCCTGCGAATAGTGCGAAAAATAAGAGATTGTTTCGTGATACCCGCACCATGGAACCTCGCCTTTATAGAGGGAGGCTTGCCGAGATGCTGGGGAATAGCAGGATAAGCACGCTACTCCCCATTAAGAGCGTCATGATGGTAAAGGCCACAAGGGCCATTATGAAAAGCGCCTTTGTCACTGGACTATGTTGGCCTTGTGAGTAACGGAAACTTTGTTGCCCATTTCGATGCGACGGTTGTGCGAATAGACTTCACGAATGAGAACCGTAGCTTCGTCGGGGGCTGCACGAGCGATAATGCCTTGTCCGAGCAGGTGCGGCGGAATGGTGGGGTCGGCCTTGTCCTTTTCCCACACGGCGATGGCGTCGCCAGTGTTGTAGCCCTGGTTGATGCCCTTGTCGATGAACAGGTACGAGTAGGCGCCAATGACGAGCATGGGGTCCATGGAGAATCGGATGGTGGCCATGTCTTCCATCTTGGCTTCGGTGTTCTTGTTGAAGCCCGTCACGTTGATGGTCTTGAGCGGGGCCTTGATGCGTGCCTTGGCCTGGCTGATGCGGATTTCCCTGAAGCTCTGCAGGATTTGTGCACGTGAGAGCGTGTCGCCTACGGCGGTGATCTTGGCTATGCCCGTAATGCGGAGCAGGGCGTACTTGTCAAAGCTTTTTCCCTGACTGCTGGGAACTTCGATGGCCCTTGCGTCCATGATTTCGACCAGGTCGCCCTTCTTGGCCTTGATAGATGTCTTTTTGCCGATTCCCACCAGGATTTCGTTTTCGGGAATGTGGATGAGGGGTTCCTTGCGTTCACCGGACCTGACCGAGAAGAAGGAACTGTCCTTTTTCAAGGAATCGATAGTGTAAATTTCGGGGGCGAGGATTTGATAGTAGCCGTTGAAGATTTTCGGAGCGGGGCGTTTTTTATAGAAATAGGTGTCTTCGGCCTGTTTCGTCTTCTTTTGCTTCTTGTCGCGGTTGCGCAGGTCGCCCAGCATGTTTTCGAAATCGCCGCCACGTTCGTCGTCGTCATCGCATCCGACTGCGGAAACTCCCTTCGGAAGGCTGGAGTCCGCTACTGCCGACTTGCAGGGGTTCGTGGACTTGCGCGGTTTTTCTTGCTGCTGTTGAACTACGGGTTCTTCGTGGGTGCTGTCGCCCAGATAGATGGAGTCGCCCGGATAAATCCAGTGCGGGTCTTCGATGTGCCTGTTGTTTTCCCATAGGTCCGGCCAGGCGAAGGGGTCGTGCAGGAATTCGTCACTGAGATCCCAAAGGGTGTCGCCTTCCTTTACGATGTAGGCGGAAGCGAGCAGGGCGGTAAGGCCGATACAGATGGTTGCACATTTTAAAAATCGCATAATAATCCTTGTAACTCTTTGAAAGTAAACAGGTTATGTAATAATTTAACCTTTTCTTTGCTTAAAAGTTGGAACATCTGTAATAAAACGACGAATATTTGATGAATTGCCCTCGTTTACCCGTTCTTTAGGCCGCTGAATGCTCCTGGAAGCACCTTTTGGAGGCGTTTTTTGGCTAAGAAGGCCCGCCCTGTCGGGTACGAAGAGCATCAAAAGCTCGAATTTCCCGCTGTCGGGGTCCATATAAAGGGGAATGCTCTTGCGAAGTACGTACCCTTCGCGTCTGAAATGCTTTATTTCCTTTGAAGCGATTTCCAGGTCGGACGACTGCAGCAAAATGCGTTCAGGGCGGGAGGCTGCTGCCGCCTGTTCGATTCCCTGGGGGAGGGATTCGCCTTCGGGGAGGTTGAAGTAGAATGTCCAGCGTCCTTCGTTTTCTTCTTTCGAGAAGAATTTCGTGATGAACGAATTTTCCAGGAATCCGCGGTGGAATCTGAGGTTCTCGTTGACGAGGCTCCTCGAGTTGTAGCGGCTCGAGACCATGGCCGATTCCCTGCAGTCCAGCGACTCCACTTTATCGAAGAAAGAGGCGAGCGAAGCGCCTACGAACGAGGCTCCCGAGTAAAAGTCGAAGAATTTATCGCCACGGGCCGGGTGTATGGCATCCTTGATGCGTTCCGGGAGGGCGAGCCAAGTATCCTTGTGGCGGGGGGCCCAGTCCAGTACGTGCATGTAGAATCCCGTGTCGCCGATGGGCATGAGGTCCTTTCCGAAACCGTTTTTGCAGTCCACCTTCATGGATACTTTCGTCGAAGGATTGAAGAGATGGTCCGGACTGCACTGGATTTGGTGGCAACTGATGACTTCGGGGCACGAACGTTCGACGAATTCAGAGAATAGCTTGAAACCGTGCGCCGAGTTCTTGCCGTGGCAGTTGGCTTGCACCAGGAGTGCGAAACGGCCGTTGCCCGTTGCCCTGAACCATATTTGACGAATGGATTTGCGCAGGGAACGCAAGTGGTCCTTGTGAATTTGTTCGCTAATGCGGGTTACCACCTCGGGTGGCTCGGCGTTTTTCGAGGGCCCTTCTATGACGAGGGATTCGTGCTCTCCCGTTTTCTTGATGATGAAACGCCAGTCGAAATTGTTGACGTCGCAATCCTTGACAAACCAGGATTGCATCTTGCCGGGGATATGTTCGTTTTCGACCCAGGCGCTAAGCTGGTTCTTTAAATCGTCAAGCGACATTTTCTTGACGACAGCCTTTGTTTCCTTTTTTTCTTCGACGTCGCGCGAAGAGATTTCTGTGCGGGAATGGAATTTCCCTGCCACCAGCTTTTTGGGCGACTTGAACTTGAGGCTTGCGTTTCGACTTTGTCTTGTGTACATATTGTAAAACTATACGAAGAATCTTGGGTAAATCCAGGAGCATTCGCGGGCGAGCATCTTGGGGAACTCGCGGAACGATCCGTTGATTTGATACAAATTAAGTCCACCTTCGACAGGTGTCAGCGAAATGACGCTGTCGGCGCGGGATTCGAGGTAGGGGTATTCGTCGTTGTTGCAGGCTGTCACTACGGCGCAGCCCGTGAGCGCGATGATGGTGTCTATCATCTGCATCAGAATCTGGTGCGGCGAACCCGTAAGTCGCATGGACTTTGGATTGTGGAGCACTGCCGATATGGGGTCGATGATGACGACGCGGTAGTCGTGGTTTTCGAGTTTCTTGGCACCTTCGATTCTCTTTGCTATCAGTTGGGCTGTTTCGATGGGCGAAAGAGCCGTGCCGCGGAGGTTCAAAAAGCCGAATTTCGAAGTGCTTGCGTTCAGGTCGCGCTTGCTACCGAGCAGGTGCAGACGGTTCAGGAATACGGACTTGGTCAATTCGAAGTTGATGAACAAGACGTCGTTCGAGGTCGTGTTGTTGCCGAACCAGTCTTCGCCGTAGCAGATGGAAAGGCCGAGGTCCATGAGAGCCAATGATTTTCCGCTCTTGGGAGGCGCCTTGAACAGGAAGAATTCGCCTGCGCGGAGCATGTTGTCGATGATGCTTGCGTCTTTTTTGGGAGGTTCTTCACTGTCACTTGCCAGTTCGATGAGCGGCTTTCCGTCGAGGGAATATTCCACCCATTCCTGCCATTCCTTGAAGTCCTTCGCGCCCTGTTCGAGGCCGATGAGGTACTGTTGCTTGCCGCCGCGCAAAACGCCCGGCATGCGGGCCATCATGTTTGGGCTCCTGTTGGCGGAATCTACCTTGAAGCCTTGTGAATCAAGGGTCTTGAAAAGGAAGTCTACGCGCTCGTTGTATTCGTCGAGGTCGTCGGCTTCAATTTTAATCCAGGCCTGGACGGAGTTGGCGCCCGTGTTCACGAGGGCTGCGCAGGGGAGGTTCAAGGCCTTGTAGTATGCAAGCTGCTTGGCGAGCGACATTTTTGGATTGTCGACGACGGCGTAGCGGTAGCGGAAACTTTCGTTCGTGGCGTCTGGTTCGCCCTTGGTGGCGTTGATGCAGATGAGTGCACCCTCGGCACTGTCGAGGGACTTCATTATCTTCTTGATGGAGTCGTCTTTACCGACGATGTTCGAAACTTTTTCTGAAGTGCATGTGGGCGTGTCGGAAATCTTGAACTCGATGGTCTCGTCCATTTCGAACGTGACTTCCAGAAGTTTCGCAAGGTCTTTTCGCCAGTCGGCGGCGGGCCATGGAATCGAAAGGGCTTCGGGGTCGATCTTGTGGTTCTGCAACAGTTCGAGAGACTGCGTGTCGAGGCCCATGGCGAGCATCTGGTCCATCGAAATCATGCCGGAAGGAAGCGACGACAAAACCGTCTGCTTGGGCATGATGCTCGGGGCTGCGCTCGGCGCCGATGCGGAATCGTCGTTAGAAGGCGCCGCCTTTTCTTCGACTCGTTCGGCAGCACGTTTTTCGCTCGAGAAAGCGCGACGAAGAATCTGTTCAATTTCTTCGGGACTCATTCCGCAATCACGGGCTACACCGCCGAGCTGGAACGAAGCGTCCATGTAGGTCCAGCCTTCTTGCTGGGCGGCTTCGCCGGCCTTGAAGAGCTCGCTTTTCAGTTCGTTGCCGGAATATTTGCTCTTGATGAACTGGTTGATAATTTTTCTTGCGCTTTCCATAAGGTCCTCTTTGTACAGGTTTATGAGTTCAAGAGAAGTTTGCTACTTGATGCGGAGTCTTGCGTATTCGTAAAGCCCGAGGGAGAGCGCTACGGATGCGTTGTACGAGTGGGCTTCGGGCTTCATGGGAATTCGGAGCACGGCGTCGCACTGTTTTTTGATAAAAGGAGGAAGGCCTACGTCTTCGCCGCCGACGGCGATGACCGCATGGTCTGAGAACTTGAAATCGGCGAGGTTCGTCTCGGTATCGGCGTCGAGGCCGAGTATCTGGTAACCCGCCATCTTGAGTTCGCCGACGGCCGCTTCCAGATTGTCAGGGCGGCAGACGCGCATCTTTTCGAGGGCGCCGGCACTGGTGCGGGCGACGCTCGGCGTGATTCCGCACATTCCCTTTGCCGGGATGAGGAACAAGTCGACCCCGAGGGCGAGGCAGCTACGGATGCAGGCGCCGAGGTTGCGCGGGTCTTCGATGTTTGTTGCAACGGCAATCAGCTTGGGTTCACCGGTTTCGCGGGCGTTGAAGAATTCTTCGCGCACGTCCATCCAGTTGAGAAGTTCCTTTTCGTTCATCAAGGCGACGACGCCCTGGTTCGGCTTGGCGTAGCTGTCGAGAATCTTGGAATCCACCTGCTGCACATGCACATGCGCGCGTTTCGCAAGTTTCTGCAGTTCGTACAGCTTGGGATTGCCGGACTGGTGCATGAAGAGAATGCGATGAACCTTGAGAGGCTCCTTGGTCAGAAGTTCCGTTACTTCCTTGATGCCTCCGACGGCCACCTGAGGCGCGGCGTCGGCGTCGCCCATGGCTGTGACTACGGATTCTGGGCGTGGACGGTTGCTTCCGAACTTGTGGTTGAAGTCCCTTTCGGCAAAACTTCTTTCCGAGGCGCTTCGTTCGCCGAAGTTTCTGTCGCCGAAGTTTCTGCGTCGTTCATTGCCTGCAAACTTGCGGTTGTCGCTAGAAAAATTGCGTTCATCGTCGGGGTGCTCGCGATTGAACCGTCCTTCGTCAAAGTTCGGTCTGGCGCTGCGCCCAAAATTTCTTCTACGGTCGTTGTTGTCGAAACTCATTTAAACTCCATGTCTAACCTAGGTTAGTACTTTTCCCTGCAGGCGATGACGGTGTGCATTTTCACGTCGGTATCCTTCTGCTCCAGGGGTTCTTCGAAAATCTGTTTGGGTGTGGCGATGCCAGCCTTGAATGCGTCCGGGTGCTTGGCGAGAAACCTGTCGTAGTAGCCTTTGCCGTGGCCCACGCGCTTGCCGTCCCAGTTGAACTTTGTCCCGGGGACGAGGAAAATGGGTATTTCGCCTTCGAACTTTTCAAGTCCGTCCTTGGGTTCCATTATACCGAAATGCCCTTTTGCAAGGTCCTTCTTGAGGCTTGAAATTTTGTAGAAGTTCATGATGCCGTCGCCTTCGCAACGGGGGAGCAGCAGACGGCCCTCCAATGCCAGTTCCTCGATAATGGGCATGATATTGGGTTCGCCCTTCAGCGGATAAAATGCCGCAATGTTTCTGGCATCGTGGTAGCCCGGAATGTCGTGGATTTCTTGCCACGGCTCGCGGATGATGTCGTCGCCCTTTTTATCGCGCCTCTTTTTAAGGATGAGCTCGATAATCGGACTGCTGCCAAATACGAACATGGCAAGCAAGACAACCAGTATGGATGCTGCGATACCCATGGCGCCTAATCCTCGCCAACGCGCTTGGCCGTGGGCAATTTTTCTTGCAGAATTTCAGCCCAGATTTGCCGTTGCCAATTCATGAGGTGGGCTTCGTCAAAACGGTTTTCCCAGGGTATGTTGCCGGGTGCGGCAAGCCATATGAGCTGAGCCTTGTTGGCAATCATGGAGGCGTCGAGCTTGAGCTCTGTCGCTTTTTCGTCGCGCCAACTTTTGAGGGCTAGCAGAAGGTCGGAATGGGGTACGACCGGGGGAGGGGGTGCCTTCGGAAGTTTTGCGGGCCAGTCGGATTCCGGTACGGTGACGGCTGCTTTCAACATGTTCAGGAACGAGTCCAGACGGTCGCCCTTGAAATTGCGGGGGAGCTTGGGCAGCTTCTTTTCGTCGACTTCGGGGAAACTGCGTTCCTGGGCGCGGACGATGGCGAGCATCAGTTCGGCGGGCATCACCTTGTACGGAGGACGGTCCAGGGCCTCGGCTTCCTTTTCGCGCCATTCCCATACGAATTTCAAGATGTTGAGGGCACAGGGCGAGTATAGGCTCGAACCCGTGATTCGCCAAGGATCCTTTTTCGGCGGAGCCGGATGGCGTGAGTGCTCGATGAGCGCCTGGCATTGTTCCGAGAGCCAGCCCAGTCGGCCTGCTGCCTGCAGCTTTTCGACCAAAATGGCGCAAAGTTCGTGCAGGTAGAACGTGTCGTGGATGGCGTATTCGCACATGTCCAAGGAAAGTGGCCTGATGGTCCAGTCGGCGCGCTGGTTTTCCTTTTTCAGTTCCTCGCCGAAGTATTCGCGAACGAGGTCTGCGAGCCCCAGATGTTCTTCACCGAGAAACCTTGCGGCGAGCATGGTGTCGAAAATGTTCTTGGGGCTGAACTGGTAAGTCTGCCACAAAAGACGCAAATCGTAGTCGGCACCGTGGAAAATGAGCGTCTGCATGGCCCTCGCCTTGAAAAGCGGGGCCAGGTCCACTCCGCACAGCGGATCCACGATGTAGTGGTGCTCGCCGATGGTAATCTGGATAAGGCAAAGACGCGCCGAGTAGTGGTACATGGAATCTGCTTCCGTGTCTACGGCGGCCATATCGTACAGGTCCAAATCCGCCAGCAAATTTGCGAGCGATTCTTCGCTATCGACCAATATGTACTTTTCGTCTTGCATATGTATAACGAAATGTAATTAAATATTTTGACGATAACTCATTATTTCGTCAATATTTACTTGATATTATTGCTATCTTTTGGAATATGAAAAAAGTTTCTCTTACAGGCATCAAGCCGACCGGCACGCCGCATCTCGGCAACTATCTGGGCGCTATCCGCCCGGCTCTTGAACTTTCCAAGACTTACGACACTGTTTACTTTATTGCAGATTACCACGCTTTGACGACCGTGCAGAACGGCGCCGAAATGCGTGCGAACATCTACAAGATTGCGGCCACCTGGCTTGCTCTCGGCTTGAACCCGGAAGAAGGTCTCTTCTACAAGCAGAGCGACATTCCCGAAATCTTCGAACTCAGCTGGGCTCTCAGCTGCTTTACGCCGAAGGGCTTCATGAACCGCGCCCACGCTTACAAGGCCAAGGTGGAAGCGAACACCGCTGCCGGCGAAGACGCTGATGCAAACGTGAACATGGGCCTCTACTGCTACCCGTGCCTCATGGATGCAGACATCCTCATGTTCAACGCAGATATCGTCCCGGTCGGTAAAGACCAGAAGCAGCATGTGGAATTTGCCCGCGATATCGCCATCAAGTTCAACAAGCACTTCGGAGAGGACGTGTTCACCGTTCCGGAACCCGTGTTCCAAGAATCTACCGGAATCATCCCGGGCCTCGACGGTCGCAAGATGAGCAAGTCCTACGACAACGTCATCGACATCTTCTTCGAAAGCAAGGCCTTGAAGAAGAAAATCGGCAAGATTGTGACGAACTCCCAGGGCATTGAAGAACCGAAGGATCCGGACACCTGCAACGTGTTCAAACTTTATAAGTTGTTCGCAACGCCGGAACAGACCGAAGCCTTGGCTGCTCGCTACCGTGCAGGTGGCATGGGCTGGGGCCACGCCAAGGCCGAACTCCAGAGCGTCCTCGAAGAACATCTCGGAGCCGCCCGTGAAAAGTACTTCTACCTCCTTGACCACACCGAAGAAATCGACAAGATTCTCGCCTACGGTAAGGAAAAGGCTCGCGCCAAGTCCATCCCGATGATGGAAAAGGTCCGCGAACTCCTTGGAACGTACTAGCTTGAATGCTGAGTTGAGAAAATAGACGAAAAATAGACTCCAAATTCATGGAAATAGGAATTTGGGGTCTATTTTTTTACTTTGTTTGTGCTGAAAATTGAATTTTTCGTGGACGGATAGACGCCAAATGAACGAAAAGCAAAGAATGGCGTCTGTTGAGAGGAAGTTTTTTTGATAAATAATTAAAGAATTGGTTAGTTTGTCTGTAAAAATAGGCGCCAAATTTAAAAATTTTGATTTTTGGAGTCTATTTTTCTTGTAAAAGCAGTAAAAATCTTTCAACGCCGAACGCTTCGTCGTTTGCAAAAGCTTCTGCGAGTAGTTCCATGACTTCGTCGGAGTATTCGACTTGCTTTGAAAGTAGTTTGACGGCTGCGATTCTCGGGTCGATGAATTTGTTTTTCGGGTCGGCGGCTGGCACTTCGTTTTCGGAGATTCCCGCCAATTCTTGGCCGAATTCCCTCAAGATAATCCAGAAGAAAATGGCGAATTGGACTTTGCCGAGACTATCGCCATCGAACAGCGATTTTGCGTAGTAGCGGAACAGCATGTAAGCGACAATTTTTGCCCCGTCGAGATCGCTGAAAAGGGACTCGCGGCAAGTTGCTTTGGTGCCACGGTCCTTTTGGATGTAACTGTTTTCATTGCCGAAATTGTGCCACCCTTTTTCGCTGATTGCCTTGTAAGCCTTGTCCCAGGCGGGTCCGAAGCTTTCGCCTTTTCCTAAGATTCCTATCCATTCGCGGTAAATTTTTGCGATGTCTACAGCGTTATCAGCATGGATGTCCGCAGCATTATTTACCGTGTTATTCGTGGCATTGTCTGTGACGCTGTCCGCAGCGTTGTCCGATGACTTTGACGGGCGGTCTTTGTCGATGTTTTCGTTGTTTTCAGAAATGCGGTCTTCGCTGATTCCTGATACTTCAACGGCGTATTCCAGTAGCATCTGCAGTCGCTTGTTCAACGGCTTTTCGTGCTGGCTCAAAATGGCGAACATGTCTTTGCGTTCGGCGAAAATCTGGTCGCGGGCTTCGCGGGCGTCGTCAGGCAGTTCGTCGGGAATATCGTCCACTTCGCTTTTAATAAATCGCATGACCGGCGCGGCATTGTTTGCATCTTCCGGCGCGGCATTCTCCGCTTTCTCCGGCGCGGCATTCTCCGCTTCCTCCGTTTCCCGCCTGTTTGCAGAAACTGGCTTTTCCAACAGCAGTCTAACGCCTTCTTCGCAGCATAGCCCGATTCCCTGTTCCTTGATGTCTCCGTAGACATCCACGAACCTGGGATGTTCCCTGCAAATGTCGCAGAGGGCGTCTTCGCCTAAATGCGTATAAATTTCGCAGAGCCCGCATTTGTCGAGAAATGGACAGCGGTCGCCCGTCGTAAGCACGAAGTGCCCGTCGCGGACACTTTCGTCGAGTTTCTTCTTGAATTCGCTTTTCACTTGGCGGTATTTTTCCTGCGTAATGCGGTCCACATCGATTTCCCAGCCGATGCAACAGCTGTCGGTGCATTTGTCGGCTATACAATGGAATTTCGGGTAGAAATCGGGGGTACGTAACAACATGCAACAAAGCTAGTTATTTATATTGTGGTTGTGGATTGTATTGTGCCCGTAAAAAAAATTGTATGCGCTATTTGCTTGCTTGCTTTGGCGGTCTTTGCTGAAGACAGGAATATTCCCTTGCCTTCCCAGAGCGCGTATGTCGGGAAGGGAATTTCCGTTGGTATCGGTGCCGGCATTTTTAATCCCACGAAAGATTGCGACTGCCTGGGGGTATGGCAGGGTCAGCTCGAGTACTTTTATTCCGAAACTATCAGCGGCGGCATCGATGTGCGTTTTTTTGGAGGCGATTTGGACCCTGATGTGATGGTCATGAATCAGCGCTACAGGATGATTGCCAAGTTCCATTTCCCTTTCAAAAATTTGGATTTCTACGTTTCACCGGTATTTGGACTTGAATCGACCAATATCGAAACTTTCCGCGAGGAATGGGACAACCGCGAGGAGAATTGGTGGCGCCCCGGAAGCGACCGTGATAATGATGAATCCGAATGGGACTGCGAAAAGATGTTCTCTTTGGAGGGCTTTTCGATGGGGGCGGAAATCGGTGCTGGTTGGTCTTTTTCCAGGTTTTTCGGTATTACAGGCAGTTCTTCGTACGAATATAACTTTGCAAGGGCCCAGCTTTTGAACTTGACTCCAGGTGTCGCTTTCAACTTGAGGGAAGTGTGGCCTTGGGCCAAGCAGACACTCCTCTCGGTGTGGATTTCTGTGGAAGTCGGTTTTCAGCGCTATTTCAACCGAGGTGTTGACGAGTGGGCTTCGTCTGGCTTTTTGGGATTGCAAATAGGAATTTAAGTTCTATATTTGGTTTGTCTAAATTTTTCGAAAAGGAAGCTAACAATGGCTAAGAATGAATCCAAGAAGAAGGTTGTCCTCGCTTACAGCGGCGGACTTGATACATCCATCATTATCCCGTGGCTCAAGGAAACCTACGACGTCGAAGTGATTGCTTTCGCCGCAGACCTCGGCCAGAACGATTTCCCGGATGCTAAGGCTCTCGAAGAGAAGGCTCTCAAGACTGGTGCTTCCAAGTGCTACGTTCTCGACCTCAAGAAGGAATTCCTTGAAGAATACGTTTGGCCGACCGTCCGTGCCGGTGCCAAGTACGAAGGCACATACCTCCTGGGTACGTCCTTTGCCCGTCCGCTTATCGCCAAGTACCAGGTGAAGATTGCCGAAAAGGAAGGCGCTTACGCTGTTGCTCACGGCGCTACCGGTAAGGGTAACGACCAGGTCCGTTTCGAACTGACCTACGCCGCTCTTAACCCGAAGCTCGAAGTCATCGCTCCGTGGAAGGATCCTCGCTGGACGTTCCACAGCCGCGAAGACGCTATCGACTACGCAGCCGCCCACAAGATTCCGCTGAACGGCATCTCCAAGAAGAAGATTTACTCCGAAGACGGTAACCTCTGGCACCTTTCCCACGAAGGTGGCGTCCTGGAATTCCCGGAACAGGAACACAAGTACGAGTTCCTCAAGCATACCAATACGTTTGAAAAGGCCCCGAACAAGGCTGACCACGTTACTATCGGTTTCGAAAAGGGCAACCCGGTTTCCATCAACGGCAAGAAGATGGGCGCTGTGGAACTCCTCGAATTCCTGAACAAGATCGGTGGCGACAATGCCTGCGGTCTCCTGGACATCGTTGAAAACCGCCTCGTCGGCCTCAAGAGCCGCGGCGTGTACGAAACTCCGGGTGGCACCCTCCTTTACAAGGCTCACGAATGCCTGGAACAGCTCGTGCTCGACAAGGAAACTTTGTTCGAAGCCCAGAAGATGTCCATGACTTATGCAAACCTTGTGTACAATGGCCAGTGGTTCACTCCGCTCCGCCAGGCTATGGACGCATTCTTTGACGAAGTCAACAGCGTCGTGACTGGTGAAGTTACCCTCAAGCTTTACAAGGGCAACATCATCCCGGCCGGCATCAAGAGCCCGTACAGCCTGTACGACATGGGCCTCGGTGGATTCACCGACGTTGACATGTACGACCAGAAGGATGCTACTGGCTTCATCCGTTGCTATGGCCTTCCGCTCAAGACTCGCGCCCTCTTGCTCGGCAAGAAGACGAACGTCAAGTTCGGTGGCGTCCCGAGTTTGAAGAAGTAAGTTGTTACGTGACACAAGTTACGTAACTAACTGAAGTCCGCTAAAGCGAACATCAAACTTACAGAAAAACCCTCGGCAATAGCCGAGGGCTTTTCGTTTGAAATAAATCCTACCAAATTTTTACGGAGTAGCCGATTCTCCAGATGAGGCTTGGTGCATCGTGGTCCATCACCATGTAAACGGGGTAGGCGATTTGTGTGAAGAACCCGTACATGTGTATCCAGAGTTCTGCCGAGATGTCCAGAGTTTCTTGCATGTTGTAGGGCAAGAGGTAATTCCCGTCGTTCGCTTTGTTCAACGCCTGGTGCATCTTGTTGGGGGCTTCTGCATATTCGTATCCGCCGCCGATTCCCATGTCGAAGTTGAAGGGGAGGTTTGCGAGGAATGTCCAGCCGAGGCTTCCGCGTATGCCGCACCAGAAATCGTTTGCACCGGCGTGTGTTCCGAGCCCCTGGATTCTAAAAAACAGGTCGTTGTAGTTGACGCCTGCAAGAATCATGACGGGGCTTGGGTCGCCTGCAGAAATTCCCGCCTCGATGTTCCATGGGGACTTTTTGGATGCCCCGGAATCGTTCGCAAAAGCGAAAACTGAGCAAAGTAAAATGCCCAAAGCTACGATTCTTGGTACAAAGGAACGTTTCATACTGCAAATTATAGAAATCCGTGTGATTTATTGCACTTTTTATTTATCAGAAATGCCCAATCACTTTGATAAAATGGGTAATTGTGCTATCTTTTTTTGCGTGAACCCGCTGGACTTGTGTCCAGGAAACAATTGAGGAAAAAAAATGAAATTGAAATCCGCTATTCTCGCCTGCGCTGCCGCTTGTGCTTTTGCTGCTCCCGCCATGGCTGAAGGGGGCATGTTCGAAGGTGCCCTTCCCGAAAACTGGACTGCCGACGTGGTTGCTGGCGTCAAGTACACCCGCATGCAGTTCAACAACTGGGCAAACGACGGTACGTCTTCGTATACATGGCTCATCACTTACGATGCCGACGTGCAGGGCAAGTGGAAAGTGGCCAATTGGCGTAACTTGGTGGATATCGACCTCGGACAAACCTGGACCGACGGACTTGGCAAGCGTAAGTCTTCCGACAGGCTCTTCTGGGAATCCATGCTCGACTTCAACATGACTGAGCAAATCAAGCCCTACATTGGAAACCGCTTTGAAACGCAGATGATGGCCGGCTACAAATACAGCGAAGACGAAAACGGCGATGAAGTGAAGACCGCCGTCTCTAGTTTCATGGACCCTGCTTACGAAACCCAGGTTGCTGGTATCGCCTACATTCCGAACGACAACTTTAGCCAGCGTATCGGCTTTGCAAACCGTATGACCATCTCCAACGGTTACGGCTTTGCCGACGATCCCGATACCGACAAGTTCGAAAAGTTCAAGGATGAACCGGGTATTGAATCCATTACGGAATTCAAGTATTCCTTCAGCGAAATCATGACTTTCAAGACTCGTCTTTGGGCATTCTGCAACTTCAAGGGCGTCGACGAAATTGACGGCCTTTGGGAAAACTTGCTCTCTGTCGCTATCGCTCCGCTCTTTGAACTCCAGGTCGGCCTTGATATGGCTTACGACAAGGACCTTGACGAAGATGCTCAGCTCAAGAACATGGTGCTGGTGGGAATCACCTGGCGCTGGTTCTAACGAGACTTTGGGGTCCGCTCTGCTGCCCCCTAGACAAAAAAATAACGGCCATTACGCTTCCGGCGAATGGCCTTTCTTTTTTTTCTGAGTGGCGGGATTTTTTTTAGTATTCTATGCTCAGCAGGTCTTCGACCCAGGCGTCACGCTTTTTGCGGAGCATTTCAAGGGATTTTTCATCGGCGGCGCTCTGGTTGCAGGCGTCGGCCAGCTCTTGATAACTTGTCTGTAATTTCTCTGCCTTGGCGTAGTCCGGCTTCAAGGCTTCGAGAGCGTCCAGGATGGCGTTGTCGGAGTACAGTCGGGAGATTCCTTCGAGGCTGTGGGCGATGTAGCCCTTGCTGTCGCCTTCGCTGCGTGATTTGGATGCCTCGGCGAACTCCATGGGAGCAAGCTTGTCTATGAATTTGCACTCTTCGACATAGAGTGCGTCGCATTCGACGTAGTTCGCCCTGCGGACGGCTAGTTCCAGTTGCTTTTTGATAAAGGGCCTGTACCCTTCGGCGTCGAATTCGAGATTTTGGGAGTCGCAGAACTCCTTGAGGTTGTCGATGTTCCCCTGCGTGGGGTTGTTGAGCAGGCATTCCTTGAGCACCGCCATCTTGTCTTTGGGGGCTAGCCTTTGGAAGGATGCGGTTTTGGCGCTGTTGGCTTTGACGTGGAGCCAGAACACGCGGAGGAGTAGCAAAACGATGACGATTACGAACAATAAAGACCAATTCATGGCACAAATGTACGCAAAAATGGGTTGAACCGCCCCCGCTGGATGGTGAAAGTTCATGTTTTGGCTCACTAAATCTTGTAAAACGGCTTTTTTACATAGATTTTTCAAAAAATGAGTGTGTGGAATCTCACATTTTGGTTTATATTTAAGGTGATTGTTTGACCCTATATAATATAGGTGGAGATTGGATTATATGACGATTAAAAAACGCGTGTTTGCAGGAGCCCTTCTGTGCGGTACTTCTATTCTGTTTGCCGCGGCTGCTAAGCCTGCTCAGCTAGAACTTATTGTCCGTGACTTCCAGCCGGGCCATCCCGACTTCGAGAACTTTTCCGAAGAATCTATCAAGAACATGGATTTGATGTACGAGGATGCTTCTGCGCTTGGCTTGGTCGGGTACGATTTGGCCTGGTACGAACGCGCCCCTTATCATAGGGCCTGTGCCAACTTGAATTCTCCTTCTGCGGGTATTCCTGTGGGTGTCGACGGCAAACCCATGGCTCGGGTGACATCCTTGCCGGCCTATTTGCAGACGGATCTTTCCAAGTCGACCCAGATTCTAAAGTACGGAGAATGCTCCACCAAGGGTCCCGATGGAATTGCTCAGCGAGGTTACGAGACTGTGGGCTGGAAGACGGACGTGCTTAGCTGCAACGGCTCCGTGAACTGGGCCAACGAAGTGTACTTCACCCCGAACATGGTTTTCCCGCATCTGGACTTTAGCGATACCCTTGATCCCTTGACCATGAAGGCCGACTTCTTGCGTGTCAAGATCATGAGGAATCCGGACAATCCTTTGTCTTGCGACAACTCCGCCTTTGAACAGTGGTTTACCGATGTCGAGGGAGTGAACCTGCGCAGTGATATCGCATTGGATATTCCGAACGTCACCGATGCCCAGGGCAATCCGACCCGCTATTACGTGATGGACTACAACTACAACAACGGTGGCTATACTCCTCTTGACAACGTGAATGCCGACGGCTTACGTCTTGGCGCTCGTGAAAAGGCATACGAAGCTGAAAACATCAACCAGTTCGGTCCCCAGAGTTTCTCCATCTTCTGCCCGCCGTATTCCTACCAGTACGCCATCGGCCAGTATGACTATAGAAACTACTACACCTACGGCCTTTGCATGGCTTGGCTTGCCGAAGGCGGTCCGAAGCATCCGACTGCAGCCCAGACTGTCGCAACCAACTACACAGTGAACCTGGGTAACTACTGGCAAATCGGCAAGACCTTTGCCGACAATCATCCCAAGATGAGCGACCGTGGCAAACTTGACGGTGATGTCAGCTTCAACAGGCTCGCCTTGACGGCGGATTTCCTTCCGGTGTTCCATCTGCGCAACTACGCTTTCACCATGATGGGCCACGTGGAATTCAAGTACAAGATTGAAAACCAGACACCGGAGCCGGAAGTGTTCGACTTCGTGGGTGACGACGACATGTGGATCTTTATTGACGGTGTGTTGGTGGTCGACCTCGGTGGTACACACTTGGCTACTCCGGGTTCCGTGAACATCCAGACCTTGGCCCAGAACAACCATGGTTGCCACGCCGGCGAGCCTTTGGCCACAGGTCGTAACTGTAATGGATCTTCTGATGCGAACGGCTGGGGCGACGGCTCCTGGCATCATCTGCACTTCTTCTACGCTGACCGTCAGACTGACGGTTCCAACCTTTACATCCGTACTTCCCTTGCTGAACTTGCCCCAACCAAGTACGGTCAGCCAGCTGTGCTCGGTGCCGAAGTCACGGTTGCGAACGGTGTCACAACGACAAGCCTTATCCTCAATACCCAGTTGAGCCAGGAATCCTTGGATCTCATGATGGCTGGTGGCCAGAGCAATACCGTTCCTGGCATTGTGGTCAAGCGTTGCGATGACTTTGATGTTGTGACTCAGCAATGCCGCGTGTACAAGTCCCTTGGCTATTATGTCGATAACATTACCTTCACTATCGACAAGGGCGCTGGCGGTATGATTTATAGTGTGCAGGGACACTTGCCTGATGGTTCCAGCTTGATGTCTGGTGACGAACTCGCTTTCAACTATCCCGTTACTGAACAGGCTAACGAAGACTATGATCCGGAAACGACCGGAAAGATGAACTTCTTTGTCACTTCCGTGGGTGGCAAACAGGTGGACGGCTTCCCCGAAGAATGGGGCATGGCGGTTCTTCTCGTGAACCCCACCACCGATGTGGAAGTTGGCGATACGACAATTACTCGTCCGGACTTTGACGTGACCCAGCTTAACGGTACTGGCAGCAGCGACATGTCCGTGGCTTCTACCGGTGAATTGGTGCTTACTCCGCTTCCGGCCAGCTATACCGACCAGAAGGACGATTTCCAAAAGGATTCCTTGAAGAAGTACACTGCAGCTCCGGCTCAGGGAGGCGATATTAGTGGCGTGCAAAAGTTCCTGCAGTCTGACAAGAGCACCGAGGCGTCGAATGCTGCCGGTGGCGCTTCTGTGAACGACGCTCGCTGCTATACCGATGCGTTCGGTGTCGAAAGCTGCGCTAGCATCTACTTCCCGACATCTCAGCCGTTCAAGGTGAACGTGCGCGTGTTCGACCATCTCGGTCATTTCGTGAGCCAGTACTCCGAACAGGTGAGCAGGGAACAGTTCGAAAAGGCTGTTTCCCAGGGCGCTGCCGCTGCTGCGCTTCCGTCTTTGAAGAAGAAGACTTGCACGAACAGCTTCACCAACGAGACTATCAACGCTACGGGTACTGGCGAAATGATGGTGACCATCAAGATGTATCCGGTGTCGCAGCGCGGTCGCTTGCTTGCCACTGGCCCCTACATCTACCAGGTGTCCATCATTAAGGAAAAGTACGACTACTGCGCCTACCTGGGCAACGGAAACGTCGACTTTACTTCTGCTCCGTACCAGCGCGTGTCGTTTACGACGACTCTCGGCTACCGCCGTCAGAAGTAATCAAGTTTTTTTGCGAAAAGGGTCGCGGCTGGCTATGCCGTGGCCCTTTTTTTTGTGCACGGAAATTGCGGACTCACAAATGTGCGCGTGCGGAAAAACGCGTGCGTGAATTACAGATTGTCGAATGTATGTTCCCGAACTAGATGGGTTCGGCGAGGAGCGCAAAGGGCTCGGCGCCGGTGATTTTTACCTGCAGTTCCGTGCCAGGCGGAATCGTGCCTGCAATAGCAACGGGGCGGTACGCCGCGTTGCGGGCGATGGTCGTCTTGGCGCGGTAGCCCGTCTTTTCGGTGACGACCGTTTCTTCGCATCCGATCCACTTTTGATTGTTTTCGAGGGCGACTTGCTGGAATACTTCAGCGAGGCGCGCGGAGCGCTCGTGCTTTATCGAATCTGCGACGGCCTGAGGCATGCTGTATGCCGGGGTTCCGGGGCGGGCGACGTAGCGGGTGATGTTGCAGACGGTGGGACGAGTTTCTCTGACGAGCGCCTCGGTCTCGAGATAGTCTGTTTCCGATTCGCCCGGGAATCCGACGATGAGGTCGGTACTGAGGGTGAACTTGTCAAATCGTTCGCAGAAGGCCTGCGCAAGTACGCGGTAGTCGTCGACGCTGTGCCGGCGCCCCATAGCCTTGAGCACGTTGTCGCTACCGCTTTGTACGGGCAAATGGATGAACTTGTAGATTCTATCGTCGCTAAAGCAGTCCAGGAGGGCTTCGCTGTATTGCAACACGTGCCGCGGGTTTCCCATGCCCAAACGAATTTTGTATTTCCCAGGAACCTTTACGAGAATTTTTTGTACGAGCTCGGCGAGATTTGTACCCGTGTCGAATCCGTAGCAGGCGCAATCCTGCCCGGTGAGCTGGATTTCTGCGCAACCGTCGCTTACGAGACGATTCACCTGCTTCACGATAAAGTCTTCGTTGAAACTGTGGAGACGCCCTTTGACAAGGTGCGTGCTGCAGAATGCACAGGCGTCCAGGCAGCCTTCTTCGATGTTTACGATTCCGACAAAGGGCGATTCGCGAAGGGTAGTCGCGCCCGCCTCTGCCATGTGATTTTCAAGTTCCTTGAGGCTTGAAAACTTGACCGCCGGGACCGCTTGCAAGGCGGCATCCTTGAAATCCTTAGGGGCGCATCCGGTAATGTAGATGGGTGCCTCAGGAAAATCGGAATGGACCTTGTTCAAAAGCTTTAAGGCACCCGCATTCCCCTTGACCGTGCACACGTTCAGAAAAAAGGCTTCGGGCTGCTGCTCCAACTCGCTAGAAGAATTAATTTGTGCTAAATCCGGGTACGAAAAGGAAACACGGTGCCTTTGCGACAGTATGCGCGCAATCTTTTCTCCGTCGCCAAAATTCGCAGCGCAGCCTTGACTTAAAACATAAATCATTTTTCGAATTTTTCCAACGTGATGCCGGGATAGTAGTGAGTGAGTATCTGCGCAAACGACTGCCCCGCCTGGGCTCTGGCGCGCACGCCCATCTGACACATTCCGACTCCGTGTCCAAAGCCCTTACCCCGAATAATCCATTCGTTATTGTCGTGGGAAAGCCTGAAAAAACTTGAAGGGAGTATGGTCCCGTTCTTTTTGAACAACCAACGGACCTTGTCGCCCAGGACGTTCATTTTTCCTTTGTCTGTACTCACCTCGAGCGTAAGAATTCTGCCGCTCGGCAAAGTGTCCGTTATGGAAATGTCAGATACGGTACTGAAGTTTGTGAACTTGAACTTGACTTCGCTCGCGTTCTTTTTGAACAGCTCGAGAGTTTCCTTGTCGCTGAACTTGCGTTCCCATTGGCTGTAGCTGGATTCGTTGCACCAGGGTGTGCCATCGGGGCGAAGGTCCGGACGGCTTTGCAAATAGGGCAGGTTTTCGCGACCCCAAGTGGCGAGAGTCTCTGTTTCACCGCCGCAGGTGGAATGGTAATAGGCGATGATGAATTCGCCATTGTAGGTCATTACGATTCCTTCGGTTTGCTTGATGGCGCTGTCGGTTAGGGACGTTGCGCTTGCGAGGCCTTTGTACACTTGGTCCTTGGTGTCGGCGTAAATGTCGAACCCTGCCGATTCGCGGCTTCCAAAGTGCTTGTAGGCGTAGGTGCGTGCGGCGACAGCCTGGGCCTTGAGTGCTTCGAACCTGGAGCTGTCCAGTTTTCCGATTTCGTAGGGGATGACTCCGCGCAGGTATTCCTCGATATCGACGATATTTACCGCGTTGATTTTGGAGCCGGCGACGGAAACCTTGAATTCTCCCGGGAAGCACGACGAAGAAAGCAATTTCTTTTCGGCGGCTATGTTGAGACACTTTCCGCTGGATTTGAAAGTCTTGCTTGTTGCGGTTTCGGTTTTTCCTTTGCCCTTGATTTTGAGTTTCCCTTTTTCGAGGGTTATGCGGATGTCTTCGCCGCCTTGCTTTATGTGGAGTTCCTTGACGCCTGTGTACACGCCGACGCGCACGTTTCTATTCAGTTCGGCGGGAATTTTTTTCGGAACGATGTCGAAGGTTGTCGGTTCTTCGCTCTTGACGCTGTCGGAGACGGAATTTGCCTCGATAGGCTTGAATGTAATGGGCGTGTCTATTTCTGCCTTTTCCGGAAGTTCTGGCAAGTCAAAACCATCGTCGGCCCAGAGGACCGCCGTCAGTGACAGGGAAAATGCGAAAACGGTCCGGAGTAGGTTCACGTTGACTCCGGTTCGCTTTTATCTTTTTTTGAGCTTGGCCTGCGTTTCCTTGGCCATTTTGCGAAGTTTGGACTGGTTCAGCGTGCGGTCGGCTGTGGAAATCTTGTCGACGAACAGGTCGCCGTTCAAGTGGTCGGTCTCGTGCTGGATGCAGCGTGCGAAAAGACCTTCGCAGTTGTTGATTTCCTGGGGCTCTCCGTTGATGTCGAAAAAGCGCACGGTCACCTTGTCCGGACGCACCACGTTGCAGAATATGTCAGGAAGCGAAAGGCATCCTTCGTCGTAGTCCACCGGCTTGGCGTCTTCCTCGGCTTCCCATTCCGGGTTGAACATGATGTAGGGCTTCGGGTCCTCTTCACCGGGAATGGTGGTGTCGATGACTACAAGCCTGATGTTCTTGCCGATTTGCGGTGCGGCAAGGCCGCAGCCCGGAGCATCGTACATGGTCTCGAGCATGTCTTTGGCCAGCTGTCGCAGTTCGGGCGTGATTTCGGTAATGGGCTCGCATTTTTTGCGGAGCACCGGATCACCGTAAATACGGATTGGAAGAATTGCCATTTCGTCCTCAGCTTCTCGGTTCGATTACTTCTTTTCTTCGGCCTTCACTTCGGGATTGATCACGCGAAGAATGGCCTGCTTTTCGAAGTCGATAAGGGTCGTGGAACCCGTGCGGACGGTGACGATGTTGGAACCTTCTTCCATGTTCGTGACGATGCCGACGATACCTGCGGCGGTCATCACCTTGTCACCCTTCTTGAGTGCCTTGCGCATGGCTTCCATCTGCTTCATTTCCTTGCTCTTCGGGCGGATGAAGAAGAACCACATCACGACAAAGAGGAGAATGAGCGGTGCAAACTGGCCGAGCATGCTGGGCTGTTCTTCAGCGGCGGCTGCGGCGTCCTGTGCAAAAGCGGCTGCGGCGGAAGCGAGAGTGATAAGAAGAGCTTTGATTTTCATTGTATGACCTTTTGAACGGGTTGAAATTTACGGTGTAAAAGATAGAAAAAAAATGCGCCTTACATCACGAGCTTTTTATCAAGCTGCGGGAATACGAGATTCAGCTCCAGCAGGTCCATGATCTTGTCGAAATCGGCATAGAAAAATCCGATGTTGTCGATGGGGGAGTGGATGTCGAATGTGCTAGACGTTTTCAGGAGATTCTTTTGTATCAAGGGGGCGACCGTACGCGATGTGAGCGTAAGGCCGTGCATGCTTTTTTTGGCTTCGGCTTTCAGTATTTCGGTAGATACTGTGCAGAGCCCGTTTTGCAGGGGAATGTTGTTCTCGCGGATGATTTTTACGAAAGCGGAGAGCACCATCTGTTCGGTCATCGAGAGAATGTTCGGCGAAATTTTTTGGTGTATGGCCCTGTACTTGAGCGTCTCGTAAAGAAGCGGAATGATTTGCAAACTTTCGGCGCGGACGATTTTTTCTTGGACCTTGAGAAGCTTGAGTTCTTGCAGAATGTCGAGCAGACGCTTGACCTCGTCGGCGGGAGTATTGTTCAGAGCCTGAGCCTTTTCGCAGAGCGTGTCGAGCGGAATGGTGTCGACGCCTGTTTCTTTGATGTGCGAAGCGAAAATGTACAAAAGCGAAGGGAAGGCTTGCACCAAGTTGTTCTTTTTCTGGTTTTCCTGAGCGATTTTGTTGCGGCTGGAAAGGAAGTTTAGAATGGCCTTTATCCAGGCGGGCTTAGCCTTCAATGTTGTCTGTAAAGCCTCTTGCTCGATGACCAGGATTTCAGATTCCTCGGCGGCACGAAGCGTGAATTCCCGAGGCTCGCTTTCAAGTAGGCTGAATTCTCCGATGATGCTTCCGGGGCCAAAATTTATTAGACGGCCACAGTCGTTGGATTTGGACGAACCTACGAGCATTCCGGATTTCACCACGTAAAGGGAACTGGCCTTGTCGCTTTCGAGGCAGATGTATTCGCCGGCTGCAACAATCATCACAGAACCCCCTTGATGTTGTTTTCAAAATGGAGGGCTGCCAGATAGTATTTTATTTTGTCTGTATCCAGCGTAAAAAGATTTTCGGATATTTCCGAGAACCAGCCGAAATTCTGTGCGCAAATCCAGTCGGAGATGCTCACCTTGAGTCCCTGTTCCGAAAAGAACTTGAGCCATGTGGGGGCGTCGCTCTCGGTTGTCTGGTCCAACCCGGAAATCTTCACCAGCATCTTTTTTTGATCCATGCTCAACTGGAACGGTGTCCAGGGAATGTTCTTTTCGACGGACTTGAGATAGTCTACGAAAACCTGCAATACGAAGGGGCTTAGAACGCTCACCTTTGCAATTTCGTTTTCTGTCTTGAATCGCACGAATTTGCGCCTGCAAAGCGACTTGAGGTCTTCCATGGCGACGGTTTCGGGAATCTTCGTTTGCCACCTGAATTCCTGCAGAATTTCATCGGTGGGGTAGTATTCCTTTGGATTCAGATGACTGCAAAATTCTGCAAGGCTCTTGAGAGTATTTGCACTTCTGGACTTGTGCGTCGCTTCCTTGAGCTTCCTCGTCTTGTTCGAAAGGTTTCGGATAACGGCCAGAAGCCATACAGGGAGCGTCTTGAGCTCCGATTCCATGCATTCCTCGGTAATGAGGGTTATCGTGGAATCCTGGGTGGCCTCAATGTTGTACTGGAAGGGCTCGTGCTCCAAAAGCGAAGCCACGCCGACCAGGTCGCCAGGGTGCATGGTAAAAACTTTTTTCGGGGAGGAACCGCTGCGGTTCACTGCGGCGAGTTCACCTTCGTCAAGAATGACGATATTCCGCTTGTCGGAGTCAGGAGAGTAAACAACAAAACCCGCCTTCACGCGAATCCGCGTGGGCGGGACAATCTGTTGCCGGGAATCCCCCGTAATCATCGGGAAATGACCCTCGGAAGCCTCGATTAGGCTTCGCGTTCTTCGATACGGGCAGCCTTACCGCGGAGGTTGCGCATGTAGTAGATGCGAGACTGGCGGACCTTGCCGGCGCGATCGAGCACGATGGAGTCGATGCGGGGAGAGTTGACCGGGAAAATACGTTCAACAGCAACTGCGCCAGACATCTTGCGGACCGTAACGGTCTTGGCGATGCCGGAGTTCTTCTGCTGGATGACAACACCCTTGAACGGCTGGATACGTTCCTTGGTGCCTTCAATAACCTTGACGTTAACGGTGACGGTGTCGCCGGCGCGGAATTCCGGCATTTCGGACTTCACGTTTTCGTTCTGGATTGCTTCAATGTTCAGGGACATAATGTGTACCTCGTTTTATTTGTCGCCAAATTTAGTATTTATTTTCAGATTTTCAAAGATGTCGGGACGTCTTTCTTGCGTTCTTTTTAAAGATTCTTGGCGTCTCCACTCCGAAATGTTCTTATGATGGCCCGAAAGTAGCACTTCGGGCACCTTTTTTCCCTCAAATTCCTCGGGTCGGGTGTAGACCGGCCACCCCAGTACGCCCTGCGCAAAGGAGTCCGTTTCTCCGGATTCCTTGTGTCCGAGGGCGCCGTCCAGCAGTCGCACTACGGCGTCCGTCACTAGCATGGCCGGAAGTTCGCCGCCGCTCACCACGAAATCGCCTATGGAAATCTCCATGTCGACCTCGCTCTGGCGTATGCGGTCGTCGATCCCCTTGTAGTGACCGCAGACAAGCACCAAGTGGTTCTCTTGCGAGAGTTCCTTTGCAATCTTGTGTGTGAAGGGGACACCGTCAGCCGTAAGGTAGATGACTTTGCCGCCGTCTTCCTTGACGCCCGTGCTGCGAATCGCCTTGGCCAAGGGTTCCGGTCGGAGCACCATGCCAGGTTCGCCGCCGTAAGGCACGTCGTCCACCTGACCGTAGTCGTTAATCGCAAAATCGCGTAGGTATACGGTGTTGAATTCGAACAAGCCCTTCGTCTGGGCGCGGCCCATGATGGAACTCTTCATGGGCGTGAACATCTCGGGGAATATGGTGATGCAGTCGATTTTCATCGTGCTTCACCTCCGATGTCGCGCGGGCCGCGGTCGCCGCTATTAGGAATGTCGCGGTCCTCGGGGCACAGCGCCTTGAGGTAGTCCGAGTCGCATACGATGAACTTGCCGTCTTCGTCAATTTCTAAAACGCAGTCGTCAATCCACGGGGCGAGGATGGACTTGTCGGAGAATTCCTTCTGAAACTCGGGAGCGAACTTGATATTGAATGCGTTCACCGTGGGGAGTTCCTGCACGTCGATGACTTCGCCTATGTCGCGGCCGTCTTCAGTGTGTACGCGGAACCCTTCAAGGTCGTCCAGGTAGTATTCGCCTTCCGGCAAAGGTAGCCTTTCGGATTCGGGAATCATCAAGTCGCCGTTCACAAAGTGCTGCACCGATTCGGGCGTGTCGTAGCCCTTGAACTTCAATAGCCAGATGTCGTTCGCGAGCCTGGAATCCTCCAGGGTCAGTTCGACTTCTTCACCGTTCGTCTTTTTCAGGAGCACGTCCTTGAGCTTCGCGTGGCGCGTCAGGTCGTGAGTCAAGGGCATGGCCTTGATGTAGCCTTTGACGCCATGGGTGCGCATGAGCTGGCAGACGGTGATGTATTCCATTGAGTCGGACATTGCGGGGGAGTTGGCTTTGTGCTTGTTCTGTGAATTTCTTTAGAGGGAATAAAAAAGTCCCGTGCTGATGCACGAGACTCTTTTGAAACGCTTGATTAGGCTTCGGCAGCCGGGGCTTCGGCAGGAGCTTCAGCGGCAGCGGCAGCGGCGGCGGCAGCTTCGGCTGCGGCGGCTTCCTTGGCGGCCTTTTCGGCTTCGATCTTGGCGAGAGCCTTAGGACCGAGCTTGGCCTTCTTTTCCTTGTCAGCCTTCGGTGTAGCGACCTTGCCTTCGATGGAACGGCCGGCCTTGACTTCGTGGAAGAGTTCCATGATGCCGACCTTCTTGAGAAGGTTGCGGACGGTGTCGGACGGCTGGGCGCCGACCATGAGCCACTTCATCACCTTTTCCTGTTCGAAGCGGATTTCCGGCTTCTTGAGGTTCGGGTTGTAGAAGCCGACCTGTTCGATGAAGCTATCGTCGCGGGCCTTGCGGCTGTCGATAACGACTGCGCGATAGATGGGGTTGTGACGCTTGCCAAAACGGGCGAGACGGATGACTGTAGACATGTTAACCTCTTTTTGGGGTTTCCCCGGAAAAACGGGGGTTCGTTGTTATTTGCGTCCAAATATAGCAACAAAAACCTTGTGTGTAAAGGACGGAATGTAAAATTTTTCCGTTCTTTGCATATAAATTAAAGTTGAATTTTGTAAAAATTGACGTTTTTGAACGAAAAACGGCAAAAAAGGTAGCCTTGTCTTACCCCTTGACGACCACCTTTCCGGGCGGATTCTGCACCTGTTTTTTGAAAAAGGCGTATTTTGACGGCGAAATGATGTGGTAAAGAGCCTCCTTTACCATGGTTTCCACGTTAAAAGCGAACGAATCGAAGCTGTAGCGGTAGCTTTCGGTCGTGTTGTCGAAACCGATGACGTAGGGGCGGCCCCTCCCTTCTTCCTCGAAAATTTCGATGAGAACGGCGGCGACCCAGTCGTTTGCGCATACGAATGGCTGGGGGCGCGCTTCGGGAAGGAGCTCCCGGATAAGCGATTTCAGGTATTCTTGCGGTGATGTCTTCTGTTTTACTGCTTTTTGCGAGACTTCGAACGGGCTGAATATCCTGGTGTTTACGAGCGCTTTCACTTCGAGACCTGCCTGCCTTAGGCCGTCGAGCCTTGTTTTGGACCAGTCGCTATTGTGAAACGGCGAAAGGTAGTTGACTGCGCGGATGTTTTTTTTGCGCAAGTAGTCGCCTACGATTTTCCCGATATTCTTGCCGAAGGCTACGTTGTAGTATGCCCATTTTTCCCTGTTGCTCGTTATTTTGGCGAGGATATCGACGGAATTTTCCCACCAGACGGAAATGGGGAAGGTGCACTTGGCGAAGTGCGAAAACAGGACGGAAGGGCTTGAAACAAGCCAGGTGGAGATGAAGGCGCCGAGGCACCAGGGGCTTTTCTCGGGGAAGACATCCTTGGAATCGCTTCCGATGAGCCTGTTCTCCTTTTCGCAGTATCCGACGAACTTCACCGATATCCCCTTTTCGCAGGCGAGTTGCGTGAGGGTGCGGAACACCTCGACTTCGCGTTCGGAATCGATGAAAAAATGCCCTAGGCGGTCGCTTCTGTGAACAAAGTAAATGAAGTTGTTCCGCTCGATTTCTTTTTCTTCGTTGAAGAAATACTTTATGCCGTTTTTTTTCAGAATCCCCTGCTTCACCTTGTTGCTCATGAATCTCCGCAGGTGGTAGAGCGATGTTTCGTAGTGGATGGAAAGCTCTTTGAGTGAAGGTAGGGCGGAAAGGCTGTTCAGGTAGCCGGATTCGAGGTCCTGTTCAAACTTCTGCTCGAGGGAGTCGGATTCGACAATTTGCGAAACCTGTTCCCCGATGGGCTTTGTTCCCCAGAAGCACCCTTTGCCGGAGTACGATTTGACAAAACCCTCTTTTTCAAGTTCGTTGTAAATCTTGACGATGGAACCCGTGGATACGCCGAGGTTTGCAGCCATCTTACGGACGGAAGGGAGCTTTTCCCCGTCGGTAAAGTGCTGCGAAAGAATGGATGCCTTGATTTCGTCGGATAGTGATTTTTTTGAGGGCATAGTGAAGTCTGGAAATTGAAATGTTTGTGCAACACTTGAAACGGTTTTTAATGAAATTAGATAATTTCGCGAGAAAAAGGATGGTGCGCAAACTATTTTTTTAGAAAAAAAAGGATTTTTAGATGAATTTCTTTTTTAAGAACTTTTTTTGTATGGCGTTAGGCTGCGCATTTCTTTTGGGGTGTGGTGACGAGGTTACTTCTCCCGATGATGGGACTTACTTGTTGGGGGAGGTTCAAAACCCAAGTTCGTCGGATTTTGTGCCGACGTCATCGGCGGAAGTGGCGCAGATATCATCGGCTACTTTGGGTTCGATTCCCTCTAGTTCAGGGGTTGTAGAAAACTTAATTTCGTCTTCGGATGAGGTCGTGCCGATGAGTTCTTCCGTTGAAAATACTGTTTTGTCTTCGGAGGTTATCATGCCGTTGAGTTCTTCGTCTGAAAATTTGGTTTCATCGTCGGGAGGAGTTATGTCGTCGAGTTCTTCTTCTGAAATTTCGGTAAAGCAGGGAACGTTCGATTCCATGTTCTTTGGCGCCTGGGTCGGTGGCCCTGAAGAAACTCCGCAGCCGACTGCTGCGAATGTCGCCGCTTTCGAACGCCTGCAGGACCGCCACCTGGATGTCATCAGCGTATTTTCGCTCTGGCAGTACAACGACTGGAACTGGACGCGCACTTATGCGAACATTGCGAAACAGAACGGTTCCATCCTGCTCGTGACGTGGATGCCGACCCCCTATACGGCCGCCGATATCTTGAGCGGCAAGTGCGATAGCTACATTGACGACTTTGCCCGCGGAGTGAAAGATTTCGGCGACGAAATCTGGCTCAGACCGCTTCATGAGGCGAACGGCGACTGGTACACATGGGGTACAGGCACGGACGGAGTTAACAATTCGAGCGACAAAGTGGCCGAAGCCTTCCGCTATATCGTGAAACGTTTCCGCGCTATCGATGTGCCGAACGTAAAGTGGGTGTGGACAACGAACGCAAGCAATAGCGGTGCAGGTTCCAGCCTCACGGGCGCTTACCCTGGCGATGAATACGTCGACTACAATTCCATCGACGGCTACAACTGGGGTGCTGCACAGAGCTGGTCTTCGTGGCAGAGTTTTTCAAGCGTGTTTTCGAAAGCGTACAATGCACTTTCCGCTTACGACAAGCCCTTGTTCATCGCAGAGTTCGCTTCTTCGGAAAAGGGCGGCAATAAGGCGGAATGGATAAACGAAATGTTCCGCGACTTGCCGACCAAGTTCCCGAAAATTATAGGCCTTATGTGGTTCAGCCAAAGCAAGGAAAATAATGAAGGCGACTGGGCGCTCAACACGTCCGACGCCGCCGTGGAAGCCTGGAAAAAAGGAATTTCCGCTTACCCGCAGGCGAAGCGGTAAGGGAATCTCGCAATTCCCTTATTTCTTTTCTTCACCGCCGATAGACACCTTGGTGTCGCCCTTCGAGAAACTGACACCTTTGCGCAAAGCGATGGCCGTGATGGCTGCGATGAGGACTACGAGGACGATGCAGCCCGGCATGGTCGAAATGGCGCCCACTAAAGTCTGCTGCTGCTTGAGCGTGGAAATGGAATCCTTGAGTGCTAAGACTTGTTGCTGAAGCTGATTGTTTTCTTTTTGCAAGGCCGGCACCTGGGCTGCCGTGGCGGAATCCAGGGTGCACTGCTTTTGCATGTCGGAGAAGTGCTTCATCATCTTGGCTTTGACGGTCGGGTCCAAAGTCTTCATTTCGCTAGTGGTGAGAACCTTGTTCATTGACGTGGAATCGACGGTGTAGGTGGATGCAGTATTTTCAATAGTTGCTTCTGTCATTTTATTATCCTTGTAAAAAAAGAATGATTGCCTGAATACGTTGAAAGCAAAGATAATTAATTTGTAAAGATTGTGAATAAATTGTTTAACTGTGATGGAATTTTTTACATAAAATAAAAACGGCTCCACAAAAGGGAGCCGTCTTCAAATTTCCAAGAATGAAAATTAGCCGCAGTAGAAGTAGGTCTTCACGAGCTTCTGCATGGCGGTCTTGGACTTCGTCACCTGAGCACGGAGAGTCTTGTCCTTGAAGGCCTTCAGTTGGTTGATGATGCCATCGATCATAGCCGGGCTGAACACGTTGAATTCTTCGTACACCTTGCGCTGCTTGGCGAGGCAGTCGGCACTGGCCCAGCAGGAATCCGGGAGGGTGTCGAGAGTCTTCAGGAGCTTGGCGTTTTCCTTCTTGTGGATGTTCACGTTCACGTAGGTCTGGTCAGCGACCTTGACGCCATCCTTGAGGCTGAAGCCGTGGCGGCAAGCGACACAGAGACCGGCCATGAGCAGGTACACGTTGGCGGAAGCGTCCGGAGAACGCATTTCCACGGTCTGCTTCTGATGAGTATCGTAGGCGGAACCCTTTTCTTCGGGGTTGGCGAGCTTGCAGAGGTCGGCCTTGGAAGACCAGCCGAGCGGAACGCGCACGAGCACGGAGCGGTTGCGGTCGCCCCAGCAGACGTTCGTCGGGGCTTCCTGGTGCGGCACGAGGCGCAGGTAAGAAGTCGGGTTCATGTTGCCGAAGGCGGTGATGGACGGAGCGAGCTTCATCATGCCGGCGATGGCGCGCTTGGCGGTATCGCTGATGACGCCGTTCTTGAGCATCTGGTTGTTGCCGTCCTTCATGAGGCGCATGTGGATGTGGAGACCGCTGCCAGCCTTGCCGACGGTGATCTTCGGGGCGAATGTCACGTCGAGGCCGAGTTCAGCACCGAGGTTACGAATCATCCACTTGGCGATGGTGAGCTGGTTGGCAGCATCTTCGGCCGGGTTCGGGAGGAATTCGATTTCGTTCTGTTCGTACAGCTTGCCGTCTTCGGTGAAGTTACCGACTTCGCTGTGACCGTACTTGATCTGGCCACCGGCCTGTGCGATGTAGAGCATGCACTTCTGGCGGAATTCGTTGAACTTGGCGAACGGAGCGGATTCGTGGTAACCCTTCTGGTCCACGGCCGGGAAGCTCTTCGGGTCGTCGGCGATCACGTAGTATTCGAGTTCGCCCATGGCCTGGAATTCCATGCCGGTTTCCTTCTTGAAGGCTTCGCAAGCTTTGTGGAGGGTGTATTCTGGAGAGGATTCGAGCGGTTCGCCATCCTTATTGAAGAAACTGCAGAGGAGGCAGAGAGTGGGGAGGCTTGCAAACGGGTCCATGAAGGCCGTAGAGAAGCGCGGCACCACGTAAAGGTCAGAGGAAGAAGCTTCGATGTAGCTGAAGAGGCTGGAGCCATCGACGCGTTCGCCACAGCTGAGGATTTCGTCCAGGTAGTCGGCGCTGTTGACGACGAAGTTCAAGGTCTTGAGGCGGCCGTCGCCACCGGCGTACATGAAGTTCACGTGACGGATGTTGTTGTCACGGATGTACTTCTTGATGTCTTCCTTGGTGAATTTTGCACGGGGCTTCTTGAGAGCGGCCTCGAGAGAGTTGGCGGACATATCGATAGATGCCATTGTTTATCCTTTGGTTGATAAATTTTCAAAAACAAGGAAAAAATAGATAAAATTGGTGCATTTTACAATGAAAGAACGCAACAAAATATGGATTTGTTGCATATAGACTGTGGCAAATGTCACGAAATTACGGATTTATCGCCTGTTTTTGTAATATTGCGCCTTTTCTTTAAAAAAGAGAATATCTTTTTGTAGGAATCTTAAAAAAAGGAGTTTTACATGAAAAAGTATTTGCTTGCCGCAATTTCGTTTGGCCTGGCGTTTACCTTTAGCGCCTGTTCTGATGACAGTTCCTCGGGGGCATCCTCGAATGATGATTCGAGTTCTATTGAGGATGGAGCCTACGGGAAAGTGCAAGCCGTCGACAAGGATGCGAAGAAAATCCTTGAAGAAGCCGTGAAGGGAACCGATTACGAAGATGCGACTTGCGACAGCGTTTCGACCCAGGTCGTCGCCGGCACGAACTACATGTTCCAATGTACCGTGAAGGATGGTAAAAAGACGAAGGACGTGGTGCTTACGGTATTCGAACCGCTTCCGAGTTCCGACGATCCCGTACAGCTGACTCTCGTTACGGATTCCGACGGCGAAGTTCTCTATGAACAAAAAGTCGAGTTTGAAGATGAAGATGGCGAAGAAAGCGAAGATCCTGAAGACGTCGACTCGGAGGAAGATGGAGGTACTGGCGGCTACGAGAAGCTGGAATCTTCTAACGAGGATGTTTACAAAATCCTTGAGGAAGCAATTAAGGGAACCGATTACGAAAAAGCTGAATGCGATAGCTTTGCTTTGCAAATCGTCGCCGGCACGAATTACAAGTTCCAGTGCAGCATCAAGGACGGCAAGAAGACGAAGGACGTAGTGCTGACTGTTTTCGAACCGCTTCCGTACACGAAAAAATCTCCTGTGTTGACTCTTGTGACGGATGCCGACGGCAAGGTCCTCTTCGAAGCTGAAGTCGCTGTCGAAGACGAAGGGTCCGAAGACGATGAATCCGAAGCTGTTGAACCGAAGGATGATGAAAAATCCGAAACGGCTGACGCAAAGGATGACGAAAAGTCAAAAAATGAAAAGTCCGATGAAGGCGATGACGAGTCCGATGAAGGCGACGATTCTGAAATGGCTCCCCCTGCGGCAGATGTTGATGAATGCGACGGCTGCTATAGTAGCTTCGAAGAATTGACTGCCGCGGATTCCGCCGTTTTTGAAAAGGCGAATAAGGCCTCCGATTCCACTTTCGTGAATCCGACGGCTGTTTCAACGCAGATTGTCGCCGGCAAGAACTACAAGTTTAAGTGCGAACTTGAAGTTGCCGAAGGCGAAATTAAGGACGTTATTCTTGTGGTTTACAAAAATTTGGAAGGTGAAGTTGAAATCACCTCCGTTGCTGAAGTGAGTGAGGAACCTTTGCAAGAAAAGCTGGATCCCAGTTCATTTGAAATTGTTCCGGGTGCTGAAGGTTTGGTGAGCGATTGCGGCAATTCCAATGGCGGAGCGGTTACCAACTGTGACGTCAAGCTTGTCCACGAAAACTAGGTGAAGTTACAAACGAAAAAAAAGCGACCTGCGGGCCGCTTTTTTTGTACCTGAAGCCTGAAGCCTGACACCTGAAGCCTAACACCTACTTACGCTTTTTCTTCTTGACTTTGGGCGGTGTGTAGTTTGAACCGATTTGGCCCCCGTTGTTCTGCTTTTTAGCGAATGCCCCCACCTTCTTGAACATTTCCTTCATGCCTTCGTACTGCTTGAGTACTGCGTTCACGCGGCCGATTTCGGTGCCGGAACCTTTCGCGATGCGGGCCTTGCGGCTGCCGTCGATGATGTCCGGCTTTTTACGTTCCTTCGGAGTCATGGAACTCAAAACGGCTTCGACGTACACGAGTTGTTTTTCGTCAATCTGGTCGAGCGGCAACTTGTTGAGGCCGGGAATCAGGCTCAGGATGTCCTTGATGCGACCGAGCTTCTTGATGGTGCGGAGCTGGTTCAAGAAGTCGTTCAAGTCGAACGTGTTGTTCAAAATCTTTTTCTTCAGGTCCTTCGCGTCTTTTTCGTCGATGACCTGCTGCGCCTTTTCAACGAGCGAGACCACGTCGCCCATGCCGAGGATTCGGCTCGCCATGCGGTCCGGGTGGAAAAGGTCAATGTCCGGGAGCTTTTCGCCAACGCCGATGAAGCATATAGGCACGCCCGTCATTTTCGACCGGATTCCCCTGGCCTTCATCGTACACGGGAATGCCGATGGACTTGCCCAAAACCTGCAACTGCTTGATGGGCCGATTTCCTGTAATTATTCGGCTAAGTCGTTTGATTTGGGCTCGATTTGCGGGCGAATTCTGCATGCTTCGATTGTCTTCGTGGCAAATTGATTCCAGTAGGAGTCTATGTAATTGTAAGTGTAATGGATAGTAAAGTATTTTCTCGAATTGGCTGAGCCGTTGTCCTGAGACTGGCTTGGCTGTACCGCAATATCGCAAGCGACTGTGGTTTCTGTATCATTCGTGATATCTCCGAATTCGGCTTTGCAAGATTCCTTGAATTGCAATTTGGATTGCGCGAACATTTCAGTGTTGAACCACGGGTTTGTCCATTTTTTCGTGATGGTGTTGCTGTGCAAGTAAACGGAATAAAAGATGGTGTCCTGGTATGTTTCGCACGCGATCACATCGGAATTGCCATTATAATACTCGAATGCGGTTCCGTTTTCCAACTGGATTCGATTGGGCAAGCACCACAAGGGATTTTTGGGGTAGTCCGGATTTTCTGCACACCAATGATCTACGGTAATGTCGTTGCTTATCGGGTTGCCGTTCAACCAGCTTTCGAGTGTTTCTTCGGTTTCGGCAGGAATCGAAAATATTGGTGGAGTGTATGCGGATGGATCTGATGTGGGGCCCTGTTGTGGCTCGAGGCTAATTTGCTTGCCCAGTTCGCTGGAAACCTGGGCGACGGTTGCTTCCGCTGCTGTCGATGGACTTGACGAGCACGCGGCGAACGCGAATGCTACTGCGGCTCCGATGGTTGTTCCTGTGATTGATTTGGTGATGGTTTTCATGTTTTTCTCCTTTTTTAAGAATAAGTCTTACAACGAGTCAGAATAGATTTCTGACACTTTTCATTTTTAATTTTTCATTTTTAATTTTTTTTATTCTCTACAAATTTTTATAATCTGCGTTCCGTATTTTTCCCAGTTCGGGTCGGTGTATTGTATGGCGTTATTCTCGACTAGGTTTTCTTTAGTCGGTGCTATTTTGCAGCTGTAGCTTTGTTGCCCGTCAGTGATGCCTTCCGTTTCTGTAATGAAATTTCCGTGTTCATGAATGCAGTCGGCCTCGAAATCCATTGCAATTGATGTTGCCGAGGTATCGGGAATTGTGAAATTTTTTTGTATAAGCGAACTCGAAACTTGGACCATGTATGCGGACCATGTTTTATCAGTTTCGCAACTGAGCGAAGCGAAATGATCAATTTCTAATTGTCGTAATATTCCGTGTTCGGTCTTTACTCCTGCGAGTAAACTTGTATGTTGTGCTGATGTGTCAGGATTGATGATTATATCGTAAAGGTGGCTGGAGGATGGGGGGAGAAAGGCTGTTTTTGAATCGATTGTAAATGTTTTTTCGCCGTGGAACCAGATGGCGGATGCACTGTCGATGGCTGCGTCGATTTTTGCGGTAATAGCGTTTGGCTGCTCATCGGTTCCTGCGGTGTTGTCGTTTCCGCAGGCGGCGAGGGTGGTGACCGTGACTAGCGTGAATGCTACTGAAAAAAGGCTTGCAAATGCGGCAACCACGAGGGACCTTATTTTGTTCATAGACTTCATGGTCGTATCTCCTATACTTTGTCTGTCAGTGGAAAAAGTTGCAAGTTGAGACGATAAACTTGGTCGATTTTCTTGCATTCGTTGGCGAGGGTGATGACGCGTTTGCGGCAGTTGTTCACTTCTTCGGAAATGCGGGCGAAAGTCGGTGTGTCGATACCCATCGTGACTCCCGAAATGTTTCTTTCGTTCACGTCGATTTTGTCGATGGCTTCTTTGGCGAGGTCCGTCATTTCGCGGTTCATGGCGCGGAGCGCGAGCGGAATCGCTTCAGACGAACCGGTGATGGCCTTGTCCGTTTGCTGGTACGTGTTTTCGGCGGTTTCCTTGAGAAATTTCGTTTTGGTGAGCATGGCGAGCGAATCACGGACTTGCTGCGCCGTGAAAGCGTGCTTGATTTTTTTTGCAATTTCAAGCGGGAGGGCGCCTGGCATGAGCGGTGCGAGTTCTCGGACAATGGAATTCACGGCGGATTCGTAATAGGCGAATGTGTCGGCGTCGATTACGCGTGCGCGCTGTTCTTTCGCAATGCGCGTGAGGTCCGCGAAGGCTGCCTTTTTCTTGTCGTCGTTTGTGGCGTTCCCGAATTCGACCATCTTTTCGAAGTACGTGAGTTCGAAGCCGGTGAGCTTCATGGTGGCGGCAACGCGCGGGAGCCCGACTCGACTTAGCGAACTTTTTCCTTCGCATACAAGCTTGAGGTAAGATGGCGAAGCGAACCCGGCATCCTTCGAAAATTCGCGCCAGGTAAAGCCGAACTTCTTGCGTTCTTCGTAGAAGTCCTGCATGTAGCGGCGGTAATCTTGGTATTCGGTTATCGGTTTCATGGGGCTGGGTGAAAGGTATTAGGTGCTAGGTTTTAGGTATAAAGTTTGGCGGCGTTACCGCGATTATTGTTTTCTCGTTATCGGCTTCGACCGGGAATCTCCAGCCTTTGTATGAATAAATATAAAGTTTTTTTGTGAAAGTCAATAGTTTGTGATACAAAAAACGTGATTTTTAACTAAAAATTGAAGAAAATTGATTACTTTTAAAATTTATTTTCGTAAATGAAACAAAATCTTTT
>JAKSIL010000013.1 GCA_024398815.1 Fibrobacter sp.
CTTGTCGCATTCTGTAGAAAGAAGGCTCGCCATTGGCTAATCTGGTTCGGGTGGACGTCAAACTCGGAGGCGAGTTCCGCCAGAGTCTTGTCTTCGCGAAGCGTGGCCAGAACGACCTTCGCCTTTTCGACAGGCTCGCCCGTGGCGTAGTCCGTCACTATGACCGTGTAGCGCACGGGAATGCGGCTGTCGCTGTCGTCGTCCTGGAGACAGGAGGAGAGGAGGAACGCCAGGGGGATTAATAGAAATTTCTTTGTCATTCTGCTTCGAAAAATTTCCCGGCTGTTGTTCCGCCATCAAGCAAGGCTTCACAAGATATGTTTAGGTAAACTCCATATATCAGGGCCGTCATGCCATTGGAATTATATGTTTCTGTTATTTTGTTGTCTTGGCAGGTGACGTTTTTTGCATCTTGGTTGTTTTTACTTTTATTGCAAAAGAAGTCGAAGTCACTTTCTGTAAGACCTATAAATGTATCAGTAATGGTTATGACATCTTCGCCAAAAACGGAAAATTCGTGTAGTGACCAATCTTCAAAAACGACGTCATATACGAGGGTGTGGATGTCGTCATCACCGATCATTGCTTCGCATTTTTGAGGAATCTCGTTCCAATCGATTGCGCTAGAGTTGGCTTCGGTTGAGGAATTGTCGCATGCGAGGATGGCTATTGCGGTTATACATACAAATAAAATGTTGCTTGTCAGTCTCATTTTCTATTCCGCTTCGAAAAACTGTCCTGGGGTTTGAGTTCCGTTAAGCAACTTTTTGCACGTATTTTTGCCGAGAATCACTGTCATCGCTGCTGTAGCTCCGTATGATTTGTGCGTTAATGTTATTGTCATGTCTTTGCAGACTACATTAAATGCTGCGGGGTCTTCCCTGTCCTTATTGCAGAAAAATTCGAAGTCACTTTCCGTAATGCCGGAGAAGGTTTCGGTGATGTAAACTGAATCCCCGTCAAAAATGTCGACATCGTAAAGCGACCAGTTTGCGAAGACGAAATTGTAAATGAGAGTGCTTTTGTCTTCGCCCAGGGTTATCTCGCATTTTTGAGGAATCTCGTTCCAATCGATTGCGCTAGAGTTGGCTTCGGTTGAGGAATTGTCGCAGGCGAGGATGGCCATTGAGATTGTGGCCACTATTAATAAACTGAATATGTTTTTCAAATTGAATCTCCTTGGATGGGCTGTTTCCAGTACATTTTGGCGTAAATCCTGATGAAATCTGTTCCGTACATTATTGTTTTGTTTTGATAAATAAAATAAATGTAGACGAAGTCGCTAAATCCTTCGGTTTTTGAAAATGAAAATGAAGCGTTTTCTAGGCTGTCAGCGAAGAATTCCTGGTATTGCGTGGTGTCTTGCCCTTGAAAGATTTTTGCGGAACCTCCCTCAGGAATGTTTACATATACGGAATCGCTGGTGACATGGATGGATTTGAAAAAATCGTTTAGGTCTATTTCAACTATTTTTGTTTTGTGATAACGGTCCATTATGGAAAAAAGTATAATATTGTTGTCTGGCATGTCTCGGATTTCGGCTAAATTGCATTTGCTCTCGTTGCTGATTATTCCGTTGCAATATGTGCTTTTATAGTATTCTTTATTATGAAAGTTTATGACGTATAAGCAATTCTTATTTAAGTAACACGACACGCCTGCAGAGATGTTTAAGGGCTCGATTATACCGAAATCAATAAAGAGGTCGTCGTCCATTCGAGGAAGGTCATATCCGTCATTCATACAAGATTGCAATAGCATGACCAACGGCAAGAACATAAACAAAAGAAAGCGCATTTTACCTCAGCAAAAGAAATACCCTTATTGCATTTAGTTCAAACTAATATTTTAATTATCCGGCTTTCGTTTTTTTTTGTAAAAAAAACGCAATATTTTTTTGTGACGGGAAAAATGACAGCATCAAGGTGCTCAATTTAGACTTTTTCCTAGGGAAAATTCTATGCGTAAGTTGACTTTGTTTGTAAAAAATTCTAACGGCATCGCCTGTTGAACTTCCTTCTGTCTTTTGAACTTTTCTCCTGTTTTCAGGACTTTTTTATGCGTTTTCTTGTCGTAAAGGCTGTTTTGTAGGTCTTTGCGAGTTGTGGGAATTTTGAAAAAAATATATATTCAAAAGGAATAAGGAGGCGTTATGCGCTTTGTTGGATTGACCACGCTTGCTCTTGCGGTTGGGGTTTGGGCCCAGGAACCGACTTTTACCATTGAAAATGTCTGCGATACGCTTACGCTCTCTAGCAAATCGACAGTAAACTTGTCGATAGCCTATATCGATGAATCCAACTGGTACGGAAATCCGCATACCATGGCGATGGATTCGTCCAATTCCAAACGTCATGAATCGTATTCCACATTGCAAATAAAGAACAGCTCGTTTAGCTACAAGATGCCTGTTTCTATCGATGCGGCCTGTTCTAAAAAATCCGGTGTCGAGCTGACCTACGCAAAATGGAATTCGAGCAAGGTGTTCGTCGAAGATGTTGACTTCAACGACTACTCCACTTACATCATGGACGCTCGCACGATTAAGGGTGTCGGCGATTACAACAAGGATAACGCGTACAACTTTTTCGTCTTTGTTCCGGGAAGCTTGCCTGAAGACGAAACTTACGAAGCGGGGCAGCTTCTTGTTTCGCAGTCCTTTGAATTTGAATTTTCGTGGTGGTACGTGGGGCTGATCTATTCTGAACAGCAGGAGACGTCGGAAGGGACTCGGACAACGAACCATTATTCCAGTTCCATAGCTATGGATTCGGCGTCGGCGTACAATTCCGCAAGGAACGGTTTCGAGATTCCCGATGCCGTGACTTCTTTCCGCATCCAGGCGGTGAGGGTTGTGCTGAAGGATTCTCGAAAACTAAAGGAGGAAGAATCTGTCGAATCGAGTGCGTCTGACGAAGAGATAAGTTCCAGCAGTGAAGAAATCGTCTCTAGCGATTCCGAAGAGCCTGTTGTCAGTTCGTCCAGTGAAGAATCTGCCGAATGTTCGTCCAGTGAAGAACCGGAAATCAGTTCTTCTAGCGAAGAAGTTGTTTCGAGCAGTTCCGAGGAACCTGAAATCAGTTCATCCAGCGAAGAGGCCAGCTCCAGTAGCGTCGAGGTGGTAATCCGCAACGTTTGCGATACTCTCGGACAGTCTGGCGACGGCACGGTCGTCCTTGCGCTTGACTTTATCGACGAGGTCAACTGGTACGGAAATCCGAGAACTCTGGAGCAGGACTCGGTCTTCGCGATTCGACATGAATCCATCGACGACCTGAACCTGAAACTTGGCTCGTTCAATCACAAGCTGCCGCTTTCTATAACGGCCGCTTGCAAGGAAACTTCCGAGACGGACTTTGTCTTTGCCACATGGAACTCCGAAAAGAAACTTGAAACGCAGAAGGCGGAGGCAGCTTATTCTACCCGCATTTTCGACATGAACGAAACTTCGTTCGGTTCGTACAACTCCGGAAATTCGAACAATGTGCTCGTGTTTGTGGATGGGGAACTTCCGCGGGACAATTCGTTCAAGAGCGACGAGATTATGGTGTCCAGGCCGTATGAACTGGAGTTTGAATGGTGGTTCCTCGTGCTCAGCTATAACGAAGAAATTCAGGATGGCGAGAAAATAGGGGTCACGACGCGCTTCAAGTCCGCCGCGAGCATGGACTCGTTGTCGGCGTTCAATGCCGTCTACAAATCCCTGAGCATTCCCGAATCCGTTGGAACCTTGCGTATCCAGTCGATCAAAGCTGTGCTCAAGGATTCCAGAAAGCTTACGGGCCCCGCCTCGTCTGCGGAAGTCGCCAGTTCCAGCAGCTCCGAGAAGGCGAAGTCGAGCAGCTCTGAAAAAGCTAAGTCTAGCAGTTCCAAAGACAAGCCTGTCGTAAGTTCGTCCAGCGAAGATTCCGACGAGGGCGAGTCGAGTTCTTCGGCAAAGGTCGCAAAGTCGAGCAGCTCCAGCAAGGGCGAAAAGTCCGAGCTTGTGTACGGCTTGCGCACTGCGGGAGTGCTTCTCCAGGAAGTCCAGGTGCGTTATTTGGATGGAACCGTGGTGCCTGCGGGCAAGAAACTCGTTCCCGGCGTGTACTACGTGAAAATGTCCGACGGTACGTGGAAAAAGAAGGCCGTACTGCCTAAATAGTTGAAGGAAAATCATGAAAAAATTAGTGAAGTTGTTTGTTTTCGTTCTGTTCGTTGCCGTTCCGCTTTTTGCGCAGGGCGCCGATTCCGTAGCTAATGCGGCACCCGCTGCCGCAACCGTGACGTCGGAAAGAGCTGCTGTTCCAGCCGCTAATGTCGATGCCTCCAGCGAATTGCTGGCGGAAATTGCGCTTCGCGATAGCCTAATGTCTGCTCAGCAGAATGCCTGCAGTGTCGAAAAGGATTCCCTGCGCAACGCCGTCGAAATGGAACGCGTCAAGAGCGCCAACTGGGAACAGAGCTACAATACCGTGAAAAAGGATAACGAAACTTGCGCCAAGTTCCTCTCGACCACTTACGAGGCTTCCGAAAAAAACAAGGCGCAAGCCGAAGAGGAACGGAAAAGTGCGGCCATGATGTCCACCTCGTCGTTTATCGGTGGGTTGGGACTGGGCATGCTCATCATGTGGCTTATAATTGATTAAGGGAAAATTATGAATTACGCAGTTAAGTTGTTTGTCATTGGTCTTTTGTGTACAGAGGCTCTGTTTGCGCAAAAGTCCGCTGCCCCCGAACAGTTCCAGTTGGGTGGCGTTCTTGAACCCTTGGGAAAATTGCCGATTAAGACTGCGGAAATTTCTGCGTACATGCCTGCGAAGAAAATGCTTTTTGTCGTGGGTGGCGAAAAATTTCTGGAACAGGTTGATTTGTCCGACCCTTCGAATCCACGAAAAGTTGGCGAGTTTCCGGTTCCAGGGAATGCATCCAGTGTGACTGTTCACGGAAACCTTTTGGCGGTAAGCGTGTTGAGCGAGCCCGAGTGGAAACTGGGCCATGTGCAGTTGATGCGTTTTGACGACAGCCTTGAGGTTGTGGAACAGTACAAGGATGTTTGTACGCAACCCGACATGATTACTTTTACGCCTGATGGGAAAACTCTGCTCACGGCCTGCGAAGGTTCTCCCAGTAATTATTTCGAAGCGAATCCTATTGGTGCCGTGGGTTTCATTTCGAATGCCTCGGGCAAGCCCGAAGATTGGAAAAATGCAAAAGTGACCGTTACCGAGTTTACGGGGAAAAATGCGAAGGACATCGAACCCGAATATATAGCCGTATCGAAGGATTCCAAGACGGCGTGGGTGAGCTTGCAGGAGAATAACGCCATTGCGAAGGTCGATGTCAAGGCGAAGAAAATCAAAAATACTTTTTCGCTGGGCGAGGTCGACCACAGCAAACCGGGCTTTGGCCTTGACAGGGTCAAAGACGGCAAGATAAACATCGTGAACGAAAATATATGGAGCCTGCGCCAGCCCGACGGCATTGCGACCTTTGCAGACAAGGGCAAAAATTACGTAATCACGGCGAACGAGGGCGAAGAACTGACAACCTTCGAATCCGACCATCCGGTGATATTTGGTTCACGTTCCATAAGCCTGTTCAATGGCGACACCGGAGAACTTCTGTGGGATTCTGGCGACGCTTTTGAACAAATGATTGCAAAGCTCGCTCCGGAATACTTCAACTGGAATTCGAAAAAGGGCAAAAAGAAAATGGACGCCCGCAGTGACGCCAAGGGCTGTGAACCAGAAAATGTGACCGTGGGCGTTGTTAACGGCAGACGTTACGCTTTTGTGGGCCTTGAACGTCAGAGCGGAATCGCCGTATTCGATTTTACCGATGTGAATGCCCCGAAACTTGTGGACTACATCCTCGATACGTCTGACCGCGGCCCCGAAGGGGTGCTGTTTATTGATGCTGCCGACAGTCCGATTCCCGGACAGGCCCTGTTAATCGTGGGCTACGAATATTCGAAGAATCTGACGGTGTACAAAGTAAAGTAAGGCTGGCCGGAGCGAAGTGAGGCGGCTGTCGCCTGCCTTTATACCGTTTCTGGCCATGGGTGCTTCGGATAGCGTCCGCGCAGTTCCTTGCGGACTTCGGCGTACGTGTTCTGCCAGAATCCGGTGAGGTCCCACGTTTTTTGGATGGTCCTGAAATTCGGGGCCAATATGTCGTAGCGGACTTTGAGTTTGCCGTCGGCGATTTTGTGTTCGCCGCGCAACTGCATGAAGTCTTCGATTCGGGCCGATATTTCGACGAGCACGCCATCGGCGCTTTGCACGGGTTGACCGCCCTGCTGCGCTTGCGCCTCGATTTCCATGTAGCTGTACCGCGCGCGTTTGCCGTTGGGGAGCGTGTAATGGTCGGGGAAGGTCTTGTTTAGCCAGGCCAGCATGGATTTGCCGAAGTAGTCTTCGACGATGTTCCTGAAACGGTCTTCGCTTATGTCTCGAAGCAGGAATATGCCGCTTGTGAATTCGTCGAAGATGAGTTCCATGTCTTCGTCGTTGAATTCCGGAAGCCCGTATTCCGGGTAAAGCTTTGCGGCAAGTCGCATTTTTACGAGCAGAGTCTGCATCTGTTCCGTGATGTAGCGCCCTGTCCAGTTTTCCTTTTCAAGTTTTTCCTTCCAGGCGTTTGCGGTAAGCTCCTTCAGTTTTTCGAGGACTTTGGGCGACGCTTCTTGCGGGACGATTTCTTTGCGCGAAAGTTCGCGGGTGTTTTCGCCGTCGCCGGATTCGGTGATTTCGATGCCGATGAAGCGCTCCTGGCCGCTGCGCCAGAGAAGTTCGTAGCGGGTGCTTTCGCTTTCGTTTGCGAGCATCTCGCGGTTGACGGGGGCGTAAAGGCTTACTTTGAGTTCCGACTTGCTTCCGCCTCCTGTGCGGAGCATGGTGAGTGCAAGAAGCGCGTATGGCGGTTCTGTGACTTGCAGGCGGACGATGTTCTGGTTCGGCAGTTTGTAGGCGTTTCCGTTCGGTGTCGCGAGCCTGTCGGGGAATGCCTTTAGAAGTTGACGACAGACTGTTTCGGAGGACTGCCGCTGGTTTGCAAAAGACTGCCGCTGGTTTGCAAAAGACTGCCGCGGCCCGGTGAGACCGCCTTTCCCGAATACGTTTTCGCGGTAGTCGCGCAGCTGACGCAGGGTGAATGTCACTTCGCGCGGGGCGTTGGAATTGCCTTCCAGCGTGTCGTTGGCAAGGGTGAGCAGGTTCAGCGGAAATTTTGCTTTTTGTGTAAATTCTGTTCCGGAGTGGATCCACGCCATGGCGGCGAGCAGTAAGTCGGGAAGGTCGGCGGCGTTCTTTGCGCTTGCGAGCAGGAGGGCGAGCGGGATGTTCGAAATGGGGGCCATGATGGCCTTTTCCCCGAGGGCTGTGATGCGCCCGTTTTCGAGCATTCCGAATTGCTGCAAAAGCTGGGTGGCGGCCTGTTCGCGAGCGGCTGGTATTGCTGTGGGCATTTGGATGGCCGTGGCCGGCGCTCCGTTCGCGGAATCGCCTTCGCGGAGTCTCGATTCGAGCGATGCCTTTTGCAAGATGATTTCCGAAGGTTCTATCTGCGTGATTTCGGGGACGATGCCCTTGGCCATGCGTGTTTCGGCATCTTCGCTCCAGAGCCTTATGGCACAGCCGTTTTGCGTACGTCCGCTGCGCCCGCTTCGCTGGATGGCGTTTTGCAGCGATATGGGGAGTGTTCGCAGTACGTTTACCTTCTCGCTGTCGTCGTATTCGCTTGTGCGCTCAATGCCGCTGTCGACGACTCCCGACACGTTCGGGACTGTTACGGAAGTTTCTGCAATGTTGGTTGTAAATATGACTCGTGGGGATTCCGTTTCTTCGAAGATTTTATCCTGGGTTTCGCGGTCTTGGCCGCCATATAGCTCCAGGAATTCTGCGCAGTTTGTTCCTAACGCTTCGGCGGCTGCCGTGTGGCATCGCGAAATTTCGGCCTTGCCCGGCAAAAATACGAGTGTCGTTTTCCAGATGTTGTTGCGGTACAGCGTACGCAGCGCACGTACGACTTCGTTTTCGATTCCGACACCTGCCGTAAGGATGACTCCTGCGGCGGGAGTCTGGTGCAGTATTTGCACCGGGTACAGCGGATGCCCCAGTTCCTGGCATTTTACACCCAGGCTTTTTTCCATTTCTTCGCGGTTCAGCTTTGCCGACATCACTGCAATCCGTGGCGCAGTCTTTTTTTCGCCAGCTTGCGAGGCCTGCAACTTTAGCAGATAGGCGAACAGCAAGTCCATGTCGGCCTTGCGTTCGTGGTATTCGTCAAAGATGACCCACTCCGCGTCCATTTTCCCGTGAAGCAGTTCCTGCAAAAAATTGCCGTATGTCTGGAATAAAATCCGAGTGCTTGCACTCTTGCAACTGTCTTGCCTGAATTGATAGCCGACAGTCTTTCCGCATGGCTCCCCGTGCAGTTTCGCTGAATACTGCGCAAGCGAAAGCGCTGCAATCCTGCGGGGCTGCAACACGACAATCCTGCCTGTAAAATGCCGGCTTAAAAACCAGGGAATGTAAAGGGATTTGCCGCTACCGGTCGGAGCTTCCACCAAAAGATTCCTGGAAGCCTGAATAGCGTTTTCCAGTTTGCCTTCTTCTTCGGCTAGGGCTAAATCTTTGTACGTACGCATACGCGTGCTACGCCGAGAGAATTACCTCGGGTATTTGAGCTTTTCGCCAGTGGCGACATCCATGTAAGGCGGCTTTCCTTCGCGGAACTTCTGGTTGATGACCAGGTTCTCTATGCGGCGACGGAGGCCCGCTTCGGTCTTGCAGAAAAAGTACACGACTTTGTTCGTGCCGGGCACGAGGAACATGGCCAGTTTGTATTTCTGCGAGACGGCACGACGGAAAAACTTCATGTCTTCTTTGTTGGGGAGAACCAGGTTGCTGTTTTCCTTGGTTTCGCAAATCATGTCGGCGTCGGCAAGCAAAGCCTTGGATTTTTGCTTGAGTGCGGCAAAGTTCGGCTCGGTGTTCTTGCGGATAGTGGCCAGGTTGAAGGCTCCACCGCCTTCTTTAAGGGCTTTGCGCAACCCGCGAATTCCAAAAGCCAAAGCGACAACAACTACGACGGCGATAAGCCACGGCCAGTAATTAGCAAGAAAGTCTAACATAATAAACCTCGAATTTATGCCCAAATATAGAAAATTTCTATTTTTTTTGAAAACCCCTATAGAGGTCAAGTGCGTCGAATTCTTAAAAGAAGTTTTTTGGGACTATGCGGCCTGGTGGGCGCAGTGATTGCCGCTGCTCCCGTTGCGCCCGTCGCTACTGCCGAGAACGCTTGCAGCGAAGGTGCCTTGGTTTCGTCAATCCGTTTGGAAGGCCTCGAACACACTAATGCCCGTGTCGTCGAACGCGAGCTTTTGAACGGCGCAGGGAAGCCGTATTCGTCGCAGGATTTCGAAAAGGAAAAACTGAGACTCCAGGACCTGGACCTGTTTACCGAGATTTCCGCTTCGTGCGAACAGGCTTCCGGCGAAGCAACGTCGCAGACCCTCGTTTACCGTTTCAAGGAAATTTTCCGCTGGATTCCCGCGCCCGCCGGCAAAAAGACCGACCGCGACGGTCTGATGATAGGCCTTGCGCTTGCGAACTTGAACGTGGCGGGCGAGGACATTCGCGCCGAAGTGCAGTACCGAACCTCTACAGACCCGTTCCTCGACAACAACGAATATGCGTTTTACGCCAGTTCGCCATACATGTTCGGAATCCCGCTCGGGTGGAACTTCGAATTTCTGCGGACGGACAGCTACGACGATATCCGCAACGTGGATGACGATTCCTGGCTCGTCGATTTGGACTTGGACTACGCTGTGCTGAAACATTTTTCCATCCTCTTGACAGGCGCGTTCCGTTATCTGAATTTCGACGGCGGCAGAAAACTGCCGGAATACGGCTTTGGCTTTGACATCGACTACCGCGACCGTGAGCTGGATACCCGCAAGGGAATTTATTACGAATACATGCTGACTCATGTCGGTTCAGGCGAAGAGAACTACTGGGAAATTCTGAACGATGCCCGCGCCTATTATCCGCTTGGGAGATTCGTGACGGGGGCCACCGCCTTGTTCCGTTATCGCCCGGGCGACGTGGAACGCTATGACTACTACTATCACGGTGGCGCAAACACCTTCCGCGGTCACGAGTCCGATTCCCTGCATCTGGGCGTCCACGAGGCGCTCTTGACGCTTGAGGAACGTTTTGTGCTGATGGAACGCCATGCGGCTTCTGTATGGGGAATCAATTTCTTCTACGGAATCCAGCTGGTGGCCGGCCTTGACGGGAGCCTCCTGTGGGACAAGGGCACTCCGGGATGGGACGACTACGAAGGCGCTGTTTACGGAGGACTCCATCTTGTGATTCCTGCGCTTGACCGAATCCGTTTTGAAGTGGGCTACAGCCCGGACAAGGGCGAACCGGTGTATTATTTTGGACTCTTTGACAAGACTACTTCGGCCCGTTGGCGCAGTAGATAGGTAAAAAACACTTGACTTTTTAAATTTTAAAGCTAAATTTATCGTAACTTATTGAATGACAACAAATTGCGGGCTTTAGCCGAGCCCGTTTGGAGAATTGAATGGCCATTAATTATCTAGATCTTCCGATTGGACGCAAGTATCCCTACGAAGTGGACTGTGTCGTGGAAATCGGCAAAGACACGAATTTGAAGTATGAATACGATGAACGCCTCCATGTGTTTCGCTTGGATCGCTGCCTTTTGAGCTCCATGAGCTACCCCTGCACCTACGGATTCATCCCCAGCACCAAGGCCGACGACGGTGACGCTCTCGATATGCTCATCTACAGCCCGGCATCCATGATGACTGGTACGGTTTGCACCTGTCGCGTGATTGGTGCCCTCGACATGACCGACGGCGGCAAGAAGGACTACAAGGTCTTGGGCGTGCCCGTGTTCAACCCGCGCCCCATCAAGGATATTGGCGACGTGGACCAGATGTTCCTGCGCATCACCAAGAACTTCTTCCAGAACTACAAGGAACTGGAAGGCAAGGACGTGCAGATTGGCGAATGGCAGGATGCCGCTTTCGCCCGCGAACGCGTGATTGCAGCCCACAGGGCCTATTTCCAGAACCAGGTCCAGGTGCCCGAGACATTCTACCAGGAACCCGAAAGCAACGACCATCTGCCGCCGGACGAGCTCATCTAGTCGCCGCTGGTTGACTTCGCCAGAAACGAAAATTTAAAAAGCCGAAAACCGAGTTTCCGGCTTTTTTTATGCAAAAAAAACGCCCGCATTTCTGCGAGCGTCTTCAAAAGCGATTGCTTTTTCCGCTAGAGGCGGCTTACTACCTGGAGTAGTATTCCACGACGAGCTGTTCCTGCAACTGAACAGGAATCTGTTCACGGAGCGGGAGCTTCACCAGTGTGCCTTCCATCTTGCCGGCGTCGACGGAGAGATATTCCGGAGCGGCAGGAGCGTTGGCGATGGCTTCCTTGATCTGCACGTGTTCCTTGGAACGTTCACGGACAGAAATCACGTCGCCGGCCTTGACCATGCGAGCGGGAGAGAAGCTGCGGACACCGTTCACGGCGAAGTGGCCATGAGCGACGTACTGGCGGGCTGCAAAGATTGTGCGGGCAAAACCCATGCGGTAGACGAGAGCGTCCAGACGGGTTTCGAGCAAAATCATCAGGTTGTCACCTGCAGAACCTTCACGACGGTTAGCTTCCTTGTATGCCTTGGCGAGCTGAGCTTCGGAAATGTTGTAGGTGAAACGAAGACGCTGCTTTTCGACGAGCTGCTGCTTGTACACAGAAGAAGACTTCTTGCGGTTCTGACCATGCTGGCCAGGTGCGAAGTTGCGGCGGTCGAGAGCCTTTTGAGTCTTCTGGGAAACGGCAACGCCGAGAGAGCGTGCTACTTTACCTTTAGGTCCACGGAAGGAGGACATATTATACCTCTTTGAGGAAGCTCTTTGGTTATGCTTGCAAATTGGCAGAGCTTGGCACGACTTGCAAGATTAGGCCCCAAAATTAACAATTTCGGGGGGAAGTGTCAACTATTCCTCGTTTACCCTGAGCAAAAGAGTGTCTCTCATGAGGGGGTCCGCCAAACTTTGGGCAATCAACCGGGCCCGGTCGTCGCCCTCGGATTCCTCCTGCACAATCAGATAGTACGAAGAAATTTCCTGCTCGTCTTCGCAGTTGGCGATATTGGTGATGTAGGCGGCGTTGCCAAGGACGGTCAGGTCTTCGCAGGGCACGAACCACTTCATGCGGGTGCTGGCGAGCGCTTCGCCGGGGTAGGCGTAGAAGGTGAAGGTGTCGAAATAGATGGTGTCGCCGCGTTGCACGGTCTTTTCGTTGTACTTGTTCTTGCCTTCGTCCTTGGATTCGTCGTAGAAGGCGATGGAGTCGAGGGACCCCGGACGCTGGATGAATGTGCGGAACGAGAGTTCCTGCTTTTCATCGGTGGCGTAGGGGAGGGTACTCAGGTAGTGAAGGTAGATTGGGCCCTTGCTCTTGGCCTTGAATCCGTGGTTGTACGTGTCGATTGTGCCGATGGAATCGCCGGACTTGTCAAGAATGGTCATGCTCGGCGGATTCAACTTGGTGTCGTAGTACCCGTCCATCTGCTGGTAAATGTCTATGGAATCGCCCTTGGCGAGGTTCGCGAGCCACACGTATTGTTCCTGACGCAGATAATACTTGGCCAGGTTGTTCTTCTCGCGGACGACGACCAAAGTGTCTCCTGCCAATTTTACGGAATCGGGGTTGGCGAAGTATTCGCCCTGCTCCAGTTTTCGAGCGTTGGTTTCGACTTCAAACGTGGCGTAAGGGCCTGTGGAATAGTTCTCCACGTTGAGTGGCCTTATCGAAAGCGTCCAACTGGTGCTGTCTTCCGGGAACAGGAGCTGGTCCAGACTGCCGGTGTCGGATGCAATTGTTTTGTCGTCTTCGTCAAAAAGTTCGTACTTGCTAATCCATTGGCCCTTGGCTAAAAGTCCGATGCTGTAGCCGGTTCCCGCTTCGAATGTCACTTCGATTTTCTTGGGGGCATTGCCGATTTGCACAATTCCGCGAAGGGTGGCGTCCAAGTCCATGGATATCTTCGAAGAGTCGCCGACGTAGTCGTAGTAGGCGCTGTCGATTTCCACATTGATGCGGACGTGGCTAGACGAATCAAAATCAGCCTTGAGGTCGATGTAGTAGAAACCGTCGTTAAAGACGACGAACTTGTTCGAATTCATGTCGGCACCGCTGCCGGGAATCATGTAGTTCGAAAACACTCCGACGTCCTTGGTGCTGTCCCATACGGACTCCATGACTTTAAGCTTTTCGCCGAATTCGCTACGGATTTGCAGTGTGTCGTCCTTCATGCCGCTGGTCGCGACATTTACGGTGATGCGGGTACCCTTTACAAATTCTCCGAGGAAGAGGGATACCGATGACATCCCGCTGTCGAGACAGATGACGTCGTCGTTGCAGCCTTTCTTCCCGGCGCGTTCCAGGTACAGGTTCATCGTGTCAGACGCCGAGATGGTGTCCTGGTAGTCTATGTCGAGGCGCGTGCTTAACGAGGAACTCGATATGAAGGATTCCTCGGCGAAACTGTCGTCGCTTTCGCTCATCGACGACGTGTTGGTATGCGAATCTTCGCTACAGGCGATAAGCGAAAATATCAAGGCCGTTCCTAAAAGGGAGTATTTGCATTTGTTCATAATTTACTCCTGAGACATTTAGTTGAGGATGTAGAACTTCTGTTCGGCGGTAAAGGCTTCTCCGCTGATTTTCAAGGTGTACTTTCCGGTGGGGAATGCCTTTGCCTTGAACTTGTAGTTTATCTTCTTTTCGCCTTCCATTTCACGGGCGGCGACCACGAGCATGCGCTTGCCGGATTCGTTCAGAATTTCAATTTGAACGAATTGAGGATAACCCACGGTAAGGTCGAAATCGCAATCCAAATTGTAAATGTCGATGTTCACCTTGCTCAATGTGTATCCGCCGTCCATGACGTCGCCGCCGACAGACCTCGTGTTGTCGAAGTAGCTCACGTAGAGTGCCGGCGCGAAGTTCTTGCCTTCGTTGTGCGACTTGATGACCGTTTCGCCTGGCGCGACCGCGGTAAGAATCAATGTGTAGAGCCCGGATTCATGCTTCTGCTTGAAGAATTCGGTGAAACTCGGCGTGCGCAGGAATGCGCCTAGCGGCGCCTTGGGATTGATGGTGATGATGCCGAGGAAGTCTGCGTACTTGGTGTCGATGCCGCCGCCGGAATTCTTGCGGATGTTGAACTGTCCTCCGGCCTGGTTGGGCAGGTTCGCGGGGGCGTTGTCCCAAGTGAGTTCGTCGTCGCGCCAGTCGACGCCAAGCTTGCTTTCGCCAAAGTTCATGTTCTTGCTGGTTTCCTTCAAACCGAAGATATTCAGCTGAACGGGCTTCTTGATGGAGTCTGCGTTGAATTCCAGTTTGAGGGCTGCATCAAAAAGCGGCCCCGGCAATGCGGAAAGGTCGAACTTGAGATAAATCTTGCCGGCATTGTCCTTTACGTTCGCTACGTGCAGTTCGGTGTCTGTGCCGTGGGGACTGTAGTTGTCGAACTGTGAAATCCAGGTGTCGGCGCCTCGTCCGCTCGGTACGTTGTCGCCGCTGTGGTCCATGGTCGTGTAGCGCTTGTCGAACACATAGACTCTGCCCGTGTCAGACCCCGTCTGGTAGCCGTCATCTGCAGTGAAGATGACGTTGTAGCGTCCGCTTGCCGTGAATGACACGTCGGTCGTGTAGTCGGTGCTGTCGGAGAACGTCGCCTTGCCCGGGCCTGCACTCTTTTTCCAGCGCACAGGAACCCTGCAAAGTCCGTCGCCGCGGCCGTCGTCAATGACATCGCCCTTAAGCTTCAGCTTGTTAGGCTGCACGAGAATCATTTCGTCGGCGAACGAGGCTACTGGTTTTTCGTTGTAACCCTGCTTTGGAGCGTAACCGGTAAACAGGGCGAGCATGGTTCCGCCGGATTCATTTTTCTTTTGGTTGCTGCCCATCAAAGCGTAAATTTTGGAGCCCTGTCTGGATTCTTCGACAATCTTCTGGAACGGGTTGCCGCGCAACAGCGTTTCTTTGAGGCCCGCAATCGAGAGGCTGGAGTTGTCGTTGATGAACATGGGACTGTTCTTCGCCTTGTCGCCAGCGATGGCGTGAACGCCGAGAAGTTCGGCCGAGGCCTTGTTGAAATTCTGGAGAATCGTGTTGCCGTCGCGGGCGGTGAGTCCTAGAATCCAAAGGGTTCCTCCGTTGTTCTGAATTTTCGGACCTTTGGTATCGCCGTTCATGGTAATCTGGCGCCCCCACATGCGGTGGTAGTTTAGTTGTATCGTGCCAACGGAGACGTCTTCCATGAAGATGTCGCTGTTTCCGGTTTCGTCGGATTCGAAGGCCTTGAACATCATGTTCTTGAGAACGACCGTGCGGCGGGATTTCTGAATGATGCCACTGCCGAATTCGGAGAATCTTTCAATGGTGATTTCGTTGAAGGCTCCGTCTTCAATGATGAACTTGCCCTTGCCGTCGATACGGCCTTCGGTTCCGATAAGCTTGCGAATGCGGTTTCTGAGATAGATGTCGCGGTTGATGGTCCATCTGCCGCCTGCCGGGAAGTAGAGCGTTTCGGCGCCGTCGTCGATGGCGTCTTGAATGGCCTTGGCGTCGTCGGAACCGGTGTTCACTTTTCCGCCGTAGTCGCCGGCGATGCTAATCCAGTTGTCGGATTTCTGTTCGGACAGGTAGGGAGTTTCTGCGACGGGAAGTCTCATGGACTGCTTTGGACTGTGGCAAAGCTGCTGCGGAGCCTGCGTCACAAATTCTACGATTTCGTTTGCGATGATGTTTTCTTCGGCGGCCGGGATGGTGCTGCTGATTTTTGTATGGAACTTGCTGGTCGTGATGGAACGTGCGAAAAGCTGGCTTTCGTTTATGATGGCTGCGACTTTCTTTGGCTTGCTGCCCTTGGGCGGGTCGTATTCGAGAGTCGCGTCGACCATGACCATCGATGCGTTTTCGCCATGGCTGTAAACGGCCGGGACGCTGCCCTTGAAGCGGATGGCGCGGGTGGACAAAGTTTGCCCGTTGTTTTCGAGACCGACTTTTTTCTGACCGTAAAGATTGACATGCTCCATGGTCATTCCGTTCATGGCGCCAGCCGTGTACACGCCTACGTTGTAGCCTGTGACTTCGACGTTCTTCAAGAGCAGCGGACCGATATTTTCGGTGAAACCCATGTCGATGCCGTAAACACCCGTGCTGTCGCCGGAAATGACCTTGACGTTGTTCATGGTTCCCTGCATACCGGCGTTGAATCGTACGGCGACCGCGCCGCCGTTGCCTTTGCCGGTTTTGATGGTCAAATCGCGGATGGCATTGCGCTGCTTGATTTTCGGCCCTTCGCCAGTTTCGATGACGGCCATCGGAAAATCGGGATTGTCGAACCCTTGGCAGTTGTCCTCAAGTTGGATGACCGTGCCGTTGACGCTTTGCCCCTGCAAAATGGTTCGCTTGTACGAATCGTCGGGTTTTTTGTCCTTGGGCCAGGTGATGGTGTTCGTAATCTTGTATATGCCGTTAGGAAGGTAAATGATATAGTCGCCGTTGGGATGGTCGTTCAAGGCGTTTTGAATTGCTTCGGTATCGTCGGTCTGTCCATCGCCTTTTGCAGAATAGGGCGCCTTGGTGACGTTGACGACTTGCGAACCGATAGGGAAGGTGACTTGGGCAAAAATGTTGCTCAAAGAGAATGCAGCAATAAAAAAGACTAGTTTTTGAATACACGACATAACGACCTCTTGAATAGGGGCTATAACTTATATATGTAAAATTACTTTTTTCGTGAGAAACAGGCAGTATCAAATGTTAAAAAAACACGAAAAGTTGATGTTTTGCGGCTAAAAAACTACATTTATGGCATGATTCTTGTAAAATCAAAAAAAATAGCGTTTTTGTCGGGCTTGCTGGCAATTTCCTTTGTTTCGTCCGTTTGGGCGGCATCTCCGGTAATCGAACCGGAACATTCGCGCAATTTACGTCTCTTGAACGCTGCGCCAATGTTGTTCGAATACCATAGGCACACCGTTGGCGACGAACGCCAGTATTTCACCTACCCGAGGCGCGATACCACGTTCCGCAAGCATTTCAACGAAACGGAAAAGAACGCCTTGCTGTATTACGACAACGTGCTCGGGCCGGGGATCTCCGGACATGGCAACAGCTTTGACTGCGACATGGACGATACCGCCTGCGTCGCGAAGGCTAGAGAAATCTATATGACAGAACCGCGTATCGGCATCGCCATGAGCATCGTGGGCGGCATGGACTATCGCGGCGGTGAATCCCTGGGCGATACCATTTGGCCCGGTGTGGACGGCGGTATCTATCTTCGAGGCTTTGCCGATTCCATCGATTTCGTGCTCGACGCCCGCATTTACGACGAAGGCCATTCTGCCGCCAAGCCGAAATCGTGGGACCGTGAATTTTTGGAAGTCCAAAAAGAAGAGAACAATTCCGGAGTCGAATACACGAGCTACGCCCGCTATCGCACTCATTTCGCCTACAATCATGACTGGCTGCGCCTGGACTTTGGCCGCGACGTGATGCATTGGGGCCCGGGCTATTACAACAACCTGACCCTGAACCAGTTCGCCCTTCCGTACAACATGCTGAGCCTTGATTTGCTCATTGGCCCCTTGCGCGTGATGAGCTTTTATGCGGACCTTCGCATATACAACAACAGCATGAGCATGAAAAACAAGGACGAAACCCGCAATTTGTTCGGTCACAGGTACGAATTGGCGGTTGGGAACGCGACTTTTGGCATCAGCGAATTGCAAGTGCAGTACGACAATTTGAAACCTTGGCTTTTTGTCCCTACGGCACCGCTCTTTATGGAAAAAGGGAATTATTCCGAAGACAGCAATAATGGCGCCTTGGCCATGGACTTCAACTACCGCTTGTTCAATTCCGCCCGTATCTATACGGAATTTTTCTTGGACGACATGGAATCGCCTATCAGTTTGGTGAAAAATGACAATATCGAGGCCAAGTGGGCATGGATGGCCGGTATGCAGTTCGGCCACGACTTTTATATTAATGGCCATCTGCTCGAAACAGGTTCCATTGCGGAATACGCCCGCGTGGAGCCCTATGTTTACAGCCATTTCATCAAGAATACGGCTCAAATCGCCCATCTCGGCTTTCCTTTGGGGAACCAGGGCGGCCCCAATAGCCAAACCATCGACTGGACTTTGTACGCACGCCTGGACAACCATATTTTCGCATCCGTTCGGAACGAATGGTTTTGGAAGGGAACCGATTTTGGCAGTGCCGTAAACGACACGACGCCACGTGCAAACCACATGAAAATCCACAAGAAATATCTAGACGGTGCGAAAATGAAGTATTCCCTGACTCCTTCGGTTAGCTATGAAGGGCAGTTTGTTAGCTTCATGGGCGAATTGACCTTGATTAACGACAAAAAGGTCTATGTTCGCGGCGGATTCAAGTGGTAATGGGGATAATATGAAAAAACCGGAATTACTCGCCCCTGCGGGCGACCTTGTCCGCATGCGCTATGCCTTTGCCTATGGCGCCGATGCCGTATATGCCGGCCAGCCTGCTTTTTCGCTGAGGTCCCGCGAGAACGGCTTCAAGAATTTAGATGATTTGGCCGAGGGAATCTCGTATGCTCATGGAATTGGAAAAAAGTTCTATTTGACGAGCAACGTCATCCCGCGCAATGTGAAAGTGGAATCGTTTCAGCGAGCCTTGACGCAGGCCCTGGAGCTGAAACCCGATGCCCTGATTGTCGCTGACCCAGGTTTTGTGGGGTGGCTGCGCAAGGAATTTCCCGAAGTGGAAGTTCACTTGTCTGTGCAGGCGAATACCACGAATTACCTGGCAGCCGATTTTTGGCACGGGCTTGGTGTTCGCCGTATCATATTGAGCCGCGAGCTTCGTCTGTCTGAAATTTTAGAGATAAAGGAACACGTCCCCGACCTTGAACTGGAAGTCTTTGTCCATGGTGCTGTTTGCATGGCCATGTCGGGTCGTTGCATGCTCAGCAACTGGGTGACTCATCGCGATGCCAACCAGGGCGCCTGCGACAACAGTTGCCGCATGCCTTATAGGCTCTATGCAAACCAAGGACCTCAATGCGAGGATTACCGCCCTCACGAAGGCGATTTCAGCTTGCAGCGTACGGACCGCCCCGAACTTGATCCTGTTGCTCTGGACGAAGATGCCTGGGGGACTTACTTTATGAGTAGCCGCGACTTGTGCGCTCTCGACGTGATTCCCGAACTGGTCCTAGGAGGGCTGGATTCCTTTAAAATTGAAGGTAGAACCAGGTCTGTATACTACTTGAGCCAAGTGGTGCGAGCCTATCGCATGGCTATAGATGCCTGTGTAAAGGCCATGGAAAACGGAAGCGCCTGTTCTGCGGACCTTGTGCCCGAGGAGTCCCGCAGGGCCATCAGTTTTGTGGACGGTCGCGGATTCATGCCTGGATTTTTACGCGGGCCTCTTCCGCAAAATTACGAGTCCACTCATGTGGCCGCCTCCGGTGGTTGCGTTTGCGCTCAGGTGCTGGATTACGATTCCGACATGGGGCTTTGCCGCGTGAACGTGAAAAATCCGTTTGCCGTGGATGATGCCTTGGAGCTGATGACGCCGGAGGGAATGCGCCCCTGTGAAATTGAATCCCTGATGGATTTTAGAGGGGCTTCTGCCGACCGTCTTAATCCGGGTACCGAAGGGCGGATTGTCATGCGTAATGATGTGCTTAAAAACACAGATAATGCCAAATACAGCTTCGTTGTGAAGAAGCACACAGCATTTTCTTCGATGAAATCATAAATTTGGGCTATGGCCGTTGATAAAGAGTCAAAGAAACAAGACGAACTGGAACTTTACCAGATAGACGAAAAGGCGATTATGCCGTTTTTCCGGGAGCACCTGGAAGAACTTGTTCGTTTTGTGCAGGAACATAAGGATTGCGGACTGTCACTTTTAGTGTTAATTAAGCAGTTTATCCGTACTTACCGCCTGCCATTCAATATGCACCGCTACATGGAGGTGCAGTTGACCTTTATTCAGCAAAGTTTGCACGACAAAATGCAAGATAGACAGGTGGCGGTCAGCCACTGGATTCAGGAGCACGCCGGCAGACATCGTGACCGCATGATCCAGTTGCAGTGCCTCTACCTGGACAAGGTCAAGGACCGCTTTTTGCCTGAAATCGAGAAACTTTTGGAAAAGAGTATTGAAACCCTAAAATCCCCAAAAAACAATTTGTAAACTTTCATTAACGCTTTTTTGCTTAAAAATGTGATATTATATCACATTTTTTTTGTTTTTGGCGTATTTCGCCATTTTATAAAGGAACAAAACGCCAAAATAAGAGTATATTATGGTCAAACAATTTTGACTTTTCAAAAACGAGGTTTACCATGAAAAAGTTGTTTGGCTTGATGGCCATTTCCGCTGTGACCTGCGCCATGGTTGGTTGTACAGCAGAAGAATCTACACTCTCTCCTGCTGCCGCATACCAGCAGCAGACAACGCCGACTCAGACGAGCACTGATACTCAGCCACAGGGTATGACTGCTGAAGAAGCCGCAGCCCTCCAGGCTGCCCAGGACCAGAAACTTTTGGATTCTCTGCAGGCTGCCTTGGCTGCTGCTCAGGCTGCCGCTAGCCAGCAGCAACAGACACCCGTGGTCGACCCGAATGCTAACGCTAACCAGAACCAGACTCCTGCAACGGATCCGAACGCTAACGCTCAGACCAATCCTGGTACAAACACCACTCCTGGTACAAACACCACTCCTGGTACAAATACCAATACAGGTACAAACACCAATACTGGAGCAAACACCAATACTGGCAATAAAACCAACACCAATACAACCCCGGCAGCTGCCGCTTGGGACGGTGTCATTACGTTTAAACTTTGGAACCCCGCCGTCGATAGCAATGCCCAGGTGCAGACGGGTAACGCAAAGGGTGGCTACTGGTACAGCTATACTGACGAAGGCGACAAGGGCGCTTCTACCCTCACTTGGGGAGGCACTGTCGGTGATGAATTTGACGCAGCTTCCATGGCTCCTGTGGTCAAGGCTTGTGGTGGCCTTTGCGGCGACTTCGACCTTAAGGTCGGCTCTAACAAGTACAAGCCGTATGTCGGCTTCGGCTTCAACGTGGGCCAGACTGACAAGGAAGATGGCGATGCCACTGCCAACAAGGGCGTTTGCGTCGAATATACATCTACCGGTGATATCATGATTGAATTGGGTCTCGGCTCCTATGACAAGACGATTGGCTACGCCAACCCGTTTGTGACTATGCCTGCTGCATCCTCCAAGAAGGTTCTTGATTTCGCTTGGTCCGAATTCGCACAGCCGGATTGGGTTGACGCTACTCAGAAAATAGCTAGTGCTACGGCTGTGAAGCAGCTCGTGTCCATCAAGTTCAAGATTGCCGGCGACACCGATGGTGAAGACGGCGATGCCGGTAGCTTCACCCTCACGAAGTTCGGCCCGATGGGTTCCTGCAACTAGTCTTGCTCATACAAAAGCTTAAAAAGGACGCTCCTAGGAGCGCCCTTTTTTGTGCAAATAAATGCTTTTTATGCAAATTAATGCCCGCCGAAGCGAACTAGCATCCGTTGGAATGCGATAGCATGTTGGTTGCCGTCTGGTAGTCGGTGAGGTTCCCCGCCTTGCGAATCTTTTTGAAAATTTTCTTTGGAATATTGCTTTCCTGGTATTCCCAGAAGCTCTGCAGGTGCGAAAGAATCTGGCTTGCGCCCTGGTAGGTGCGGCAGGCGTAGTCCATCAATGCTGCGTGCATTTTAAGTACAAGTTCTTGACGATCCAGTTCGTTCCAGGTACAGCCGGTTTTGTATTCAATGGCGAGAGCCGGGTTTGCGAGGAGTCCGCGGCCAATCATGACGCCAGCAAGCTTCGGATACTTCGATTCAAGTTTGCGGATGCGTTCGACGGTGGCGATGTCTCCGTTCAAGTACAGCGGGTGCTTGCATTCAGTGTAGAAGCGGTCGAAGGCTTCAAAGTCCAGGGCGCCTTTGTACTGCTGCCTGCCGAGCCGCGGGTGCAGCGTGATATGGGCGAGGGGCGCTTCGTTTAGAATCGGGAGAAGCGCGAAGGTTTCTTCGTTCGATTCCTGGCCGAGTCGCATTTTTACGGAGAACTTGACGGATGTGCCGCTTTCGTGATAGGAACTGCGTCGTGCAATTTCTTCCATGATAGCATCGACTGTCTTGGCGTCGCTCAAGAGTCCGGAGCCTCGGTGATGGTTTACTTGCATGGGGAAGGGGCATCCCATGTTGAAGTCGATTTCGTTGAAGCCCTTTTGTTGCAGAGCGTCGGCTAAAATGCGAAATTCTTCGACGCAGTTTGCGATGATTTGCGGCACTGTTTTTGCGACTGTGCGAACATCTTCGCCGTCCAGGTCGCGCAAATCCTTTGCGCGCGGGACTCCGTTTTCAACGCGCAGGAATGGTGCGTAGTAGGCGTCGATTCCGCCGGCAAATTCTGCGTGCACTTTGCGGTAGGCGCTTGTGGTGTAGCCTTGCAGCGGTGCAAACAGAATCTTGAACATACGGCTATTTGCCAAGAGCCATTTTCAAGGCGCGAATGGCGTTTCCGCGGTGGCTGATGGCCTTTTTCTCTTCCAGTTCCATCTGGGCGAAGGTGCGTGTTTCTCCGTCGGGAACGAATAGCGGGTCGTAGCCGAAGCCCATGTCGCCGATGGGGGCGTGGTTGATTTCGCCGCGGCATTCGCCTTCGAAAATCTTGGGTTCGCTTATGATGAAGTCTCCGACGATTTCACCGACGATGTTTTCAGTTGCTGTGACGCCGGATGTTGCGTCGTGCTTAGTGACGGTCTGGTACGAAAGAGCGCAGAAGTAGCGTGCCTTGCGGTCTTCGATTCCTTCCAGATTTTTCATGAGCAGGTTGTTGTTGTCCAAATCGGCGCCGTGCATGCCACTGTAGCGGGCGCTGTAGATTCCCGGTTCGCCGTTCAGTGCGAAGACTTCCAGTCCGGAATCGTCAGCAAGGACTGTCGCCTCCATGCCACGCTTGGCGAGCCAACGGGCGGTCACGCTGGACTTGATGATGGCGTTCTCGGCAAAGGACTTCCCGTCTTCCACGATTTCTTCGTCAAAGCCTATATCTTTGAGGGTCTTGAATTCGTAGTGGTCCGTACCCAAAATATGGGCGAAATCCCTGATTTTCCCGGCGCTTCCGGTAGCGATGACAAAAAGCTTTTTCATGTGCGTAAATATAGCAATGAGGCGCGAGGTATGAACTGTCCCACCCCCGCCTTAATGATACAGTGTGTATCACGAAATGCGAAAATTGGATTTTTGTTTATTGAAAATAAAGAAATTTGTTAAAAAATTAAATATTTGTATCATTGATTATTGACGCATGATACAAAAAGAGGTATATTGAGGTTATGATGAAAAGTGTAATCGAATATGAAAACTATCGCACCTTTATGCAGGACTTTTACGACGAGCGTAAACGTTGTTCGGCGTTTTCGTGGCGTGAATTTGCGAAGCTTGCTGGATTCAGCTCGCCGACGTACCTCAAGTTGGTGTGCGAAGGCAAGAGCAGTCTGAGCCAGATTGGTGTAGAGCGTGTAGCCTCTGCCATGGGACTTGTCGGTTTCGAGTTGATTTATTTTCGGGCCTTGGTTGTTTTTTGCCAGGCGAAGTCGGATGCAGATAAACGCCGTGCCTACGAGGAAATGCAGGAGATTGCGAATGCCCACAAGATCCGCGTCTTGGACAGTACCGCATTCGCCTATTACGAATCGTGGATGAATCCCGTGATTCGCGAGCTTGCTCCGAGTGCGCCGGGGGCAACTCCCGGGGACTTGGCGAAACTTTGCTATCCTGAAACTTCTGCCGCCGATGTGAAGGATACGCTCGCTTTTTTGGTGAAGGCTGGCCTTTTGAAAAAGATTGACGATAACACCTATGTTCAGTCGGATAAGTCCATCGTAGGCTCTGCCGATGCCATGCCTGTCGCCATTCGGTCCATGCACCGCCAGATGGCTGAATTCGCCATGAAGGCCATGGATGAACTCCCAGTAAGTGAACGCAATATCACGGGTCTTACTTTGGGGCTTTCACACAGGGCGTACCATCGTTTGGTTACTGAACTGGCCGCCTTCAGGAGGCGGGCCGTTGCCATCGCTGCAGAAGACGATGGTGCGGATCAAGTTTACAGAATCAATTTGCAAATGTTCCCGCTGACGCGGAATAAAGAAGGAGGAAAAAATGAATAAGTTGTTCAAAATTACCATGGGGGCGGCGATACTTGCAATGTTCGCGTGCTCTGACGATTCCTCCAGCGATACGTTTGGCGGAGGTTCTTGGGAAGACCCGAATACAATGGCTTCGGATTCGGGCAGCGCGAAGGATGATTCGCTAAAAGCTCCGCATGCTGTCGAGCCGGATACGATGTCTAATGGAACTTCCGTAAGCCCGGAGCGCTTGTCGCCAGGGGCTTATGCGAGTAGCGATTTGTACACCATTTCAAGTTCCATGGTGAAGCCTTTCTCTGTTAAACCGACCGTCAAGGAAATTCTTCCGGAAGAGCCGCTCGGTGGCGGAAACGTGTACGAGTTCGAGGAATTCCTCGGTGCTTATTCCGTGTGCAAGACGAATGGAATTGACGAAATGCGCGTGTTCAAGGTGGATTCCGCTTCGTCGAAGTTCTATACCTATATCGCTACATATTTTTGGAGCGAAGATGGCGCTGGACTTATGGAATCGGATTACGAGGCTTTCCGCAAGGATTGCGAGGAAAGCGGCGGAACTCTCGACTCTCGGGCTGCCAGTGATTACGACGATTTGCTCTGGTGTACTTTTGAATTTGACGACAAGACCGACTTGAAAAAAGTTTGGCGCGACTATGCCGATGAATTCTACGACCAGTGCGTGGAACTTTCGAAGGATTTTGAAGAAGTGCCTGCGGAGCCAATGCCTGAAATTCAGTGCACCACCGTCTGCAAAGAAACGGATTTGGGCGAGGAGTGCACCATGACGTGTCCTGTGCTCAACTTTTAGTTTATTATATTCGGAGTATGATTCATAAGAAAAAATCCTCCGGTAAATTTTTTGTTTTTTCGTTGCTTGCCGCTGTTGCTGGATTTGTGGCTTCGTGCGCTTCTTCAGGGAATGTCCCTGCCAATGAAGTTGCAGAACCAGTAACGTCGGCTGAATCCCCATCTGCGGTTCAGCAACCGACCATTGCCATAGCGAAGGCGAAGACTGCCTACGAAACCAAAGTGGTCAATGACAGCAATCAGGTGCGCATTGTCGAAAAACCGACTATGGCAGCTCTTGATTTTGCCGCCTACCATGCGAATCCCATTCGCTTGGCCGGAAAGGATGAACGCCCTGAAAACTACAAGGGCGTTATGGAAAGTGCCGCGATTGCCGAATATCAGTTTGCCATGCTGGAGTCCATAAGTGCAGATGCGCCGGCTGCCGTTGCCGAGGCTTCACCAATCGCCTGGGAACCTTTTGCGAAAATTCTCTATGCGCAAACGGGTTCCGATTCACTTGGTGTGCTTGTCGGTGAAATTGAAGCTGTCAAGTGGAACGAGCCTGATGTATTCAGGGCTTTCCAGACGGTGACTCGCTTGTGGGGTATTGCCGGCAATGGTGAAAATTCCGGAAAGGTGGAATGGTGGGTCGAAGTGACTCCCGCGTTTTGGACAAATCGCAAGCCGTTCTATGGCAAGCTGAAACTTGCGTCGGGTGGCGAGACTTTGGAAGTCCTCAACTATTACTTGACCGCTGAGATGAATTCCGAGGATGCCATGAACTGGGCTAGAACGCTTTCTTCGTATTGGTATCCGACTTTGAATACGGACCTGGAACAGCATAATCTTGGCGACGTGTGGGTTAGCGATGCTTCTAGCAGGCCGTTTGCCGTGATGCGTGGAAATCCGATGGGAAAGCCCATGTGGATTGCCTTTGAAGTACCTGCTTTCCGCATGACCGACGAGGATTTGTGGGCTAAGCGCAAGGCGGATTCCCTGATGGCTGCGGGCGAAGTGATTCCTGTGGAACGTTCGCTGGATACGAATTCTGCGTTCAGACTCGAAACTCTTGCTTCCATGGAAAATAGCTGCCCTGCTAACGACGGCACGAAAAAGTTCCGCGAAACTCTTTTGAAGAAAATGGAAAAACTTCCAAAGGAACAGAATTCCTGGGAAGAAAACGGAATGCTCTGGTTCCGCAGAAATGCGAACTACCTCCTGGCCGATAAAATTAGCGGTCAGGACAGCTTGCACAATCCGCTCCCGCGCATGATTGAACTCAAGCAGTATCTGGATTCCTTGAACATCCAGCTGCTCGTCGTTCCTGTGCCTGTGAAAGAAGAAGTCTATGCGGATAAGCTTGTGGAAGGGACACCGACGGATCTTTGCGTGAATGTGAACGGTCGTGAATTTGTTCGTGAAATGCTTGCGGCAGGAATCGATGTCTTGGATTTGTACCCGGCTTTGAAGGCGGCGCGTTCCGGTGATGAACCTCCTCGTTACAGCTATCAGCGCTACGATACGCACTGGGCGTTGCCCGGAATGCTTGCTGCGATGGAAGTGCTTGCCACCCGAGTGACGCAGTATAGCTGGTATGGCGAATCTGGCGCTAAACCGGGCAGCCTCGTCTTGAAGGACACTGTGACGGTCCGCGATGGCGACTTGGTGGCCCACTTGCCCGATTCCGAAAAAAGCAAGTATGCTGCCGATACCTTGGCCGCCATGAAAGTCTTCAAGGGCGCAGATCCTTACAAGGGCGGCAAGAATTCCCCAATCCTTCTGATGGGCGATTCGTTTACGGGTGTGTTTGAATCCGTGGACCAGAAAAGTGGCGGTCCGGGATCGCTCCTTGCGTACGCTACAGGCTTGGATGTGCAGGTGGCGACGAGCTGGGGCGGAGGCCCTGGGATTCGCAGCCGCATGATGAAGATGCAGAAGGACCTTTCTGCAAAGCGTCTCGTGATTTACATGATGACCGCTCGCGATTTTTGGCAGTCTCCCATGGAATGGGATAAATTAAGGTAGTATGCGTCGACTCTTTTGGCCTCTTTTCTTGATTGCCGTTGCCGTGGCTCTTGCTCTTGTGATGTGGAGCGGGCGCGCTGAAAAGATGAGCTACAGGGAGATGGCTTGCGTTTTTGAGGAACGCGGTCTTGGGTGCATTGATTCGATTGAAGAATGGAACCGCGGTCTTGCGTATTTCGACAGCAGTGTGATGGCGACGCAAGATACACTTTCCGCTTTGAAGAATCTCCTTTGGAATTTTTGGAACATTGATTTCGCAGGCGCAGGTGATGCGGCTGTGCAACGAGAATCCATTTTGCCATTGCAGGTGCTTGCTTTGAAGAAGTCGGGCTGTATCGGACTTGCTTGGCTTGCCATGATGGTCGCCGAAGCCAGGAATTTGCCTTTGGAAACGATTCTTTTGCCGGGGCATGTTTTTTTGCGCTATGAAGGTGTGAACTTGGAACCCAATCGGCGCGGTTTTTCGTACACCGATGAAGAATATCGCGAAAAGTACAAGGATGGCCCGTGGACTGGGCTAGAACTTGAACCTTTGACATCTTCGCAATTTATGGGACTTGCCGCTTTCAACATGGGAAATCTGTATCTTGAATCGGAGCCGCGTCGCGCTCTTACTTGGTACAGGATGGCTGAAGAGTTTTTCCCCGATTATCCAGGGATAGAGGCGAACCAGAACGTGGCAAAAGCGAAGCTCCCGGATAGTCTCTAGGGCTTATTTGACTATATTTAGGCTTGCGATGAAACAATTGCTATTCCTGCTCTCGTTGATGCTTATCGTTGCGTGTACCGACAACGATATTTACTTTGATGAAGATGCTGTAGCGGGTGGCTCCCACATGGATTCGGAACACAAGGGAATGGTCCGCGTTCCTGCCATGGGTGTCTTCGCGACTTTGGGAACGAGTGTTGAATCGGCTCCTGTGAAGGAACGCCCGAAAATGGTGGTTTCCTTCAGCTATGATTTTTCGATTGGCGTGCACGAAGAAATGGGCAAGGATTCCCTCCCCATTGTGAATGTCACTTTTTATGATGCTGTACTCTATGCTAACGAGCGTAGTAAAAAAGAAGGGTACGATACGGCCTACGTCTATACGACAGCTGTATATGACGACGATGGAAACTGCATAAATCTCAGGGGCTTCGAATTCAAGCCCGATGTCGATGCTTACAGGTTGCCGACCGAAGCCGAATGGGCGCTGGTCGCCAAGCAGGACTGGAATCCGGATTCCGCATGGAATAGTGAAAATTCCGGCTTCAAGCGCCATAAGGTCTGCACAGCCGATAAAAACAAAATGGGTGTCTGCGACATGGCTGGCAATGTGACGGAATGGGTCAACGATTGGATGGGCTACTTTAAGGATACGACGTTCAATAACTATGCAGGCGCTTCGGATGGCGGAAGCATCGGCGAACGCGTTATAAAGGGCGGCTGCTTCAAGAATACTCCGAAAACGACGAAACTCTACAGCCGCGGCGATGTCTATACCGTCGTATCGTCTAGTAAGTCCGATTATCTCGGCTTTAGGCTTGCGTTTGGAAGAATCCCTGAACCTGTGTGGACGAATGCTTCCGGAAAACCAGTCGTCACTTTGGTCGTTCCCAAGGCTTCGACGGAGGATGTTCGCAAGCATGCCGGGACAAACAATGTCCGCATAGCGTACCGTAACGACGTGACTGGCGACTTGGCATTTATCGATTATCGTTGGTCGACTCTTTATTCCGCCGAAGTTGCGGATTCTCTGGATGTGTATCACCCAATGATTTCTCCTGATGGGGAATGGGTCGCTTTTAGTACCGGCTTTGAAGGCGTGAAGGGCCTCTCGGAGCTCTATGTGCAAAAATTGAATGTCTTTGGAACCGGTCGTGTGAAACTGAAAGTGAAAAGTGCTGCGATTCCTCGGTGGAGGGTGCTTGACAATGGCGATACCGTCATTGTCTATGTAAGCGATGCCGGAACGAATAAGGATGAAGCGACCTGGAAAGGAAAAAGCACTTGGCAGGTTCCATTTTCAAATGGCCAGTTCGGAACTCCGGAAAAACTGATGGATGGCTCGTTCCATGGTGGAATCAGTGATGACGGAAAATTGGCGGTGACAGGTTCCAGTTTACTTCGGACTCGTATGGCGGATTCCGGTTCGACGGTCTTTGACAGTTATTTGGATTCCGTGTGGTATAACGGGGAGCAGGCCTGCAATGTTTCTCTGTCGAGTGGAAATAGCAAAAAGACGATGTTCCTTGATTTTGGAAGCAAGACGGGAAAGGATTTTGTCGGTTCCTCCTATGCTGCGCACGAACGGCTTTTTGTCGCGGATAGTGTCGGAAATCTGATACGCTCGTTGGCGGCACCAAATCCCTACACCTTCGATCATGTGGAATGGGCTATGCACGGGGAAAATCTTGCTGTGGCGACGCTTACCAACATGAATGGTGCACATACGAAAATTGTCTTGATAGATTTCTCGGATAGCAGCGTGACGGACCTTGCCGAAGGCGATGAAATTTGGCATCCGTCCATGTGGAATCAAAAAAGCCTGGAACTTTCACCGGAAAGCGAACTGGATCTGGACAGCTCCGGCATGTACGCCAACGAGGAAAAAACGAATCTTTTGCTGACGGAAAAAATATCGCTGTTCTGGAAGCTGCGGGATTCCATTGAAATTCTTTGCCTCGGCAATTCCCACATGAATGCGGGCGTGAATCCGATTGCCTTGAGTAAGTATGCGTTTAATTTGGCTGTGTACCCTTGCGACATGCATTGCAATAAATACTTGTTTGAAAATTATGCATTGAACCATTGCTCAAAAATGAAGTATGTCGTGGTTGGCCTTGATTTTGATTTGTGGCCCTATACGGATGAAAAATCGGATTACAAAGAACATTTTGAAAGTTCCAAGGGCTTTGTCTACGATGCCAATCATGATTTCTGGAAAGATGGCCTGGATCCTTCCTTCTTGGAAACGGTTGACAACAACATTGTCTTTGACGAGGATTTCGTTAAAATCGTGCCTTATCGCGGATGGGCGTATAAAAACATAAGCGGCAGCTGGTACGGCCGTGATACGAACGAAGTGGAAATCCGAGGAGATTCCACATGGAGTGACGACAGCAAGGGCTACGAAAGCAATATCAGCGACTTGGAAAAATTGTTGGCGATGGCCAAAAAGAACGATATCACCGTTATTGGCGTGGTGTTCCCGGTAAGTCCGGGCTATGCCAAAACTGGCTCTTATAGCCGTCATGGAATGCGTCGGAGCCATGCGAAGAACATTTTGAATCGCTTGAAAAAGATGGCTGCGGAAAACGAAAATTTCGTGATACTCGATGAAAACAAGATGGGAAGTCACGACTATACCGACGAAATGGCCCTGGATTACGACCATCTGAATGTATTTGGCGCTAGACAGCTTTCCTATCGACTGGATTCCCTTATTCAAACTCTGAAGTGACGGACTCATGACGCTCGCCATTGTCCCGGTATTGATTGCGGCTTTGCTTTGTGCGTTCTTTCCGTTGTCGGATACCGACATCTGGTGGCATCTGGCATGCGGTCGCGAATGGATTTCGACATGGACTCCCGTGCGCGAACCCGTGGTGAATGTGCATGAGTTCTTTCAGCAGGCTGTTTATGCTGTGTATGGGGTAGGGGGCGCTCCGCTGCTTGTGGTGTTCAAGGCCTTGCTGTGGAGTCTCGTCTTTTACTTGTTTTTGCGCCCTGTGTGTAAAGAGCCGAAAGGCGGGGAGAATTATCTTGCCGTATGCGTGTCCGTAATTTTGCTGTTTGTTTTTCGATACCAGATGGAAATGCGGCCGATTGTTTTTTCGCTTGTCTTTTTGGGCGTTTTTTGGAATCTGTTGCCTTTTGTTTTTGGAACAAATTCAAAAGGGCGCAAAATTCTTGGAATTGCGGTGTTGCTCCTGATTCAATGGGCTTGGTGCAGATGCCAGGGACTCTACATTTTGGGGCCGATACTCGCTTTTGCTTTTGTAGTGGGACGGAGGTCTTGGGCGAATGCCGCTTTGGTGGTCGCCCTGTTTGCGATGCCTTTTTTGCATAGCGATGGCCTGAATCTTTTCTTGTATCCTTTTGGTTTGTTGGATCGTTTGCTAGGGCTTTCTCCGTCGGCTGCGGTGTTTGCTTCGCAAATCGCGGAAAATCGCAGTCCGTTTACTGTTGCTTTTGCAGGCGAGAATTTGCTGCAGTCCGTAGGGATGGTGCTTGTGGGGGGCGTGACGCTTGTCTGGTCGGTTGTTCGCTTGGCTCGCCGAGGCTTTTGCGTTCATTATGCGGTGCTTTTTACGGTGGCGGTGATGTCGCTTGTCGCCGAAAGAAACTTCGTGCTTTTGATGCCTTTGCTCGTGCTTGAAATTTTTAAGGAGACCTCTTGTGTTCCGGTTTTGAAAGATCGCCGAATGGTGGCTGCTTTTGTTGTCGTCTGCTCCGTATTTCTTGGATTGTGGGTCAAGTGCGTTAAGGTTTATGACTCATCGATGGTTTCGTACCAGCGGGTCCCTGTGAATGCCGCCCTGTGGATGAAAACGCACCCCCATGCCGGTAAATTGTTCAACGACGACCGTTCCGGTGGCTACCTGGAATTCGTGAACCCCGCAGACCCGGTTTTTATCGATGGTCGTTTTATTCTGAAGACCAGGGAATTCTTTGAACGCTATCTACTTTATTCAGAACAGACAAATTTGTTTGAAGAAGATGCCGCGAAGCTAGATGTAGACAGGGCTGTGTTCCCGCTGCGCTATTTTTCGCGATGGGAAAATCTTGTGCAAACTCTTGAAAGGGGTGAAAATTGGCGTTTGGCCTATGTGGACAGCCTCTATGTCATTTTTGACAGGGTTTTGTTACGATAAACTTATCACAACGGCAAAACAGTCAACGAGTTACGTGTTTTTGCTGTCAAAAATTGGCGAAATTTTGCAAAAAACGCAATGTTTTTGAGTTTTTGGTGAACGGATGTTTACTATGTTTTCTGTCAAGGGATGTTTTAAAAAATATCTGTTGATATGTTGTGAAAACCCTAGTGGGAATATATGGATTGCTGAGTGACTATCTTTGGGGGTTTTGCGGAAAGAATTGGGAAAAAAATTGTTTTTGCCGTAATTGGCTTTTTTTTGCGCAAAAAGCATGGGTTTCTAAAAAAAAACAAAAAAGGGTGTCGCCTTGGGGCGTCATAACCTAATTTTTAAGCCCATTCAAGTTTTGACGTCCTTATTCTTTTTATTCGGTACTTTGTGGAAAACATTGTTTCTTTATCTGATGTAGTTGTTTCGCCTTGGCAGTCTGTGCTGGAGCAGGTTCGCCAAGTATGCAATAATTTTGGTGCAGTCTTTTTTGATGCCGTCGGTTACGAGGGCTTTTCGGATGGCTATGCGAATTTGACGGTCCCCGATAAGTTCCGTGAAACTTGGCTCAATAGCCATTATGGCGATTTGCTTCGCAAACTCTTTTCGCAGGTTCTGGGAAGCGACTTCATCGACTACAAAATCCGTTTGCTCGAACCTTCGGAGAAACCCGTCGAAAACGGAGCTGCCAGGCCTGAACTTCAGGTGGCTCGCCCTGTCGCGAAACCAGTCGTGAAGCCGGTGGCGAGAAGGTTCCCGAGGCTTAAACTCTATTCCAACTACACGTTCGAAAATTTCGTCGAGGGCGAAAGCAATTCGACGGCGCTTCGCGCTTGCGAGGCCGTTGTCGAAAATCCGGGCGACAAGGGCTTGAATCCGCTCCTGATTTACGGCGCTTCTGGCCTTGGAAAGACTCATTTGCTGCAGTCCATTGCGGCGAGGTTGCTCAGCACCAAGCGTAATTGCAGGATTGTGTATCGACAGGCGTACGACTTCTTGCGCGAATGCTGCGCCATTTACGATGCGCTTCGTTTGAAAAAGTTCGACGAAGCCAATGAACTTGAAGCGAAGTTCGAAGAATGCTACAAGCAGTGCGATGTGCTTTTGATAGACGATTTGCAACTGCTCGAGAGCGGAGTCAAGACTCAAAAGCGCTTGGCTGCCTTGATTCGCAAATTCCGTGACGAAAATAAGCAGGTCGTGTTGACGTGCGACCGTCACCCGTCCTCGTTCAAGCGCCTGGAAGAGGGAATGAAGCCTCAAAAGAACTCTCCGATTCCGTATTTGTCCGCCAATCTTTTGACGAACATCGGGGACTGTGTCGCTATCGGACTGGCTGAGCCCGACATCAACACGCGCATGGGACTGATTCGCAAGAAATCCCAGGACATCCCGTTTGCTTCCAAGGATCGCGAAGAGATTTGCAGGTTCCTTTCGATGCCGCCTCGTGCAAATGTTCGCCTGATCGAAGGCATTCTCAACTGGCTTAAGGCCATGCACACGTTGAACGGCGTGGAACTGGACCTGGATTGTGTAAAACAGCTTTTGTATTCTCCCAAGAACGAAATGGCCGCCTTTACGGTAAAGAATATCTCTGAAACGGTCGCCATGACGTTTAACACGGATTTGACGAGCCTTTCTTCGAACCGTCAGGACAAAGCGGCTTCGCTTCCGCGAAAGGTTGCCATGTTCCTTTGCCGTGAACTTACCTCGGAATCCTTGGAGAATGTCGGAAAATTCTTCAATCGCGATTATGCCACGGTAATCGCCGCCATAAAGTCGTTGACCTGCCAAATGGACAAGGATGAAGCCCTTGCGCGCAAGGTCAAGGACATCCGTTATATGCTGGAATCGTAATGCGCATTCTTATAACGGGTGGTGCCGGCGTCGTAGGGAAGGCGCTGTGTCGGGAACTTTTGACGCGCGGTGTGTGTGTGCGTGTCTTGAGTTTACCGGGCGATACTCTGGCAAAATCGCTTCCTCCGCAAGTGGAACTCTTTGAGGGCGATGTCTCGGACTACATGTCGATGCGGCCTGCGTTCGATGGCGTGGACTGCGTTTTTCATTTGGCGGCGGTGCTGTTGTCGAATGATGTCAGCTTGTTTGAAAAGGTAAATGTGGGCGGAACGCGGAATGTGGTTTCTGCCTGCCAGGATGCGGGTGTACGACGTATTTTGTACGTGTCCAGCATTTCTGTGACGTATCCTGTGCTGACGCCCTATGGTAAAAGTAAGTTGGCGGGGGAATCCTTCGTGAAGGATTCTGGGCTCGATTGGACGATCGTTCGCCCGAGTCTTGTGATTGGCGACGGTGGCGGCGCTGAATTCAACATGTTCGCCCGTTATGTGCTGCGTTTTCCGGTGTGTGTGCTGCCCGGCGGCGGAAAGTGCCTGAAGAGACCTGTGCGCAGTGTCGATTTGGTCAAGGGGATAGCCTGTGCCGGATTGTGTGATGATGCTTGTGGAAAGACCTATGCTTTGGCGGGCCCCGAGGTGATGACCATGGCAGAAATGGCCGCTCGTGTTGCAGCAAGTGCCGGAGTGCGCCGTCGGATCGTTTCTCTGCCGTGGAGCATTGCGAAACGACTTGCCGTATTGAAAAACTGGATTGGCGGTGAGAAGGTTTCGGCGGAGCAGGCCTTGGCGGGATTCCTTTACGATGCCGCTCCCGACATCTCGTTTGCGCAAAAAGACTTGGAATATTGCCCGGAACGCGCTTTGTAGTGTTTTTTATCGCGTTTTTCGAGTAAAAAAGGTCTTTTTTTGCCCTTTGTGAGTATTTTACGCCTTTTTGGTGTATATTTTTGAATAAAAGATGTAAAAAGAGGGTTTTTATGAAAAATTTGTTTGTTAGTGCCGGCTTAGTGGCAATTTCTGCGATGTTGTTCGCTTGCGGAGACAGTTCTTCTTCGGCTTCGACCGACCGTGAAGACGTTCCGGAATCCAGTTCCGTTGAAGAATCCAGTTCGTCGGTAGAAGAGTCTTCGTCGTCTGTCGACAAGAGCTTGCCGAAGGGCGCCCGTGTGGCCACCTTGGACGATTTGGGCAAGAACATGTATCTCGACGGCCTTTTCAAAACGACGGTTTATATGGCTACCGGATCGAAGAACGGCGTGTTCTCCTTGTGGGTCCCCGATACGGTGTGGATTGGAATCCGTTCCGATTTCGATAACGGAACGCTTGTCATTTCGAAGAACAATGCGGTCTCAGTCTCTATCCCTGGCAAGGGAATCATTGATTCCATGAACGATCTCGTTGCCGATTCTACCGTGATGAAGTTCATTGTGAATGCCGATGAGCAGTTGCAGTACTCCATCGATGGAAAGAAATATAACGATGTCATTGATACGACTGTCAAGACTACTAGCAATATTCTTTCCAGTGGCGATAGCCTGAGTGGCAAGATTCTCAGTTGCGAAGAGAACGATTCCCTGTTTGTCTATACGTTCTACGATGGTCGCTATATTATGAATAAAGTTGTCGACAAGGATACGGTTTCGTGGTCGGCAGGCGTATTCGATATTCAGCGAAGCAAACTTTTGATGATCCCTGTGTTCATGACGGGCGCTGTACCTGCCATGCGCACGGCCTCGGTCTCCAAGGATTACACTCTCGGCTTCACTACGGGCGTGGAATCGGAATGCGATGTCGAAAAGTTCAAGTTCAAGAATTTGAATGCCGAGGACTTCGCTACGGAATGGGACGCTTCCGTTGATAAACTGGATTGGGAAATGATTCTCGATGAAGATGGAACGTTTGAGCTCATTGCTAACAAGGGCCTTGATAACATTGAATACAAGAAGGGCGTTTGGGATGTTTACGGTGACCAACTCTTGATGCTGAATACCGGCTGCAAGCAGTCCGGCAAGTGCGAACTTGCCATCAAGGGCCCCGTTTCCGATTTCGACGCCAAGTCCGGTTTTGTGTACGAGAACAACAGCGAGGATTCTCCGGCAGTTCCCACTGAATGGCAACTTCCGCAATACGAATAGTATTTCGTAGCATTGAAAATTTTTATAGCATTTTCGGCGTCTGCTGGAAATGCTATATTTTTTGTTATGAAAGTCTATATTGCCCAGATGAACGTGTTGCCCGGTAATCCGGACGAAAATTTCAAGAACATGAAAGCCGTGGTGGCCCGAGCCAAGAAGGCCAAAGCCGACATGGTGGTTTTTCCGAAGGATGCCATTTCGGGGGATCCGTACAAATTGGGGTCCAAGCAGAACGAAAGCGAGTTCCAGTCCAAGTGCATGGCCGCCGAGAATGGCCTTGAGAAACTTTCCAAGGGCATCGAGATATTGAGGGGCTCGAGCGAAGCCTTTGACGATTGCATGTACAGCCATTACGTAGATGGTAACATGGATGGCTGGGAGCACGATTTCGAAGTCTATTCCGGAACGCAGGACTTTACGACGAGTAAAGATGCCGAAGTCGAAGAAATTTGCAAAAGGTTCGTTTCTTACGAGAAGAAGCCTGTCTTGTACGTTGCTGGCGTCGGGACCGAAAATTCGGGCAAGAATATTTATGCGATGGATGGCTGCAGCCGCGTGTTTGACAAGGCGGGGAAGGTTGCCTTCAGGATGCCTCAGTTCAAGGCTTGCGAAGCGATGGTTGAAATTGCGAATGGCAAGGTGAAGGCTCTTTGGTGCGATTACGCCAAGGCTCCCAAGTCCGCAAAGCCGGATGCCCCGATTGCCCAGATTCACGATGCGCTTGTGTACATGATTCGAGCGAACTTGGAAAAGTTCCATATCGGCCGTATGGTCATTGGCGCAAGCGGCGGTATCGACAGCGCCGTTTCTGCTGTCCTTTATGCCGAAGCCATCGGTGCTAAGAATGTCTACTTGATAAACATGCCGACTCGCTTCAATTCCGATACTACGAAAAATGCGGCTCGCGATTTGGCGAAGAATCTTGGTTGCCCTTACATGGTTGCCCCGATTTCCGAAATGCTCAATGCCGTTTGCGATAGTCTTGCCAAGTGCGACTTTGTCCGCAGCGATAAAAAGATTGTCGTGGAAGGCATCAATTACGAAAACTTGCAGGCACGCACGCGTTCCGCGTCCGTGCTTGCCACAATCGCTTCAGTGCTTGGCGCAGGCATCACCTGCAATGGCAACAAGAGCGAAGCGACGACCGGCTACTGCACGCTTTACGGTGATACCTGCGGCGTGATGTGCGCCCTGGGAGACCTCTGGAAAACTCAGGTGTACGAACTGGCCCGCTACATTAATCGCAAAAAGGTTGTGATTCCGAAGGCTTCCATCGACATTCCTGCAAGTGCGGAATTGAGCGATGCGATGAAGGTGGACGAAGGCAAAGGCGACCCGATCAAGTATCCGTATCACGACAAGTTGTTTGCTTACTGGGTCGATCAGAACCACGGCCTTGCCGATTCCGAAGAACTCTTGGAAAAAGGAACGCTTTGCGAAACCATTGGCGCCGATTCCAAGTACTTCAAGAAACTGTTCAAGACTAAGGCCGAAGCGCTTGACGACATGCGCCTGTGGCATCGCCGATTCCGTGGAATCGCACTTGCCAAGCGTATTCAGTTCCCGCCGATTCTTTGTGTGAGCGGAAGCGCTTTCGGTAGCGAATATAGCGAAAGCCAGGGCTGATTTCGCGGCGAATTTCCGCGATACGATTTACTTGTCGATGACGGCGGAGGCGACGACGCCGTCTTCTGCGTAAAGCACCAGAATCTGTCCGGGTGTCGAGGCGAATTGCGGTTCTTCGAAATCCACGGTGATGTCGTTTTCGCCAAGGCTTGCGATATGCGCTACGGCGCCCTTGTGGCCCAGCCGGATTTGCGCCGAAAGGTTCCCTTTCAAGAGCTCGGAATCGCGATGGACCATCAAGTTTAAACCGGTGGCGTGGACCTGGTTGCACTGCAGAATCCGGCGGGGCCCAAGAACAACACGGTTGTTCTTGGCGTCGATACTCACGACGAACAAGGGCTCCGGCTGTCCGCCGATGTTGAGTCCTTTACGCTGTCCGATGGTGTAGTACACAATTCCGCGGTGCTTTCCGAGAACCTTGCCATCGATGTCCACGAAGTCGCCGGGAACGTTGTCGCTTTCGTCGAAGAGCACGGAGTAGTCTCCGCATTCCAGAAAGTCCTGGCTCTCTTTTTTATTGGCGTAGTCGTCCCATCCCAGTTGCCTTGCCATCTCCTTGACATTTTCTTTCAAGAGACCGCCTAGCGGGAACATGACCGTCGAAAGTTTGTCCATGCTCAAGCGCGAAAGAAAATAGGACTGGTCCTTTGTTGAATCGGCGGGGCGGTAAAGGAACGGCTTGTCTGCGCTCTTGAAGTCAAGTTTCGCGTAATGTCCGGTGGCGAAGTAGTCGAACTCCACGCCCATCTTGCGGGCGGCTTCGAGCATCGCTCCGAATTTTATGGTCTGGTTGCAACGGACGCATGGATTCGGCGTACGTCCGGCACGGTATTCGCTGCGAAAGTAATCCAGGACGTTGTGGCTGTATTCCGCTGAAACCGGGACCGTATAGTGGGGAATGCCCATGCGGTCCGCGATGCTTTTGGCGGCGGCGATGCTTTCGCCTTCGTTGGGGCCAAAGCAGCCTGAACGGCCTTCAATTTTCGGCAGGTTCGGGAGGGAATTGTCCCACATCGACATGGTGATGCCCACCACGTCGTACCCTTGCTGTTTCAAGGACCATGCGGCGAGGGCGGAATCAACGCCGCCAGAAAGGCCTACTGCCACTGTTTTTTTGCAAGAATCCATGTCCACAATATAGAAAAACACCTTGGAATGCTTTAAAGATGGTCACGATGGACTTAAGAAATATATTTTAAGGATATGATTAAAGAACTTATTGAAGCCCTGAATGGCGTGCTGTTGGGCAAGCGCGAATCCGTAGAAATGCTGGCTATGGCTCTTTTAGCCGATGGGCATGTGCTGATTGAAGATGTCCCGGGAACAGGAAAGACGACTCTTGCGAAGGCACTCGCCGCTGCCATCGGTGCAGACTTTGCTCGAATCCAGTTTACTCCCGATTTGCTCCCGGCTGACGTCACGGGCGGAGCCGTTTTCAAGGCGAATACGGGCGATTTTGAAATTCGCAAAGGTCCCGTGTTTACGCAAGTGCTTTTGGCCGACGAAATAAATCGCGCTTCACCACGTACACAGAGCGCCTTGCTCGAGGCTATGGAAGAACGCCAGGTGAGTCTTGAAGGTGAACGACACGCGCTTCCAGAACTGTTCATGGTGCTGGCTACTGAAAACCCTGTGGAATTCCATGGCGTATTTCCGCTCCCCGAAGCGCAAATGGACCGCTTCATGATTCGCTTGTCGCTCGGATACCCTTCGGAGCGGACGGAACTCGATATTTTACGCAGCCATCGCGAAGGCCGTCCTTTGGATTCGCTGCATGCCGTGACAACTCCGAATGAAATTCTGGAACTTCGCAACAGCATCCGCAAAATTCATGTGGACGAAGCCTTGGATCGCTATGTGGTTTCACTTGTTCAAAAAACTCGAACAGACCCGTCTGTGCGCTTGGCCGCAAGCCCCCGTGCAGGAATCAACCTCGTGAAAATGGCTCAAGCGAGTGCTTTTGTCGCTGGGCGTGATTTCGTGAATCCCGACGACATTCAAAAGGTATTTTACCCTGTCATGGAACATCGTGTTTTCGCAAAAGATAACGGCCCCGGGGTTTCACGACAGATTCTAGAAAACGTTTTGAAACAGGTCAAGATTCCCAAGTAGTCTGTCGCTTTTCTATGTCGTTTGATTTTGCCAAGTGGTTCTGGTCGTCAATCCCGCGGTCGCCAAGACGTGCCGGGCTTTTGATGCGATTGTACTTTCTTTGGCAGGAGAACTTTACGGCGGCGGGCCACGCGGCAGCAGCTTTGATGCTTCTTGCCGTATTTGTCGGCACGGTTCCTGGTTTTTGGGCGGCTTGGATTTTTTGCGCCGTTGATTTTCTCTTTTTCTTGACGCTTGTTCCGAGTCTTTTTTTGACGGTCACCCGGAATAAGTTTGAAACGGAACGGCTTTCGATTAGGCCTGTCACCGAAGGTTGCGAAACGTTTGCGACAGCGTATATATGCCCCGAAAAGAAAGTTGATTCCGTGGCGCTAGGCTGTTTTCGTGCGGATTCAAGCGTCCGTATGCTGGAGCTGGATTTCGTGGAGGCGCCCGCGCACGAAGAGACTCTTTTGAAGTGCCGGCTTGTTCCGATGCGTCGGGGCGCCTTTAAAATCCCAAAAGTGGCCGTAGTGATTCCCGAAATCAAGGGCATGCTTCGGCACACGAAAAAGGCTGGCGATTTGGAACTGCTTGTGTATCCGCGCGTGACTAAAATTCTTTCGATGAATTTTTTGACCATGGGAGCGAGCGGTTCCGCTTTTGCTCCTTTGCTGATGCCGAATCTTTCGCGTGGAATGAATTTCGTTGGAATCCGTGAATACCGTGAAGGCGATTCCCTGAGGGACTTGCACCACAAGGCGTTTGCCCGCTACGGCAAACCGTTTACGAAGGAATACGAGGGCGAACGCGGCAGCGGATGCGTTTTGGTTTTGGATGTTACTGCGCGGAACCTGCTTGAAAAATCGATGCAGGAGCATCTTGTGCGTTTAGCGGCGGGCGTTGGCGCGTGGTTTATGGAACGCGAAATCCTAGGGCGCTTTTTCATTGGCGACGAGGAAATCCCCTTGCGCGGCCTGCAGAGTATGGATTCATTCCTCGAGGCCTTGGCCCGAATTCCTGCCGCAAAAATCGGACGAGGAAAAAAATGGCATGCGTGGTCTCCTGCGGCGCGCCCCATGGGGCCTGTATTGCGACTTGGACTTTTTGCCGCGAAGGATTCTCTTGTTCATAAGCAGATTGTGGTCGTCAGAAACGGTTTGGAAACGACAAAAGATGGTGATGACACTTTGTATGTGGACTTGATGCGTTGCGGCAAGGCGGAGGTCTCCCTATGACATTGAACTTCCGCGAAATCTTGAAAACGCTCTTCCTTTGCATAGCGTCGGTGAACCTGGGCATTTCCAGCGGAATTGTGCCGTTGGGTGTGCTGTTCGCATTGCTCTTTGTTCGCGAATATTTTCGCAAGCAGGAACATCGCCCGCGTTATAGGAAGCTGTTTGCCTACTCTATGATAGCTCCGTGTGCTGTCTGGTGGGTTCTTGTGCCGACGGTTGAATTCGGCGTGTCTCCTTATGTTGTATTTATTCCCGGATGGTATCTGCTGTATCTGGCGCTTTTGCAAAAGAGAAGCCTCGGGAATGGCGGCTACGAAGCTTTTGTTTGCTTTGACGGATGTGCGGCATTGCTGCTTGGCTTGTATCATGCTCCCAAGGCTTGCGTGCTGGCTGGCCTTCTTGGAATTCTTTTTGCAGTGCATTCCTATTCAAGGCGGCGGACGGCGGCTTACAAGCAAATTTTATTCGTGCTTCTGTTTGCCGCTTTTTGCGCTTCGTCGCTTGCCGGCTGGAAATACTGGAAAACGAACAGGACTTATGGCGGCTCGTGGGGAAGGGCTTATTACGAGCAAAATCACATGGCGGGTTTTGACCCTGTGGCTCCGTTGGGTTCCCTCTCGGGAAATTACGAGTCCCGTTACAACGATCAGGTGATTCTTCGCGTTTGGGATACTCTTTCGCATCCGTTTATCCGTGCCGCAGCCTATGAAAAATTCAGCGGAAACCTTTGGCGGCTTTCTATCGATTCCCCAAGAAAAATATATCCTTCGCGCTACCATGTGGACTACGCCGTTTTTGAAACGGTAGATTCTGCGACACTTGCGAATGGCGTACGACGCGTGTGGGTGCAGTCGTTGCTCGACAATTTTGGTTTTGTCTTTGCTGCCCCCAATGCCGTGGGTGTTGCCGTGAAAAACCAGGATTCATTGGACTATTATCGCAGTAATGTTTACGTTGCCGAAAAGAATGGACGCAAGGACTGGTATTATTTTGCAGGACCGCCTTCGTCCGAGGTTCTGGAAACGGAAGTGGATTCCGTATTTTTGCAAGTGCCGCGTCAGTATGTCGCGTTTCTTGATTCCGTAAGCTTGCAAATGAATCTTCCTGCGGCGACCGACGAAAATTCCAAGATGGAAATGCTTAAAACTATAAGAGATTACTTTGTTCGAAATTTCAAGTATTCCTTGAATTTGCCGAAAGATTCCCGCGAAAAGGACAAGAGTGACGGATTGCGGCGTTTTTGGGAGATGAAGCAGGGCTTCTGCGAATACTATGCGACTTTGGCCACGTTGCTTGCCCGTTTCCATGGAATCGAAGCTCGCTATGTCAAGGGTTTCGCCTTCCCCGAAAAAGATTCCGGTCGCCCTTACCTTTTGTATAGACGCCACAATTGCCATGCCTGGGTCGAAGTTTTGATTGATGGTCATTGGATGACTTTCGACGCGACTCCTCCGCGTATCGCTTTGAATGTTGAAACGCCTAGTTGGTGGCGAGTAAAGTGGGAAAGTCTCTCGGGCCGAATTCAGTATGCACTTCATGTGGTTCGCGATGGAGAGTGGCGTAAATCTGTTGACGATTTGCAAGTTTTTACGCAAAATGTTGTTGAAAGTTGGGGCTTTTATGCGGTGCTCTTTGTTGTTGCGGCAATCACCTTGTCGATAAAGATGCTGAAGGGCAGAAAACAAAAGAAGTTAAGACTTGTTTCGAAACATGCCGCAGTCTGGATAAAGAAACTCAATGTTGCAGAGAAAAAATTACGCCACCTTGGCCATGTGCGCCATCCGGGCGAGACTGTCGGCGGTTTTGCTGCTCGGCTGCAGGATAACGCCCAATGCAAAGATTTGGTTCAAATCTTGCAGGAGTACGAAGACAACCGCTGGCGGGATTAGTTTTATCCCTAAAAAATCGCCCTCGCGAAGTGCGAAGGCGAAAATTTGCAATGCTCTGTTGAATTGCGGGCTGTTACCCGAATTCTATTTATTCTGCGGCACGCTTGAACATTTCGGTGGAAATGTCCTTGGTGTTCGCATCGGTCAAGTCACCCGTCTGGAAGACGACCCCGTTCAGGTTCATGTCGGTGGCGCTGACGGCCGGCTTTACGGTGTGGGTTTCGTTGAACGTGTGGCAGTCGGTGACGGTGAACTTGAAGGTCACCTTCTTTTCAGCTTCGTTGGCGGTCCATGTGCCATATTCCTTGACGCCGCCGCAGCCGTTTGAAGCCATGTCGGAGGATGTGGAATTGGATGTTTGGTACTCGAATTCACCATTGTTCTTGATGGTCAAGATACCGGGGCTCATGGAGTAGTCCGAAATGACCATTGTGCCTTCCTTGTTGCTGATGGAAACAAGGTTCCAGGTGCCTTGTAGGCAGTCGACGCTAAAACCGGCCGAGCATTTGTCGGATAGGCTGGGGGAAGATTCGTCGCTGCAGGCGCCGAACATGAAAAGGCTGGAAATTGCAGCCAGGGCAAGAATCTTGTTTCTCATAGAAATCCTCAACTAAATGTTTTTTTTGGAATATAAATAAAAACGGCTGATTTTTTTTGTTTCAACAGGAAAGTTAATGAAAATTAACAAAAAAATCGTCTTTTTGAGTCGTAAAATGCGTTGATTTCGATTACAACGGAATTTGAAGTATCCAAATGGATATGTTTTTATGATAATCTATTTTATAAAAAAGGCACCTAATGGGTTTGGGTGTCGGTTTGGTTATCAAGGAGTAACAATGAATATCAAAGCACTGGGCTTGGCCGCTTTGGTGGTTTCGGCTGCATATGCTGCACCGGACCCGAATTTTCACATCTATCTAGCCTTTGGTCAATCCAATATGGAAGGCCAGGGCAATATCGAACAGCAGGACAAATCTGTTGACAAACGATTCCAGATGATGGCAACAGTCGATAATTGTAATGGTCGTAAGCTGGGAACCTGGAACGATGCGATTCCGCCTCTTGCGAACTGCGCCAGTAAACTTGGACCTTCGGACTACTTCGGCCGCACCATGATCGAAAAGGTTGACGAGTCTATCAAGGTCGGCGTTATCGTTGTTGCTGTGGCAGGCTGTGATATAGGTCTTTTCTCGAAGGATAATTATCGCAACTATACAGGTGGTCAAAGTTGGTATACCGACCGAGTCAATGCGTATGGTGGCAATCCGTATGGACGTCTAATTGAAATGGCTAAGAAAGCCCAGCAGGATGGCGTCATCAAGGGAATTATATTCCACCAGGGAGAGACTAATGCGGGTGACGGAAATTGGCCGAATAATGTTAAGAAGGTTTATGACAACATCATCAGTGACCTTGGGCTAGGCTCTGATATTCCGTTCCTTGCGGGTGAAGTCTTGAGAAGCGGTAGCAGTGCTGGTGCTAACAATAATATTGCAAAGTTGCCTCAGCTCTCAAAGAACTTCTATGTGGTTTCCTCTGAAGGTTTCAACCAGGCTTTGGGCGATGGCCAAAATGTGCATTTTACAAGCCAGGAATATCGCGAATTCGGCAAGCGTTATGCTGAAAAGATGATTGAGGTTCTTGGTGATAAACTTAAACCAGCAAATTCTGGCTCAAACGATCCTGTTCCCGAGTCCAGTGCTGCTGCAACACCGGTGTCCAGTGCTGCAACAACTCCGGTGTCCAGTGCCTCGGTGGCGCCCGTTTCTAGTTCCTCGTCTGGTCATGGATTTGACTGGGGTAACATGGATTGGGGTAATACCGGTAATGGTGAATCCAACATCAATCCGCCTGTTGCGACAGGGGATTCCACCCAGGCTATCAGCGGTAGCGTTGTTTCCGTGAAGGCTGCTTCGTTCAATGTATTCGACATGCAGGGTCGTTACCTCGGCTTTGTCAAGCTGACTAGCGACGCCCATGTCTCCGAAGTCCTCAAGGCTCGTTTCCACAAGTCCGGCATTTATCTGGTCAAGCGCGGAAACTTTATGAAGCGCGTGGTTGTCAGGTAATCGCCACCTAGATTTTTTCATATCATCCTGAAAAGTGCTCCGCTCTGCGGGGCACTTTTTGCATGAGAAACTTCGTTTGAAATTTAGAGGATTTCCTGTATGGATTCGACGGTCAGCTTTGAACCTGAAACCTTGAACTTGATTTCAAAGCCGGAAAAGTTGAAACCGTACATGCGCTCGGAGTCGTCTTGGTAGTGCGGGCGCGGGTCCTGGCCTAAAAGTTGCATGAGTGCTTCGCGCTTTTCTGCGGGAATTTTTTCGAGAAGTGTCGATGGAATTTCAACTTCCAGGTTGTTGCCTTTGACGCTTTCGGCGAATCCGCCCTTCGCTTCGGGAACGCTGTCGGCGAAGGGGAGGTACGGTTTGATGTCCACGATGGGTGTCCCGTCCATGAGGTCTGCGCCACTGACGATGATTTCAGGGCCGTTTGTGCCTTCCAGACGGATTTCTTCAATCTTCACGCAACTCATGGCGATGGGATTTGGCCTAAAACTGCTGCGGGTCGCAAAGACTCCGAGCCTTTTGTTGCCGCCCAGCCGCGGAGGCCGTACCGTGGGGCTCCAGGTGTCGCGCACGTTCTCTGAAAAAATCCAGAGAATCCACAGGTGACTGAAACCTTCCAAACCACGCAGGGCGTCGGCGTTTCTGAACTCAGGTTCGAAGCGGATGGTCGACCTTAGGTTGGGCAAAAGACCGCTTTGGCGGGGAATTCCGAATTTTTCGGGGAAGTCGCTTTTGATGCGTGCGATAACCTTGAAATTGTAGCTGTCCATCACCTAGCCTCCCTGTTGTAATTGCATTCGTTGCGGCGCTTGAGTTCCTTGTTCAAAGGCCAGTAGATGAGCGCAAACAGAATGTAGCCGCAAAGGAGCACAATCCAGTGGTTGAGTCCAAGGAGTGTTTCAAGATAACGCATTTCTGCAAACATGAAAGGGCCTGCAATCAAGAACAAAGGAAGTTGACGGCACTGGTCGCCGAGGGAATACCTGCTTTCGTAACTCACGATGGAATTCATCATCGGGAAACTCGTGCAGAATCCGCCCATGAGCCTCTTGATGAGCATGAGTCCGGAGACGACGCCCGCGATGGCGGGCGCCTTGATGTACACCGGCAGGGGAGTCTTGTAGCGCACGCCGGACTTGTATTTTTGCTTTTGGAAAACGACGATGCCTACAATCAAATCGAAAATGCAAACACAGACAAATGAAGTTTCCGTGTTCGGGATGCGCGGCATGAGGAATGTGCCGAGCGTAACAAAGAAGGCGAGCCCCGCGGCAATCGACGGGACTATGGGAAACTTTACTTTGTAGTGAAGAATGCGCACGATGTGTACATATAAGAAACACATGAATCCGGAAATGGCGTTTGCAGTTCCCATCGGGAGCCCGACGGCGATATAGGCAAAACCGCAGGGGATGGGAATTGTCGCAAGTACGGCCTTGACTTGCGGGTCCTTCACGTAGGCGCTCAAGGTGCCGAGGGCCGTGACCATGAAGACTAATAGCCAGTCGTAAAACGAAAAGTTGAAGTTCAATGATTCGAACATTGCGCGCAAAAGATAGAAAAATCTGTATTTTCTTCAAAATGGGCCTTAAATTGCCTCTAATTTGTGCGTTTCTCCCCTGCAACGCTGTTTTTTTTTCCTACATTTCGTCCCAAGTAGTTGCATTTTACCTTGGTTCTGCCAACCAGTTATCGCCAATTCCACTGGGTGCTAGCAGGAAAACTCGGGTACAAACATGTAATTAAGTATCACAATCAAAATAAAAAGGAATGGATAGTAATATGGCTACCATAACAAAAGAAAAAGCTGCAGAACTCACCGCCAAGTTTGGTGCAAACGAAAAGGATACCGGTAATGTCCGCGTCCAGATCGCCCTCTTGACCGAAAAGATCAAGAACCTCACGGAACACATCAAGACCCACAAGAAGGATTTCCATTCTCTCCGCGGTTTGTCCATGATGGTTGCAAAGCGCAGAAACCTCATCAAGTACTACGGCGAAAAGGACATTGTTGCCGCTCGTGCTCTCATCAAGGAACTCGGTCTCCGCGGCTAATTGCGGACTGGAGGTAACTCATGTCTATTGACGCATATCAAGCCAAGTACGGCAAGATGCTCGACCCGAAGGAAGTGTCCGTAAACCTTCCCGATGGCCGTGTCATCACGTTCGAAACTGGCCGTATTGCAAAGCAGGCCCGTGGCGCAGCTGTCGCCAAGATGGGCGATGCTTTCATCCTTTCTACCGTCTGCTACGGCGAAGAAAAGGATGGCGATTTCTTCCCGCTGACGGTTGAATATCGCGAAAAGTCCTACGCTGCCGGTCGCCTTCCGGGTGGTTACAGCAAGCGCGAAGCCGGTCGTCCGAGCGATGAAGAAATTCTTTCTGCCCGTATCATCGACCGTCCGATTCGCCCGATGTTCCCGGAAAACTTCACTCGTGAAGTCCAGGTCATCGTGCAGGTGCTTTCTGCCGATAAGAACTTTGCACCGGACGTTCTCGGTGTGAGTGCCGCATCCCTTTCCATCGGTCTTTCTGAACTCCCGTTCGAACAGCAGGTCGCTGCCGTTCGCGTGGCTGTTGTCGATGGCAAGAACATTGTGATGCCGACTTACGACGAACTCGCCGTGGCCGATCTTGACCTCGTGGTCGCCGGTACGGAAGACTCCGTTTGCATGGTCGAAGGTGGCGCTTACGAAGTTTCCGAAGACACGATGATTGGCGCTATCCTCGCCGGTCACGAAGTCATCAAGGAAATGTGCAAGGCCCAACAGCAGCTGGTGGACCGTTGTGCAAAGCCGAAGATGGAACTCAAGCCGCAACACGAAGGCGAAGCTCACGACAAGCTCCTCGCTGCAGTGAAGGAAGTCGTTTGGGAAGAACTCAACGCCGATGTTCACAACAACATGGTGAAGACGGACTTCTATCCGGCTATGGCAGACCTCTGTGCTCGTATGCTTGTTGACCCGCGTATTACCGCCATCACTGGTGAAGGTGACGCCGCCGACGCTAAGCTCGTTGCCGATGCAAAGGCAATCTTCAGCGATTACGAACGCACCGCTATGCGCGAAATGATCTTGAACGAACATGTCCGTTTGGACGGCCGTCTGACTACCGAAGTTCGCCCGATTGAAATCGAGATGGGTGTGCTTCCGCGTGCTCACGGTTCCGCTATCTTTCAGCGCGGTGAAACCCAGGGTCTTGTCATTTGCACCCTCGGCACCAAGGCTGATGAACAGCGCTACGAAAGCTTGCAGGGCGAAGGCTCCAAGAGCTACATGCTTCATTACAACTTCCCGCCGTACTCTGTTGGCGAATGCAAGAAGCTCGGCCTTTCTCGTCGTGAAATCGGTCACGGCCACTTGGCTGAACGTTCTCTCGCTGCAGTGCTCCCGCTGCCGGAAGACTTCCCGTACACCATCCGCGTGTGCTCCGAAATCCAGGAATCCAACGGTTCTTCTTCCATGGCCTCTGTTTGCGGTGGCTGCTTGAGCCTTATGGATGCCGGCGTGCCTATCAAGGCTCCGGTTGCTGGTATCGCCATGGGCCTTATCTCCGAAAAGGGTTCCGTCAAGGAAGGCGGCAAGATCGAAATCTTGTCCGACATTACCGGTACGGAAGACCACCTCGGCGATATGGACTTCAAGGTGACGGGTACCGCTGAAGGTATCACAGCCTTCCAGATGGATATCAAGATTCGCGGCATCACGCCGGAACTCATGCGCCAGGCTTTGGAACAAGCTAAGCAGGGTCGCTTGCACATCTTGAACAAGATGACGACTCTCGGCCTCCCGGCCCCGCGTCCGCAGGTCTCCGAAAAGGCTCCGACCATGATCAAGATGCGCGTCCCGACCAACAAGATCCGTGACGTGATCGGCTCTGGTGGCTCTGTCATCAAGGGCATGCAGGCTCAGACGGGTTGCACCATCAACATCGACGACAACGGTAACATCGACATCGCCGCTCCGAGTGGCAAGGCCGCTGCTGTTTGCCGCCGCATGATTGAAGAACTCACGGCTGAACCGGAACCGGGTCGCAAGTACAAGGGCAAGGTCAAGACGATTCAGCCGTTTGGCGCATTCGTCGAAATCCTCCCGGGTCGTGACGGTCTCGTGCACATCTCCGAACTTGCCGACCATCGCGTCGAAAAGGTCGAAGACGTTGTTCACGTCGGTGACGAAGTCGAAGTCCTTTGCCTCGGTGTCGATCCGAAGGGCAAGGTGAAGCTTTCCATCAAGGCTCTGTTGCCGCCGAAACCGGCTGCAGAACCGGCTCCTGAAGCTCCTGCTGAAGCCGCTCCTGAAGCAGCTCCCGAAGCTTAATTCGGCTAGTTCCTAGAACTTGAAAAGTCCGATTGCCTCAAGGCAGTCGGGCTTTTTTTTGATTGGAATTTTGTCGCGAAAACGGAACGTTTTGAACAAAACTTTGTATAAATTTGTTTACAACTCGTAAGAAAGGTGATTTTGTAGTGTTTTTTGCGTGTAAAGTTCTCTGTAGTGGTTTTTTGGGGCTAGATGTTTTGTTCAATTTTGTTATAATTCTGTTATATTATATTGCAAAATATATAATCACCTAAGGGATATATAAGGAATGGGTCATTGTTACTTGACATTGGTTTTGGTAGCATCGATAGTGAATCTCATTATCTTGATGTCCCTTTTCCGTAAGCAGACGAATATCTTTATTTTCTTTGCGTTTGTCGGTATTGTCGTTTCGACCTATGGGCATTGGCTGCTTGGCTTCTCTGAAACGTTAGAAGGCGCCATTGTGGCGAACAAGGTGAATTACGTGGGGGCGGCATATATCCCGATGCTCATGTTCTTCTCTTTGAGCCAAATTTGTAAAGTCAAGATTAACTCGTATGTGCGCTTTTTGATGGTGCTGTTTAGCAGTCTGGTCTTAGGGCTTGCGTTGACGGTCGGCTTCAGTTCGGTGTATTACGAGTCCTTTGAATTTGTCGTAAAGAATGGCCTTGGTGACTACGTGGCTACCTACGGATGGGGACACGATGTGTTCAACGCGATGGTTGTCATGTATGGCGTCATGGATGTCGTCGTGGTGTTTTACGCCTTGTTCCGCCGGAAGATGGTTTCGTTCAAGAATATCTTTGCCATGTTCTTGACCGAAATGGTGATGTTCTCGTCGTTCTTGGTCTCGCGTGTCTTGGAAAACGATATGCTGGTGATGCCGATTGTCTATGTGCTGAACCAGATTATCTTCCTCTACCTTTGCGCGAACGTCAAGTGGTACGATATTGTCGGCAGTGTTTTGGAAACTATTGAAGAAGATAACGATTTGGCTTGTATCTCTTTTTCGACTAAGGGACTCTACCTGGGCTGCAACGACATTGCCGAAAAGTTCTTTCCGAAAATCAAGGAGTGCCGTATTGACTGGCCACTGTCTAGCGGTTCGGAATTAGGAAGGCTCTTCAACCAGTGGTTGGACAGGGTGAAAAATTCTCCGGCACTCAATTCGTTTGAATTCAGTCTTGGGGATAGGCATTACAAGTGCGTCGTGCAGCGCGTGATGAAAATTACGCGAGAGCTCCTGTTCCTGTTCAAAATCGAGGACGTTACCGATATCCAGCTGTACATTGAGTCTTTGGGCAAGAACAACAACCTTCTGCAGAAGATGGTGCAAAAGAACGCCCGCACCGTACAGGCAATCCAGGAGCAGATGATTGTCGGTATGGCGAACATGATTGAAAGCCGCGACGGCAATACGGGTGGCCATATCAAGCGTACGAGCCAAGTGGTAAAAATCATTGTAGATGAAATGCGCAAAGATAAATCGCTGGATTTGCCGGATCGTTTTTACGATGCTCTTGTCGCCGCTGCGCCTATGCACGATTTGGGTAAGATTGCCATTGACGACCAGATCCTTCGAAAACCAGGCAAATTCTCGGATGAGGAATTCGCCGTCATGAAGACACATGCCGAAAAGGGAGCCTTCGTGGTTGAAAACTTGCTGGCCGGAATCGAAGAACCGTTCTTTGTGCAGTTGTCCAAAAATGTGGCTTTCTACCATCATGAACGTTGGGATGGCAAGGGTTATCCTAAGGGCTTGGTCGGGGAACAAATTCCTCTCGAAGCGAGAATCATGGCTGTCGCCGATGTTTACGACGCTCTTGTCAGCCGCCGTTGCTACAAGGAACGCATGGCTTTCCAGGACGCTTTCGACATTATTGTCTCTGCTATGGGAACGCAGTTCGATCCGTTTATGAAGAAGTATTTTGTGGACTGCAGCACTCTTTTACAAGCATATTATGTCAAGGTTGATCATTGATGGGTAAGGCAAGATGATTATTTCTTATTTGATATTGATGTGCGTGTTGTCGGTGCTGAACCTTTGCATCCTTTCGCTGTTTTATCAAAGGCGAGTCAACCTTTATTTCCTAGCTGTTTTCGGCTTTATCGTAGTTGCGAACTTCGGTCATCTGCTGCTTGCACTTTCTTCGACGCTCGAAGGCGTGATTTTTGCAAATAAAGTATGCTATCTCGGCTCGTGCTTCTTGCCGTTGTTTGAGTATTTTGTGGTCGTTCGCCTTTGCAAGTTTAAATTTCCGAATTGGGGCAAGGCTTTCTTGACGATGGTGTCGCTCACGATATTTGGATTGTCTTGCACTATTGGCTATAGCGATATTTATTATGAATCCGTAGAGTTTATTAATTTGTACGGAGTCGGCGGGTATAGGCCTACGTACGGTCCGATGCATGAACTCTGGGTGGTTATGCTGGGCGGCTATGCGATACTAAACATTCTTACGATTGTGTATGCGGCCAAGAAAAGACTCAACGTGAGCTATAAGACCTTGCTCGCAATTACCATGCTTTGCTTTATTACTGTTGCATCCTTCGTTATTTCTTGTACGTTCAATAACGATACCTTGGTGATGCCGGTCGTCTATATCATTGACGAATTTATTTTGCTGTTCATTTGCGTCCGCGTGAAAATGTACGACATTTCAAGCAGTGTGCTGGATTCCCTTGTGGCAGAAAACACGTGCGCATTTGTGGCGTTCTCGGTAAAGGGCGTGTATCTGGGCTGCAACGACGTCGCTTTGAAATTTTTTGCGGAACTGGACGACTATCGTGTGGACCAGGCCATGCCTGAAAAGGGGCACTTGTCCAAAATTTTTGCAAGCTGGATGAAGGATTTGGCCGAGGGAAAAGTTGCCGAATCGTACCATTTTGCGTACAATGCGAATTTCTATAAGTCGACCTTGAAAAATGTCAAGCGTCGAAATATTTCAAGAATCTATCTGTTCAAGATTGAAGACGAAACAAGCCTTCGCTGCTATGTGGATCGTCTGGGTGCAAGCAACACGAAACTTGAAAATCTGCTCAAGTCCAATGTGAACCATATTCATGCCATTCAGGAACAAATGATTGTGGGCATGGCACGCATGGTTGAAAGCAGGGACCTCAATACGGGTGGCCATATCAAGCGTACAAGCGATTGTGTCGCCATTCTTGTTGAAGAAATGAAGAAGGACACGAGCTTGAATTATTCCGAGGAATTCTACGATGCTCTTGTCGCTTCGGCGCCTATGCACGACTTGGGAAAAATTGCCATTGATGACCAGGTGCTGCGTAAACTGGGCAAGTTCACTGACGATGAATTCAATGCCATGAAAACGCATGCCGAGAAGGGTGCGAACATCGTTGAAAACTTGCTTGCCGAAATCGAGACTCCGTTCTTTGTGAAAATCGCTAGGAATGTCGCCTGCAGCCATCACGAACGCTGGGATGGAAGCGGATATCCTTATGGATTGGAAGGCGAAAGCATTCCCTTTGAAGCAAGAATCATGGCTGTCGCCGATGTTTACGACGCTCTTGTCAGTAATCGAAGCTACAAGGACAAGCAGTCTCTTGACTTTGCTTTCAATGAAATCTTGAATTCCATGGGGACGAAATTTGACCCGTGCTTAAAGCCGTACTTTATAAGGGTTCGTCCGAAGTTGGAATCTTACTACAGCAGTGTCGATCACTAATGCTTGATAGAACGTCGCGTATAGAAGCGCTTGTGGGTGAGGCGGCTATGGAGCGCCTCGCCGGTTTGCGTATAGCAATCTTTGGGGTGGGTGGAGTCGGCAGCGTGTGTGCGGAGTGCCTCGTGCGTAGCGGAGCCTGCAACTTGACGCTCGTGGACAGTGATTGCGTCGCTGAAAGCAATATCAATAGGCAGTTGCCCGCTTTTGTCTCGACGGTTGGCCGCCCGAAGGTGGATGTTTTGGCGGAACGCTTTGCCGACATCAATCCGGATGCGAAAATTACCGCGGTGCAGGCGCTTTATTCCATGGAAGACCGCAGCCGTTTTGATTTTACGCAGTTCGACGTGGTGGTGGACGCCATCGACAGTCTTGCGCACAAGATAGACTTGCTCGCGACGGCCGCCGAGGCTGGGTGCAAGGTCTTTTGCAGTCTGGGCGCTGCAGGAAAGTTGGACCCGACGCAAGTGCGTACGGCGAGCATCTGGCAGACGAAAGGTTGCCCGCTAGGCAAACTTGTTCGTAACGGGCTCCGCAAGCGCGGTTTCGCGGGCGATTTTATGGCGGTGTACAGCGAGGAACCGTCTGTAACTGCCGAAAATGTTCCTGATGCGAACACGGAAGTCCACGGGAACAGCCGCAAGGCTGCGATCCTCGGTAGCGCCATGCCTGTGACGGCCGCCTTTGGGCTTGCCCTGGGGAGCCTCGTCATCCGTTATGCCATGGAAAACGGCGACTCGAAGTCGTAGTTTTTGCGCCATTTAACTGCCAATTTTCTAAATTTGCAGGCATGCAAGACTTTAATGAATTCCCGTATGTTGCCGACCGCTTCAAGGCTGTCCGCAGGGAAACTGTACAGGTCCGCGTAGGCGAGGCCTTGATCGGGGGGAACGCCCCCATTTTAGTTCAGTCCATGACGACCACCAAGCCGAAGGATGTGGATGAAACCGTCCGCCAGACTTTGGCTCTTGCCGCAGCAGGTTGCGGCCTTGTTCGCATTACCGCCCCGACTTTTGCTGATGCCGCTGGCCTTGAAGAGGTCATGAAGCGCGTCCGTGCCGCCGGTTGCACGGTGCCGGTTTCCGCCGACATCCACTTCCAGCCGAAGGCCGCCTTCGAAGCCCTCAAGTGGGTCGAGAAGGTCCGCATCAACCCGGGTAACTTCGTCGATACGGGCATCCTCACTTTGGAAAACCAGACCGACAAGATGTTCGACGAAGGCCGCGAGAAGGTCTTTGAACAGTTTACTCCGTTCGTGCAGGAGGCCAAACGCCTCGGTCGCGCCGTCCGCATCGGCGTGAACCACGGCTCCCTCTCTGCCCGCATGATTTACCGCTACGGCGACACCGTGGAAGGCATGGTGGAAAGCGCCATCGAATACTTGGCTGTTTGCGAAGCCGAACATTTCGACCAGGTGGTCCTCTCGCTCAAGTCCAGCAATCCGCGTGTGGCCATTGCCGCCTACCGCATGCTCGCCGCCCGCATCAAGCAGGAAGGCTTCAAGCCGTATCCGTTCCACGTGGGCGTTACGGAAGCGGGCGCCGGCGCCGATGGCCGCCTCAAGTCTGCTGCAGGTATTGGCGCTCTCCTCTTGGATGGCCTTGCCGATACGATTCGCGTTTCCCTGACGGAAGATCCGGTGGCGGAAGTCCCGGTCGCCCAGGATTTGATCAAGGCTTGCGAACTCAAGGCCGATGCGCCTAAGTTCGAAGTTCCCGTGTTTAAGAAGGACCCGTACCACTACGCCCGTCGTGAATCGACTGTTGCGACGCTCGCCGGTGTTGAAATCGGTGGCGCCAACATGGTGAAGGTTGGCGTGATGGGCGATGCTGCTAGCGTGAAGGGTGAACGCCGCGCTCCGGAATTCGCCTTGGCAAGTTTGAACGTCGGTGCGAACATTGTGACTTTCAAGGATGCCGTGGATGTGGCTGCATTTGCCGCCAATCCCACTTCTGTCGCTGCAAACAGCATCTTCTGCTATACGGGCAAGGACATGGTCTATGGCGTGCGCGCCATGGCAAGCGCTTTGGATGCTGCCGGCCGCAAGGACCCGATTCTGCTTTACGCAAATATCGGCAGCGCCGAAATGGACATGCTCCGCGTTTCCGCCGACTTCGGTAGCCTCTTGACCGATGGCCTCGGTGACGCAGTGGTCATCGACGGTTACAGGAGCCCCGCCGAATCCGTGGCTTTGGCTTTCGACATCTTGCAGGCCGCCGCGTGCCGCCGCAGCAAGACGAACTTTATTAGCTGCCCGGGCTGCGGCCGCACGCTGTACGACATTCGCACGGTGCTCGGCAAAATCAAGGAACGCTTCGGCCACTTGCAGGATATCTCCATCGCCGTGATGGGCTGCATCGTGAACGGCCCGGGCGAAATGGCGGACGCCGACTTCGGCTACGTCGGAGGCGGCCCCGGCCGTATTACTCTTTTCGAAGGCAAGACTGCTGTCAAAAAGAACATCCCCGAAGAAAACGCCATCGAGGAACTCGTGAATTTACTCAAGGAGAAGGGCCGCTGGCAGGAACCGTAACTCCGCCCACCCGACTCGCAAAAAATTTTAAAACTCAAAAATAAGGACAAAATATCATGGCAACTATCAAGACTATGAACAACATTTCCAAGAAAGGCCTGAGCCTGTTTGGCTCGTTCTACCAGGTTTCCGACTCCGTCGAAAATCCGGATGCCATCTTGGTGCGTTCTGCCCAGGTCGATACGGACAACTTCCAGAACCTTCTCGCCGTGGCCCGTGCTGGTGCCGGCGTGAACAACATCACCATCGACAAGGCCAGTGCAAAGGGCGTCTGCGTGTTCAACACTCCGGGTGCCAACGCCAACGCTGTTGCAGAACTCGTGATGACCGTGCTCGGCATGGCTGTGCGTAACGTTGCCCAGGCCGCCAATTGGGTCAAGGCTCTCGACGTGAACGACCCGGACATGGCCAAGACTGTTGAAAGCGGCAAGAAGAAGTTCGCCGGTATGGAACTCGCTGGCAAGACCCTCGGCGTGATTGGCCTTGGCAAGATCGGCGTGCTCGTCGCTAACTATGCCCGTTGGAAGAACATGCGCGTGCTCGCTTACGAACCGTATCCGAATGCTGCCAACATGCACGAACTTTCCAACAAGGTTGAAATTGCCGACCTCGACACCGTCATCGCCAATTCCGACTTCCTCACCGTGCACGTTCCGTTCATCAAGGGCGTTACCGAAAACCTCCTCAACCGCAAGAACCTTGCCAACTTCAAGGGTTCCTACATCATGAACTTCGCCCGCGGCGGCCTTGTGGAAATGGATCCGATTTACGAAATGCTCGCAAACGATACCTTGAAGGGCTACCTCTGCGACTTCCCGGATGCCAAGCAGATCCAGAACGACAAGATCATGTGCTTCCCGCACCTCGGCGCTTCCACTGAAGAAGCCGAAGAAAACTGCGCCGTGATGGCCGTCGAAGAATTGAAGGACTACATCGAATTCGGTTGCGTCCGCAATTCCGTGAACTTCCCGGCCCTCGTCGATCATCCGCACATGGGCGTGAAGAGCCGCGTGGTTGTCATCAACCAGGACGTTCCGAACATGATTTCCGAAATCACGAAGGTCTTCGGTGCCGAAGGTATCAACATCGCTTCCTTCAGCAACAAGAGCAACGGCAAGATCGGTTACAACCTCGTCGACGTCGAAAGCAAGGTCGATGACTCCATCATCGAAAAGCTCGGCAAGCTCGACAAGGTCATCAAGGTCCGCGTGATCCACTTCTAATTGGAACTTGCGAAATGCTAAAAACTCCGACGGTCAAACCGCCGGAGCTTTTTTTATAATCTCGCGCCTCGAACTTCTAGCCTACCTATACATTTCTTCGATTTGTTCTGCGTAGCGCGTTTCGGCCGCTTTGCGACGAATCTTGAGTGTCGGAGTCAAGAGTCCGGATTCCACGGTGAGCTCGTCGGAAATCAAGGTCCACTTGCGAATTTGTTCCCAATGGTTCAGTTTTTTATTGATGCGCCCGATGTGCCTGTTGATGGCTTCGCGCAAGCGCATGGAACCCATGGCTTTTTCGATGCTGAATTCCTCTTTTTCGAACTTGAGCAGACGGCGTGCACCTTCCGGATTCAAAAATACGATGGCTGAGGCGAACTTGCGGTCGTTCGCGATGACCATGGCTTGCTCTATGACGGGATGACGGCTGATTTCGAGCTCGATGGGGTTCGGGCTCACGTATTTGCCTGTGCTTGTCTTTAGAAGTTCCTTGATTCTTCCGGTGATGGAAAGGAATCCTTCGCTGTCGATGCTGCCCTGGTCGCCGGTGTGGAAGAATCCGTCTTCGGTAAAGGCGCCCTTGTTCAAGTCGGGCCTGTTGCGGTATCCGGCGAATACGCTGTCCCCTTTGACCAGGATTTCGCTATTGTCGCCAATTTTCACTTCCAGATGGTCCAGGGGCTTTCCGACGGTTCCTATGGCTTCGCAACCTTCGCAGTTCGCGCTGATGACAGGGGAGCATTCGGTAAGACCGTAGCCCTCGTAAACGGGGAGTCCGATGTTCTTTAAAAAGCGGCTGATACTCTTGTTTAGTGCGCTGCTTCCGGAAACGATGATTTTGAAGTTCCCGCCTACGGCGTCACGCATGCGCTTGTACACGAGCCTGTCGTAAAAACGCTGCATCAATGTAGGCTTTTTATCGGGGTCTCCAATTTTTGCGAGCTTGACCGCATTCTTGATGACCCAACGCTTTGGACCGCGGGATTTGTCTGCGGTCAAGGTGATACTTTCGTAAACGCGTTCCAGGATTCTCGGCACGACAATCATGACCGTCGGGCGGATTTCCTGCATCAGCCTGGCTGCATTTTTAGGACTGTCGGCGAAATAGACCTTGATGCCGTTTAACGTGTAGTAGTACACGGCCATGCGTTCGAAAACATGTGCCACGGGAAGAATGGTCAGTGCGGAATCTTGCTTGCGGTTCAGCTTGTACAAAGGCAATATATGCTGTATTTGCGACAGCATGTTGCGGTGCGTGAGTTCTACGCCTTTGGGCTTTCCGGTTGAGCCACTTGTGTAGATGATGCTGAAAAGGTCGTCCGGGGATATGGAAAAAAGCTGCGTCTTCAACCAAAGTTTTGAATCGGCGTTGTCGATGATTTCCATTCCCTTGGATATGAGATTGTCCCAGTATATTCCGTTCGGGGGCAGGTCGGCTTGACTGTCGATTTGGATAATGGTTTTAAATCGCGGAAGCAATTCCTGTATTTGTGCATCCAACTGAATTATGTTGTCTACAACCAATACCTGGATGTTGGCGTCGTCGCACTGGAAGGAGAAATTCTCTGAAGAAATATTCGGGAACAAGGGAACCACCATGCCGTGGTTTACTTGCGTTGCGATATCGGCGATAAGCCAGTTTGTGGAACTCGGTGCGATGATCCCGATGCTTTCGCCGGGTTGAAACCCGATGTCTCTGAGGGCCAAGGCCAGGGCTTCGGCTTCGCCTTTAAGTTCCTCTTTTGAATAGTGTATCCATTCGTCGTTTTTGCGCTGGAACCAGCCGCCGAAATCCGGTCGGTTGCAGTTCGCGAAAAACATGGATGCCAAAGATGTGAACTGTAACGGTTCCATGTTCACAAAATAGCATTCTTATTTGCCTTTTGACAAAAAAATTTCTTTTATTTTTTATATTTATGGTATGATTAAGAATTTTTCTGTTTTTGCCCGTGCTGTTGCCGCTTTTGGATTGCTGGGCGCGTCGTTGTCGTTTGCTGCTGACCCTCGCATAGAGCAGGGTGCGCGTTTCGAAGCCAAGGGCGAATATGAGAAGGCCCTGGGCGAATATCGTTCCATTTTGGCTGAAGATTCCAAGAATGCCGAAGCTTATTACGCTGCCGCTGGCGTTCGCCTGAAAATGAAGGATTATAGCGGAGCGCTTGCTAATTACCGCTTGGCGTACAAGTTTGAACCCAAGATGAGTGCCGCTTACGAGGGCGCCGCCCAGGTTTACGAAGCTTTGGGGCAAAAGGCCAAGGCCGATGCCGAACGTGCCAAGGATCCGAAAAATGCTCCGGAACCGGTTGGTGACGCTGAACAGGCCGCTTCTCCCGCTCCGGAACCTGTAACTCCTGCTGCGGAACCCGCCAAGGTGGCCGAACCTGCGGCTCCCGCAGCAGAACCTGCCAAAGCGGCTGAACCTGTAAAGGTCTCCGAACCGACAAAGGTTCAGGAACTCGCTGCAGCAAAAGCCGAAGCCAAGGAAGAACCGAAAGCCGTTGAAGCCAAGGCGGAACCGGCCAAGGAAGAACCGAAAGTTAGCGACGATCCGTTTGAAAAAGGAAAGGCTTTGCTTGCCGAAGGCAAGTTCAAGGAGGCCGCTCCCTTGTGGCGCGAAGTTTTGGCGAAGCAGCCTGGCCATGCCGGTGCCTATTTCTATGCGGGCGTGACTCGCTACGAACTGGGCGAATTCGACAAGGCTGAATTCAATTTGAAGAAAGGTCTGGATTACAAGGACGGCGGCAACGACGCCAACTATTACCTGGCCTTGATATACATGAAGACCAAGCGCACAGAACTTGAAAAGAAGTCCTTGAAGGCTTATCTGAAAAAGGCTTCCCCTGCCGCACAGTTCCGCAAGAGTGCCGAAGATCGTTTGGCCGAACTCGAGGCTCCTGCTGCAGTCGATACGGCGAAGGCTTCCGAACAAGCTAAAGTGGATGCCCAGAAGGCGGTCGTGGATTCTCAAAAGGTTGCTGCCGATGCTAAGAAGCCTGCCGCCGATTCAGAGAAGGTTGTTGCCGAAGTCGCTCCTGAGGCCAAGGTGGAATCTGCACCTGTAAATGCCGACGAAGTTTCCATTGCAAACGCAAACATGCTGTTCAAGGCCGGAAGCCTCGAAGCTGCCCTCCAGATGTACAAGTCGCTCGTTGAAAAGGAAGTTTCTCCGGATGAACGCTATTTTGCCATGCTGCAGATGGGCAACATCTATCGCGAAATGCGCGACTTCCATAGCGCCGTGACGCGTTATCGCGAAGTGGTCCAGCAGTTCTCGGATTCCGACTGGGCGACCGAGGCCGAACGAGCTCTTGAAGACGCCGTGTGGCTCGAAAAGCATGCCGCCGACTTGCCTCGCAAGAAACGTTAGTCCAAATTAGGGCGAAATAGCGCCCTTTTGATGAGTTGACCGCTATCGAGGATTTGATTTTGAGTCCCCGATGGGTTATATTTATGCTATCGAGTGCTTGGGATGTTCTAACCATGAACCTAACTCGTTGAGGCTTGGATTGGGTATGAAGGGAATAAAAGAACTTCTTGTTTTATCGTCGCTTTCTTTGTTGAGTGTTTCTGCGCTGGCAGATCCTCCTGCGAATTTCAGTGGCTGGGAACTTGTTTTCGAAGACAATTTTGACGGGAATGAACTTGACCAAACCAAGTGGAATCCGACATATAACTGGGGCAATACCCATAACCATCGCGCCTATTGCGACCCGGCGAACGTCCTTGTCGAAGATGGCAAGTTGAGGCTCAAGGGTGAACACAAGAAGCACCCAAAGGCTCCGGCGACTGCAAAATTCAACAACAAGGAAATTCCGGTCGATTACACTTCGGGTGCCATCGATACGAAGAATCATTTCGAATTCAAGTATGGTTATCTTGAAGGCCGTTTCAAGGCTCCTTCGCAGTCCGGCACCTGGCCTGCGTTCTGGACGCTCCAAGATGGCTGGCCTCCGGAAATTGACGTCCTTGAAATCCCGGCATCGAGAAAACAGCACCATTACTACTTGCATTACACGGATCCGAGCTGGTATTCCAGTCATGGTTCCGCATGGGATCACGAAGCTTCGTTTGGCGGCCACAAGGACGATAACGTAGACCGTTCTGCGGGTTTCCACAACTACGCTGTGGAGTGGGACGAAGGTACGCTGAGTTTCTACTTCGACGACAAAAAATTCGCGAGCTACAACAGGCCTACCGAAATTAAGCAGCTGAGTAAACAGTACATCATCGTCAACTTGGCGATTGGTGGCTGGGCTGGCGATGATATTGACATCAATGAAAAGAATATCGCTTACTTCGAGTCCGATTGGGTTCGCGTATGGCAAGCGAAACCGGCGAAACCCGATACCGTGCGCATCTATTCCATGGCCTTTGGAACTTGTATGCAACCGAGCGACGAAGGAAAACTTGTGCTTGGGGATTGCGACAGCGACAATGCCGTTGCGACGATTGTCCCGCTCAGCTCTACTACGTATCGCATAAATTTCGGTGACGAATCTTTGGATACTCCGAATGAATCGACAGATGCCGGTATAACTATGGGCGTGTACGAATGGAATGGCGGCAGTCACCAGAAGGTCGTCATGGAAAAACAGTCCGGATACGAAGGCACCGTGGTCCGCATGAAAATGCAGCACAGCGATTTGTACCTGCGTGCCACTACGGACAGCGAACGCGTTGTGCAGAGCTGGGCCGACGACTGGGAATGGAACCAGATGTGGCGCCTCTTGAAGGCGACAGATGAAATTCCTGAGAAAGCCTCGAAGGACTCCGTGAAAGCGGATTCTACGGTCAAGGATGCGGAGTCTTCGGATTCTTCCAAAAAAGACGATTCCAAGAAGGATGACGGCAAAAAGGACGATAAGAAAGACGATTCCTCGAAGACTGAAATTTCAGGAATGTTCAATGGTGTGAACGTGTTTGCCAGTTCCGCCCAGTATAAGGCAGGAACGTTGTTCGTGGAATGCGGAAGCAAGTTCAAGGGCGGGACGCTCGTGCGCGTGTTGAATGTCCGTGGCCGTGAAGTGGCCCGTGTGCGTTCGCCGCATGCGTCTGCTATTGACGTTCGCAGTTTGCCGGCTGGCGTTTACCAGGTGGTCGTGGGCGAAGGCCGTAATGTCGATTTGCTCAGATTTATGAAGTAAAGTCGCGTTTGTCCGCGATAGCGATTCGCAATCAATCCAAAGTCTTTATAAGGGAGTCGAGGCGTGCGGTGAAGTGCTCGGCTCCTTTTTCGCTTAGGTGGTCCGTATTATAGGCCATGTCGTTTGTGTAGTCGTGGTCGCCCATCTTGTTTTCGTCCATGAGTACGAAGTTGGGGTAAGTTTTTGAAAGGGCTGCGATTTCTTGAATGAGTCCTGGTGCTTCGCTTCTGCGGAGCCCGTAGCGACCGTAGGAACCTGTTGTCTTGTAAACAGGACTCATGGGGAAGATGACGCCTATGACGGCAATGTCATTTTCGTTTGCTGTTTTGACGATGGACTTGAGCGATTCTAAGTTTTCTTCGTAGAGTTTCGGAGTCTTTTCTTTCCAGGTGCTGTCGCCGACGACGGCGTTTTCGTTGTCCCAGGCTCCTGTCTGCTCGCCCTTGAAACCGCGTGCTTCGATGTAGGTGCTTTTGAAAAAGTCCAGGTTGAATGCTGTGTGTGTGGCTTCTGCCAAGCCTTCCGGATAGACTCCATCCCAGAAGTCGTGGTTTTCGTCGTAAACGAACCCTGGGTACTGCTTGTATTCCGTATAAAAGAAGTTGTCGTAGGAATCTTCCTTGTTTCGCCACCACATGTCGATATCAAGCGCGACGACCACGTATTTCAAATGTTTGAGATGCTTTGCGAGGTAGTTCTTGAAAAGGTATTCGCTGACGAAAATGGAATTGGGAATGTTGGACAAGTTGATGGCGTCAAGGCTTTCGTCAAACTTTTTCGGAATGACGCCTGCCATGGATCTCGAGGAACCGACAACGGCGAGTTTTGAATCGCGGTGGTTCCATAGAATTTCCATGTTGTTCCTGAGGTAGAGCGCGTTTTCGCTGCCTCCGGATTTGTAGTACATGCCGGCGCTGTCCAAGTCCAGTAGTGCGGATGTTGAGGATTTGATGATGTCGGCTTCTGTCGTGTCGCGGGGCTCTCCGAAGAACGTGACGTTTGGAATGACGCCGAAAGCGAGGCGGAAACCGACGTAATCCGCGTAGGTGGACGAAGTGACCGTGTAGATGTCGCCGCGGCTGTAGGCCTTGATGGACTTCGGTTCGATGCGGTAGCTTCCGCCTTTTACAATGCGTTTGCCGAGTCCGTCGCTTTCGCGTGCGCCTGCGAAATTGACAAGTGTCGAGTCCTTGAAATTCGTGAACCAGTCATTGACCCATTCCAATGCGTTTCCGGCCATGTCGCAGACTTTTTGCGAATTGTCTGCTGTGCAGACTTCGTGAAGTTCAAAGTCGGAGTTATCTGCGTTCCAGGAATTTTCTGTGTCGAAGAATTGCTCAGCGGTAAATGCCCATTCTGCTTCGGTCGGGAGACGGAAGGCTTTTACACTTGGGTCGAAATCGTAGTTCTTTAGAAGAATGCAGTGGCCTTCGCTGTCGAATTCTGCGGCGGTGTATGTGTAGGCGGTGTCGCCTTCGTTTGATTCTGCCTTGGATTTTGCGTTTGCGAAAAGTACGGCGTCAAAGAATGTGACATTGGTAATGGGGAAGTTGTCGCCTTTGCAATCTTTAGCAAAGTCTGCGTCAATGACTTCTTTGAATTCTCCGCAGGTCACTTCGTGCTTGCCGATGTAGAAATCGTAGTCCAGCTCCACCTTCATTTGTGGCTTTTCATCGGTACGAGCGGCTTTCTCGTTCGTTCCGAGAGCTACGCTTTTGTTGTCATTGTCAAATAAGGCGAAACCTTCAAGGGTTTCTTTAGAGGTCTCGTCTTTTGGCGGGTTGTCTTCGCCTGGCGTAGAACTTGAGCTGGAGTTTGTGCAGCCTGCGAGAAGGGCGAACAAAGCACTCGCTCCAAGAAAAAGAAATCTTGAATATGCGCTCTTCATGTTCGTGCCCTTCTGAAACGAAACCGCTTGGAATTTGCGAATTTTAGATGACTTGCAGCAAAAGGCCCTTGAGGTACTGGCCTTCGGGGAAGGCCGTATTCACAGGGTGGTCTGCGGGTTGGCCGAAGCGTTCAATGATTTGAACGCGCCGATGGGCATCGGCGGCGGCATCCGCGATAATCTTCTGGAACAAGTCCATTTCCATGAGCCCGGAGCAACTGAACGTTGCGAGCATGCCGCCTTCGGCCAGAAGTTTCATCGCAAGCAGGTTGATGTCCTTGTAACCGCGACAGCCCTTCTGTAGGTTGTCCTTGCTTTCCACGAACTTCGGAGGGTCCAGCACGATGAAGTCGAATGTTTCCGCTTTGTCGCGGCACTTGCGCAAGTACTGGAAAACGTCCGCTTCCACGTGTGTTGCCTTTGCTGTCGCGAGCTTGTTCCGCATGATGCCTTCCTTTGCAAGCTTCAGGGCATCCTTGGAAACGTCTACTTGATAAACGTGGTCGCAACCGCCGCGCAGTGCGTAAAGTCCGAAACCGCCCGTATAGCAGAAGCAGTTGAGCATCTTTTTTCCGGCAGCGAGTTCACCGATGCGTCGGCGAGCGTCGCGCTGGTCCAGATAGTAGCCCGTCTTGTGACCGTTCTTCACATCGATGGGGAACAAAATTCCATTCTCATTGATAATCACAGGTTCGTCTGGGACTTCGCCGAATACGGTTCCTGTGCGGAGCGGAAGTCCTTCCTTTTGACGTACATCGGAATCGCAGCGCTCGTAGATGCCGCGGCAGCCCGTCTTTTCGGCGAGCAGTTCGTAAATCACCTGGCGGTTCACTTCGGCGCCTGCGGCAAGGATTTCCACCGAGTAGATGTCGGCGTACTTGTCGATGATGCAGCCCGGAATGCCGTCGTTTTCAGCGTTAATCAGGCGGAATGCAATTTCCTTGTTCGCGATGTCGAAGCCGCGGCTCTTGCGGGCAGCAATGGCGCGGTCCAGAATGTCGCTGAAAAAGTCGCGGTCAATCTGAATATTTTTTCCTTCGCTTCCGAAAGTCCAGAAACGCCCGCGAATCTGGGACTTTGGCGAGTAGGCGGCAAGACCCAGGAAATCGCTGTGGTAGCTGTAAACTTCAACGACGTCCCCTAACTTGGGGTCGCCAACAACTTCATCGATAGCTCCGCTGAAAATCCACGGATGGTAGCGGAGTGCGGACTTTTCGCGTCCGGCTTTCAAGGTAATCGCTTTCATGTGTGGAAATATAGAAATTTCAATTTTCTATTTTTAGGGCATGTTTGAATCTCTTTTTAACAAGTACCCGTTTTTCCGTACGATTCCCGCCATCCTTTGCATGGCAATTATCTTCAAGCTTTCTTCCATGACCGGCGACGACCTCAAGGATTTCCCGCATGTGTGGGATAAACTCGCACACACCTGTGAATATGCGACTCTTTGCGGTTGCTTTGCCATGTGGTGGACTCGCAACGAATGGTCCAAACGCCAGTGGCTGCGCGTGCTTGTTGTCGTTGGACTTACGCTTGCCTACGGTTGCACTGATGAATTCCACCAGCGTTTTGTGGAGGGGCGCAGTTGCGATGCCATGGACCTTGTTGCAGATACCATCGGCGGCCTTATTGGCGGAACGGTGTATGCACTGATTTGCAAACTTTTGAACAAGTTTGATCCGGTGCCACCCGATTCGCCAAAAGAAGAAAACTAGAACTCGCCGAGCAGTATGATTTCGCGTTGCAGATGAATGTTGAATTTGTCTGCAACTTTTTTTTGCACGAATTCGCTTAAAGCCTTGATGTCGCTTGCGGTGGCGCCGCCGGTGTTCACGATGAAGTTCGCATGTACTTGGCTTACTTCGGCACCACCGATGCGATAGCCTTTTAAGCCGGCCTGTTCTATGTAGTAGCCGGGGGCGATTTGTGCCGGAGTTTCTGCAGCGCCTGCGGCGAGACGTTTGAAGGTGGAACCTGCGTTCGGCATGTTGAGAGGCTGCGACTTGCGACGCTTTTCCATGCATTCCTGCATTTCGCTTTCGAGGTCTGCCGATGTCTTGCCGAGGCTTGCTGCCGGCGTCAACTGGAACGTAGCAGAAAGAATGACTTCGGCGCGGTTTGCCGCCAATTCCTGAAATAGGCTGTGGCGATAACCGAACTTGCATTCGCCGGCGGCTCTTGTGTGCAGATTTCCTACGGCATCCATCGAAACGACTTCCACGCAGCCGTTGCAGATTTCCTGGCCATAGGCGCCTGCGTTCATGTAGATGGCGCCTCCAAGGCTTCCGGGGATGCCCGCCAGTTTATGAATGTCCGCATAGCCCTGGTTTATGCAGAATCTTGCAAAACGGGCGAGAGGCGTTGCTGCCCCTACGCGAAATTTTCCGTTTCCTAAATCTTTGATTTCCGAAAACGACTTGCCGAGCTGGATGATGAATCCGTCGAACCCTTTGTCAGAGACGAGTAGATTCGTTCCCTTGCCAAGCAAAAAGCAGGGAAGTCCCGTTCTCTGGGCCTTCTGGTGGATTTCGACCAGCTCGCTTTCGCTTTCTACTTTCGCAAAAAACTTGGCAGGGCCTCCGACCTTGAAGGACGTGTGCGCACTCATGAATTCGTTTTCAAGAATTTCCATGCGGTAAATATAATTATATATTGTTGGCATAAATGACACATGAAGAACTGAAACAATTCAAGGCATCGCTTTCGATAACAGCCGTGGCTAGGTTGCTCGGTATTGAAGTCGTGCGTGGGCGTTGTCGCTGCCTGTTTCCTATGCGTCATGTGCATGGCGACCGAACTCCCTCGGTGTCTATTTCCGAGGAACGAGGAACGTACCGCTGCTGGGTCTGCGACGATGTCCGCGGTGATGTGATTTCGCTGGTGCAACTGGTGAAGAATTGCTCGTTTTTGGAAGCGCTTGAATTTCTGATGGGGGCTTTCCCATTTCTTGTCCCTCGCGGAGCCGTTGTTCCTGCGGCTGCGAACCGCTCTAAAACAGCGCCCTCGCATGCGACTAGTCCCGTTGAGGTTGTAAAATTGCCTCAGGAGCCGTTGCCCGAAGAAATCCCTGAAGAACTTGTTCCTGAACTTGAACGAAAACAGATAATTCTCTCCTTTTTGAAGATGCTTTCGCCGGTTGATAATACGCCGGCGGCGGCTTGGCTTGCCCGACGTCGCATTCATAAGCCAGTCTGGGATAAAATGCTTCTGAGGACGATTGTCGATTACAAGGCGTTGAACGATAAACTCAAGGAAACATACAGCATAGAAGTGCTGAAGTACGTGGGGCTCTTCAACGATAAGGGAAATCTGCGCTACTACAAGCATCCTCTGATATTCCCGTACCTGGATTCCGGTCGCCGCGCTTGCTACTTCCAGTCCCGCGCACTGGACAAAAGCGTTGTCCCCAAGGAACTGAATCTACGAGGCACGGTTCCCTATCCGTACAATGTGTCGGCTCTCGATCAAAAGGCGGGCTGGATTTATTTGTGCGAAGGCGTTGTAGATACGCTGACTTTTTTGAACCAGAAAATAGATGCCGTCGGGATACCCGGTGTACGTTCGTTTAAAACGGAATGGATTCCGTTGTTCAAAAACAAGAATGTGGTACTTTGTCTGGACAAGGACGAGGCTGGCCGCAGCGGTACCGAATACCTGAAAGAAGTCTTTGGACAGGCGGGTATAAGGACTGTTGTCCTTGGCGAAGGCCTTGAACATTTGAAAAATGCCATGAAAGAAGGCGAAGACGTGAACGACTGGTTCGTTCACAAATAAACTTTTATCTATTTTATCCTATATGAGTTGGCAAAAAATCAAGAGCGTGTGGCATTCTTTCAGGAACAGTCTGTTCGTGAAGATTTGCTCGTATATATACAGGTTCATCAATTTTTTGCTGAGAGTGGCTATACTCCTGCTGATTTTCTATTCGGCTGCATTTACCATCGCCGCCTCCATTGCCTTGTACAAGGGGTTTGTGTATGTCTACGACCTTTACGACAGTGTAGAAAACCTCAAGGATACCCAGCCGGAGATGAGCAAGTACATGGAGGCTCTCAAGGATTCCAACCCGGCGGCAGAGATTAAGCATACGTTCGTTCCGCTGGATTCCATCAGTTCGTATTTGCAAAAGGCCGTCATTGCAAGCGAAGACGCCGGCTTCTACTTCCATCCGGGATTCGATGTATACGCCATTGCCGAAGCCTTGAATGCGAATCGAATATCCGGAAAGACGAAGTTCGGCGGTTCCACTATCACGCAACAGTTGGCCAAGAATATGTTCCTGAGCGGAGAACGCTCCTGGGAACGCAAGTTCAAGGAATTGGCCTACGCCTTGCTCATGGAACATGAACTGGGCAAAGACCGTATTCTGGAACTCTATCTGAATTACGCTCAATGGGGCAAGAATATTTTCGGATGCCAGGAAGCCTGCCGCGCCTACTACAAAAAAGATTGCTACAAACTGAGCATTGACCAGGCCATCAATTTGGCGGCCATGTTGGCAAGCCCGAGCAAACACCATCCCAACATGCGTGAAAGCCAGTTCATGGCCAAGCGCCGTGCTGTCATCTACCAGAACATGTTCCCCAAGAAGGACAGTGTGCTGGTTGATTCCTTAAGGCAGCTGATGGCGCCCACGTCGCCTGTTGAAAAACCGGCTAAGTAGATTTCGATTCGGTAAACACGACCGAGTCGCCAAGCACTCTTGAAATTTCATTGGCGGTGACGACGCCCAGCGCAAACAGGCGCTTGGCGTTTTCCTCGAGATTTCCATCAACGAAGTTCCCGTCGTTTCCAAGGAATTCCACGACCGCGGTGCGACCTCCCGAAGTCTTTCGCAAAAGCCTTTGCGCCACGATGCCGAGCAGGGATTCGCGGAGAATGTTGATGTTGACTCCGAGGTCCTGCATACGGTCTGTTGCCGCCTTGGCGCTGTTGGTGTGTAGCGTGGCGAGAACCAAGTGGCCGGTCTGTGCGGCGCGGAGCGCTATCTGCGCAGTTTCAGGGTCTCGGATTTCGCCGACGAGGATTACGTCAGGGTCTTGTCGTAAAATGGAACGAAGGGCAACGGCAAAGGTGAAACCGCATTTTTCGTTTACCTGAACCTGGTTCGCTCCCTCGAGCTTGTATTCCACAGGGTCTTCGATGGTCACGACATTTATTTGACGGTGAATTATTTCACGCAGTCCGGAGTAGAGCGTTGAAGTTTTTCCGCTCCCCGTGGGGCCTGTAATCAACAGTAGCCCTTGAGGCGCCGCAAAAGCGTTTCTCAAGGCATTCTGTATGGCGGGGGAGAATCCGAGCCTGTCAAGAGTCTGTCCGTCGTCCTGGGCTGGCAGGAGGCGCAGGACGCATTTTTCTCCGTCGTGAACGGGCAGAGTACTTAAACGCACGTTCGCTTCGCCGAAGGCCCCTTGGAATTTGAAACTCCCGTCGTGCGGAATGCGCCTTTCGGTAATATCTACATCGGCCAGCAGTTTTAACCTTATCAATACGGGTTCTGCAATCCAGCCGGGGAGCGTCTTGTAGCTGCAGAGCAGTCCGTCCTTTCGAAACCTGATGCGAAACTCGTTTGGCGCAGGTTCCAGATGTATGTCGGTGGCCTTGTCCTTGAGGGCTTCGTCCATGAGCGAATCTACGAGATTGATGATGGGCTCCGATTCCCAGCTGCCGGTGTTTTCGTGGTTCTGCTTTTTTTGCTGCTCCAGCTTTTGGAGGATGGAATCGGCACTGGTCTTGTTCTGGGCTCGAATCAGGTTCCGGATTTCCGCCGTTGTCTTTTTGATGGGGATTACCCTCTGTTTCTGAATCGCACGGATGCGTTCCAGAAGCAGTTCGTCGTAAATGTCTGCGACGGCAACTTGAACCTCTTTATTTTCTGTGTCGCTGTTGTTGTAGATGTAGTATTGCATTGCTCCTCTCAAAAAAAATATCCAAGACAGACAGGCTGTCTTGGATATGGAAATACTTGATGTTTAAAAGTTAATTAATTCTTGTGCATTTTTTGCGAAAGTTTGTTCTTTGCTTTCTTTACCTTGCTGAACAGTGCATTCGGGAGCCAGAAGAACGTAGGCACGAGATACATGGTGAGGATTGCGGAAATCGCAAGACCGCCCACCGAGGCTATACCCATCGGCTGCGTCATGGCGGCCACGTCACCGCCGATACCGAAGGCTAGCGGGAGCTGTGCCACGATGGATGCGAACGTTGCGAGGGCGATTGCCTGGAACTTGCTCTTGGCTGCCGTCATCATGGCGCTTCTTCTGCCCATGCTTCCGCTTCGGAACAGTCGGTTCGCTTCGTCAAGCAATAGAATGGCGTTGTTCACCACCACACCGATAAGCATCACGATGGCCATGAAGGCAATCATCGAAAGAGCCTTTCCGGTAAGCACCAGGGAAAGTACCACGCCAATGGCGCCCATCGGAATGGTCGTCATGATGATGAACGGCTGGGCAAAACTTTCAAGGAGGGCAATCAACAGAATGTAGGTGAGGAGGATGGCCATAAGGATGGCCGCAATGAATTCCTTCACCATGTCGTTCTGCATGTCGGCGTTACCACCGAATGTCGTGGATACGCCTTCGGGAAGTTCTCCCGCGGCCTGCATGTCGGCGGCTAGTTTGCCGACCTTGCCCATGATTTCACCGGTCGTATGGCCAGGGAGCAGGTTCATGGAAACGTCGATACGGGTCATCTTGCGCTTGCGTTCAATCTTTGTCGGACCTGCGCCGTCTTCGACTTCGAAGAGTGTGCTTGCGGAAACGTAGCCCTTGGGCGTGAGCATCGGCAAGTCTTCGATGTCTGCATGGCTGTGTCTGTCCTTTTCTTGCATGCGCACGTACACATCGTATTCTTCGCCGTCTTCGGTGAAGGTTCCAGCCTGGTAGCCGCTCACTGCGATGTAGTTCACGGTTGCAAGCGACTGGAGCGTTGCGCCGTAGTCGGCCAAGGCCTGGCGGTTCGGAACCAATCGGATTTCCGGCTTACCGGCTTCGTAACTGGTCTTCACGTCGACGACGCCCGGAATGTCCTTGATCTTGTCGAGCAGGATTTCGGATGCCTTGACGGCGGAATCTCTCTTGAGGCTGTTCACTTCGAGCACCACGTCGCCAGCGCTGTTGTTGCTCATTTCAGAAGCGGAGGCGCTTTTGATGGAAATGTATGCGTCAGGGATGTTGGCGAGAATCGGACGGAGGGAGTCTACGACCTGGTCACTGCTGCGGGTACGCCCTTGGTTGCGCTTGATGAGTTTCAAGCGAATCTTGGACTGGTTCACGCCGGTGAAGCCGTTTTCGCCACCGACCGTCACGTTGTAGCGTTCCAGTTCGGGCACGTCCTTGATTCGGTCTTCAATGATGCGCGAAACGCTGTCTGTCGTTTCGATGTTCGTACCCACGGGCATTTCGAGGGAGATGTTGATCATGCCCTGGTCCTGCTTCGGGGAAAGTTCGACCGTGAGGAAGTTCTTCGCGAGGAAACCGACGAATGCGAGCATGCCGACAAGTGCAAGCACCTGGAACAGAACACCCGGAATGGAAAGGCAGAAACTCAAGGTCTTCAAGTACACGAAGCGGATGCCGTTCATGCAGAGCGGGAAGAATCCCGTAATGCGTTCGAAGATGCCCGGCTTTTCTTCGATGATGTTGCCGTTCTCGTCCTTCTTTTTACCCTTGAACAGGTAGGCCGCCATGAGCGGAGTAAGCGTGAAGGTCACGAGGAGCGACACGAAGGTCGCGAACACCATGGTCATACCGTAGGTCTTGAAGAAGATACCCACGATGGACTTCATGAAGGCAATCGGTACGAACACGCAGACGTTCGTGAGGGTCGACGCCATGATGGCGACCATGATTTCGGTGGTTCCCTTGAGGGCGGCTTCCTTCGGATCTAGGCCTTCCATGAGTTTGTTGTTGATGTTTTCAAGCACCACGATGGAGTTCGTCACCAAGAGACCCACAGCGGAGGAAAGAGCCATCAGGGACATCATGTTGATGCCGAATCCGGCGAAGTACATCAAGGTAAATGCGCCAATCACGGAAATCGGCATGGTGAGCGCCGCGATGAGCATCGTGGAAAGCTTGCCGAGGAACAGGAGCAACAAAATGGAGGTGAGGATAATGGCGATGACGATGTTCGAAATCACGTTCTCGATGGATTCTTCCACGGCTTCGGACTTGTCGTACACAAGGTGGATTTCGAATCCCTTCGGGAGGGTCTTGTTGATTTCGTCGACGCGCTTGCGTGCGCCCTTGGCCACTTCCACGACGTTGGCGTCGGAACGTTTTTTGATATCCAAGGAAATGGAGTTCGTTCCGTTGTAGCGGGAAGCAGAAGTGATGGTCTTGACTGTATCCTTGACGAGAGCGACTTCGCCGAGTTTGATGACACCGTTTGCCGTCGGAATATCCATGTCGCGCATCTGGTCCAAAGTTTCGAACTTGCCTGCGGTACGGACACTTGTGTTCTTGTGCTTGCCGATGACTTCGCCAACCGGGTAGTTGAGGTTCGACTGCTGGAATACACCCATCATGGTCGTTACGTCGACGCCACGGGCCTTGAGCATTTCCTTGTCGAGTTCGATGGAAATCTGGCGGGTCGTACCACCGAAGATATCCACGCTCGCCACGCCGGAAACGGAGGTGAGGAGCGGCTCAATTTCATCTTCTGCCTTTTGGCGGAGTTCAGTCGGGTTTAGAGGGCCGGTAAAGGAGAAGGACATGATTGCAGAAGCGTTGATGTCCACCTTCGAAATAATCGGCGCTTCGACGGCATCCGGGAAGTCGGCTGCGGTCTGTTCAATCTTTGCACGGACATCGTTTGCAGCGACATCGACGTTGACGCCCATGTTGAACATGGCGACTAGAATGCCGTAGTTTTCCATGCATATAGACTGCACGTAGTCGATACCGTCAATGAGTTCCACGGCTTCTTCGACCGGCTTGATGACGGTTGTTTCGATTTCTTCCGGGTTTGCGCCGGAGTAGACGATAACGCCCGTGACAACGGGAACGTCAAATTTCGGCATCAAGTCCACCACCATCATGGTGTACGTGTAGATACCGAACACCACCACGGTCAAGATGACCATGAGCATGGTGATTGGTTTGTAAATACTCGCCTTAATCATTCAGTAAATCTCCGGTATTCCGATTATTCAACGACGAGGACCTTGTCGCCATCGTTCATCTTGGACATGCCTTCAACCATGACGGTTGCGCCGTTTTCAATGCCGTCGAGAATCTGTACGTCGTCCTTGGTCTGGATGCCGACCTGGACTACATGGCGTTTGGCTGTGCCATCTTCTTCGACGGTCCATACGGTGTTTACGCCGTTACGGTAGACGACAGCCTCGGCCGGGATAATGGTGCCCTGTACCTGGCGGGCTTCGATTTCGGCGGTGACGAACATGCCGGGGAGGAGTTTCTTGCCCTTGTTGTTGAACGTGATTTCAACCGGGAAGAATCTTCTTACCGGGTCGGCGGCAAGCGGAATGAGGGTGACTTTACCCGTGAGCGCTTCGCCGTTCAGATTCACGATCGCCTTGGCGCCCTTCTTGAAAAGTCCGATGTCCTGGCTAGTGACGTTGAGTTTCAAGATGACTTGGTCAAGTTTGGCGATTGTGCAGAACACTTGGTTGGCTCCAGGAACCTGGCCTACCTTGAAGTTGAGTTCCGTGACGACGCCGGAAGCGGGGGCGAGAATCTTTGTTGCGCGACGGGCGGTTTCAAGATTCATTTTGGCAATCTTCAATTGCGATTCCTGGGCGTCCATACTCTGTTGCGTGATGCCGCCCTTGGCATAGACTTCACGCATGCGTTCGGTGGCCTTCTCGAGGAGGGCGACCTGTTCCTGGGCCTGCTGGTAACTGGTGTTGTCGCCCGTGAATACGTATTCGGCGAGAACCTGGTCCTTTTGCACGGTACTTCCGACCTGGACGTTGATGACGGAAATCGGGTCGCCCAATTTGGCGATGGCGTTGGTCGGCTGCATGCCTTCGATGGAACCGCTGAACTTGCGGATGTCGTTGAGTTTTGCTGTGGTCGCCTTTACGACTCGTGCGGGCTTGCCTTTTTCCTTCTGGATTTCTTCAATGGTGGCAGCCTTTTTGCTGGCGTCGTCCTGTTTTTTCAAGTCGCATCCGACGAGAAGAAGCGAAATGGCAGAAACGGTGATGATGTATTTCGTGAGCTTGTTCATAATCTTCTTCCTATTAATATTCTCCGGTAGCCTGCAGCAGTGCGTTGTAGGCCGTATTCCATTGGCCTATGGCGGTGAGATAGCCGAGTTTTGCCGTACGAAGGCTGTTTTCTGCAGAAAGCAGGTTCAATTGAGTTTCGCTGCCAATCTTGTAGGCGGCGTTTGTAAGGTCGTAGTTTTTCTGGGCAAGGTCAATCTGGCGCTTGCTGATTTCAATCTGGGCGTTGGCGTCTTCCAACGTGTTCGCGCAGGATTCAATCTGCACGCGGAATCCGCGTTCGGCAGTTTCCTTCTGGATTTGCGTGGTGCGGAGACTGGACTTGGCCTGGGTAACGCTTTCGCGGGTCTTCATGCCGTTGAACAGGTTCATTGTCACGTTCAGGGCGATGTACTTGTTGATGTTCTTGTCCCAATCCGGAGCGTCCCACTTGTAGAATTCGTTCTGGTTGTTGCTGTACTTGAGTCCACCGACGAGTGCGACCGTTGGCTTGTATCCGCCATTTTCAATGTCGATGTTCATGGACTTCATGTTTTCGGTTTCTTCAAGCATCACCAGTTCCTTGCGACGCTTTTTCACATTGGCCATGGATGTGTCGGGGTAGGTGTAGCCGTCTGCCGGGTCGCGGAGTTCTCCCTGGAACTGAACCTCGGAATCCCAGTTGAGGCCCATTGTCGTTAACAGGGCGTTGCGGGCGAGAACACGGGATTTTTCGATGGAGGCTATCTGGGCGTTCAGTTCGTCCATGGAAAGCTGCACGCGGATCAGGTCCAGTTCGGTGGCGAGGCCGCTTGCCTTGGATTGTTCCACAAAATTCAGGTTTTCCTGAAGCATTTCCTTGGAGGCGTACAAGATGGCGATGGAAGAGTCCAGGACAATCAGCGCGTCAAAGGAATTTTCTACCGAGTAACGTACCTGGGACTTAGTGTTTTCGAGGCTCACTTCGCTCACGCGTTTGTAGGCCTTGGCGATTTCGATGCCGGTGCCCACCTTGCCCTGGGCGTAAAGAATCTGGGTGGCGGTTATGCCGACACTGGATTGCCAGCGGTACCCCTGGGCCATCATCTGGTTAATCATGCCGTCCAAGGCTGGGCCGATTACCTGGGTGTCGAAGGCGTTAGCGTTCGGGTGGCCATTGTCATCGTTTCCGTCGGCCATTTGACTGGCTGCATCAGTGAGCTTGGTACTCTTTTCAACATCGTCCAGGCCGAAAATGCGGGTGACGGTGGCGCTAAGGTCAATGCTCGGATAGGCATTGCCGTAACCTTGGGTGACTTGAGAGTTTGCGGAAACGACTGCTTCTTCGGCACTTTTTATGTCCGGAGAATTTTCCATAGCGGTTTTTACGGCTTCTTCGCGGGTATAGGTTTTACCGGCCCAGCTGGGGACCGTTAAACTGATTGCAAGAAGCGAGAGGATTGCGATTTTCCTCGACATTCGAACTCCTGTAAAATATACGGGCCCAAATGTAAAAAAAAAGTACCCCATATATAAGGGTACTTTGGCGCAAAAATTGATGAAATGCCCAAAAATGGGGATAAAATGACATCCCCGTGTGCGCTACATCAAACCGGGAATCTTCATTCCGCCGGTAATGTCGTGCAGGCTGGACTGTGCGGCATCGTCTTTTTTCTTGACGGCGGCGTTGATGGCAGCCATTACGAGGTCTTCGAGGGCTTCCACGTCGTCCTTGTCGACGGCGTCGGGGTTGATCTTTATCAGGGTGAGCACCCCATGTCCGTTCATGGCGACCTTGACCATTCCGCCACCGGCTTCAGCTTCGAAACTCTGGGTTTTAAGGTCGTTCTGGGCCTTCATCATCTTGCTCTGCATCTTCTGAAGGTCTTTAAGCATTTTACTCATGTCCATAGTGGAGTCCTCTTAGTTATCGTTAAGTTCTTCGTTTTCGTCGTTTGTGGGGGCGCTATTACGCTTTAATGGTACAGAATATACCAATTCTGCGGCGAAAATTTCTACAAGTTTTCCTAAATTAGGTTCATTTCGCAAGTCCAACTGGTAAGGAGACATTTTCTCCTTGGCGAGGATTTCGCGTTCTTCCTGGGTGTAGGCGCGCGTTTTTACGGAAAGGTTTATCTTGGTCTGGAGTTTATCTTCGAGAATTTTTTGGAGGCGGGTCAGGAATTCCGGATGTTCCTGTAGCTGTTGGTAGTTCCAGGATGTGTTGGTGTCCGTTTCGCTTCGGTAGGTGAGGTAAACGGGGAAGGGATTTTCCTTCACGTCTCCGGTTTCCAGTTTGGTATCCATCATGGCTGCCGAGAACACCAGGTCTCCATCGTCGGCGAAACCTGCGCGGATGCTGTCCCAGGCGGCTGCGATTTCGTATCGGGTGTACGAACTTCCATTGGACCCGGCGTAATTCTCGAAGGGGTCTTCATATTGGACCTGTTCGGGGGGATTCTCTTGAGGCTGCTCCAGCGCAGCGGCAATTTCAGTTACTTTTTTTTTTAACGCCTCGTCGGAGGCGCTCTTCGGGTCGTTTATGGCTGCGAGAGCCCTTTTCAAATCGGTGAGCCTGTCGAGCCATGCCATTCGCGCGAAGGTGGTTTCTACCATGAGTCGCGGGTTGGTGCTGTGGCGCAACTGGGCCTGCAAGTCGATAAGCATTTTGCTTATGCGGAGCATGTCGCCGTTCGAAAGCCCTTGCGCGGTACTTTTCAGCTTAGAATAAAGTTCTTCGGTAATGCTCAGGTCGTCGGCACTGAAGGCTTCGATACGGGTGTACAGCACATTTCTGAGGAACTTGCCGAATCCGTCGAGAAGCGGGGTGAATTCTATGCCGCGGGAACAGGCGTCGTCGACCATCTTGAAAACGCCCTTGAGATTATGGCTCTCGATGGCGTTGATCAGCGAGAAGAACAGCTCTACGGGAGGAATTCCGAGAATGCTGCGGACCGAGTCTGCGTCCATTTCGCTTCCGGTGAATGCGTAGGCCTGGTCGAAGTAGGTAAGGCCGTCGCGCATGGAACCATCGGCCTTCTCGGCGAAAATGTCGAGGGCTTCGTCCGAGGCGTTGATGCCTTCCTGTTCGCAGATGTAGCGAAGACGGCCGTGAATCTGGTCCATGGTGAGGCGCTTGAAGTCGAAACGCTGCACACGGCTGAGAATCGTCTGCGGAACCTTGTTGACTTCGGTCGTCGCAAAAATGAAAATGGCGTGCTCGGGAGGTTCTTCAAGGGTCTTGAGGAGGGCGTTGAACGCGGCGTTCGAAATCATGTGGACTTCGTCGATGATGAACACCTTGTACTTGCCAATGACGGGCGGGTACTGGACGCTGTCAATCACGTCGCGGATGTTTTCGACGCCGTTGTTGGATGCACCGTCGATTTCGATGACGTCCATCGGATTTCCGCCGTCGATATCCTTGCAACTGTCGCATTCTCCACAGGGGTGCAGCGGGTCGCCGCCTTTGCAGTTCAGGGTGCGTGCAAGGATACGGGCACTGGTGGTCTTACCTACGCCGCGGGTTCCCGTAAAAAGAAAGGCATGATGCAAGCGATTCCCTTCAATAGCATTTTGAAGGGTTTTTGCGATATGTTCCTGTCCGACCATGTCGGAAAAAGACTTTGGACGCCACTTGCGGGCCATTGCTACGTATGCCATGGCATGGAATATAGTAAAAAAATGGAGGGATGCTGCGCTGAAGACGGTATTTTTAGTAGAAAAGATGGAAGTGGATGGTTTCTGTATTGCCGTTTAATGTATATTATAAATGTATTTTTCGTTGTATTTCACGACGAATAGTTTTTGTTTTCATCGCTCATATAGGTGAGGATATTATGAAATCGAATATGGCTCTTTTGGTTCTCTCTTGGCAGACCGCTTGCTTGTACCATGAAAAGGAAGTGGAACAGCTTTTGCCCGGGGCAACATCCGCCACCCAGGCCGAAAGCGACGAACTTGACAAAATCCATGACGAGGTGACTCCGGAAGTGGATTGGGACGATTTCAACGATATCTATGCCAGTTTCTCCAGTGCGAAGGCTCGTACCGATGCTTGCGTCGAGGTGGTAAATCGCGAGTCTCGCGAATTTAAGCAGAAAGTACTGGATTGCATGACGCGTATTGCTGCCGCCAGCCGCGAAGAAGATAACCTTGACAACATTTCCCCGGATGAACGCCGTTATATCGAAGAAGTCCGCGCGGCGCTTGGACTGAGATAACGAATATCATTTCGATTTTTGTTGCTTGGTGTGGGGAATTTGCATATGCAAAAAAAATTGAAAATTGTTTTGGTAGGCTTGGCTCTTGGTCTGTCTGTGAGCCATGCCCAGTTGTTGTCTAGTGGAAATAGGTCTGTCCCTGTGATAAACAAGAGTTTTCTTCTGTACGATCCTTCCCGTGACGATTCAAAAATAGCCGACAGCGAAATGCAGGAACCCAGTGCGCCCGCTGATAGTACAATTGAGGCGCAAATTCCGTCTACCTTGAAGCCGGCTTCTCGAAATGAGGATGTGGCGGACAAGGTTGAAAAAACTGGTTGTGTTGTAGGAACGGCTGCTCTGCTTATGGACATCTTTGCCTCTGGTGGAAAAAGGATTTTTCTAGGAAAGCCAATCTGCTGGTAAAATAATTGGAACGCAAAAAATCCCCGCATTTTTGCGGGGAAAATTTTTTGCGGGGAAATTTTAACGGGTGTCCCTTAGCGCAGCACGATGTCGCCGTTCGCGACGAGCTTGTCGCGGAGCTTGTTGTGAGCCTTGTTGACTTCGTCGTCGGTGAGGGTGCGGTCCATGGCCTGGTAGGTGAGGCTGTAGACCATGTTCTTCTTGCCGGCTTCGATCTTTTCGCCTTCGTAGATGCTCTTGAGAGTAATCTTCGCGAGGTTCTTCGGGTTGAGTCCCTTGATGCGGCCGAGGATTTCTTCGTGGGTCATGCCCTTCGCGACTTCGATGGAAATGTCGCGGCTGGAGGGAACCTGGCGGCTGAAGGCTTCGAACACGATTTTCTTCTGGCTCGCTTCAATCATCTTGTCGAGGTTCGCTTCCATCACGAAGGTCTCGTAACTGATGTCGTTTGCCTTGAGGACGTTCGGGTGCAAGTCGCCCATGGTGCCGAGCACTGTGCCACCGCATACGATTTCTGCTTGCTTGCCCGGGTGCAGGAACACTTCGGCCTTGGTGGGGACGCGGAATTCGACCACGAGGCCGACGCGCTTGAAGAACGCCTGGACAAGGCCCTTGAAGGCGGCAAAGTCAATCTGTGCGGGCTTTTCGGCGAGCGGATTTGCGTCGAAGGTGCCTGCGACGGTGAGTGCGACGAGGTTCGATTCATCGAAGCCCGGATCGCGCACGTCCTTGCGGTCGCGCTTGAACTGGCCCTTGGCGACTTCGAACAAACGAATGCTGCCCGGACGGTTCTTTTCGTTTTCGGCGACGCTCTTGAGGAGGTTCGGCAAAAGGCTGGTGGGTACGACGCCGAGTTCTTCGGAAAGCGGGTTCAAGAGGGCGGCCGGGGTGGAACGGCGGTCTTCGCTTGCGGCACCGAAGATAGCCTCGGTGCGAGCCTTGCTCGTAAAGCGGAGGGAAAGGCATTCGTGGAGCCCCATTGCAGAAAGCGTCTTGCGAATCTTTCGGTTCATGACTTCGACGGCGGGGAGGTCGTTCGGCTGCATGGTGAACTTCGGCAGCGTGTACGGAATGTTGTCGAAGCCGATGAGGCGTGCGACTTCTTCGATGAGGTCCACTTCGCGTTCAAGGTCGGGGCGGAAACTCGGAATCTTGAACGTGATGGATTCGGAATCCTTCGCGACGACTTCGAGAGCGATTCCGGTGAGGAACTTTTCAATCTGGTCGGCGGAGATTTCCATGCCGATGACCTTTACGGCGCGTGCGGTGCGGAGCGTCACCTGGTTGCAGGCCTTCTTGTGGTCGTCGCCGGTGTATTCAACGCTGCCCTTGAGAATGCGACCGCCGGCCACTTCCTTGATGAGGGCGCAGGCGTACTTGCTGTATTCGTCCTGTGTACGGAAATCGATTTCACGTTCGAAGCGGTAGCTGGAGTCCGTGGAGATGCAGAGGCGCTTGGCCTGCTTGCGCACGACGGTCGGGTTGAACCAGGCGCTTTCGAGGAACACGTTCTTGGTGGCATCAACGATTTCGGATTCTACGCCGCCCATCACACCGGCAACGCAAGCCGGACGGTCGCCGTCGCAAATGACGAGATCGTTTTCGGTGAGTTCGTGTGCGGTGTGGTCGATGGTTTCAATCTTTTCGCCCTTCGCAGCCTTGCGGACCTTGATGGTGTTGCCCTTGAGCTGGTCCATGTCGAAACTGTGGAGCGGCTGGCCCACGTCCATCAAAATGAAGTTCGTGACGTCGACCACGTTGTTGATGCTGGACATGCCTACGGCGTGCAAGAGCTTGGCGAGCCATGCGGGGGACTTTTCGACCTTCACGTCCTTGATGACGCGGCCCACATAGCGGGAGCAACCGCAACCCGGAACGACTTCGAGGGTGGCTGCCTTGCTGCATTCTTCGCCGTCTTCTTCGTAGTTGTAGGCGAGAGGCTTCAGGGGGCGGTTGAACTTGGCGGCGAGTTCGCGAGCGACACCGCGGTGGCTTAAAGCATCCGGACGGTTCGGAGTCACGTTCAGTTCGAAGCAAACGTCGTACAAGCCGAGGCTTACGAACGGGGTGCCTGCCGGAATGGAATCGTCCAAAACCATGATTCCGCCGTGGTCGTCACTGAGGCCGATTTCGTCTTCGGCGCAAATCATGCCGAAGCTTTCGACGCCGCGAATCTTGGACTTCTTCATCTTGAGCATGGTGCCGTCCGGGAGCGGGAGTTCCGCGCCAATCGGGGCGAGCACTACGGTCTGGCCAGCGGCAACGTTCGGGGCGCCGCAAACGACTTGGATGGTTTCCTTGCCGTTGTTGACGGTCGTGATATGCAAGTGGTCGCTATCCGGGTGCGGTTCGCAGGTCAAAACCTTTGCGACGATGAGCTTGTCGTAGACCTTGCCCGGTTCTTCCGTGCCTTCGACTTCGAGGCCGATGGAAGTAAGTGCCTTTTCAACTTCTTCCGCATTTTCCGGAAGATCAACATGACGCCTGAGCCAATTCAAAGAAACTTTCATTTTTTCCTCTTTTATGCGGATGTCGCGCGGTACAACGTGTTTCTTGTAGCAGTACGTGGTAGCGCAAAATCCGTGCCATCTATAAATTTTCGGCGAAAAATATAGAAAAAACGCACTTTGGAGAGCGACTTGAATGTATTTTTGACCTTGTGAATACCCCTGCAAAAAAGAAATTGAGCGAAATGACCCTGGAAGAACTGTGGCAGTTGTTCCCCATTGTGCTTACGGAGCACAGGGATTGCTGGGTCGAATGGTTCAGAGAAGAATCGGAAATTGTGCGTGCGGCATTGTCGGCGCTTTTCAAAGTTGAGGACTGTGCGGACGTTCGCATCACGCATGTGGGGAGTACGGCTGTGCCTGACATCTGGGCAAAACCCATTGTCGATATTCTAGTGGAATTGCCTTTGGGCGTAGATTTGCGCCTGGCCAAGGAACCTCTGGTGGCTGCGGGCTACATCTGCATGAGCGAAACGGAAAATCGAATTTCGTTCAACAAGGGCTACACCGAAGAAGGCTTTGCCGAAAAGGTGTTTCACTTGCACTTGCGCCATGAGGGCGACAACGCCGAAATCCGCTTCCGGGACTGCCTGCGGGCGAATCCTTCAGTTGCCAAGGAATACGAGATGCTTAAACTGTCGCTGTGGAAGCGGTTTGAACATGACCGCGACGGCTACACCGAAGCGAAAAGTGAATTTATTTGTAAATATTCGTAAGCACGCTGAACGTTGCGTGCCACTGGTCAGCGGACTCTTTAAGATATGCTTTTTAAAGCATGCTCTTTAAATGTAGCCTCGGTCGGCGAATGGTTGTAATTTAGCGCTCACGTTCAAAGCGGAGTGGTTTCAACTGGTCGATTACAGCCTGCAATTCCTTAGGGAGCGGGCAATCGAAGATTTTCTTTTCGCCTTTCCAGTCGAATTCCAAGCGGCAACTGTGCAAAAACAGTCTGTGCAGTCCGAGATTTTTTTTGACTTCGCGGTTGAGGGCGAAATCGCCGTAGCGGGAATCGCCCAATAGCGGGTGCCCGATGCTTGCAAAATGGGCGCGAATCTGGTGCATGCGACCGGTTTCGAGCTTGATTTTTACAAGGTCGTAGCCTTCGTAGTGCTGCTTGACGCGGTAGTGGGTGATGGCGCGCTGTGCGTCCTTGCTTTCTTCGCCGACCTTCATTTTGCTGCCCTTGGCGGCATCGGTGCGGGTGAGACTTTCGTCAATGGTGCCTTTTTCGCGTTTGAGGTTCCCTTTGACCAATGCGAAATAGAATTTTTCCACTTCGTGTTCGCGAATCATGCGGGTGAAATCGCGGAGCGTGTCGCCATGAAGGGCGGCGATGAGCATGCCCGATGTCTCCTGGTCCAAGCGGTGTGCGATGGTCGGACGGAAATCGAGCCCTTCGCTGCGGCCCCATTCCCAGAGGTATTCCACGAGGCTTTCACCGGGGCGAGTGCCGCTGCCGGGTTGGCTTGCGAGTCCCGAGGGCTTGTTCACGATAACGTAATCTTCGGTCTGCATTACGATGTCGAGTTCCTTGGCTCCCCAGTTGGACTGTTTTTCGGCGTTGGTCTTGGGCTTGCCCCAGCCTGATTTTACTGATTGCGTCCATGCAGGTTTTTCTGTCGAGCTGTTTGCTGCGAGTGTCGCTTTCTGCGCTGCGCTCATGTCTTTTTCTTCTTCAGGGACGCTCTTGAAATTTTCGTAGATGTTGACGAGGTCTCCCTCGACGAGCATCTGGTTCGCCTTGCCAATCACTCCGTTCACGCGAATCTTCTTTTTGCGAATCACGGCAAAGAACACGGAGAGAGATTCTTCGGGGAAAGCCTTGCGCAGGTAACGGTCCAAACGCATATTGGCGAAGTTTCTATCGATAAGGCGGGTAATCATAATAAGTAAGATAGAAAATATTTGAAAGTGACGAAGTGGCAGATTTACTATATTTGGCCTATGCTTAAATGGGAAACTCTATTATCGGCAATTCGTTATGGCCATCCGGCGGACCTTGACCCGAACAGGTCCGATTTTCACAGGGATTACGACCGCATTGTTTTTTCGACGGCTTTTCGCAGGCTGGGTCGAAAAACCCAGGTGCACCCTTTTTCCGTGAACGATCACGTTCATAGTCGCTTGACTCATAGTATTGAAGTTTCCAGTGTAGGGCGTAGCCTTGCCATTACAGTGTATCATCTGATCAAGCAGCATTTGCCGAAGTTCATTAATGAATACCAGTTCGGCACCATCGTGCAGTCGGCATGCCTTGCTCACGATATCGGTAACCCTCCTTTTGGTCATGCGGGGGAGGCGGCCATCCGTGAATGGTTCCGCAAGAACCGCAACAGCGCGCCGCTCCGTGGCTTGAACGACAAGGAAATGGCCGATTTCGAAAATTTTGACGGCAATGCCCAAGGACACCGCATCTTGAGCAAACTGGAGTACCATTTTTTGGATGGCGGAATGCGCTTGACGTATGCCACTATCGGCTCCATGATCAAGTATCCGCAAATCGCCAAGTACGGCTGCCCCACAAGCCTGTTTTCCACCGAAGCCGATTTGTACGGCTTGACCGCAGAAACTTTAGGGCTCCCGGAAATCCAGAGCGGCAAGTGGGTGCGCCATCCGCTTGTTTACCTGATGGAAGCCGCTGATGACATTTGCTATTCCATTCTTGATGTGGAAGACGCCATTGAACTGGGAATTCTGAGTTTTGCCGATGTCCGCGACATGTTCAGTTACCTTTGCGGCCCTGACGTGGATATCGACAACGAATATAGGGAGAATGGCTGTAATTTCAGGGACTTCCTCAGCAGCATTCGTGGCAAGGCCATCCAAAATTTGATTGACGATGTCGCAGTGGTCTTTGTGAACCATTACGAAGAAATCATGGAAGGCAAATTAGAGAAACACTTGATTGACTTGTCCAATTCCGACGTGATGTGGGGAATCCGCATTGCAAAGCGCCTTGGCGTTGAACGTATTTACCCGGACCGCCGCAAGACGGAATTGGAAGTGGGTAGCTACACCACGCTTGCTACCGTACTCGACGCATTCATCAACGGTGTTTACGATTACCGTTTGAATGGCAAGAATTCATACCGTGCCGATCGCATCGTGCGCCTTATTGGGCAAGCGAAAATCGGCCAAAGCGTGACTGCCGCCGAGGCTTACCACCAAGTTCTCGATTTTGTAAGCGGCATGACCGACAATTACGCCACCTATTTGGCCCGTCAGATTGGCGGCCTCGCCATGGGTGTATGATTTGGCTCTTTGACTACGACCTGACGCTTTATGGCGAAGAGGAACGCTATGTTCTCGATTCGCTTGATAAGCGTATCGCCTTGTTTGTCCAAAAGACGGTGGGGGGCGATTTTGAAAATGCGACCCGTATCCGCAAAGATTACCTGGTGCGTTTTGGAACGACTCTTTCGGGCTTGATGGCTATGAACGGTACTGACCCTGACGATTTTTTCGATTTCATTCACGAACCGGAATACCTGATTTACCCGAAGGAAGCTCCGCAAAAGTTGGCATTGCTTCGCAGTCTCGATGGTCCTCGCTACGTTTTTACCAACGGTCGCCACGACTGGAGCGAGGCTGGCATGGCCCACATGAAAATCGATAGCGCTATCGATGCCGTGTTCGACCTCAAGATGATGGACTGGGAAGGCAAGCCGCATGTGAGCGCTTACGAGAAAATGGAACGATGGCTGGAACGCCGTCACGGAAACGTGAATCGTCGCGAAATTGTGCTCCTCGAGGATTCACTTCGCAATTTGGAACCGGCCCATGCGCGCGGATGGACCACCATTTTCGTGAATCCGAACGTGGAAGCCCCTGCCTGGGTGGATTTTCACATACCGCATTTGCTAAATTTACATGATGTAACCCGTCACTTGACCCCTGAAACCTGATCCCTGAATATGCTTGAACTTTTTTCGATGGAATTTATGCAGAACGCCCTGGTGGCCGCAGTCTTTGTGGCTATTGCCTGTGGCGTGATGGGCACTTTTGTTGTGGTGAACAGGCTTACTGCGCTTTCGGGCGGTGTGGCGCATGCTTCGTTTGGTGGTGTAGGCCTCGCTTGTTTTTTTGGCTTTTCCCCGATGCTTGGCTCGCTGTCGTTCGCCTTGGTCTGCGCCATGCTTATGGGCTTGCTGACTTGGCGGGACCGCAAGAACTCGGATACGTTTATTGGAATCATTTGGGCGGCGGGCATGGCCCTTGGCGTTATTCTTACGGATCTCACGCCAGGCTATGGTGGCGACATGATGAGTTTCTTGTTCGGAAGCCTTTTGACGGTTCCGCGAGAATTGCTTTTCTGGATGGGAGGCTTGCTTGTCTTGATTCTCGGCTTTGTTATCGCATTTTTCCAGAAGTTCTTGGCGATAAGTTTTGATCCGGAATTCGCCCGTGTTCGTGGTGTTCCCGTTTTGAACTACTACATGCTCTTGATAGCCTTGATTGCGCTTACGGTCGTGATTGCGGTGCAGGCGGTGGGCATGATTCTTGTAATTGCCCTGTTGACAATCCCCGCCTATATTGCCGAATGCTATTCCAAGAACTTGAAGCAGATGATGCTTGTATCGGTGGGTGTTTCTCTAGTGTTGGTGGTGGTCGGGCTTCTGCTCGCTTGTGAACTGAATTTGGTGGTGGGTCCGTCGATCATTGCTTGCGGCGTGCTGCTTTATCTGTTGAATTTTGCAGTCAAGAAATTTACGAGGTCCCGTTAAGTATGAAAAAATTTGTTTTTTTTGCCTTTTGCGTGCTTGTCTTGCTTTCGACATATTCCTTTGCTGCTGCGATTCCTGTAGCGAATCGAAACGGCTTCAACAATATGAACGTGGTGACGGAGTATTCGGAACTTCTCAAGGAAAAGAACGCTCGAAATGATAGTCTGCTCCCTGCTTTGGATGGCGACAAGGCTTTTGCCGAAGTACTTCGCTTGAATCCGAATTTCTGGAGCCTCGGCGGCGATATGGCCAAGGAAGGTTCCTTGGTGACAAAGCTGAATGCTCGAGTGATTTTTGTGGACGGTATTCGCGAAGATCCGTTCTGCGAACTGGATAAGAATTCCGGTAACAACGCCGGCGAATGGAATGTTCGCATTGGTCTTGACTTTGTTTCGGGTGGCTCCAATACGGTGCATATCCATGTGCAGCAGTGCTTGGACTACATCCGCGACGAACTGGGCTACGCCATCAAGAAAGGCGACAAGGTGGTGGTAGTGCCGCCTAAGAAAATCCTTGATAAAATCAAGAAGAGCGAAATTCCCGATGCCATTGATTTGGACTTGCAGCAGACCCTTCTGAAAGCTCATGAGGAAGTCGAACTGGATGGCAAGTGCCCGAAAAATATCGAAGCCTACGCCATTTTGATGAACGTCTATAACCAGGTCAAAAATCAAAAAATGGATTACGTTGTCATGAATGACCAGCTGAACAAACAGCGCAATGGCGGCTCGCGCGTGCAGAGTTGCGCTTTCAGCCGCGAATGGAACAAACGCTACCAGGAAAGTGCCAGTTTCGAGTGCGACATCGACAACGACCGCTGCATTTATCGTCAGGAAAACGACGGCAATTCTGAATGGAGCATCAACTACGAGGCCGACCGCTTCGAGTACATCAACAAGAAGTTCTTATTTATCAATCGTAATCCGAAAAGCATCCACAAGGGTGGAACCATGCTGGATTTACGCTTGATTCGTTTGTCTACAACGCTGTACCTGGAAGCCTACATCAATTTGAAGGGGGATCCTGTCACTTTAGGGCTTGTGATTGTCCCGGGTGAAAAGACCATCGAGGATTATGAGGACAAGGCCGCGGTAGAAGACGAAAACGAAATGCTGGAGTGATTTATTCGTCATCCTGGAGCGAAGCGACGGGGGCCGAGCCTTCGTCAAGCGTCATCCTGGAGCGAAGCGACGGGGGCCGAGCCTTCGTCAAGCGTCATCCTGGAGCGAAGCGACGGGATCCATGCTTTTTGTTGTTGCATTCTTCCTGACAAGCGTATATATTTGAGATATGAAAAAGTTGTGTTTATGCCTTTCTGTGTGCGCATTTGCCTTCTGGGCGTGCGGTGATGATTCTTCGTCTGGCGCAAGTGCTCCAAGTGACGAGTATGTTGCCCTTTCGTCCGAGGCAACGGCCGAGTCTTCTTCGTCGGAATCGGCTGCTGAATCCTCTTCCGAAAATTCAGAAACGGCGAAATCCTCGGCTGAAGAAACTCCTAATTCGTCTGCGACGGAGCCTGTACCACAGTCCTCTGCCACGACGGAACTTGAGGCGGGAGAGTTCGCTCTCGTCTGCAAAGATGACGCGTTAACAGCCAAGGCTCCTGCAACGATCAAGGCGTCTTTCTATAAGGAGGACGGTCAGGACATGCTCGTGATAGAAGGCTTGTCTGGCCCTTGCATCAAGTCTGCTCCTTACTCCATGAGTCGCTCCGGTGACACGTTGCTTGTTGAACTTGGAAAAGACATTGACCTTACCAACTGTGTCTGCATTTCTGACCACGTGTACAAAGTCAATCAGGAAGACACCGATGCGAAGTTCGTGAAGTATGTGGAAAACGAATCTGCGTATTTTTTTGATTATTCGCAATACGTTGACAGGGTGTTTACTATCGAGGAAACTTCCGTATCTGATGGGGGAGCATCCTCCAGTTCCGTGCAGCCTGCAGCCATGGCCAGCACGAATGAGTATGGTTTTGCGATTGGGAAATGCGGCGGAAATGAGGCCGATTTAAATCAGCTGGCGAAGCGCCCGATGTTTGCTCCTGAAGACTTGACGGATTTGACCGCGGATGAATCGGAATTGCCCAAGGCGCAAATTCTAACGGATGGGAACGGCAAGTTCCAGGTGTATCTGCCCCAAGCTTCGGACTATTGCGAAATCGTAGCGAAAGTCAAGATGGCGCGTGAAGGTGACGCCCTGAAAATTGACTATGTGTTTGACGAAAATACCATGGCGACCAAGTGCCGTTGCCTGTCGGACCACTGGTTCGATATCGATGCCGAATATGCCGACGTAAAATACATCACGTTTGGCGGTACGGAGTTTGTCGTAGCTCAGTAGAATTCGCTTTTTTACACGCTGTTTTTTGCCGATTTTGCTTAAAAAAAGCAGTTTTTGAACGTTAAGGTTTCCGCGAATCGTAATTTTTATATATATTTCGTGATAGGATCGATTTACAAGGAGTTTATCATGAATCGTTTAGTTTTGGCTTCTTTGACTGCCGCCATGATGGCAGCTCCTCTTATGGCCGACGAATCTTTCGGTGGTATTGGTGTTACGATTTACCAGGTACGCGAAGGCGTGCATGTGGTCGAGGTTATTCCGGGTACTCCGGCTGCCGAAACCAAGCTCCAGGCCGGTGATGTGATTACCGCTGTCGATGGCGTGAGCCTCGCCGGTAAGACCATCGACGAATCCAAGGATTTGCTCCGCGGTACCGTGAACAAACCTCTTGAAGTCACCTACAAGAGCGAAGGCGAAGTTTATTCGACCGTCATCCGCCGTGCCCAGATGACCGTGAAGGACTTGGATGGCAAGTCTGTCCAGGCTTGGTATGGCGACAAGCAGGAATTCAATTCCCAGGAACTTGAAACCTATGCAAGTGCAAGCCAGAGCGACAAGCAGCTGGTGGCTGTGCTTCAAAATGGTTCCGTGGTCAACAAGGAAGCTTCTGTCAAGGCTAACGGTCTGAATGGCATCTATGTCGAAAAGGCCAAGGAATTCGAGCCGAAGATCCAGACGAAGAATGTTGTTCGTAATGGCGACGTGCTTCTTCGCGGCTTTACCCGCAAGGCGGTGAGCTACAGTGTCAAGACTCCGGGCAAGACGATCGTGACCATTTTGAATGCCGATGGCGAACAGGTGGCAAAGATTGTGAACGAAGGGGCTACGGCTGGCGTCAACACTGTCGCCTGGAATGCCGAAAACATCCCGAGCGGCCGCTACATGGTTTCCATCGATCATAACGGCCGTGTCAGCGGCACCATCGCTGCACTCAAGTAATTTTTTGCGGCCGCTCGTTTTTACGAGACCGCTCGCGATACGGCGATAATAAAATCTTTTATTCGCTCGCTGTCGCAAACGCCCCTGGTTAAATACCAGGGGCTTTTTGCTCCCGGGCCGCTACATGGTTTCCATCGATCATAACGGCCGTGTCAGCGGCACCATCGCTGCACTCAAGTAATTTTTTGCGGCCGCTCGTTTTTA
>JAKSIL010000014.1 GCA_024398815.1 Fibrobacter sp.
CTCGTTCGTTTTTTATAACGAATTCAATTTACAGACTTTTTTTCACAGGCTCAATAAAAACATTAAATATTTATGCATAACAAGCTCCTTTATATTTCTTTTCCCATACGGGCTGTATAACTTATATAGATTATAACATCATCAATGACATTTGGATTAAATCCATACGTCATTTCATTGTTCTCGTTCTCTTTCGCTTCATAGCCATTAACGGTCAGCATCCATTCTGAAATAGCTCCCGCACCTTCAAACGGATTGAATTTACCATCCTTAAATCTAAAATCAAATTCACCATTATTTTGATGGGCTATACTAGTAGCCATCGTTTGGACTCCAATGTTTTCCTCGGGTTCAAAAAGAGCCCCTATAAGATATAAACCAAAATTAGGGAACTTCTATAAAATATTTTTCATCTAATTTACGATATGTATCGTAGTAGTCTCTTTTATCCCAATACTTTACCGTGTAATGATAGATTGTATCGTTCTCAGCGCTCAAAACAAGAGGTTTCATCCTATCCCATTCAATATTATATTTTTCCCTTTTTTCATATGCAGAAGTGTCTAATCCAAAAAATATTTGCGTAATCAAAACAGAACGGATATAGGAATCCATATCAATTTCTTTTTCCGCAAGCAGGTAACTATTTCCGCTTTTTTTACTTTTCAGTAAAATTTTAACCTCGTGTTTTCCCCTTAAAAGATTCACACATCCAAAAAAATTATTCCTAAAATACGCATTGCAATAAGAATGCGTGTATTTTTCAACATGAACATTTTCAGTCATGTCTAAATCAGAAACATGAAATTTATGTCGGAAAATGTCCATTGTATCGCCATCGAGAAAATAAACCAGCTCATAATTATCCGCATCATTTTCTCTTTCGTCCAAGAACCCCCAAATATAAATTTTTTCAACATTACGATAAAAGCAAGACGATAGCAGCAAAGCAAAAATCAAAAAAACTATAATTCTAAACATGACCATTCCCTAATAGTACAGATAAGTATTTCTAAGCCCCCATGGATACAGACCATTGGGAGATCGTGGGGTGTAATACGGGTTGTTTTCCTCGGGTTCAAAAAGAGCCCCTATAAGATGTCCTTTGCTAAAATACCTTATTTTATGCGGGTTGGCAAGCGAATTGGCGTTGAAAAAATCAGAAAAATTCAATAAAATCTTTGCTTTTGTGCGTTTTTTTGCAGAATGTCAAATATTGACATCTACTTGTACTTATATTTCCCTGTGAAAATTTCTGCACTGGTTGGCCCAATTTTAGGAAACCTTGCTTGAAAGTGCAAGTTGTCTAAAGGTGTTTTTGGCACGAAAATGCAGTTTTATTCCGTTTTTTTGTTGGTGTGTGAAAAAGGATTGGTTCTGAAGTCTATATTTTGTGAAAAATTTCAAAAATAAAGTCCATGTTTTGTGAAAACAGGCTATATTTAGGGTATGAAGACGGAAATTCGTAGAAAGATAGACTCGTTCCTTATGGAATGGAAACGCTCGCCGAGGCGGCTGCCTCTGGTTGTCAGGGGGGCAAGGCAGGTGGGCAAAACCCACTCTATCCGAAAGTTTGGAGCCTCCTACAAGTCGTTTATCGAAATCAACTTTGTCGACAACCCAGAATTCAAGGGCATTTTTTCGAACGGGTATTCCGCGGTGGATGTTATACGGCAAATATCCTTTTTCAATCCGTCTTTCCAGTTTATTCCGAACGAAACACTGATTTTTTTTGATGAAATGCAAGAGCAGCCGGACTGCTCGACGTGCCTTAAGTTTTTTGCGGAGGACGGCCGTTTTGATGTGATTTGCAGCGGCTCCATGATGGGGCTGAACTACAAGAAAATCTCCTCGAACAGCGTGGGCTACAAGATTGACTATGTCATGCACTCCCTGGATTTCGATGAATTCCTTTATGCGAAGGGTTATGGCGACGAAATCGCCGAAGATATTTTCACCCACCTAAAAAATGTTACACCTTTTAGTGATGCCGAATACGGGCACCTGTACAACCTGTTTCTGGAGTACGCCGTTGTCGGCGGCATGCCTGCCGTGGTCCGCGAATTTATCCAAAGCGGAACTTTCACGAATGTGGGTGAAATGCAGCGCCAGTTGATATTCGATTACGAAGAGGACATCACCAAATATGCCGAGGGGGTCGACAAGGCCCGCATCAAGGCGGTTTATCGACATATCCCGAAGTTCCTTGCGCAGGAAAATAAGAAATTCCAGATATCGAAAGTTGCAAAGAATGCTCGCAGCCGTGATTACCTGGGCAGTGTGGAGTGGCTGCGCGACGCGGGCATCATCAATGTGTGCTACAACTTGGACAAGGCAGAACTGCCCCTCAAAGGAAATTATAACGAGAGCAAGTACAAGGTTTACTTTCACGACACTAGCCTTCTTATGGCATGCCTCGACGAAGAATCCGCCGAGGATTTGCGAAGGAACAAAAACCTGGGAACGTTCAAGGGCGCCATCTACGAGAATCTGGTCGGAGAAACACTTGTCAAGGCAGGGTTTGACCTTTACTACTACCAAAAGGAAAACTCGCAACTCGAGATGGACTTTTTTGTGCGGACTGTCGATTCGCTCGTGCCCGTAGAAGTCAAGGCGAATGATGGGGCTACTCGCTCCCTGAACATGCTGGTAAACGATTCTGCATACAAGGATATCAAGTTTGGCATTAAACTGGCTAACAGGAACATCGGATTTAACGGAAAGTTCTACACAATCCCATACTTTTGTGCATTCCTGCTCAAGAGATTTCTGAAGGACGTGGAGTTCTGAGAATTTTATCTGCTGTTCGTTTCCGAGAACAAAGTTGACGTTGTTGGGGCGGGGTAGGTTATTAGTCCGTGGCTCTAACCGATTGATTTTGTATGCTGAAAATTAAAATTTCTACTATTCTGATACCGATTTGATACCTTTTGTGGTGAAATTTTGTATATTTTATGAAAACTGTAGAGAGGTTTTATGACTCAGGTAGCTTTCAGCGTCAGGATGGATTCAGACCTTAAGAAGGAATTCGAGGAACAGTGCGAAAATTTTGGCATGTCTATGGCGACGGCTATAAACGTTTTCGCCCGTACGGTTGTCCGTGAAAAACGCATTCCCTTTGAAGTCTCTTCCAAGCCTGTTTTGGATAATGCCACGATGATGGTTGCGGACAAACGTGCCGTTTACAATGCCGGCGTGAGCAATGCCAGCAGAATGCTGAAAATAATGCAGGCACTTTCTCTAGAAGCTGAAAAAGCAGGCGTTTCTGACATGTCCTTGGATGAAATCAATGCAGAAATCGATGCTGCCAGGAACGGCCGATGAACGCCGTCGCTGTGATTCCTTCAAGCCCGTTTGCCTTGTCGCCTAGAGATTTTGTGGAAAAGGTCCTCGGGTTGTTTTTGTATATAGATCATCTCAAAACAATGATTTTGTTAGGTCATGGCTGTGTCCCGAATTGGAAAGGGTGGCGCAACGTGCATAAATAATGTATATTCTTTCTTAGAAATATGGAGCGCTCTATGGGAACTGTTCTGAACCCGACTCAATTGCATCTGTTGAAGATGTTTTCCTTTGCCAAGGATTCTAAAGCCTTGGAAGAAATTCGTGTTGCCTTGATGGATGTTTTTGCCAAGCGGGTCGAGGACGGCATGGATTCGTTGTGGGAATCCGGCGAGTGGGACGACGAAAAAAATGAAGCGGTCTTAAACGAGCACCTTCGGACGCCTTACAAGAATATATGAGAATTGTTCTTGACACGAATTGCCTTTTGGCGTCCCTTTCTAAACGAGGTGCTTATTTCAATGTCTGGCGAGGACTGCAGGAAGGTAAATACATTCTTTGCGTTTCAAACGAAATTCTTGACGAATACGAAGAGATTATTGAACAAAAGACGAATTCAATGATTGCTTCGAATGTTGTTCAGACCCTTTTGAATTCTCCTTCTGTAGAACTTGTTGACACTTTCTTTCGGTTCGACCTGATTAAGAAAGATCCGGACGACAACAAGTTTGTTGACTGTGCCATTGCTGGAAATGCGACATTCGTCGTATCAAATGATTCTCATTTCGATATCCTCCGAGAGGTGGAATTTCCGAAACTAATCTTAAAAAGTTTGCAAGAATTTTCCGCAATGCTGCGGTAGCGTAAACATCTTTCCCCGGGTTCAAAAAGAGCCCCTATAAGATTTATCGTTCAATAATAGTTCCATTCTTGTATTCAAATTCAGCAAAAAAGCCTGACGATTGATTCCATATTTCATAAATACCAAACAATGAAACATATACATCATATCCACCATCACTAGAAAACCAGAAGATGATAGAATTTTCTTTTTCTATAACGCGATTGCACCACATATTTTCTTTAGAATAAATTTCGTGTTGTGCAATATACTCACGAACTTTTACAAAAGACTCTTGATATTTATTATCTATAGATATAGGACCATTGACAACTCCGAATTCTACAAATTTCACATTGAAAAACACAATTGTCACAAACATTATAAAAAAGATAATTATCCTTCTAACCAAGTCTATTTTCCTCGGGTTCAAAAAAATATAAGCAGTTCTTTGCTAAGATACCTTTTTTACGTGATTTTGCTTCGCATTCGCTTGCGAGTTTGGCTATTTCTTTCGTCTTTTGTCTTTCGTCTTTCGTCTCATTTTCTACATTTACCCTGTAAAATTCAAAAAAAGGACGAAAAATGCGTGATCAATTCGAAAGCCCGCTGATTCAGCGTTATGCTTCTAAGGAAATGAGTTTCATCTTCAGCCCGCAGTACAAGTTCCAGACTTGGCGCAAGCTGTGGATCTTCTTGGCTGAATCCGAAATGGAACTGGGACTCCCCATTACCCAGGAGCAGGTGGACGAACTGAAGGCTCACGCGACCGACATCAACTTTGACGTTGCCGAAGCCGAAGAAAAGCGCCGCCGTCACGACGTGATGAGCCACGTTTACGCTTACGGCGTGCAGTGCCCGAAGGCAAAGGGCATCATCCACCTGGGCGCAACTTCCGCTTTCGTGGGCGACAACACCGACCTCATCCAGATGCAGCAGGCTTTGATCATCGTGCGCAAGCGTCTTTGCCGCGTGATGGACAAGCTCAGCAAGTTCGCCATGGAATACAAGGACATGGCCCAGCTCGGCGCCACGCACTTCCAGGCAGCCCAGCTCACCACCGTGGGTAAGCGCGCTTGCCTCTGGCTCCAGGACTTGCTCATCGACCTTGAAGAAGTGAACTTCCTTATCGAAGTGCTGCCGTTCCGCGGCGTGAAGGGCACCACCGGTACTCAGGCCAGCTTCATGGACCTGTTCAACGGCGACGAAGAAAAGATTATGAAGCTCGACCGCATGGTGACCGAGAAGGCTGGTTTCAAGCGCGTGCTCACCATCACCGGCCAGACCTACACCCGCAAGTGGGACAACCGCGTGAACCAGGTGCTCTCTTCCATCGCTCAGTCCTTGCACAAGTTCGCTACCGACATGCGCCTGATGCAGGGCAACAAGGAAGTGGAAGAACCGTTCGAAAAGACCCAGATTGGCTCCAGCGCCATGGCTTACAAGCGTAACCCGATGCGCAGCGAACGTATCTGCTCCCTGGCCCGCTTTGTGATGGCCCAGGTGAACAGCACCGCCATCACTCAGGCGACCCAGTGGTTTGAACGCACCCTCGACGATAGCGCCAACAAGCGTCTCGCCATTCCTGAAGCGTTCCTCGCCATGGATGCAATGCTCATCATCGCTGAAAACGTGACGAACGGCCTCGTGGTTTACCCGAAGGTCATCGAAAAGCGCATCATGGCAGAACTCCCGTTCATGGCTACCGAAAACATCATCATGGAAGGCGTGAAGAATGGCGGCGACCGTCAGGAACTCCACGAAGAAATCCGCGTGATGAGCATGGAAGCGGGCAAGGTCGTTAAGGAACAGGGCAAGGACAACGATCTCCTGGAACGCGTCCTCAAGAACGAAAAGTTCCAGAAGCTCGGCATCACCGAAGAAAAGCTCAAGGAAATCCTCGACCTCAAGAAGTTCGTCGGCCGCGCTCCTGGCCAGGTCGTGAAGTTCGTGACCGAGGAAGTCCGCCCGGCTATCGAAGCTATCCCGGATTGGAATAATATCGACGCTGGCGAACTGAAGGTTTAACGCCTGCTGCTGTAGCGATACGGCGTTATTTTGTTGAAAATCAAAGAGCCCCGGATTTTAGTCCGAGGCTCTTTTGATTTAGGGCTTGTAGGGAGGAATGTAATCTTCCCTTTCAGTTTGTGGGTTAGGCATAAATGCACTCCTTTTTGTACTGACAAAAATACCCACTTTGCCGAATTTATTGTTGTGTGGACCGTCACAAAGTGATTTGTTTCACAAAGTGGATTTTGGGGTGTCTAAGCCAATATATTCCACTTTGTAATAGCCGGTGAATATGCCCCTTGCAATTGGCGGCGTTGATTATGGCCGTGTTGATGAGGGGTAGGCGTTGCCTTGCCGTTAGAATAATTACATTTGTAACATGAAACGATTGTTTGCACATTTTATTGTTGCATGTTCGGCCTTGGCCTTGTGCTCATGCGCGGGGTCTCAACCCGAAGACAATTCCGCTGCGCGCATCAAGGCGAATGACGCCTATGAAAATCTCGAAAAGAATTCGCAAGAGGATGTGACTTCGGGAGCTTCACGGACGGTCGCTCCGACTGCAGGGGTTGCGGAGGCTTCGCAGGCGTCGTGCCCTGCTGAATCCGGTTTGCGCGGTCAGGGGGTGGCCGATTCTTACCAGTCGGCTTTGATGAACGCCCAGCGTGAAATTGCCGCACAGATTGAATCCACGGTAAAGTCGAAGACGGAGACGGCGACTCGTTCCGATGTCGATGCCGAAGGCAATGAAATTGTTCAGTCGTCGTACGCCGTCCGTTCTCAGCTTTTGACGAAGCTCGAAAACGCGCAGGACGCCAAGGTGGTGTTCTCGGGCGAAAAGAACGGAAAATTTTCCGTGGTGGCCTGCATGTCGTATGCCGATGCCGCTTTGCCGTTCCAAAAGAAATTTGGGGTGTTGCAGGATTCCGTAAAGCTTGGAATTGCGCTTTTTGAAAAGCAGCAGCATCCGCTTCAGAAGCACGAAGCGTACAAAAAGGCGAAAAACCAGTTCGTGAAAATGAAGGCCGTTGAGCATATTCTTGCGGGTCTGGGTTCCGCCGATGCAGCTTCGGCTGCGGTAGATAGTGACTTTGAACGTGTCAAGGCAGCCTACAATCAGTTCCGGTCGAGCTTCGCCATGTATTTGGACGCCTCGGTTGCGGATGCGTCGCAGGGGGCTCTCGATCCTTCCGTAGCGCGTCTGCAAAAATTGATTTTTGAACGCGTCTCCAAGAATTTCCCTGTGCGTAGCGGTGAATGCGCGAACGGACTTAAGCTTACTTCCGTAATTTCTCCCGCTGTTTGTTCGGAAGGCTCTCTTGGAGTCTCCTGCACGGTGGATTTATCGCTGCAGGGCGGAAGTTGCGAGGGTGAAGCTTATTTTAGCTTGAGCGCCAAGGTCAAGGGAACCGGTCGCTATGACCAGGCCGAGGCCATGGACCGCATCGATAAGAATATCCTTGAAGGCGCTTGGTTCGACGACTGGTCAAAGGAATTGAGCAGGTGGAAACTTGATTGATTTGTGTAAGGCTATGTTTTTGAATAGAATTTTATTGGGTGCTTTGATTTGTTTTGCTCTGTGTGGTGCTGCTACGGCTGCTCCTCCGTCCCTTAAAATGGATCTTCCGCAAACGCTCTCGGATTCGCTCCCGTGGTTTGCCATTCGTGAAGTCAAGGAAAATAATCCTCCGTTTACACGAGGGCATCTGGCCCAGATGGCCGCGAAAAGCGACCGCGTGGCGATGGTCTATTTTGCCACCTGGTGCATCCCGTGCCGCGTTGGCGTGAAAAAGCTCGCCGAGAACGGTGCTGAACTGAAAAAGCACAATGTGCAGGTGGTGCTTGTAAACATCGGTGAGCGCGACGAGGAAATGATTCGGAAATGGCTGGAAAAGGCTGGCGCCAGTGATTTTACTGTAGTGGGGGACCCGTTCAAACGCACCACGGAAGGTTTCGGCCTCGTGAACGAAGGGCAGGAAATCAGTCTCCCGAGGACCATTGTGGTCGATAAGAATCTCAAGCCGTTATTCATGCTAGGGCAGGAAGGCTCTGACTGGCCTGAAGTTTTGTGGAAATAGAATCGTTCCAAAGAGAGAGTTTGTATGTATTTAATCGTCGGTCTCGGAAATCCTGGTACGCAGTACTCCAATACGCATCACAACGCAGGCTTCATGGCTGTTGAAAAGCTTGCCGACCCCAGCAAGGACTGGAAGGAAGAACACAAGGCTCTTACCATGAAGGTGAACATTGCGGGAGAGGATTGTCTCCTTGCTAAGCCTCAGACGTACATGAATCTCTCCGGCGAAGCGGTGCAGGCTCTCATGACCTGGTACAAGATCAAGGTGGACCACCTGCTTGTCTTCAGTGACGATATCAATTTGGACGTTGGCCGCATCCGTTGCCGCGCAAACGGCAGTCACGGCGGCCAGAACGGGCTTAGGAACATCATCGACCATGTGGGCGACAAGTTCCCGCGCATCCGCTTCGGTGTAGGCAAGTGTCCGCCGAAGTTCGACCTCAGCAACTGGGTCTTGGCGAAGTTTTCGCCCGAAGATCGCCCGAAGTTCGACGAGGCGATTGCAAAAGTCCCTGCCCTTGTGGAATGCTACTTCAAGCTTGGCCTTGAAAAGTGCATGGAACGCTACAACGGAAAGTAATCTTTTTAAAAAATTTGCTATATTTTCCACGCAAAAAGAGGTTCATTTATGAAAATTTTGCCCGAAGCTTTGACGTTTGATGACGTCCTTCTTGTCCCAGGTGAATCCTCCGTCTTGCCGTCCCAGACCGACGTGAGTACTCAGCTTGCCCCGAACATTAAGCTCAACATTCCTATAATCAGTGCTGCCATGGATACCGTGACTACGGCTCCGTTGGCAATCTCCATCGCTTCGCAGGGTGGCCTCGGCATCATTCACAAGAACATGAGCATCGAGGCGCAGGCCGAAGAAGTCCGCAAGGTCAAGCGCTGGCAGTCCGGTATCGTCACAAATCCGGTGACGCTCGATGCCGACCAGCCGGTTTCCGCTGCATTTGAACTCCGCGCGAAGAACAAGGTGAGCGGATTCCCGATTCTTTCGAAGGGCAAACTCGTGGGTATGCTCACGAGCCGTGACCTCCGCACCATCACCGACATGAACGTGAAGATCAGTTCCGTGATGACGAAGAACCCGATTACCGCAAGCCCGAAGGTAAGCCTCGCAAAGGCTAAGGCCCTCCTTGCTGAAAAGCGTATTGAAAAGTTGCCGCTCGTTGACAACACTGGCGCCCTTAAGGGGCTCATCACGATGACCGACATCTTGAAGCGCGAAAACAACCCGTCTGCAAGCCTCGACAAGAACGGTCAGTTGCTTGTGGGTGCCGCTGTCAGCACTTCTGCAAATACGATGGACCGCGTTGCCGCCCTCGTGGATGCTGGCGTCGACCTGCTTATCATCGATACGGCCCACGGTCATCACATTGGCGTGCGCAACATGGTGAAGGCAGTCCGCAAAAAATATCCGAAGCTCACGATTTGCGCCGGTAACGTCTGCACTCCGGAAGCTGTCATGGAACTCGCCAAGTGCGGTGCGAACATCGTCAAGGTGGGTATCGGTCCTGGTTCCATTTGCACGACCCGCATCATTGCCGGTGTCGGTTATCCGCAGTTCTCCGCTGTTGTGGAATGCGGCAAGGCCGCTCGCAAGGCTGGTGTGAAGATTATCGCCGATGGTGGTCTCAAGTTCAGTGGTGACATCGTGAAGGCCCTCGCCGCCGGTGGTAACGCCGTGATGGTCGGTTCCCTCTTTGCCGGTACCGAAGAAGCTCCGGGCGAAGTGATTCTCGCCGATGGCCGTAGCTACAAGAGCTACCGCGGCATGGGTTCCCTCGGTGCCATGAAGGCTGGCTCCGCTGACCGCTACTTCCAGGGTGGCGTCCAGGAACCGCGCAAGTTTGTTCCGGAAGGCATCGAAGGCCGCGTGCCGTACAAGGGCCCGCTCCGCGATACCGTTTACCAGCTCATTGGCGGCATTCATTCCGCTATGGGTTACGCAGGGGCTGCAAACCTCGACGAACTTTACAAGAAGGCAACGTTCGTGCGTATTACGGGCGCTGGCCTCCGTGAATCCCATCCGCACGATGTGACCATCACGAAGGAAGCTCCGAACTACCGCAGCGAAGGCTAGTTCTCTACGTTGGCGTGCACAGCTGCTTTCGCAAAGCGTGCATCGCCGCGTTCGTAAGGCTTAAATTAAAAGCTGAAGGATTTGCTCCTTCGGCTTTTTTTTGCCTATACCTGAAATATAAAATTATCTTGTTTGTGAAAAAAAACTTTACGACACTATGCTTTGTTGACAACGTTTTGAGTGTTTTTTAGATTTGCCGCTTGACGAAAAAATGAAATTTTGCTTATATGGATTGTCTTAAAAAGGAGATTGGAATGAAGAACGTTGTTGCTTTTTTTGCACTTGTCTTTTTATGCTTGTTTTTTATTGGTTGCGGCCCTAATCAGAAAATCATCTATTACTACGAAGATATTCAACCTGTTGCGGCGACGCTTCCGTACTCTGTAAATGTCAAGATTGTAGATGACCGCGCTAATGGCGATTCGCTATCGACGATTCCGTTTCGCTTAAGCCATGAAGACGTATTTGACGATACGCGCCGATGCTTGAATTCTGAGGAAGAATATGAGGATACGGTGATTGTGAGGTTCAATAGTCTCCTGGTCGATCATTTTAAAATGTCTCGTCTGTTCAGGGACGCGACCCTCGATGGATCCGATTATACCCTGCAGGGAAAATTGAGAACTTTCCTTGGCTATCAGGATTTCTCGTACGGCTCGGCCATCGGGGCCAGTTTTGGACTAATCGGAGCCTTGGCGACTTCGGACAATAGGACTTCTGGTAAAATTACCATTGAAGTGAAGGAACTGAAACTCCTTGACAAAAGTGGGGCCGTGGTCAAGGACTTTGGAAATTTCGAAAGAGTCTACAATGACGAGTATTTTGTAGATGCTTACTGCTGGTACATTTACAGACATGTGAACGATGCGCTGAAACAGTTTAATTCGGAATTGGTTGAATACATTCGCTCTAATCTTGAATAAGTCTTATCAAAAAAAACGTGTAAAATGAAATGCTCGCATTTTTATGGTGCGAGTTTTTTCTTTTTTCTGTTAAAAATTTTTTCGAATAAAAATGATGACGTAGGGGGCTTTTTTATATAAATTTGCGAAAAACAAAGGAGTGTTTATGAAATCGTTGAAATTTATGGCCATGACATTTTTGACAGGTTTTTTCCTTGTCGGCTGTGCAGGCCCCAGTTCGTTTGTTGATAATACTTGGAGTGAACGCCCGCAAAATGTGAAGGTCGTCTTCGCTGAACCCGCCATTGGAAATCCCGATGACTTGGCCGATGACCTTCCTGAGTTCAAGGATAATTTTAGCGATTGGTACAAGGCTACATGGACGGCGAACCTTGACAAGGCTTCGCATCAGAAGGTTGCCTTTACCATGGAAAAAGTCGACGCGTCCGCAATTTCTGCTGAGACCGTGAAACTTGGCGACAAGGATTTTGAAGCCCCCAAGTTTGCAGAAATGGGGAGTGATGCCGATGTCTACCTGGTGATAAACAATGCCTGGCTTGGCCGTGAAAGCGAAGAAACACAGACTGTCCAGGGAAACCTTGCCTCGGAATCGCAGCAGGCTGTCCCGGGCAGCGGAGTGTCGATAAGCAATTATTTCAAGGCCAAGTGCACGTATGCATTCTACGATGTCAAGGCGAATAAAATCGTAGCTTACGGCGCAGTGGAAGGTAAGGCTCAGTATCAGTTTGCCGTGAGCAAGGGTGACTGGGAATTTGCCGTGGGTGACCTCGTTGATAAGGTCGTCGCAAAGACGCCTATTTTGCCGTGGTAACTTTGCAGATTACAGAAATTCCACGATGTAAATTTTAAAGTTGTTTTGCTTGAAACTCAAAAAGGCGTTGCATGATGGCGGCGCCTTTTTTTTGTGCTGAAGTTTAATCTTTAGGAAGCCTGTTTCGCAGTTCCCGCATGGCGTCGCTTGCCATCTGGTGAACTTCCGTTTGCTGCGGGAACTTGTGGTAGGGAAGAACCTTTATAGTCGCATTCTGTGGCTTTTCGTATTTCTGGATGTACTGGACGTTCGAGAGGAATACAATTGGGATGTTTGAAAATTTTTGGACGGCGTGGTCCATGGCTGCAAAAATCATCTTGAATTCGGTCGTGTTGAATTCAGCCGTGGTGAATTTGTCTACAATATTTCCGTTGAGCTCGGCAATGTACGCTCCGCCGCCGGCGCGTTCCTTGTGCCCGTAGTCGCAACTTCCGCCGACCCAGATGTAGTATATGCCTGATTCGAATTTCATTGTTGAATTTTGCTGAATAAAAAAAGATGCTGCTGTGCAGCACCTTTGTATTTCCGACATTAAACGATTAGAACGGGAAGAGCAAGCCTGCGCCGTAAGGGAGCTTGAAAGTATCGTTTGTCAGGTAGCCGTATTTCTTGTTCATGTGCAAGAAGTAGTCGCCTTCGCCTGCGAAGAATTCGAACCCGACTTCAACGTACATGCCGAAGTGTTCCATGAAGAGGGCTTCGCCGCCAAGACCTACGACCACGCGCATATAGTTCAGGCTTTCGTCGTATTCCTTGAAAACGCCTTTGCCCATGTCGCGCTCGCGCTCGTATGTGCCGTGAATCCAGTCGGTCGTGAGGAACATGTAGAAGTAACGCATTTCCATGGGGTAGTACTGCACTGACGCACCGATTTGGAAAAGTTCGCTGTTGTAGTCGGTGAAGTGTACGCCGACATTCAGAAGCTCTTGGTAAACGATGTATTCGAAAGATACCATTCCGCGGCTCGGGGATTGCAGGCCCACTGTGCCCTGGTATCTGTAAATGGGTGCGTCGCGGCTGTATTGCCTGCGTTCGGGTCTGGAGGTGGCCGATTCCGACTGTCCATCGTACAGCACAAGACCGCCTTCGCCGCTGGACGAAGAAGACTCGGGATTGTCTGCGGATTCAGACGATGATGATGCCGTGCTGTCTGTGTATGTCTGATTCATGAAATCGTCAAATGCGGCGCTTGACGGGGCGGGTGCTGCAGCCTTGGAGTCGGCAGGCGCGGCTTGAACATCGGCAGGAGCCGCTGCAGCCTTGGAATCAGCGGGCGCGGCTTGAACGTCGGCAGGAGCCGCTGCAGCCTTGGAATCAGCGGGCGCAGCTTGAACGTCGGCAGGAGCCGCTGCAGCCTTGGAGTCGGCAGGCGCGGCTTGAACGTCGGCAGGAGCCACTGCAGCGTTGGAATCAGCGGGCGCAGCTTGAACGTCGGCAGGAGCCGCTGCAGGTTCTTGAGCGAATGAGGCGGCGATCGTGATTGCCGCAGTCAAAAAGATTTTAGAGATAAGCTTCATGTTAAACAATGTAGAAATAAAATCTTTGCATCTATGGACGAAGTTGCACAACCAGCGCTAAATTGTGCGAAGAATTTTCGCATACACTTTTATATTGTTGTTTCCTATTTTAAAAGATTTTTGACGATTTGTTCTACATGTTTTCGGTTGAGTGGAACAGCTTTCGATTCCATCGTCGATATGAAATTGATTCCGGGGATGTATCCCGCAGTAGCATAAATCCGCTCTTTTTCAATAGCATTTTCCAAGTATTCTTCGTCGCTCATCAAACCGAAATGTTCCCAAATGAATTCTTGACGAGTTCTTGCATTTAGACAGGTGAAGTCGGGATGGAATGTGATGGCTTGGCTTAATCCTCCCTTTTTGACTTTTATCTTTACTGCCGCTTCGTAGCGAAAAGGAATCTGTAATTTCAAAAGAACGTCTGCTATGATTGCTTCCGATTTTGAACGTACTCGTAGCCCGTTGCTGGCATAGTGTTCTGGTGCATCGTCGGAAAACGGCTTCCCTGCGTATGGTACGGCGCTCCATTGCGCTGCGTACTCTTCATCGGAAACGAAAAACGGTTTGACAAGTTTTTGCCTTTCTGTATGAAGATTGTTGTATGCGTTGACCAATTCACTGGGATTGTACTTTTCGATAAATTTTGAAATGTGCTGAATTTGCCTTTTTAAAATTTTTTCCAATTTCTGGTTGTAGCTTTTTTGAGCTAATTTGTGGACGAATTCTGATTGGTTGCTTGGAATGAAAATTTCATTATTCTTTTGTGTTATATGGTAATATTGAGCGTAGGTCCCCTGGTTTGCAATGCGTAAATTACCTTCTGGGGATGTGTCGTTTTGCTTTGAAATGTCGTAGAGCGTATTCTTTAGTTCTTGTAGCTTGAATGACAATTGAGGAATGATTTGGTCTGTAGAAAATGTCATGTTGATCCTTTGGCGAGATTGCTTGTGAATGGGGATTAATGGCTAAATGGTGAAATTCACCCACTAAATTGAAATTTTTGTACGTTTAGTGGGTGAAAAATTACTTTGTATGTGATAAAAATGAAGAAAACGGGTTCCTACGCAAGTGGATGCACCTACTAAATTTTTAAAAATGCTTGTTTAGTGGGTGCTTTTGAAAAATTTGCACCCACTAAATTGCGGTTTTCTTTTGTTTAGTGGGTGTTTTGCGGGAAAACCTCCTTTTTCTATTGCTTGTAAAACCTCCTGGGATAAAAAAAGATCCACCCCGCTGAGGGTGAATCTGTTAATAATCAATGTTTCGCGACTTCCGCGGCATTTGCCGACTTTCGCGGCTGTCGCAGCGTTTGCCGGTTTTCGCCTGTCCGCTGAAGTTCGCTTACTTGTTCAGCTGTTCGGTTGCAGCTGCGACGGCGAGCAAGTCGGCTTCCTGGAACGGCTTGCCAATCCATTGCAAACCAATGGGGAGACCGCCGGCCATTCCGCAGGGAACGCTCACACCGGGGAGACCGCTCAGGTTCAAGCTCACGGTGTAGATGTCGGAGAGGTACACAGCCATCGGGTCGGACTCGTTCATGCCGCACTTGAGCGGAAGACCCGGCATCGTGGGGCTTGCGATCACGTCGCAGCTTTCGAATGCCTTGTTGAAGTCGTCGGTGATAAGGCGACGGACCTTCTGGGCCTGCACATAGTAGGCATCGTAGAAGCCGGCGGAGAGCACGTAGCTGCCAAGCATGATGCGGCGCTGCACTTCCTTGCCGAAACCTTCGCTGCGGGACTTGGCGTAGAGGTCGAACAACTTCTTCGCTTCCTTGCTGCGATATCCATAGCGCACGCCGTCGTAACGGCTCAAGTTGGAACTGGCTTCGGCAGTTGCAATGATGTAGTAACTGGAAACTGCGAAACCGATGTTCGGGAGGCTAACTTCCTTGAGAGTGGCGCCTTCGGCTTCCATCTTCTTGAGCATACCTTCGATGGTGGCCTTGCATTCGGCATCGAGACCTTCGCCGAAGTATTCCTTCGGAACGCCGATGACCTTGCCCTTGATTCCCTGGTTCAGCTTGGCGCCGAAGTCTTCCACGGGGCGGGTGCTAGTGGTGTTGTCGTGCGGGTCGATGCCGCAAATGGCGTTAAGTACGGTGGCACAGTCGGCGACGGTCGCGCCGAAGGGGCCAATCTGGTCGAGTGAGCTGGCGTAAGCCAAAAGACCGTAGCGCGATACGCGACCGTAGGTGGGCTTGAGGCCCACGACGCCCGTGCATGCGGCAGGTTGGCGAATGGATCCGCCGGTATCGGAACCCAGGGCGCAGGCGACTGTGCCACTGGCGACTGCTACAGCAGAACCGCCACTGGAACCGCCCGGAACGCGGGTTTCGTCCAGCGGGTTGATCACGGGACCGTAGAACGAACTTTCGCTGCTGGAACCCATGGCGAATTCGTCCATGTTCGTCTTGCCGACAATCACGGCACCGGCGGCTTCAAGCTTTTCGACTGCGGTGGCGGTGTAGGGGGCGACGAAATTATCGAGAATCTTGGATGCGGCCGTGGTACGCGTGCCCACGAGGCACATGTTGTCCTTCACGGCGACGGGAATGCCGTCCAGGGCGCCCAAAGTCTTGCCTTCGGCGCGGCGCTTGTCGCTTTCTGCAGCCTTTTCAAGAGCGCGTTCATTGAGAACCGAAATATATGCGTTCAGCTTCTTTGTAGATTCAATTTTTTCAAGCGAGGCCTGCGCGAGGGCGACTGCGCTTGCGCTTCCGCTCTCAAGTTTGGCCTGCAAACTCTGGATGCTTTCCATTATCTATTTCCTCCGGACCATTTCATAATGTAAATGGACACGATCATTCCGACGATACTTACGACATTAATTTTGAGCCCGAATCCAAGTGCGAACTTGACCATGTAAAGGTCGAGAATGACGGGGTTTGCTTTGTCGCCCAGGAACCCAAGGTTCAAGTCAAACGACGAAACAAAGAAATTGTGCACGATGTTGTTGTACCCACCGGCATTCATCAGTTCGCCGAGTTCTCCGAAGAGAAGACCCAGACATTCTCCCAGCACTCCGCCAATGATTAGGCCGAGCACGATAAAAAGCACGAGGCGTCCAAAATTATTTCTGTTTGTCATGTGGTGAAATATATAAAAAGTAGGGGGGTCCCGCTTGGCTTGCGCATGCCAAAAGAAGGTTTTTACGGGGTCGCGGCACCGGGACTCAATATTCGACGGTTACTTTATGCTCCAGTCTATGGGTTCAAGACCTTTATTTGCAAGATAGGCGTTCGCCTTGCTGAAATGCCTGCAGCCGAAGAACCCGCGGTAAGCCGAAAGTGGACTTGGGTGCGGAGCCTCGAGAATCAAGTGCCCTCGATTGGGTGCAACCAGGAACTTCTTTTTGATGGCGAAACTTCCCCAAAGCAAAAACACGATGTTCTCGCGGACCTGCGAAAGCCTTTGAATGATGGTGTCGGTGAATTGCTGCCAGCCGATTCCCGCATGGCTCGCCGCCATGTGCGCCCGAACCGTGAGCGATGCGTTCAAAAGTAAAATTCCCTGGTGCGCCCAGCTTTCTAGATTGCCGTGCGGCGGCGGATTGATTCCGAGGTCATCGTGCAGTTCCTTGAAAATATTCAAAAGCGAAGGCGGCGGTTCAATTCCCATCGGAACGGAAAAACACAAGCCATGGGCCTGCCCTGGATTGTGATAAGGATCTTGTCCGATGATAACAGCCTTTACTTTATCTACGGGGCAAAAATCCAGAGCAGCAAAAATTTTTGATGCCGGCGGATAGATGACGTGTTTTTCGGCGCGCTCCTGCAAAAGCTTTTCCTTAATTTGTTTGAAATACGGCTGCTCAAACTGATCGTTTAAAAGAGTGAGCCACGATTGTTCCAATTTAACCATGATTTACGCCTTGTGTAAGTATGGCCACTTTTTCGCCGGCCATGCGGGTGTAGAAAAGAATGCCTGGGTTTTTGCCTTTGGACTTGAGTCGCTTGATTTCGGCGTCGGGGTCGACTTTTACGCCGCGCAGCTTTAGCGTGAGTTTGCCGATGTCGTGTTTTTTGAGCATGGCTCGCACGGCGCCTGTCGAAATTTCGCAATGGTCAAGCACTTTGAAACTGGCAAATCCTGGGGCGGGCATCGGACTTGAACTTGCCACGTAGGCGATGCCTTCCGAAATCAGGTGGGCGTCAGGGGAGGCTTCTGTCGCCGCTTGTCCGAATAGCCTGCTGCGGACAAGAAGAGCCGCAGGTTCCGAAATGTAGTCGGCAATTTCCCCGATGGGCAAATCGCTCTTGCTCGAAGATGTTCTGTATGTCCTATCGCGGCCTTCCAGCTGGTCGTTTCTGTCGAGCTTTTGTTGAAGTTCGTCGTTGAGGATTTCAAAATCCTTGTCGCGCTTGCGGCTCCATTTGGCAATCTCATCGCCGTTCTTGTCAACCATGACCGCACGCATCGTGGCGGGGTTCCGTGCGAGTTCGCCGAACAACACGAGGCATTCCCTGCAGTCGCTGTGCCCGCCGACATAGACGATTTCGCACTCGTCCGGAATTTCTCCGACGGGGTAGCCTGGCGGAAGTTTTGCCATGCCGCCCTTGTAGTGGCTGGCGATTTCAACGACCTCGTCGAGTGTCGGCGTCAGATTGCGCAAGTCGCGCTGGTTTTCGCCGTCCACGGCCCTGCGTGCGGGGTCTATGGTGAAGTAGTCGGCGCGGGTGTTTTCGCTTTCGTCGGCGTGGGTGTTGGCCTTTGCGATTTCCCTGACGTCACCAAGAATGGTGGTTCCTGCTTTTTCGCAGAAGGTGCCGCGCATTACTTTCGTGTTGTGTCTGTACATGGCGAGTCTGTTTTCGTCGAGGTCGACTCCGACCACGTCCAGATTTTTAGGGAGGTAAAAGCTGTCGCCGCCCATTCCGCAGCACAAGTCGTGTACTGTAATTTTCGTTGCGGTTCCTGCGGAGAATTCTATCGCGTTGTCTGCGGCGATTCCTGTCGCGGGCCACAAGTTCGCTTTCCAGTGTCCGATGTCCTTTGCTGTACTTTGCTCAAGGGCCAGCTTGTCGCATATCAAAAGGCTCTCGTTTTCCGCAGCATTTTTTTCAAAAATTTTCGCCACTGAAAATTTTTCGCGGATTTTTGGTATGAGCGCCATGTAGTCCATTATGGATACCCTTTGCTCGTTGCTGTACTCCTTGGCAAGAACTGTCGAAATCTGCAACGCATCCATTTTCTTTGAAAATGCGTTTTTTATGAATTTCAGGACTTGCTCGGATGTCAGGAGTTCTGCGTCAAACATGGAAAAAATCTAGTTATATTTTTGGGGCGATGTTCGCATCACTCTATTTTAGTGTATTTTTTAAGGTAACCTTGAACAGGTATGGTTTGGCATGAATTTTACAAGATTGTCTTTTTGTGCTCTTTCGGCTATTGCCCTTTGCTTGGGCGCTTGCGGCGATGATGGCAATTCCCAGTCTCCCGATAGCGAAAGCTTTTCTTCCGCGGTCACAGTCGACGACAATTCGTTTTCAAGCGCTTCGCAGCCTTTGGAGAATCCCTCTGTCGAGGATTCGGCGAACCCGGCAGCGACAGACGAACCATCCAATCCTTCCGGCAATTCCTCCAATCCGTCAGGTACGCCTGTTTCGTCCGACGTGAACCCGCTTTCTTCGGCCTCGCAACCGAATTCCGCAGAATCTCCGAAATCGTCCGCAGCGGAGTCCACACCGGACAATCCCATCGACAATCCTGCTCCCGAATCTTCTGCGCCCGAACCGGGCTCCTCGACTTCCGAACCTGTTTCTTCGGCTGCTGAACCTGCATTGAACTTCGATTTCCTGCTTGGTGCCGACATCTCGACCGTCCAGGAACAGGAAGCGCAAAACACGAAATTCTTCGATGTCGACGGCACCGAGGGCGACATCTTTACCATCCTCAAGAAGCATGGTTTCAATGCCATCCGCCTGCGTACGTTTGTTTCGCCCCTTGCAAATTACGGCTATGCGGCAAAATCCAGCGAGTGCAACCATTCGGGCAGTGAAGCTTTTGGCGACAAGGAACATGTGATTGCCTACGGCAAAAAAGTGAAGGCTGCGGGCATGGCTTTTCTGCTCGATATCCACTACAGCGACAACTGGGCCGATCCGGGCAATCAGATCATCCCTGAACGCTGGCGTAACGTCACCTCTTCCGACGCCATGGCCGATTCCGTCTACAATTACACCTATGACATGCTCACATCGCTCAAGGCGGCAGGTGCGCTCCCTGAAATGGTTCAGGTGGGCAACGAAACGACCTCGGGCATATTGATTCACAAGCCGAGCGGCAGCACCGACTGCTGGGGAAACAACCCCGACAAGGCTTCGACCGCTATCAACGGCGACATGGGGACCGATGCCGGCAAGGCGAACGCGGCCAAGTACTTCAATGCGGGCATCAAGGCGGTGAAGGCCGTGTCACAGGACATCAAGACCGTGCTCCACATCGAGCGCATACGCGAACCCGAGACCGTGAACTGGTGGATGGGTGTCGTTTTCGACCAGTACAAGATTCCCGCCGACGTGATGGGCTTTTCCGCCTACACGGCCTACGGGGACGGCGGCCCCACGAGCTGGCTTTCCCTTTTCAACAGCCTCAATTCCAAGTATCCGAAGCTGGAATTCATCGTGGCCGAATACAACGGCGGAGATTCCGACAACCATTACAACTATGACGGTTCCCGCAAAAAGACGAACGAAGTGATTCGCGGTCTTGACCGCTGGATTGGCACGTTCTTCTGGGAACCCACCTTGGGTGGCGCCTGGGGGCCGGCCATGTTCGACTGGAGCGGCAACAATCTTAAGGCGAACGCCAAGGCGTTCGAAGAGTTCGATTGATTTTCTTGTAAATTTGCGTTAATAGCTCGCTGATTGTAATAATTGTTATGTTTGTAAATTAAACTTTACAACAATGAAGTGAAACTTTTTTTCTTCTTTTTACATTATATTCAATTATAGGGATTGAGGAGGGGAGTAAAATATTGGAGTTTTTTGCCGAATTTTCCGCGTTCGGCTACTAAATAATGGGTATAAGAGATTACATAGCCAGCCAAGACTCGCTGGAGAAGAAATTGTTCTGGATCGTGGTGTATATATGCCTGGCCGTTTCTCTGTATTCTACGATTGTTACTATTTCTGAACATGTAAGCATTGTTGCCTGTACGGCGACGAGCTTTACCGTGGTCCTTCTGATTTTTATCATGAGCATTGCGCACGTGACCAAGCAGTATGTGAACTGCTACATGGCCTTGTGTCTGGTGTTGAACGTTATCTTGATTCCCGTAAATTACTTTTTCTGTGGTGGTGTCTATAGTGGCATGCCCATGTATTTTGTCATGGGTATTTTCTTGTGCGCTTTTTGCCTTGCCCGCAAAAGGACCATCGTCTGCGTGGTTCTTTCGGCGACTGCGGCGGTCGTGTCGATTCTCGTTTCGATGTTTCGCAAGGATCTCGTGGTTCAGGTGAGCGAAGATTACACTTACAGTGATTGCCTTGTGAGCTACCTGATTGTGGCGGCTGGCATTGTGGCGATTAGTTTGTTTGTACAGGTGCAATACAAGAGGCAGCGCTACAAAGAAATAAATAACGGAATTATCGATATTCTGGGCACGGTGGTGGAATTCCGAAGCGTTGAAGCTGGCGACCACATCAAGCGCATCAAGGGATTTACGCGTATTCTATTGAGCTATGTCAACAAGGTTTATGACGATAGACGTTTGTCTTCGGCCGATATTGCCATCATTTCGTCGGCATCCGCCATGCATGACATTGGGAAAATCGCTATTCCCGATGGAATCCTCTTGAAGGAAGGTCCCCTTACTCCCGCGGAACGTCTGGTCATGGAAAAGCATACCACCAAGGGCTGTGAAATTATCAATTCCATCAAGGAAATTCAGGACCAGGACTATTACAAGTACGGTTACGAGATTTGCAGGCATCATCATGAACGCTACGACGGTAATGGCTACCCGGACCGCTTGAAGGGCGAAGAAATTCCGCTTTCTGCGCAGGTGGTCGCTTTGGCCGACGTTTACGACGCCTTGGTGAACGAACGCTGCTACAAGCCTGCTTACACCTTTGAACAGTCTTACCAGATGATTATGAACGGTGAATGCGGCGTGTTCTCGCCGAGGCTTTTAAAGTGCTTGGAACTCGCTAAAGAGGACATGGAAATATTCAACATGTCCATGCAGCAGAATGTACTCGAAATTACGGATGAGTGCATTTGCGCAAAAGACAAGTAGGCTTCGTGGCGTGAGCCGGATGTCCGCCGCAGGTCTTTGCTTTGGTTTCGTAATAGTAGCGTTCGCTATTTCTGTCTGGAAAGTTCCACTGCGTAGTCTGCGGCATTGACGAAATCCTGGGCATGCTCGATCGCAATGACGGTATGTCCTTTTTCGCACAGGTCGCAAATCAAGTCCAGCAGAAGCTGGATGTCCTTTTGATGCAATCCGCGGGCGGGTTCATCGAAGAGGAACAGTGTGTTCGGGGCCTTTGCGCGGGCTAGTGCTATGGAAAGGCGCAGGCGGGCGCGCTCGCCGCCGGAAAGGTGCGCCGTCGTTTGACCGAGTCGCAAATAGTCGAGGCCCGTATCTACGAGCGGTTTAAGCTTGTCGGCGAAAGGCTTGAGGTTTGCGAATAATTTGTACGCACTCCCGATTTCCATGTCAAGAACGTCGGCGATGGAAAAAGATTTGAAGCGCACTTCGAGGACTTCGTCGCGGAAACGCTTGCCGAGGCACACGGGGCATTCTGATTCCTCGTAGCCGCTCGGGTCGTAGATGACGCCTTCGCCCTTGCAGTTTTCGCAGCGGCCGCCGGGTGTGTGGATGCTGAATTTTGTCGCGTTGTAGCCGCGCACCTTGCTTTCTGGGAGTTTGGCAAACAGGTCGCGGAGCAGTTGCATGAGGCCGATGGCACTTGCGACGGAACTGCGGCGGTTGCCGTGGAAATCGCCTGTCGTGAGGATGGAAAGCGCTTCGATGCCGAGCGGCTCGAATTCTCCAGCCTGGGCACGCTTAGCGATGTTTTCGAACAGGAGCGTCGATTTGCCGCTTCCGCTTTGCCCCGTGATGACGCTGAACTTGTTGATGGGGAAGTTTGCATTCACCGGCGCCATGTCGAACTTGTGGAAGCCTTCGACCGCAATGTGGGAGGACGCTGGATGCGAAGCGTGAAGCGCGTTGCTTGATGCTTTTAGATTCTTCGATTTCGCACTTCGTGCTTCGCTCAGGATGACACAATCGTTTTTTTTGCCTTCTCTAATTCGTCTTTCGTGGATCCCGTCGCCACGTTGTGGCTCCAGGATGACGCAGTTGGAAGAGTGACCCGTCTTTCGTCTCTCGTCTAATTCCTTAATCCACTTGCCCGTGGGCGATTCGGGATTCTCGAGGACTTCCTTGCGAGTGCCTTGGAACAGGATTTCACCGCCTTTTTCACCGGCGCCGGGGCCCATTTCGATGATGTAGTCGGCGCGGCTGATGATGCCCGGATTGTGTTCAATGAGTACGAGAGTGTTCCCGCGCTTGCGGACTTTCTCGAGAACGTTCCAGAGAGCATCCACGTCACTGCGGTGTAATCCGCTGGCGGGTTCGTCGAGTGCAATGAGGAGCCCGTTCAAGTGGCCAGTGCTTAGGCTTGCGAGTTTTAGGCGCTGTACTTCGCCGCCCGAAAGAGTCTGCCCGGCGCGGCCCGGCGTGAGGTACCCGATGCCGAGTTCGTTGACGGCTTGGATGCGGTCGATAAGCGTTACGAATGTGGGCTTTAAGTTCTGCTTGACTTTGTCGTCGAAGAGCTTGTGCAAAAGTCTGGGGAGCGCTTCGAACGTCGTGCCTAACACTTGCCTGTAGCTTGTTCCGTCGATGGTCGCGTTCAGGTAGGCGTCTTTGAGGCGTAAGCCTTTGCAGTGCTCGCATTCCGTTTCGAACGTTTCTGGCGTTGCTTCGTGCAAGTCTTCGCTTTTCGTTTTTGCTGTGTTTGACTTTGTCGCTTTCGTTATGGGTTCTTTAGTTACGGAACCTGTGCCACCGCAGAATCCGCAAGCGCTTGTGCGACTGTACGGCGAGAAAGACCTCGCTTCGAGAGTCGTAACGGCTTCGGCGTTTTTTGCCTTGGCGTGTTTTGTGTCGCCCGCATTTTTGCAGCAGGGCTGCGTGCTGTAGAATTCCCTTGCACCCGCGATATCGAGCGTGATTGCTGAATGGGTGAGCTTTAATGTTGTATCGACGGCTTCCGCGATTCGTGTGCGCGTGTTTTCGCGGACGATGATGCGGTCTACGACGATGAAAAATTCCTTGGGCTTGATGCGCTTTTCGTCGTCGGTGAGGTCGGCGAGGGAATAGCAGACGCCGTCGGCGTAGGCGCGGGTGAAGCCTTGGGCGAGGAACACGGCGGAGAGTTTGTCAAGCGAATTCCCTGCGGCGTCAATCCCTGCAAAGAACTGGAGTTTTGTGCCGATTTCTTTACCTGCAATGGTGCGGATAATGTCTTCGCGGCTTGTGCTTTCCATGGGTTTGCCGCAGATGGGGCAGGCAGGTTTTGCGAATGCCGCGAAAAGCGTGCGGAGCGCGTTGTCGCATTCCGCGATGGAAAGGGCATAAGCCTTGGAAGATGCTTCCCCGTGGGTGGGGCCGATGGCTAAACTAGCAGGGAGGCCTTCTGCGCTATCGAGCGGGATGCTGCGCTTGCCTCCGAGTAAATCTGCAGCGAAAGGAGAAAGTGTTTCAAGGTAGCGGCGCTTGCTTTCTCCGTGCAGCGTGTCCAAAACCAAAGTCGATTTTCCGCAACCGGACGGTCCGCATACAACAGTCACCTTGCCGAGGGGGATGTCGGCATCGATGTTTTTAAGGTTGTGTAAGCGGCAGCCGCGAAGGGAAATGAACATAGTGGAAAAGCTCGCGGCTCACTACTCTTTAATCGTGAATCGGAGTTCGCCGAACGGGGTGCAGAAGTCCATGTTTTCGAGGTTGTTTTCTTCGATGCCGGCGAACATGCGATAACCGCCGCCGATGGAAACTTCGAGCATCTTCGTAACGCGGTAGTTGAAATGTACGGCCATCTCGCCAGTGAAGAAGTAGTCTTCGGGCGCGAAGGACTCGTCGCCGTCGTCGATGGAGTTGACCACGCCGCCGCCAACGGCTATGGGCACGGAAATGGCGAACTTGTTGTAGCGGAAGGGGAAAAGTTCAGCGAAGGCTCCGAATGCCTTGTAATCCACCATCTGCTTTTCCTTGACGTTGTAGTTGCGAACGTCGCTCAGCAAAAACGAAGCCCATGCACCGACCGATACCTGCGGCATGAGCTCCAGACCGATTCGGAGCGAGGCGAACACCACGCCGTCGTCGGCGACCATCGCGTTTCCGCCTCCGATGCCGATAAACGCCTTGAGACCTTCGGATTTTTCTTCGACAGGAGCTGCTTCGGAATCCTTCATCCCCGAAAGTTCAGCAAAGCTAGCCGTGCTGCATGCGAGAACCATGGCTAGCATGGCTGCAAAATTTACGCAAAATCTATTCGACATTTTCTCGTTCTCCCTTTTTGGTGCTGTGAACATCTTCAAGAGTTGCCATCCAGTTCCACTTCTTCTTGCTGGATTCCGGCCAGTAGCAAATCGTCCACACCAGGCTGTTGGCGCAGAGAATGATAGACCACACGCCGAACAGGAGGAACAGGAACAGCGGAATAAAGGCCAGCGATCCGTAGAAAATGGACATCCTGGTCACCATGGCCGTCTGGATAAGCATGAGAATCTTGACGTAGATATTGACGGCGAACCAGGCGATTATGGTTGAAAGAATCGAAACGCCAAAGAGCTTGCGCTTGCTGTACGGGGGAGCCTTGCCGGTCTCCCTTTGGCGCAGACTGCGTGCCGGGAGGGCGTGCAGCATGAGGAAGATGAGGAACATGGCCGCCAAGTGGAATGTGGTGTACCAGAAAGCGGTGATGAGGATTTTTAGAATCTGCGGCGGAAAATGGAAACCGTCGATGATGATCATCGAAAGAACGCTCTGCACGTGGTTCACGAATCCGGCGAAAAGCCCGATGATGCCCGCGAGAATCACGAGAAATGGCGTGTAGACTTGAATTTGACGGTAGAGAGTCCTGGATGTCTTGACTTCCCAAACCACGTTGAAGTTGGATTCCAGGCTTCCGAAGGCGAGGATGAACGTCACGAAAAGACCGATAGCGCCGATGAATCCGAGTTTTCCGATAGGGATGTGCTCTGCATTTTTTACGATATCCGTAATCTGGTCGGTGGGCCAGTCTAAGCTGAGCATTTCAAGGATCATGGGGAGGTAGTCCGACATGAAACTGCCGAAACCGACGGCCAGCGTGATGGAGGTGAGCAAAATGAGCAGGGGAACAACGGCCACGAGGGTTGTGTATGTAAGCGAGGCCGCGCGGGTCATTCCGTGATAGTACAGGAACGACTTGCCGGTTACCACCATAACCTTCACAAAAGTGGGGGATCTGTCGGCTATGCTGTCGAACAGGCGCTCCCAGGAAAAATTTTTCCACCAGTTGGGCATACGTGCCAAAATATAGATTATTAATATTCCCAGTTTACCTGCTAAAAAGGTGTTTTTTAAGCAAAATTCAAAGTGTAAACTTTGTTAAACGCAGAATTGGCTGTTTTGAGCGAAAATTGAAGACTTTTTTGTTTTGTAGTGTGGACTTTTTATTTAGAAGGTTTTTTACATATCTTTGTTTTTACAAAAAATAGTGAATAAATGTGGACTTTTAATAAAATTTTGATTATATTTTAGTTAGGCGGACTGGGTCCGTCGTTTGGCTTGTCCAAAGGAGAACATCGGGATGTTTTATGATTATTTCGCTAATGGCGGGCGTTGTTTTAGGGTTTGGTTTGACAACGCTCGCCATTTACTTTTTCCTTTTGACATATTGTCTATGAAAATGGGCTTTTTGGAGTGAAAATCTCGTTTTTTTTAGGCGTATTGAGACTATATTATTAATGTATAATTGTTCGGAGAATGGTATGGGAAAAAATACTAAGAAAATATCAGTTGCGTCGGCTTTGACGGTGGCTTTGGTGGCTACCCAATTTGCTTTTGCAGCGCCACGTCAGATGGAAAATCTGGGTCGTGGTTTAGTCGCGTCCAATGTGGGCAAAGGCATGCTTGTTTCATGGCGCCTGTTGGGTACCGACGACCCGGCAACTTCTTTTGTACTGTATCGCGATGGCTTGAAAATTGCGGACATCAGCGGAACGCAAGGAACGAACTATTTGGATGCGAGCGGCTCGACTTCTTCCAAGTATACGGTAGCTGCCGTTGTCGATGGCAAGGAAGGCCCGCAGTCCGGCCTTTCCGTCTTGCTCGACAAGAGCGTTTCCAATAGCGGTCGTTCCGTTCCGTACAAGACGATAAAGCTTGAGGTGCCAGCCACCCAGACTATGCCTGATGGCGAAAAGTGCACTTACACGCCGAACGATGCAAGTGCCGCCGACCTCGATGGCGATGGCGAACTTGAAATCGTTTTGAAGTGGGACCCGAGCAACGCTCACGACAACTCCCAGACGGGTTACACGGGCACGGTATTTATTGATGCCTACAAACTTGACGGCAAGCGCCTGTGGCGCATCGACCTTGGCAAGAACATTCGCGCTGGAGCGCATTACACGCAGTTCCAGGTGTTTGACTACGATGGCGACGGCAAGGCGGAAATGATTGTGAAGACCGCCGACGGAACTATTGACGGTACCGGCAAGGCTATCGGCAATGCTTCCACGGACAACCGCGATGGAAACGGCCTCATTTTGAAAGGAAACGAGTTCTTAACAGTGTTCCGCGGTTCCGACGGTGCTGAGATTACGACTATTGACTACGTGCCAAAGCGCAACATCAACCAGTCCGTAAAGGGTAAGAACGGAAAGGGTTACTGGGGTGACGATTATGGCAACCGCAGTGAACGCTACATTGCGGCGACCGCTTACCTTGATGGAGTGCATCCTAGCGCAATCTTCATTCGCGGCTATTACAGTGCCTCGTACGTGGTGGCCTACGATTTTGACGGAAAACAGCTCAAACAGCGCTGGTTCCACAAGTCCGAAGATCCTGGCCAGGGTCTGTATGAACAAGGTAACCACAACATTACTACCGGCGATATCGATGGGGACGGTTACGACGAAATCGTATTCGGTGCCGCAGCCCTGAACCATGACGGTTCCTTGCGTTACCGCACCGGCTACGGCCACGGCGACGCGGGCCATTTGGGCGACCTCGACCCGGACACTCCGGGGCTTGAATTCTTTGGCGTCCAGGAACACAAGGATGCGCCTTGTACCGATGACCTTCGCGATAAGAACGGCAAGATTCTCCATTGTGGCGCGCAGGGCGGTAACGACAATGGCCGTGGTATGGCTGCCGATGTCGATTCTACCCAGCGTGGTTACGAATTCTGGTCTTCGAAGGGTGGCGGACTTCACAACATCAAGGGACAGGTCCTTGGTTCTCCGTCGGTTTCCATGAACTTCCGAATTTACTTTGACGGCGACGTTTACGATGAACTGCTCGATGGCGGCTATGTGACGAAGTACGTTTCTGCAAAGGCGAATCCGTCGGTGTATTTCGATGCTGGTGCAGCCCTTGGTGCAGCCGGTTGCAATGGCACCAAGAATACGCCGACTCTCGTTGCGGACCTCTTTGGCGACTGGCGCGAAGAAATGGTCTTGAGAAGCGAGAAGGACCCGTCTGTCCTCTACATTGTTTCGACTCCGGTTACGAGCCCGCACCGCGTTTATACGCTGATGCACGACGCCGTTTACCGCACGGCGATTGCGTGGCAGAATACGGCTTACAACCAACCGCCGCATTTGGGTTACTACTTGCCCGACATGGTTAAGAACTTGAAAAAGCCTGACATTTATGTGGTGGGCGAGGGGGCCCCGGCCTATGTTCCGGAGGAAAACAATGCTTCCGCTGACGTAAAGCCGAATGTTCCTGTGGTGAACAACGGAAAATCCTCGTTTGACGTTTCTACTCCAGATAAAGGCGACGGATGGACTGAGAATACCAATGCGGGTTTCGAAGAAAACGGCTACTTTAATTTTGAAAATGCCATGGGAAGCTCTGCGACATGGAATGTCTTTTCGCAGAATGCCGTGACGACGACGCTTACCGTGCGCTTTTCTAACGGCGGTAACGGCTCTCGAGACATGGATGTCAGGGTGAACGGCGTTTCTGCAGGTTCGATTAATTTCCCCTCGACGAATGCCTCCTGGACTACTTACGATGAAGCTACGATTGAAGTGACTCTGAAGCAGGGGGTGAACGAAATTACGTTTACGTCGCTCACTAGCGACGGTGGCGCCAATATTGATATGTTTACCTTTAGCGTAGACGAAGTTGAAAAGTACGATGGAACGCAGAAGGTCAAGGAAGAGTCAACGACTGCAATCTTTGCGGAATCCATCGTCCCCTTCAAGGGTGGTGCGTACGCTTATAATCCGGTTTCTGGAATGTTGCGCGTAGCGGAATCCGGATTGGCCGAAGTTCGTATTTTTGATATGAACGGTCACTTTATCGGTTCGGTTTCAAAGAGCGTGACCGTGGGTGAATCGCAAGTTTCTTTGGAAAGCTTGCTCCCGAAGGGTCGCTATTTGGCTGTCGTACGGTTGAATGGGAAGACTGTAGCGAAGAGTGTCTTCTCTTTCTAAAATTTGGAAAACATGGAATCGTTTGGAGCTAGAGCATGAAAAACGTTTTTAGTAAAATTTGGCAGAGTGCAGTTGTGGCGTCGATGGTGTTGGCACCCGCCGCGCTCGCCAAGGTGACCATCTACATGTGCGGTGATTCCACCATGCAGGATTGGAATGAAGGATACTACCCCAAGCAGGGGCAGGGCCAGGATTTCCATTATTGGTTTGACGTGAACCTGGCGGGCGTCGTGAATCGTGGCCAGGGCGGTATGTCGCTTGGTGGTGGTGGCAAGGACAAGTCTGGCGGTACTGCTGTCGGCTATTACGACATGTTCTTCAAAAAAGGATGCAGCAACGGTAATTGCATTGCCGAAAAACTGCAGGCGGGTGACTATGTCGTTATCCAGTTTGGCATCAACGACATCAACTATAGTACCGAGGATTTTTTTAAGTCCAACATGAAAAAGATGGTGGACGATGTCCGTGCGAAGGGTGCGAATCCTATCATCATGAGCCCGATTCGTCGTTGCTATTACGATTCTCCGACCGCCATCCATAACAGTTACCGCGGTTACCCGGCGTTAAACAAGCAACTCGCCGAAGAAATGGATGTTCCGTTTATCGACATGAGCGAAGAAGTCGCGAACCTCATGATTTCTGTTGGCGAAAAGTATGCACAGCAGTTCATTTTCAACTATGCGACCAAGAGCGAGTACAGTAACCTCGGCAGCGACCAGGCAGACCAGGTGCACTTGCAGATGAACGGTGCGAACGCTTTTGGCCGAATCATTACCGAACAGATGCGCGCCCACAAGGATCCTGTCGTCAAGAAACTTGGCGACTACATGGCTCCCATGTACATGGTGAACGTGAAGGTGAGCCCGGCCGATGCCGCCGAAGCGACATCCATCAGCGCCTATTATCCGAAGGGCATGACGGTCTTGCTCAAGACGATTCCGAAGAGCGGCAAAAAATTCCTCGGCTGGTATGATGGTAACGGCAACAAGGTGGGGACTCCGAGCCGTTCCAATGTGAAGTCCCCGTACATCCATACGTTCGTGATGGGTAGTGCTAGCACGCAGTACACGGCTGTTTACGAAGGCGGAACTGCTGAAAAGTACACGGGCGACGGTGCCGCGCTTACCGCTTTTCCGACTACGACTCCGAAGAGCCTCGATGATGTGACGTTCATTCCGTTTACACCGATGGAAGGCAGCGAAGAATCGACAGTCGCGGTTGATAAGGATATCAAGAAGTTCTTCGATGCAGCCCATCCCGATGGATTCGATGGCTTCGAGGCCGAAAAGACCAACGCCGGGTTCCATGGCGACGGTTACTTCAACTTTGACAACAGCAACAAGTCTTACGGCTCGTACAAGGTGAAATTCCCTGGGGCTGGCTACACGACGCTCGCGATTATTTATGCAAATGGTGGCTCTAGCGATCGTATGATCAATGCCTACTTGGATCACGATTACTATATCAGTGCGCCTCCTACAGGTGGCTGGACCACGTGGGATACCGCTTACGTTGTCCTTGATGCGCCACAAGGCGAGGCGGAACTCAAGTTCATGTCGCTCACGAACGATGGCGGCCCGAATATCGACATGTTCGGCTTTAGCATGGATGGCGTGTGCCGCGTAAGCGAAGGCTGCGATGAAGAATCTAAACAGCCTGAAAACAAGGATTCTACGGGTACGAAGGACCCTGCCGCTTCGACAGATTCTTCGACTACGGTTCTTGCGAAGAATGCAAACTTCACAAAGGCTTCGAACGTGCGCGTGAGCGTGTTTGACATGCAAGGCAAGTTGGTCGCGAACCGCATTGTTTCTTCCGACTTTGAAATAGATGCGGCTGCAGTTTCCACTTGGGTGAAATCCGCAGGCATTTATCGCGTTGTCGTGCGTGACGGAAGTAAAATGTCCAATATTCCGGTGGTTGTCAAATGAAGTCTATAGTGAAATTTGCGCTTGTCGCTGCCGTCTTTACAGGATTTGCTGTTAGCGATTCCACTTCTTTCACGATTCACGTCGTGGGCGATTCCACGGTTTGCAACTACAAGGATTCCGCCTACCCGCAAACAGGCTGGGGACAGGTCCTTGGCAATTTCTTCGATGGCGCCCGCGTCAAGGTGAACAACGTCGCTATCGGCGGTCGCAGTTCCAGGACGTTCATCGAGGAAGGCCGTTTGGATGACTTGATGAAGTCGGTGCAGAAGGGCGATTATATTTTCGTCCAGTTCGGCCACAACGACCGCGATTACAGCAAGGAAGCCCGCTATGTGGAGCCTTCGCAGTTCCCCGGCTACATCCAGAAGTACGTAGATGCAGCGAACAAGGCTGGCGCCAATCCGATTCTCATTTCGCCGATGAACTTGAACGGCAGTCGCAACGTGTTCTCGACTGGCGACAAGAACTACGACGCCCGCGGCATGATGCAGACGGTCGCTAAGAACAACAAGATTCCGTTCGTCGACCTGAACATGAAATCGTACAACATGTACAACAACACGTACAAGGCGATTCCGGACTATGTGACGCGCTACTTGTACAAGTCCCTGCAAAAGGGCGAGTATCCGAACTATCCCGATGGTGTTAGCGATGGAACGACGCACTTCCAGGAAATGGGTTCCATGGGCCATGGCGTTATGATTTGCGAGGAACTTGAAGACAATCTCAAGAACAATGCGAATCTTTCTGACGGAGCGAAGGCTGCACTCACGGCACTCGTCTCGACCATCAAAAAACGCTATACCATCAAGGTGCAGACGAACATTTCGAACTACAACGGTCTCATTACGCAGACGCAGTACTTCCCGGCGGGTTCGCCGATGACGCTGCGCGTGACGCCGAACGGTCAAACATTCCAGAAGTGGGTGGATGACGACTGCAATGAGCTTTCGAGCCAGATGATTTATTACGGCTTCAAGACCCCGGCCCGTAACATCACCTACACGGCGATGTTTGCCGGTGGTGACGCTTGCAAGAAGATTACTCACGATACTGAGGATTCAAGCGACGGAGGCGCAAGTTCCGGCGATTCCGGAAGTAGCGAAACTACTGAAATCAAGATTGACCAGAAACTTTGCTTTGACGGCACTGCAGATGCCGCTTGGCCTTCGCCAATCGACATGTCTAGCCCCGAAATCTCCGACGGCACCACCGACACGAACCACGAAGGGTTCACGGGCCAGGGCTTCTACAACATTGCGAATTCCGCTTACAGCACGGCTACGTACAGGCTGACTTCGGACCAGTCTGCCGAAAAGGCCCGCGTAATGGTGCGCTATTCCTTCGATGGTTCCGCGAATCGCGATATGAAGTTCACCATCGACAACGGCACCTACGATGTCGCATTCCCGCCCACGGGCTCCTGGGACAAGTGGGATACCGCCTACATCGAGAACGTGTGGGTGGATGCGCTTGACTTCAAAATGTCCATCGCCTCGACTACAAGCGATGGCGGCCCCAATATCGACATGATTGCTTTCGACATGAAGGGCGTTTATCGCACGGGCTGCAAGCCTGCCAAAGTAGAAGGCGAGGAGCAGAGTGCCGACCCGCAACCAGGCAACGTTGATCCTAGCCAACCAAAGGATTCCTCAACCACGGGAATTGCTGCAAAACGCTTGAATGCTCCTGCCCTTCGCAAGAACGGTGCCGTGTTCAACGTTCTTGGAAGGACCGTTCCTGCAAAAGCTCGCCCTTCCAAGGGCCGATTCTTCAGCAAGTAAGCTTAATAGGCGGGCGAGACCCCTACTGCGTGTTTTCTCGCCTTTAGCCACGCCATTCTCGGAGGGGCGAAAATCAAGCACTTTTTGCGCAAATGTGGACTTTTATTGTTGCGCAAATGTGGACGTTTTGTTATATTAATTACAGATAGTTGTGGTTTGTTTTGGTTTGGAGAAACCGTCGAATGATTAATATTTTCGAATATTTGAATTTTAGGGATTTTTTGAGGGACGCTTACGAAGAGCGCCACACTGGCGATTGGCGTTTTAGCCATCGTTATATCGCGGAAAAGGCGAAATTTGATTCTTCGATGTTCAACAAGATTTTGCAGGGAAAGCGCAACCTCACCAGTCGCCTTATCAAGACTTTTGCCGACATTTTTTGCAACGACGAACGTGAAAAGAATTACTTCGCCAACATGGTCGCTTTCAACCAGGCGAAAACGCACTCCGAAAGTCGTCAATTCCTGGAAAAACTTGTGGCGTCGAAGGAATGCAAGGTCGAAGACTTGGCGAAGGACCAGTTCGAATACTTTGATCATTGGTATCATGCCGTCATCCGCGAACTTGTGACTTTTTATCCGTACGTCGGAGACGATGCTGCTCTTGGACTCATGGTTCGCCCTCCGATTACGGCTGCCCAGGTGAGAAGTTCCATTGCGCTTCTCGAACGTCTTTCGATGATTAAGAAGAATGAGGCCTCCGGTTTTTTTGAACAGACTCAGGGCCTCATTTCGAGCGGCACAGAATCGTATAGTACGGCTGTCAATTCCTATATCCAGCAGAATTTGAAGGTGGCCACCAGCGCCATGGACCGCTTCGAGAGGGACGAACGCAATCTTTCTACGTTGGCGTTCGGCTGCGACGACAATACGTACAAGGAACTTGTCGAAATGGTGCGTCGCTTCCGTCGCGAAGTGCTCGCCAAGGTGAGCGCCTGCGAAAAGCCCAATCGCGTTTTCCAGCTGGGGATGCAGCTTTTCCCGCTTTCCGATCCGTATCCGCCTCCGCAGCGCCGTGGTCGCAAACGCCGTATTCGCGGTCAGGAAGTTTTAGATCGGGAAACTATAGACGAAATGTGTGTCGAAGGGGGTGAAAATGCTTAATTTCGCTCGTATTCTTCGCAATAGCTATCTTCGATATGTCTCGGTGGCAGGCCTCCTTTTAGGCGCTGTCGCCTGTTCCAATAATACTGATGAAGAACTTGCTGGTGGAACCGAGGCTGAATCTACAATTGCTTTGCAGGTACAGCTGGCCGACGGTAAGCCCGCTGCACGTACCCGTGTGCGCATTTTGCCCGATAGCTATTTGTCCGATGGCATGGATTCACTCCAGTGGGCGGAAACCGATGAAAATGGCCGCATTGAATTTGCGAACATGGAATCGGGTTCGTACATGGTCGAAGCTCGCCGCGTTGAAAAATCCAAGGCTTCCGGAGCTGTTCTTGGCCTTGATTTTGTTGAAGGACAGGGTTCCGTGGTCGATACTGTGAGCCTCGAAAAACTTTCGACTATCGAAGGCTTTGTGGCTACTGGACAAGGACCTTCTGTTATTCGTATTCCTGGTCTTGATCGCTTCGTGGTTCCCGACAGTACGGGTCATTTTGTGTTGGATTCTCTGCCGCCAGGTGATTTCGAAGTCTATGTCGAAAGCCGTTCAAATCGAGGTTCCGTAAAGATTTTGGCGTCTTCGGGTGAAAAAGTGCCTGCGATGAACCTTGGTTCGACCCGTGGTTTCTTGGCGGAAAATTTTGAGTCGCTTGACGGTCGTTCGGCAACGGGTGAATTTCTAGGCGATGGCTGGTGGTACACGATGGGTGAAGAAGACGAAAGACTGTTGCCGCTTCTGGATTCATCGCTTGTAAAAAAATATTTTGGCCGTGCAGAGTGCGCTTCGGGCGGTTGTGCTCGCGTTACGGATAAACTTGGTTTCATGCTTGGCCTGTACAAAACCGATTACAAAATTTCTGAACTCGATACTCTGATGTTCTCGGCCCGTGGCTCGGGTAAACTTACGATATCCTTGTTCTATGGCGATTCCAACGAAACGCAGAAGGGCCGTTCCTACGAAGTGAAACTCTCGAAGGTGTGGCAGGGCTATGCCATTGCGACATCCGAGATGAAAACCTTTGGCGGTGCAGGTTCTTCGCTGATTGTGAGCCGCGTGGAATTCTCCGTGTCGAATGGGGATACGGCGTTTGTTGACGACGTGCTCCTGGGCGGGGTGAATGAAAGCGTTCTCAAGTCGGTCGCCGTGGCGAACGAGAAAGAACGCAGCGCCTATCCGACGGACTGGAACGATCACGATGCTTTGCTCAAGCAGGTGACCGGGTATGCTTCGGGAATTCGCGGCGGAGCTGGCGTTGTCGGCAGTACCGAAAACGAAGGCGAAATTTGCGTCGTTACTACGACCGAGGATTATCTGTTTGTCGAAGATACCTCGTATATCGATGATACGACCATGGTTGTTTCTGTAACGGCGGAACATGTGCCCGGCTCCTTGAGGGAATGCGCTTATAGGGAAGGCCCTACATGGATTGTATTTGAAAATAGTGGCACTTATGAATTGCTCAACCCCTTGCGCATCAAGCCGAATAAGACTATTGATGGCCGTGGGCGCAATATTCGCATCACCGGTCTTGGAATCGCTACGGATTCTACATACAACTTAATCTTTGAAAACATCACGTTTACTGACCCTGCAATAACATCGCAAGATTCTCTTAGCCGCAGAGCCCTTTCCGTACATAACCGTTCCGACTACGTCTGGATGGACCATTGTACTTTCGAAGAATACCCATTGGTGGAAGTCGACGTGAAGCGCAATTCCGACCACGTGACTATTTCATGGTCCAAGTTCAACAATGCCGAAACGGCGATTCTCTTTGGCTTGGAACCCGACCGCACTAAAGAAGATAGCCAACGCTTGACCCTTCATCACAATTACTTTGTGAACTTGAGCTATAATGGAATGTATGCCCGTGGCGGTAAATTGCATGCGTACAACAACTTCTTCGACAACATTGAAAGAACAGGGATCGAATGCACCGATTCCGCATACTGCTACATTGAAAATAACATTTTCAACATTGAAACCCCGGTGATACCCTACAGAAAGACAGATGATGATGGAGTGCCAGTGGATTCGACCCGCGGTTCCGTCCTTATGCAAGGCGACTGGTTCGTGAACGGTGGTGAGGAATTAGAGGGACATGCTAGAGGGTATGTGCCAAGTTACAAGGTCTCCGTTGACGAAGCCGACATCGATTTGATGTGGAAAATTAAGGAACAGGCTGGTCCGCGATAACGGACTGTCTGTTTTTTTTCTAAATTCAAGACAAGTTACTTGTTTTGAAATGGATTTTATATGAAAAAGGCTTTTTTTGTGGCTTGCTCCGTTGCCTTGATTTTTGCGGCCTGCGGAGATGATAGCTCCACGTCGGCTGGCGTTGATAAAGGTTCTTCGTCGAAAAAGGGTGATTCCCCTTACTGCGTTGTAAAGAAGATGAGTGACGGAGCCTCCATGGAAGTCTATGAACCAGGTATAGGTTGGGGCGAAAGCGGCATAAGGTATAGCGGCAGCAAAGCCATTTCCTTTGTGAACCAGACATTTGAAACCTCCGCTTCTGAGAGCAGGGAAAAGTGCGAAGAACTCGAAGACCAGTCAGACATGTTTGACGAAGGCTCCTTCTCTTGCAGCTCTAAAGGATATTCTTTTACTATAACGCTCCCTAAAAGTCAGGCGAACGACCTGGAGGAAGTCCTTGAAGAAATGAAGGATGATTGCAAAGATCTCAAGGAAGATTGGGCAGAGGCGTATAAGAGCTCCTCTTCCGTATCGAATGCGAAGTCTTCGTCCAGTTCGAATGCGAAGTCCTCGTCCAGCACGCCTTCGGATATTCCGTATAGCACAGAGTCTTTTGTCGTAAATCCCGATTTTGGATTTTCTAGTTCCGAAGGGGAATCTTCCCGCAAAATTCATGATGAAAAATTTGATGCGATGGACCTTGCACCGGAAGCTCTCGAGACCGACGAAAACACTTTGTACTTTGAGGATTTTGACGGCAATATTCTGTGCATCTATCCTGATTCCATCTATATGACGGGGGCCGTTTTGGATGAGAACTTGTCTGCAGGAACTCTGGAGTTCTTTTTTAGACCTCACGAAGATTTCTTCGGCAAAACTAGCGTTTTGATTGGTAACGACGGTGCGCGACTCCTCGTTTACTATGATAGGGGTAATCTTATTTTGATGATGAACAAGACAAATGTGTTTCGCTATGTTTCGGATGTGGCCAATGTCAAAAAAGATTGGAATTATGTACAAGTTAAGTGGAATGCTGAAGTGGCTTCGCTGTACCTGAACAACGAAAAAGTGGGCGAGATGGACTTGCTTGGCGGTTACGAGGCTTCTAGCCGCTATGGCGAGCAGGAACTGGTGATTGGTTACAAGAGCGATTGTTGCATGTCGGGGGCGGGTTATTTTAACTCTATGACAACCTCGGCGGACTTCGGGCCGATTAAAATCTCCGTGCCTGGCTCGGAAAATGTAACTCCTTGATGCTCAAATAATTAGTTCATTTTATATGGCGTCGGGCTTTTTACCGGTGCCTTATTTTTTGTTTTTGGAGCAAAATTGCCTTTAATGTTCCAGTAGAATTAACTATTTTTTACACGCAAAAATTACAAGGAGCTAAAATGCTTAAATCTACTCTGCAACAGACCGATCCGGCCATTTATAACATCATCCAGAAGGAAGCCGAACGCCAGGAATATGGCATCGAACTTATCGCTTCCGAAAACTATACCTCCAAAGCCGTGATGGAAGCCATGGGCTCCGTCCTCACCAACAAGTACAGCGAAGGCTACGTTGGCAAGCGCTACTACGGTGGTAACGAAGTTATCGATGAAATGGAAGCTTTGGCCATCGATCGTTGCAAGCAGCTCTTTGGTTGCGACCACGTGAACATCCAGCCGCTTTCCGGTTCTCCGGCAAACGCCGCTGTGTACTTCGCAGTCCTCAAGCCGGGTGACAAGGTCCTCGGCCTCAAGCTCGACCACGGTGGACATCTTTCTCACGGCCATCCGGTGAACTTCTCCGGCATGCTCTACAACTTCGTCCAGTACGAAGTCGATGAAAAGACCGGCCGCATCGACATGGACAAGGTCCGCGAAATCGCCCTCAAGGAAAAGCCGAAGATGATTCTCGCCGGTTTCTCCGCCTACAGCCGCAACCTCGACTGGAAGCGCTTCAAGGAAATCGCCGACGAAGTTGGCGCCCTCACCATGGCTGACATTTCCCACGTCGCTGGCCTCATCGCCGGTAAGGCTATCGAATCCCCGGTGCCGTACTTCGACATCGTGACGACCACCACCCACAAGACCCTCCGTGGCCCGCGTTCCGCTATCATTATGTGCAAGGACCGCATGATCCAGAAGATGGTCAAGGGCGAAATGAAGGAAGTCTCCCTCGCGAAAGAAATCGACAAGGGCGTGTTCCCGGGCATGCAGGGTGGCCCGCATGACCACATTAACGCCGGTAAGGCCGTTGCATTCCTTGAAGCTTTGCAGCCGGAATTCCAGACCTATGCCAAGAACATCATCAAGAACATGCAGGCTATGGCCGATGAACTGATGAAGCGCGGCTACAAGATCATTTCCGACGGTACCGACAACCACCTTGTTGTGATTGACATGACCTCCAAGGGCGTTACCGGCAAGGAAGCCGAAGTCGCTCTCGAAAAGGTCGGCATCTCTACGAGCCGTTCTACGATTCCGTTCGACCCGCGCAAGCCGATGGATCCGTCCGGCCTCCGTATCGGTGCTGCCGCTATCACGACCCGCGGTTTCGACGAAGCCGATTCCCGCAAGGTTGGCGACATCATTGACCGCACCGTGCAGAACAAGGACAACGACGAAGCCCTCAAGGCCATCCGTCAGGAAATCATCGAACTCTGCAAGAAGCATCCGCTTTATAAATAAGTTGTTCGTATCGCGTCACCCTGGAGCCGAAGGCGACGGGGCCCACGACGAACCCATCGCACAGTCATCCTGACGAAAGTCAGGACCAGACTTCCAAGTAGCGTCATCCCCGCGAGGGCGGGGATACAAAAAATCCTCGGTTAACAGCCGAGGATTTTTTTCGTATGAACATTTCTAACTCCGCCGCAGTCACCCTCGCGCAGCGGGGGCCCATGACGAACCCATCGCAAAAACCGTCCAATCTCGTCACCCTCGCGCAACGCGCGGGGATCCATACACCCCCGTATTGCAAAGCTGCCGCAAAGTCATTTCATGTTATAAAAAACTGTATGGATTCCCTCGGCACTCCGTGCCTCGAGAATGACTTTTTACACAATCAAGGTAACAATTTCCGGCAAAAATCAGTCTTATAGGTTGTAGGGGCTCCCGTACTTTTTGGAAGAGCCCCTGCCGCCGGGTGCGCGCCGCACCTGCAACAACTATCGAAATGGGTTATAAATGAAACAATCCCAAGACAAAACCGTAAAAGAAGAAACCGCGGTTGACAATTACGCAGTATCGCTGGGCATCTCCCAGTCTGAACTCGACGCCCGCAGGGCGCAAATCCGCGAGGAAGTCAACTCGGCCAGGTACCTCGACCCGCGTTTCGACGCCGGCTTCAAAAAACTGCTCGGAACGAAGGACTCCCTCAGGAGTTTCTTGAACGGGGTGCTCGCGCCCATGAAAATTGCCAGCGTCGAGAGCCTCCTTTTCTCGAACGTCGAAATGAACCTCTACACCCCGGAGCACATGCAATTGCGCATGGACATCCGCGCGAAGACCGACAACGGTACGCATGTGGATGTAGAGATGCAGAAGGTGCCGCTGACATTCATCAAGGAACGCATTCTGCTGCAGGAGAGCGCGTTCGTCTGCGTCGCGAAGAAGGAGTACGACCAGGCCGTCACCGCAAAATACCCGTCCAACAGTGCCAGGGACCGTGCCATGCGCGAACGGTTCCGCTACGACATCCCGTACACATTCGCGATATGGATCTGCGACTTCAGCATCAACCCGGAGGACACTAGCGCCGAGGCAGGCAAGAAGGCGCAAAACTACCACGACTCGTGGCACGTGTACAGCGACACCGAAGTCAAAAACGGCTCGCCCCTACCCGTCTGCGAAAAGATTAAGTATATTTTGATAGACCTAGGGAAGTTCAACAAAAGCTTCGAGGAACTCGAAAACGACGAGGACAGGTGGCTCTACCTGCTGAAAAACGCAGGCTCCGCGAAGGAGGAACTCCCAAAGTTCGGCGATGCCGCGTTGGACGACGCGGTCGCGAGAATACGCATAAACGAAACTGACAGCGAAACAAAGGAGGCACAGGTGACTTGCAGAATGAGCGTTGAAGAACAGATCGGCAGACTCGCCATGGCCTTCGTCGACGGCAAGGAAGAAGGGCGCAAGGAAGAGCGCGAAAAACTCGCCGCTGAAATCGCAGCCAAGGATGCTGAAAATCGCGAACTTAGAGCGCAGTTGAATTCGCTTTTGGCCCAAAAAGTGTGATTCCCCACATTTCAAATCCTTTCAACTTCCATAAGCCCGGCATCCATTCGCTGGGCTTTTCCCTTCCAAACACAGGCCCTTGACTCGCAAAACATCGAAAAGTATATTTTGATAGACCTAGGGAAGTTCAACAAAAGCTTCGAGGAACTCGAAAACGACGAGGACAGGTGGCTCTACCTGCTGAAAAACGCAGGCTCCGCGAAGGAGGAACTCCCAAAGTTCGGCGATGCCGCGTTGGACGACGCGGTCGCGAGAATACGCATAAACGAAACTGACAGCGAAACAAAGGAGGCACAGGTGACTTGCAGAATGAGCGTTGAAGAACAGATCGGCAGACTCGCCATGGCCTTCGTCGACGGCAAGGAGGAAGGTCGTGCGGAAGGCCGCAAGGAAGAGCGCGAAAGACTTGCCGCTGAAATCGCAGCCAAGGATGCGAGCATTGCAGCCAAGGATGCTGAAAATCGCAAACTCAAGGCACAGTTGGAAGCTATTCTGGCCTCAAAGGCCTAACTTCCCGAAAATATTGCGTTTTAACATTTTCAAGCCCGACGCCAGTCGGGCTTTTTCTTTCCGAATGTAGGACCCTTGACCAGACGATACGCTGGAGTGCTTTTGCGGCGACTCTCTGTGTCGCGTCACCCTGGAACAGTGCAACGCGTGGGGGGGGGCATACATCCTCGTATGGTAAAATGCCCCTCTAGTCCGTACCCCTGTGTTGTCTCTAAAATGCCATTTTATTATATTCTACATATATTAGGAATTTTCTCTACTATGAATATTGCGATTGTCGGCACCGGATATGTTGGTCTTGTAAGTGGAACCTGTTTCGCTGAAATGGGTGTGAATGTCACCTGCGTCGATGTGAATCAGGCAAAGATTGAATCCCTCCAGAATGGGCAGATTCCCATATACGAACCGGGCCTGGACGAAATGGTCCTCCGCAACCAGAAGGAAGGCCGCCTCAAGTTCACGACTGACCTTGCCAGCGTGCTCGACGATGTGGAAATGGTATTCAGCGCTGTGGGAACCCCTCCCGACGAAGACGGCAGTGCCGACCTCCAGTACGTGCTCGCAGTTGCACGCACCTTTGGCCAGAACATCAAGAAGTACACAGTCCTCGTGACCAAGTCCACTGTGCCTGTCGGTACCGCTCAGAAGGTGAAGGCCGCCATCCAGGAAGAACTGGACAAGCGCGGCGTGCAGGTTCCCTTTGACGTGGCCAGCAACCCCGAATTCCTGAAGGAAGGCTCCGCCATCGTCGACTTCATGAAGCCGGACCGCGTGGTGGTGGGCGTGGAGAGTGAAAAGGCCAAGGAACTCATGACCCGCCTTTATCGCCCGATGATGCTCAACAACTTCCGCGTCATCTTTACCGACATCCCGAGCGCCGAAATGATCAAGTATGCCGCGAATTCCATGCTCGCGACCCGTATCAGCTTCATGAACGACATCGCGAACCTCTGCGAACTCGTGGGCGCCGACGTGAATATGGTCCGCAAGGGCATTGGCAGCGACAGCCGCATCGGCAGCAAGTTCCTTTACCCCGGCTGCGGCTACGGTGGCAGCTGTTTCCCGAAGGACGTGAAGGCCCTCATCAAAACTGCCGAGAAAAATAGGTATCGCATGCGCGTACTTGAAGCTGTGGAAGATGTGAACGAATACCAAAAAACGGTACTTTTCAAGAAACTTTCTAAACATTTCAAGGGGTACCTCAAGGGCAAGACCGTTGCCATGTGGGGCCTAGCGTTCAAGCCTGAGACCGACGACATGCGCGAAGCCACCGCCCTCGTGCTCATCGACCTCCTCCTTAAGGCCGGCGTCACCATCAAGGTCTACGACCCCGTTGCCATGGACGAATGCAAGAGAAGAATGGCTAACGCTCCTGTCATCCCCGGCTCCGACCGGGGATCCAGCATCGTTTACTGCAACGACATGTACGAAGCCGTTCTGGATGCTGACGCTCTCCTCCTCGTTACTGAATGGAAGCAGTTCCGCATGCCTAGTTTCGGCGTGATGAAAAAGAGCATGAAAAACGCCCTTATCATCGATGGTCGTAACATCTACGACCCGAAGGAAGTGGGCGAGGCCGGATTTGAGTATGATGCGATTGGGGGCTAGGATTTTGGTGGAGAGAATTCTTTAATATGCAATTTAAGTCTTTTATCATTTTTGGTGGTTGTGGTTTTATTGGAACCCATATGAAGAATTTGCTCAAGGAAAATTTTCCTGAAGCAAAGATTTATGTTGCGGATCTTCTAGCTGAAGGTTCTGAGTTTTCTCAGAAAGTGGATGTTCGCAAGCCTTTTGACTTGCAGGGCGATTTTGGTCTTGACACCCTTATTTTAAACTTTGCTGCGGTTCATCGTACTCCTGGGCACCCTGATCATGCTTATTTTGAAACGAATATTCGAGGAGCTGAAAATGTTTGTGATTTTGCTCGCCAGAAAGGCATCAATAATATCGTTTTTACGAGTAGTATTGCGCCTTATGGGGCTGCAGAGGACTTAAAATCGGAAGGCACTCTTCCAACTCCAAACACTCCATATGGCATTTCAAAGTTGGTTGCAGAAAAGATTCATCAGACATGGGCTGCCGAATCTGCTGAGCATAGGTTAAGTATTGTTCGTCCTGGAATTGTATTTGGTACAGGTGAAAATGGCAACATGACTCGCCTTTATAAAGGACTCAAAAGTCGCAAGTTTGCTTATGCTGGGCGTAAGGACACTGTTAAGGCTTGCGTTTATGTGAAGGATCTTGTACGTGTGATGCTTGCTATGGCTGAGAATGGACAGGCTCCCAAGGTCCAACTGTATAATTGTTGTTATTTTCCGTCGTTTACTATCGAGCAAATTGCTACGACGATGCTTAAGGCTACGGGCATGAAACGTTTCATTCCGTTTATCCCTAAAAAGCCGATGATGGCTGCTGCTACGGTTTGTGGGATTTTTGGTGGCTTTGGTCTAGGTATCTGTCCGGCTCGTGTAAAAAAATTAATGGTTTCCACGAACATTGATGGTCAAAAACTTTCCCGAAATTATCCTTTGAGTTATTCTCTTGAAGAGGCGTTTAGGGATTGGTTTAAGGACTGTGAACAAAGGGAACTAGTATAATGAAGATTAGTCTTGTTATCCCTACTTTAAATGCGGAAAGGTTCATTGGACCTTTAATCACGCGTTTGAAGGAACAAACTGTTCCCATTGATGAAATTGTTGTTGTTGATTCTTCCTCTGAGGATAATACACTTGCTGTTGCGGAAAAATTTGTTGGCGTGAAGACGATATCCATAGAGCGAAAGGATTTTAATCATGGGGGAACTCGTGATCTCGCAATTCAACAGACAACAGGAGATATTATCCTTTGCATTACGCAGGATGCATTACCATGTGATGAACATTATGTGGAACGCCTTATTGCTCCGTTTGCGGAAGACGAAAAGGTTGCTATGGCTAGCGGTCGCCAGGTTCCCCAAATAGATGCAAATCCTATTGAAAAATTGACTAGAGAATTTAATTATCCGGAAATTTGCTTTACCCGTAGTATAGAAGATATTTCGCGTTTGGGTGTTAAGACTTTCTTTGCATCTGATTGCTGCTCTGCATATCGTCGTTCTGCATACGTGGCTATTGGCGGCTTTGATAAGCATATTTTGATTAATGAAGATATGAAAATTGCAGCTCAGTTTATTTATGGGGGGTATAAAATAGCCTATGTTGGTACGGCTGGAGTGTGGCATTCCCATAATTATACTTTAAAGCAACAGTTTATGCGTAATTTTGATGTATCTGTATTTATGTCCCAGCATCCGGAGTTGTTTGCCAATGTGTCTGCAACATCAGAAGGTATAAAGATGGTTAAGTGGGTGGAAAAGAAACTCCTTTCTCAAGGGCGTTTTTTCAGTGCTGTTTATTATATTGTGGAGAGTGGGGTAAAGTTCCTGGCGAACCGTAAGGGCCGTAAATATAAAGTGATGAGCATAGAACAATTGAAGAAGTATTCTATGCATAAAAATTATTGGATTTAGTTTTCAAAAGTCCTGTCTAGATAAAATTTATTATGTCATCGGATTTAAAAGCAAAAACTGTTCAGGGCTTTGGCTGGAGTGCTTTGGACAATGTTGCTAAAACAGGAATAACTTTTGTTGTTAGCATTGTTTTGGCAAGACTTTTATCTCCGGATGAGTATGGCCTTATCGGAATTCTTACCATTTTTATAGTTGTTTTCAATTCTATTGTTGACAGCGGTTTTACTCAGGCGTTAATTAGAAAAAAAGATGCTACAGATGTTGATTACAGTACTGTCTTTTACGTGAATCTGGTTGTATCTGTTTTTTTGATGATTTGCTTCTTTTTTTTGGCTCGGCCGATAGCCGCTTTTTTTGAACGAGTCGAACTTGTAAGTCTTACAAGAGCAATGTCTGTTATTGTCGTAATCAATGCTTTGGCCTTGGTTCAACGAACAAGAATGACAAAAATCATTAATTTTAAATCGCAGACGAAGATAACGTTTCTCTCAACTTTGTTTGGTGGTGTTGTTGGAATCGTGTTGGCTTATCTTGGCTTTGGGGTTATGTCGCTTGTTGCACAGCAAATTGTAACGCAGGGAATGACAACGATTCTTTTGTGGGTGTTTGGACGCTGGTTTCCGAAGGCTGTGTTTTCTAAGAAAAGCCTGGCGGAATTATGGCGGTTTAGTTGGAAATTACTTGCAAGTAGTTTGATTGATACAACGTGGAAGGAAATATATCAGGTTGTTGTAGGAAAATGCTACAGCCCCGCAACATTAGGGCTGTACACTAGGGCAAAACAGTTCAGTCAAATGTTTTCAAGTAACATGACCAGCGTTATTAGTCGTGTTAGCTATCCTGTGTTGAGTAGTATCCAAGATGATAAAGTTCGTTTGAAAAAAGGGTATCAGCGTTTAATTCGAACAACGATGTATCTATCATTTGTTTTTATGCTTGGTATGGCTGCTACAGCTAAATCTATGATTTGGATTTTGTTGGGAGAAAAATGGATGGCTTGTGTGCCTTTCTTGCAGTTGATTTGTTTTACGGGAATGCTCTATCCATTGCACTCTTTGAATCTCAATATGCTTCAAGTACAGGGTAGAAGTGATCTTTTTTTGCGATTGGAAATTATAAAAAAGATAATAAATTGCGGCCCGTTGTTGTTGGGAATATTTGTGGACATTTATTGGATGCTGATAGGAAGTTTTGTGACTGGCTGTATTGCCTTTTATTTGAATTCCTATTATTCTGGACCTGCATTGAATTATAGCACCCTTTCGCAAGTAAGGGATGTTCTTCCTTCGTTTGGAATAGGCTTTTTTATGGCTCTTTGTGTTTTTGCATTGAATTTTGTTTCGTTGTCCCCCTATTTGTTGTTCCCGATACAAATCTTACTGGGAATGATTATTGTTGTTGCTGTGAGCGAGTTGATGAAATTGCCGGAGTATTTAGAAATAAAGAATATTTTATTTTCAAAACTTTCAAAAAAAAGATAAGAGAATTGTTATGGCAACAACACAAAAAAAATTACGTATAGCAAATTTTGTTACTGATGAAAAATTTGTTGATTCAGCAATTCAGTTATTGTCTTTGACCCCTGGTAGAAGTCTGCATGATTTCTTTTTTTGCCCCTACTGGAAAATTGATTTTCATTATTTGTGGAAACTGGAGTTTAAGTATATCAAGTCAAAGCAATTTGTAAAAATTGTTTCTAAAAAAGATATTCTTTCCGTTTTGGAATCTGGAAGCTATGATGCTGTTATTTTGCATTCTTTGGATAGCATGCCCTATGATGTAATATCAAAAATTCCCGCAAAAGTAAAAGTTCTTTGGTTTGCGTGGGGGTATGACTTATATGGCCATCATGGGAAAAAAGTTATTGAAATTGAACAATATAAGCCTTTGACGAAAAATGCGATAAAATTAGACACAATACCTCTGAAATTAAAGAGCAGCTTGAAATCTTTGCTTGATTTGGAACAGGATAAATTGTATGCTTCTGCCGTCAGTAGAGTTGATTATTTTTCCGGATGTTTGCCTAACGAATATCAATTATGCTTGCCATGTTCTTATTTTAAGGCAAAACAAGTAGATTTTCGATATCAAGGGGCAAAAGAATTTGTGAAAAAAGCTGATTTCTCTAGTGGCAGAAATATCTTGATAGGCAATTCTGCCAATCCGACAGGCAATCATTTGGATATTCTTCCTTACTTTGATGGGATTGACATTGGCGAGAGAAAAGTGTTTGTTCCGTTAAGTTATTCCGGTGCTGATTACTATGTTAAAAAGGTTAAAGACGCTTATTTTAAAAGATTTGGAAAAAATTGTGTCTTTTTGGATGGTTTTATGCCTGTTCAGGAATATAATAAACTTAGGGATGAATGCAGCGTCGGTATTTTCTTTCATGAGCGCCAGCAGTCTTTGGGCAATATTAATTTCATGTTGAAACGGGGTGCTAAAGTTTTTTTAAGCGAGTCCTCAATAGCATTTAATTATTACAAACTTCAGAAATGTTCTATATTTTCTTTACAAAATGATTTTTCCCAGCAAGCATTGGATAAACCTTTATCGGATAATGAAAAAATGCAAAATTTGGATTTTATTGCGGAATCAAGGTCTTTGTGTGCAAAAATAAAGCGTTTGAACGATATGTATGATGCCATAGAAATGGTATAAAATGAGAGATTTCTAGATGTTTGTATATTCTTTTATTTTGTTTTTTATTTTTTTGTGCATAGTGATAACCAGGCGTTATCCTGGGGCTAAAACAGCTCGTGTTTGTGGCTTCTCGTGTTGCTTTTTAATGATTCTTATTGCCGGGTTGAAGTATCGGGTTGGTCTTGATGCTTTGTTGTATCAAGACCTTTTTGAAGTTTATCCAACGATTGATAAAATGAATGTAAATTATATTGCTTCATCTCGATGGGGAAAATTGTTTATACTTTGGTATTCTTTATGTCATACGATATTTAAAAGTTTTGTCTCGTACCAGTTTATTCATGCGATAATTATTACTAGTGCAATTTATGTGACTTTGAAGGAAAATACTCGACATGTTTTTTACGGATTGTTTTTTTATTTTCTCTATTCTTATTTGTTTTTTACTTTTGACTTGTATAGAGAAGGCATGGCCGTTGCTCTATTTTTGTTAGGATATCGTTTTTTGTTGAAAAATAATCTTGTTGTCTATTATGTCTTTGCTTTTTTGGCATTTAACATACATACAAGTTGTATACTTATTTTCTTTGTGCCCTTTCTAAAAAGGTTTAAAATAACCAAAAAAAACTCTCTTGCAATTTTTATTACATCATTGCTTCTTTCTGTTGTTGCGTTTCAATTAATGTTGCTTTTTTTGAATATGCTACCATCTAATTCTGTTTCTATTTTGGCTCTTCGGTATTTAAAACGTTATTCGGGAATATCGGGATTGTCTTTTTTTCGATTGCTTTATTGTTCTTGTATGTTTTTCTTTGTCGTTTACAAAAACATTTCAAGAGGAGATAGTCTCAGGGAACAAATGTGTCTGAATTTGGGCTTTTTGTCTTTGATTATTATGATTTTTGAACAGGCAATTCCGTTTATTTTTAGATTAAACTCGTATTTTATAATTTTCTTTATTTGTTCTTTTTGCTTAAATATAGAGTATAATAATTTCTTTAAAAAGAATACACTCGTTAAGTTTTTAATTGTTGTTGTTATGGCTAGTTCTGTGAAATTGGTTGATTATTTTGGAAACCCCCGAACTTATAATGCTTATTGTCCTTATGTTTCAGTTCTTGATCCGTATAAGGTTCCTAGTCGAGAATGGCATGGTATGTGGGCGTTTTTGTACTATGATCAAAAGCTGTAAAAAGTGTCGTAATGAGTGCGTTTTTTAAGAAGTTTTTTCTTGTCCTATTTTTTTTTGAGGCTTGCCTAATATTTGCAAATGAACGTTTAGGGATGAACGCTCATCTTGTTTTTGACGGCTCTATTGATTTTGTTGACGAACTTTGTCTCTCTATGAAAGAGGCTGGCGTACGAATTGTTCGCTTGGATGTGTATTGGAATGAACAAAATTGGCTGAAACAAAAGGATGCCTTGGATAAGGCTTGTTTTTATGCAGACAAGTATGGCTTGAAAATTTTACTTTCCATTCCGCAAGTTCCTGATAAAAAAGATTCCGCGTACATAGAGAGCTGGCTGGAAATGCTGTCGTATTATGTTAGGCGTTATGATGGCAAAACTCCAATATCCGTTGATGGCGAAACCGAGACAAGGTTTGTCAAAGTGGATTTTTTTGAACCTATGAACGAACCTGACCTAAAAATGGAAAAGCAAAAATTGGATGTTCCATTTGTTTTTTACCTTATGCAACGATCCTATAAAACAGTAAAAAGCGTAAGAAATGAAGCCAAGGTTGTTATGCCTGGACTTACCAACAAATCTTATGCGAAGGATTTGATTAGGTACAGAACTCCCGAGGGGAGGACCGTTGCAGATTATGTCGATGTGACTAATGTTCATTTTTATATTGACAACCAAAAGAAGTATATTGATTTTCTTGATGACTGGATGAATTTGTTAAAAGAGAATGGATTGGAACATAAACCTCATTGGGTTACGGAATGTGGCGCTTCGTTGTGGGATTTTTCTCAAGAAGATCAGGCAAAATTGCTTCCTAAACAAAATATCGTAGTTTTGTCAAAAAATTTTGAAAAGGTGTTTTACTATCAGTATCATGCTTTTGGTGGTAATAGAGCTCCGGGAATACATCATCAACGTCAAAATTATTATGCAGTTGTTGATCCCAGTATATCGAATTCCTATGGGAGTTTTTATGTGAATGATGGTAAATATGAAACGGCAATATCTTCGGGGGATGCTTCAAAGAGAATATATTTGCGGAAGAAGAACAAGGATAATTTTATGCTCTATTCGCATTCCAAAAAGACTTTATTCCGTTTGAAAACGAACGGTGTTGCAATTGGAGGAAAAGGCTATACCATGAAGTCAGTGAGTCTTTTGCATAGGGATGGGAGTGATGCTGAATTGTGGAAAGGTTCCTTGAAAGTAAGTGAAGATGGAAAACAATATTTAAGTTTGCCGGCAACGAAGTTTTGGGGTATGGATGAAAAGGATAAAATTTGTGTTAAAGTTGACAGCGTCGCAGACTTGAATGAACAATGGATTGGTCTTAAGCCTTGGCAAGCCTATAAGGCGTATAAAGTCCAATCTGAATATTTTACATTTGACTCTACGATTCCGAAATATGATGATTATGGGATTCCGAAATTGAACGTATTTTCTTGGATATCTCCAGAAAGGGGGCGTGTATGGGCGATATGGGCAGATGATGGGAAAAAGGTGAAAATTCGGATTTCAGGTAATCGGGATGGGATGGAAATTGTTGACCATCTGGGAAATAAATTGAATGCTTCAAGAGAGTTTTATGAGATGACGGACGCTTTGGTGTATGTTTCGGGGGCTAAGTCGTTGAATTTGCAACGTTTTTAAACTATAATTTTGCTGTATATGAAAAAGAAAGTTTTGTTGTTGAGCACAATATATCCTGCTAAGGATATAAAAATTTCAAATAATACCAGTGTCGTTCATTATTTTGCCATGGAATGGGTGAAACAGGGACATGAAGTTTTAGTTGTTCACAATTATCCAGTGTATTTAAAAATTTTACATTGGATAGCTCGATTTGCTGATAAACTTATTGCAAGTAAATTTAATACGAGCGTTACTGCTACATATCAAAAAGATGATGTTGAATTTGAAATGGATGGCGTTAAGGTGTGCCGAATGCCTCTGTTTAAGCCGTTACCTCGTTTTGCGGTTCCCAAAAGACTTTTGGAACGACAGGTGAAAAAAATTGTTATTTTTTGTAAGAAAAATAATTTTGTTCCGGAAGTGATATCTGCGCATAATTTTTATCCCCACATTGAAATTGTAAACCAATTGAAAAGGGATTTTTTTCCGAATGCAACCACTTGTATTGTTGTGCATAAACAAAATTTGGATATGCTCAAGTTTGTTTGTGAATGTTGGAAAGATGCCATACGCTGTGTTGATGTATGGGGATTTCGTTCGTTGCCATTGAAAAGAGAGTTTGAAAATTATACGGGCTATGTCCCGCCAAGGCAATTTCAGTGTTATAGTGGTATTCCTGCGCATTTCTTAAATAGGACTGATTTATGCAATCTGCAAAAGCCTATTGATAAATTTGTTTATGTGGGTTCTTTTATACGCCGCAAGTATCCTGAAAAATTGTTGCTAGCTTTGAAAGAGTGTGGTTTAAAAAGTTTTCGACTTGATTATGTTGGTGATGGGGCAAATAGGTCTATTATAGAAAATATCATAAAGAAAGAAGGCTGGCTAGAAATGGTTAAACTGCATGGCTTTGTTGATCGCGCACAGGTGCCTTCGTTTATTAGTTGTGCTCAATGTTTTGTCATGATTAGTGAAGAAGAAACTTTTGGCCTTGTCTATCTAGAAGCGATGTCTATGGGATGTATTACAATCGCTTCTCGCAACGAGGGTATGGAAGGCATTATTGAAGATGGGGTTAATGGTTTTTTATGTAAGGCTGGCGATGAACATGAACTTGCTCGGATTATTGGTAAAATTAATCGGATGGATGATGTTGATCTTCGCAAGATATCCGAAAATGCTAAACAAACTGCGCAGCGTTTGACGGATGAAAATGTTGCGGAGTTGTATTTGGCAAATTTTTAAGAATAGCTAATATTGAATGTTTGAAATTTTTTTAGAATTTTCCAATAATCCACGAGAAGTATTTTTTATTTAAAATATGTGAGATAATTGACAAAACGATTATTGTAATAACAATAATGATTAATGTTATTGACAGCGACAATAGATTGTCGTTTTGCTGAAGTATGCTTTTGAATGTTTTTAACAACTTCATAACGATGTTGTCATGGAATAGGTAAAAAATAAGTGAGTTTTTCCCGATAAACTCTAAAAATGTATTGGCTTTAATTAAATAACATATGTTTACGAATGTGATGGTGCCGCAACACGATAAAATGATATGAATGGGCCATGTTGTAAGCGTTGTGTTGAAGCCTGCAGTGACATGAGGTATGCCAATATTTGTTAGGTAACAGCAGCTTATGGTTGCAACATATAAAATAATTGATGTAATAAAAATTTTTCTATTTGTAATATTGCTTTTTAAAACGTTCCCCAAGAAAATATAGAGTGTTAAATCGCAGGTCTGCTGAATCCACCAATAGTTGGTTAGATTTAACTGCTTGAATGCAGTCCCTCCTAAGCTTAATAATAGCAGTACAATGAATAAAATTTTTTTTGATTTGGTGAATACTCGGATAAAGCACCAGAATATTGTTTTTGAGACAAACATTGAAACAAGGAACCAATATAGTCCACCATAAAGAATAAGACTGTTGCTGAGTCCGCTGATGTCTTTTTTTATGAGAAAAAGTATTACGGTTAAGAATATGGCTGGGAATAGTAAAGTCTTGACTTGTTTTATGAAAAAAATTTTAAATGCTAAGGAAAAATTGCTGCAATATCCTGTGATGAAAAAAAAGGCCTGCATAAAAAAACACAACATCACGGGGCGTTGAATTTCTTTCATGTAGCTTAGGAAATTATTGGTTATGTGCAGTCCTTTGATGCTAAAAGTAAAGTCTATAGTATGATGCAGCAATAAAAAGAGAATTAAGAGACCTTTGGCAACGTCTAAATAAGACAATCTCTTTTTTTTTTGGGGGGGGGATGATGTTGCGGAATAATCCATGTTAAATACAGAAAGAGTGTTGAGTATTTTTGCAATATAGTTTTTTTTAAAAAAAAAACTATATTTTTCTTATTCCAAAAAGGTTTTTATGGAAAACTCTAGAATTACCGTTACTTCGCCGCTTCTCCCTAATCTTGACGAGTTTTATGGTCTTCTCAAGCAGATTTGGAATTCCAAGTGGATCACCAACAACGGCTCCTTTCACAAACAACTTGAAAAGGAACTTGCCGAATATCTCAAGGTTCCTTTCGTTAGCCTGTTTACCAATGGAACCCTTCCTCTGCTCACTGCATTGCAGGCGATGCGCATTACGGGAGAGGTGATTACTACTCCGTATAGTTTTGTTGCGACAACCCACAGCATCTGGTGGAACGGTTGCAAACCTGTGTTTGTGGATGTTGACCCCGCCACGGGCAACATGGACCCCGAGAAGATTGAGGCCGCCATTACGCCGAGGACTACAGCCATTATGCCGGTGCATGTGTATGGCCAGCCCTGCGATACTAAGCGAATCAAGGAAATTGCCGACCGTTACGGGCTCAAGGTCATTTATGATGCGGCTCATGCTTTCGGAGTTCAGGTCAATGGCGAGAGTGTTTTGAACGAAGGTGACATGTCTACCCTCAGTTTCCACGCTACTAAGGTTTACAATACCATTGAAGGTGGTGCCATGGTCATGCATGACGAGGCTACCAAGAAGCGTATAGACTACCTCAAGAACTTCGGCTTTGCGGGGGAGACTACCGTGGTTGGTCCGGGTATCAATTCCAAGGTCGATGAAATGCGTGCCGCCTACGGAATTCTGAATCTTCGCCAGGTTGATGCGGCAATCGAAGCCCGACACCAGGTGGCGGTCAGGTATCGTGAGGCTCTGCGTAATGTAGAGGGCGTGACTTTCTTTGATGATATCGAGGGCGTGAAGCATAACTATGCGTATTTCCCCATCTTTATTGATGAGGCAAAATACGGCATGTCCCGTGATGACCTGTATGTTAAGATGAAGTCTGTTGGTGTGCTTGGTCGTCGTTACTTCTATCCGCTTATTTCCGAATTCTCCACCTACCGTGGCTTGGAATCTGCAAATCCTGAGAATTTGCCGAATGCTCACAAGATGGCGAATTCTGTGATTTGCCTGCCAATGCATCACCAGTTGAGCGATGACGACGTTTCTAGAATTTTGGAACTCGTTGTTAAAAAATAAATTTCAAGAAAAGTTTTTAAAACAAAAAGGATCACACTATGAACAGCATGGATAAAACAAGAGCCTTCCTTCAATCTATCGGCATGCCCAAGGGCGATGCTTATGATCTGCCGACTTCGCAGAAGCGTTTTGCGGATGGTGGCCAGTACCGTTTTGAGGTCCCCGGTATTCAGGGTCCTAAGGTTATGGAAGCGCTTCTCGAGGCCATGGACAAGTATGGCATTTGGCTGCATCGTGTGACCCAGACCAAGGGCATCATGATGCTTGCCGACCAGGACATCATGCAGATGGTTGACTTGGCCAAGAAGGCTCAAGTTGAGTTAATCCTTGCTATTGGCCCGCGTGCAACGACCGATACCAGTGCTTCTGTGAATACTCCGGAAGGTGTTCGCATGGGCTATCGCTTGCGCGGTCAAGAACAGATTATCCGCGCTATCGAGGATGTGAAGCGTGCAGCCAGCCTCGGCTGCAAGTCTTTCCTCGTTTACGACGAAGGCTGCCTTTGGGTGCTCGATCAGGCTCGCAAGATAGGCGAGATTCCTGCCGATTGCCGCTTCAAGGTTTCCGCTCATGCGGGCCACGGTAACCCGTGTTCCGCCAAACTCTTGGAGTCCATCGGCGCAAATTCCGTGAACCCGGTTCGCGACATTCAGTTGCAGATGCTTGCTGCTATGCGCCAGGCTATTGACATTCCTATAGATATCCATACCGAGAACCCGAAGTCTACCGGTGGCTTCATTCGTCATTATGAGGTTCCGGAGATGATTCGTATTGCCTCTCCGATTTACCTCAAGACCGGTGGCTCCGTTGCACAGACTCACAGTTGGGATAGTACCGAGGATGACGCCAAGAAACGCGCCAAGCAAGTTTCTCTCGTTAAGCGCATGATCGATTGCTATTATCCCGAAGCAATCCAGTCTCCGAAGGGTAACGCATAGTCCAAATGAAAAGATTGATGCTCCTTGGCGGATTGCGCTATCTTCTGCCTTTGATTGAAGAAGCGCACAAGCTTGGGGTGTATGTTGTTACGGCTGATTATTTGCCAAATAACATCGCCCACAAGTTTTCCGATGAATACTGTAATGTAAGCATTGTTGACAAGGATGCCGTGTTGGAGGCCGCCCGTAGCCTTCATATAGATGGCATTATTTCTCATGCTGTTGATCCTGGCGTAGTTTCTGCGGCCTACGTTGCCGAAAAACTCGGACTGCCGTTTCAGTGTTCCTACAGGGCTGCTCAAATTTTACAAGACAAATCTTTGTTCCGCAAGTTTCTTTCTGAAAATGGCTTTAATTGTCCAAAGGCAAAAGGTTTCAACAACGTTGTTGACGCTCTTGAATCGGCGGATTATTTCAGTTGGCCGGTAATTGTTAAACCCGTGGATTCTGCGGGCAGCAAGGGTGTTACCAAGGTGGAGAAAAGAGAAGATTTGCGGAATGCTGTTGAAACGGCGCTATCAGCTTCCATATCCAAGAATTTCATCATAGAGGATTTTTTGGATAAGGTTGGAGCTCAGTCGAGTGCCGATGTCTTTACTGTGGACGGCAAGCTTGTTTACCCAGCGTATTCCGATCAGCTGTTTGACCCAAAGGCTGTAAACCCCTATACTCCTGCGATTGAAATTTGGCCGTCGTCGATGGAACTGCGTTTTCAAGAAGACCTGACAAGTCAACTGCAGCGTCTTGTTTCTCTGCTTGGGATGAAATCTGGCATATACAATGTGGAAAGCCGCGTGTGTAGCGATGGCAAAGCTTACATAATGGAAGTCTCTCCTCGTGGCGGCGGCAACCGCATAGCTGAATTGCAGGACATGGCTACCGGCCAGAGTCTAATTCGCAATGAAATCAAGAAGGCCGTCGGTTTGCCGATGGATGAAGTGTTTGCTCCCGTATATGATGGCGTATGGTGTAACTACATTCTTCATTCTTCAAGTGAGGGAACCCTCGTTTCTGTGGATATCGACGAATCCTTCCGCCAAAAGTATGTGCGTGATGTTGGATTGACTGTTGCCCCTGGGGCGCATATTGTGCCGTTTACAGGTGCTAACACCTCCTTGGGCACTTTGTTCCTGCGGGCCGAAACCCGTGAGGAGCTGGATGGTGTTCTCGATAATATTGATAAGTTTGTATCTATAAAGTTGAGCTGATATGGAACCTATTGGCGGATATTTTGAGTGGGAATTTCCCGAACGGCGCAAGTTTGCTCTCCATGAGGGCGCTGTTTTTTTGAATAGCGGTCGTCATTCTCTGGAATATATCCTCCAGGGGCTTGGTAATGTATCTATGCTTTGGGTTCCGTACTTTACCTGCGATGCTGTGTTCATGCCACTGAATCGACTTGGCATACCGTACAAGTTTTACCATGTCAATGAATTGCTTGAATTGGGTGAGAGTATCGAGTTGTTGCAGAGTGAGTATCTGCTTTATACGAACTACTTTGGTGTGAAGGATGAGTACGTTTGTCGTTTGTCTAGCATTTATGGCGAACGGCTGATTGTCGATAATGCCCAGGCTTTTTTCTGCCCGGCACAAAGCGGATCTCACCAGATATATAGCCCGAGAAAGTATATGGGGATGCCCGATGGTGGCATTGCTGTGACTACAGTTGCAGCGTATGATGATTCCCTGGAGCTGGATGTTTCGTTTGGACGGAGTGCTCATTTGCTTAAACGCCTTGATATGGCTCCTTCCGATGGGTACAATGATTTTAAATTGGCGAGCAAGTCTATTGCTGAATCCCCTTTGCGTCAAATGAGTATTTTGTCTAAAAAGATTCTTTGCTCGGTGGATTTAAAGTCTGTTGTTAATCATCGACGCGAAAATTTTGAATACTTGCACTCTTGTTTGGGGGAATCCAATAGACTCGAAATACCTTTGGTTTCGTCTTTTGCTTGTCCGATGGTTTACCCGTATTGGACAGATGATGATAATTTGCGCAAGCGTTTGATTGCGAATAGCATTTTTGTGGCTACGTATTGGCCTAATGTTTTGGAATCTTGTGCCGAAAATAGCTTGGAATTTGAACTTGCTAAGCATGTGATACCGATTCCGTGTGACCAAAGGTACGATATTGCCGATATGAAGCGCATTCTTGAAGTTGTTGGCTTTCCTAAAATTGTAAATTTTTAAGAAAAAAGGATTTTATATGAGTAAAGGAACTATTATTGTTTTGGGCGGAACGTTGCCACATGCCAAGCTGATTTCTTATTTGAAAGAAGAAGGCTATCGTACTGTTCTAATTGACTATACCGAGAATCCCGTTGCAAAACCCTTTGCCGATAGGCATGTGCAAGAAAGTTCCTTGGATTTGGATGCTGTGGAACGGATTGCCAGGGAAGAAAATGCTTTATACATAATGGATATTTGTACGGATCGCGCTATTCCGCCTGCAGCCTATGTGGCTGAAAAGTTAGGCTTGAAGCATCCGTATAGTTATCACACTGCAAAAATGGCGACAAACAAGGGTTTGATGAAACAGTTCTTCATGGACAATGGAATCCCCTCGTCAGATTTCCTTTGTGTTGGTGAAGTTCCTGCCGAGTCGGATGTGAATTTGCAATATCCCCTTATCGTAAAGCCTGTAGATGCTTCGGGCTCAATTGGTATTACGGAGGTGGATTCGTATGAAGGGTTGGCCGCGGCGGTGAATTTTGCCATAGAGAACAGTGCTGACCATAAGGCAATCATTGAAGAGTATATTGTTGGTATGGAAATCCAGATTGATTGCTTTGTTGTTGATTCCGAACTCAAAATTTTTGATATAAAGGAAAAACGCAAGTTTACTGATAAGTTCCTAACGCTTTCGTACGGTTCTCTTGTTCCTGCAAGAATTTCCGATGCCGTGAAGCAGAACGTGATTACCGTTTGCAAGAATATAGCGTCAAGCATAAAGATTCAGAATGGCCCGATATATATACAGGCTCTTGTTCGTGGAGAAGAAATCTTTGTGATTGAGTTTGGTCTCCGTTTTGGAGGAAAGTTGAGTTTCCAAATAATCAAGGATTTGACCGGGTTTGATGTCATCAAGGGTACGGCGAATGCCTACGTAGGCAAGACTGTTGATACGATTCGTGATTACATTGAAGATGAAGTCTATACCACGCACCATGTTTTCCCTAAGGCCGGTGTATTCAAGGCTGTGGTTGGCTATGAGCCTTTGGTTGCCGATGGAACTATTTCGGATTTTAAGGTGTATATGAAGCCTAATACGACATGTCTTGGTAAAATGGCTTCTAGGGAGCGCCTTGCGTCTTTTATCCTTCGTTCAAAGGATATGGCAGAAAATGATGCAAAGATGCGCAAAATTTTGCAGAATGTTGAAGTTCTGGATGTCAACGATGTGCCTATAATGCGAAAAGACATTTATGAAATAGAATAAAGCGGAGTGTGTTGAAATGAAACATCATCAGTATAATCCGGATTTTAAGTTTGTGAAAGCTCCTGTTGATTTCAACAAGTACACTGACCGCAGTCTGCTACAGTACTGTCTCGGTGCTACAATGTATATGCCGGGTACAAAAGACTTTGCCCAGGCGATTGTTGATAAAAAGTACCCTGGTCTCACATCCATGGTCATGTGCTTTGAGGACGCTTGCAAAGAAGAGGATGTGCCTGCGGCCGAAATCAACTCTGTCCATGTGTTGGAAACGCTTGGCCAGAAGGTCGATAATGGCGAGCTTGCCTATGAGGATATCCCGCTGATTTTCTTCCGTGTCCGCTCTGTGGATCAGTTCAAACATTTTTCCTCCATGCTCAAACCTGAACATGTCAAGTTCATCACGGGTTTCAATTTTCCGAAGTTTAATGACCTCTGTGCACGTGATTACATGGAGCATCTTGTTGAATTGAACAAGAAGTTCGGAGAGGTTATCTATGGCATGCCGATTATCGAGGATGCCAGGGTTGCCTTCAAGGAAACCCGTGTGAGCGAACTCATGGCCATCAAGAAGGTCATGGACGATTACAAGGATTTGATTCTGAATGTTCGCGTAGGCGGTACGGATTTCTCGTCGTGCTTCGGTGTACGTCGTGGCATCAACTACACGATTTACGACGTGATGACTGTTCGTGATTGTCTCATGGACATTCTCAATTTCTTCACTCGAAACAATGATTATACAGTGTCTGGACCGGTTTGGGAATACTTCCGTGTCAACAAGCGCATGAAGTTTGAGGATTTGCCCAAGGTCGATATCCAGGATACACTGCTGAAGCGCGCTCCGGTGGTAAATGACGCTGTCGACGGACTTATGCGTGAATTGATTCTTGACCAGGCCAACGGTTTCATGGGCAAGACTTGTATTCACCCGACCCACTTGAACTATATCAATGGCATGCTTGCAGTGACCCAGGACGAGTATAACGACGCCTACCAGATTCTGCACACTTCCGGTGGTGTAATCAAGGGTAGCAAGGGCATGAACGAAATCAAGCCGCACACCAACTGGGCTACCAAGATTATGATGCGTGCTGAGGCGTATGGCGTGATTGAGTCCGAGAAGAGTTACCTGGAATTGTTTGGGGTGTAATATGATAGAACTTACGACCCCGTTCAGTGAAGAGGATATCGCCAGACTCAAGGTTGGCGATGTTGTATCCATTTCGGGCTACATCTATACCGGTCGTGATGCTGTGCTTCCGAAAATCGTGAAGCATGCTGAAGAGGGAACTCTGGCCGAAGTTAATGTCGATTTGCAAGGTCAAGTAATTTTCCATACGGCAGTGAGCCCTGCTGGTGTTGGTCCGACATCCAGCAATAAATTGGAAATTGAGAGCAGTTTTGAACCGCTTTCCCGCCATGGAATCAAGATGCACTTGGGGAAGGGGGCCATCAAGCCCGAGACGGTGAAGGCGCTTGCCGAGAATAACGCCGTGTTTGCGATTATCCCTCCGGTGACCGCTTTGCTTGAAAGCCAAACGGAAAATCGTGAAGTTGTGTGCTACCCGGAATTGGGCATGGAAGCCTTCCACAAAATCAAGGTAAACAAGTACCAAGCTATTATTGCTGCTGCGCAAGGTGAGAGTATTTACGGATGATGACGGAAATTGAACAGAAAGTTTGTGATTGCCTTGTGCGAGCTGGGTCCACATTCAGGGAAGACCAGAAAAATGCATATCGCAGGGCGATTGCCCAGGAACCGGGAACGAGCAGTTGCTGGGTGATGCAACAGGTATTGGACAATGCTATTGTTGCCGAAAAAAATTGCGGACCGCTTTGTGATGATACGGGCATCCCGCACTTGTTTATTGAAGTCGGTCCAAATCGTCAGGTGTCTGGAGAATTGATTGCGCAGATTCATGCCGGTGTTGAGGCTGGGCTTCGCAAGCTCCCCGGTCGTCCCATGGCCATTATGGGCGACGATAATCATCGTATCGATCAGTCTGGTGGATTGAATCCTGATTCGGGCGCCTTGGCTCCTTCTCCGATTTTGATAAAGCCTGTGGAAGAGGATGTTCTTCGCTTGACTATCATGATGCTTGGCGGAGGTCCGGCTATTCGTGGTGTTACGCAGCGTGTGTTTCACAAGCACAGCGTGCAAGTTGTTATAGATGAGATTGTTGCTCGTGCCATTCCCGCAGTTTCACAATTGGGCTGTTCCCCTTGTACTTTAGCTGTCGGTATTGGTCGCTCCCAGTTCGAGGCTACATCCATGATGATGGAAGCCATGGCCAAGGGAAATTACGACGTGCAGTCTGAATTTGAAAAGTCCATTACCGATAAGGTAAACCTGGCGAATGTCGGTGCGCTAGGTCTTGGCGGCAAAACCAGCGTACTTGCGACTTTTGCAAAGGTAGGCCCTCAGCGTGCCAGTGGCGTGCGTATTGTCGCGTTTCGCCCTTGTTGTTGTTTTGAACCTCGACGTGCATCTGTGGAGTTGTAGAAATGTCGGAAACAAAACAATACAATTATTGTCTTGATTTTATAAAAGGTATAGCCTGTATTTTTGTGGTGTTTATGCATTGTGAATTTCCTGGATTGTTAGGAACTGCTGTCCAGACTGTTAGTCGCTTCTGTGTGCCCCTTTTCTTTATGGTGTCTGGGTACTTTTGCTTTATGCAGATAACAGATCAAAAAGAAATTAATGCGAAAATGAAGAAGAAAATAAGACACATTGGCAAGATTACGCTGTATGCATGTTTGGCATATTTGGTGTTTGATGTTGTGCAGTATTTTGTTTTTGGTAATAAATCCATTTTTGCTTGTAATACTAGACGTTTTTTTGATTTTTTTGTATTGAATAAACCGGTTTTTGTTGCTGGTCAATATTGGTTTTTATTCGCTCTTTTATATGATTATTTTTTATTTGCTTTAATATTAAAACTTAAGCAAACGAATAAAATATATACGTTCGTTTTTTTGATGCCCTTGTTGTACGTCTTTTTGGCGCAAGGATTACATCTTTTAGGGATAAATGTGCAGAATTGTGTTTATAGAAATTTTATTGTTGAGGGCTTTGCTTTCTTTGGCTTAGGTTACTGGATTCATGCGAATCAGCCGAAATTGAAAATTTCCAATGCTGTTTTGATTGTTGTTGTTGTCGTCTCCACATTGTTGTGCTTTGCGGAACGCTATTTAATGGGCCGCGATTTTGGTGTTAACATAGTAACTTTCCCGCAAGTTTTTTGTTTGTTTTTACTAGCCATCAATAATCCACAAAAGCATGCGGGATTAATGCAAATCATTGGACTGCGTTATTCAATGTTTGTTTACATTATTCATCCGATTGTCTGGCATACGATGGAGTTTGTTTATGAACATTGTGGTATTGCAGAAAATATGCTAGCACAGTATTTAATGCCCATTTTTGTTCTTTTTTTAACACTTTTATTTTCTCATATAATTTATCATGCCAAAAATTCTTCACACATACCGCTACACGGGTAAACCCTGGAATATTCTCAAGAGTGTTGTTCCTGAAGGTTATGAGATTAAAACTCTTGATGAACCGACTCAGGAACAGTTGGTCAAGGAAGCTGTCGATGCCGATTACTTCTTGGTGAGTGGGCGTTTGAAGATTGACGAAGAAGTCCTTTCTGCTGCAAAAAAACTGAGGATGATTCAGCGCACTGGTGTCGGTACCGAGATGCTCGACAAGGCTGCCATCAAGGCGCGCGGAGTTCCGGTTTATGTGAATGCTGGTATCAACGCTTGCAGCGTGGCCGAGCATACGATTACCTTGATTCTCGATTGCCTCAAGAATATCCCGCTCATTTCTTCCAATGTGAAGAAGGGAATTTGGAAAAAGCAGGAAACGGGTGTTTCATGCAATGAACTTTATGGCAAGACTGTCGCCATGGTCGGCATGGGCAATATCGGTCGTATTACTGCTGGCATATTGCATGCATTTGGGGCGAATGTTGTTTATACGGATTTGTTCCGCCAAAGTGAGGAAGTCGAGAATGCCCTCGGCATAACCTATAGGGCTTCGTTTGAGGAACTTTTGCCCGATGCGGACATCTTGACATTCCATTGTCCGTTGACCGACGACAACCAGAAAATTCTGAACGCAGCCGCCTTGGAGAAAATGAAGGATGGTGTTATTGTGGTGAACACCGCCCGCGGCAAGCTTATTGACGAGAATGCTCTATACAAAGCGCTTGTTTCCGGCAAGGTCCGTGCGGCGGGACTCGACGTGCATTATGAAGAACCGATGCTTGCAGACGATCCGCTAAAGACTCTCGACAACGTGATTCTTACGCCGCATATTGCCGGACTTTCTTTTGAAACGTTCCAGAGCATGATGGCGGGTGCCATTGAGAATATTGTCGCTTTTGACAAGGGTGAATTGGAATCTATCAAGAATAAGATTTTGGAATTGTAAAGAGCATGACAGACCTGTTCCTTAATAACTTGATGTCGATTCTCCCCGAATGCATCCCTGCTGAAGTTTATAAGCATGCTCGTGTTTGTTTTCTGGACTATCTGGCCTGCACGTTGGCTGGTGCAAAGTTTTTTTCGGAAAAGTCAAATGAGTATCTGGATGCGTTGGGTGGTGAAATCGGGAAAGCGTCTGTACTTGGTCTTGGTCGTAAGGCGACTATGCAGACTGCGGCCCTGATCAACGGCCTAAATGCTCACGTGGTTGAACTTGATGATGGCCACCGTAAGGGAGCCTTGCATGTTGGTGCTACTGTATTTTCTGCGTTGCTTCCTGTCGCTGAAAAAGAGGGGCTTTCTGCACAGGATCTCCTTTATGGTGCAATCATCGGCTACGAAACTACAATTCGTTTAGCTTGTGCGGTGCAGCCGGGAAATAAATTACGCGGTTATCATGCTACTGGTACATGCGGAACTGTTGGTGCTGCCATGGGAATTGCAACCGCTCTCCATTTTGATTTTGATCAAATGAAATCGGCTCTTTCCGCTGCAGTGACTTCTGCTGCAGGTGTTTTGGAAATGCAGGAGGATAATGCGGACTTGAAACCTTTGAATGTTGGGCGAGCAGCAATGGATGCTGTTTCTGCTGCATATCTGGGCAAGGCTCGCTTCAAGGCTCCTAATGACGCTCTTGGCGGCAAACGTGGCTTTTTTAAAGTCATGACGGATGAACCCAAGACGCAGTATGTTACCGATTTTGCGGGAACATCTGAAAAGATGATGATTGAACAGGCGTACATGAAGTCGTATGCCTCGTGTCGTCATACGCATCCGGCAATTGAGTGTGCCTTGCAGATTCGTAAAAAGGACGGGTTTAGGCTAGATGCTGTTGATTCCATTGTCATCCGCACTTATAAACTTGCCGTAAGCGGCCATGATCATGCTGAAATTTTGGGTGTAAGTTCTGCGAAGATGAGCATGCCGTATAGCGTTGCCGTTGCTCTTGTGACGGGAAATGCCGGTTTGGACGAGTTTAGCGAAACGTATGTTGGCAATACGGAAATTCTTGCACTGGCTAAGAAGGTGTCTGTAGTTGCCGATGATGAGTTTACTGCTCTTTGCCCTTCAAAGAGGGCTGCTTCTATGGAAGTTGTTTGTGGTGAAAAAATATATTCTGCTCGCGTAGATTATCCGAAGGGTGAACCCGAAAATCCGCTGACCGATGAAGAATTGAATCAAAAATTCAGAGCTTTATGTGGCTTGGATGCCGATGTTGCTGAAAAAATTGTAAAGATGGTGATGAAAGAGGATTTCGCTGTAGAAAATTTAGTTTCTATTTGCAATTAGCGATATAGTTGCTGTCTTCTATGGGGGCGATAGTTCTATTTGGGCTTGTCGAACCATCTTCCCAGGATTCGAATTTCGCCCCTGCGTAGCATTCTACTTCAAGTTGCAAGGGGTGGCCTGCAAATACGTTCCAGTCGTATTGTTTTTTCTGCGTTATGTTTATGCCGTCAAGTTTGAGCCTTCCTGAACCATTTATTACAATTGAAATCGATATGTCTTTATCAAGTTTGAAATAGTCCCTGAAATCGTCTCTTACGGTCTTGTCTCTTTCCTTAGACCATTTTTTGAGGCAGTCACCGTTTGCGTCAAAACCGGTACCACATCTGTTTTTATAATTTGGCCTGTTGTATAATTTTTTGTCTCGTTCTATTTGTTTGTTGTCTATGGATTTGTTGATTTCGTTTATTTTTTTGGATACGTTGTCACTATTTATAAATGTTGAGTATAGATAACAGGCTCTGTTTATGAATGTTTGTTTGAATTCGGGGTTTTCAAGAAGTTTTGTTAGAATGTTATGGAAGCATTTTGCATTTTTTGTTGTTGAACAAGTACTTCCGTTTTTTCCTCCATTTGTAATCCAATCTAGCATATTTGTGTTTTTGGAAAATCCCGAAACGTTCCATGTCCAGTCAAAACCGTGATCAATGTCAAATGCGATGAATTTCCAGGGCGTGTTTGGTGATTTCCAGGCGCGCACATTGTTGTGAGGCCAATCGCCGTTATGGTAATATATTTCGGCGGCCATATATTCCATATAGTTTGTAATGTCAATTAAATTTTTTAAGGAATCATAGGCTACTTTATTTGTTTTGAAATCATTGCCTGCAACAAATTGGAGCATTGATAGATAATCTTTGTCACTTCCGTTTGCTGTTTTTATTTTTGTGACGACATGCTTTATAAAGTCTACGCTGTTATTGTCTATTCCATAATTTGTTTCTACAAAGTGCTCGTTCAGTTTTTCTCTCATGTCATAAATGCCATGGTATTGTCCATTGTAGAATACGATAACTTGTCTAGAACGCTGATAGTCAACATTGGTTCCTTCAAGAAGACTTGTTGCCATGGCGTCTTCAATGTAGTCGCTAACAAAACGATTCCCGTTGTTGCGTAAGATGAATGCCTTGAATTTATTGTTTTCCGGTCGTGTTTCAAATAGGGGGTAATGGAGTTTTTTGTCTTGGTAATCTTTGCGCATTACAATGGAAACGGATTTCTTTTGCTGATTCCTGCTGTATCCGCCCATAATCGATATCCCCGCATCAATTTCAAACCCTTTTGCTTTTGCAGAACTTCCTTCTGCAAAGTATTCTACGTGGGTTGGGTATTCTACATCTTCCCAGAATTTCGCTTCAGAGCAAGGGTCCGGCTTGCACGGCTCCGCATCCAAGTAGTCCATCACATACGTGGGGTCAACGCTTATCGAAACCACAGGCATGTCAATACTTTCATTTATAAAATACGTTTCGGTCTGTTTTTGCTTAATCTCGTTACCCACAAACTCATAGCAACGCACCACGGTGGTTGAGTCGATGGTTCTGTTTTCGGTGAATACTGGCGTGGTGGAGTCAGGCTCCGAGCCGTCAAATGTACATTTGACATTTCCTTTGTTCAAAGCTTGTGGTGGTTGTAGCGTAAACGGGGTGTTGAAGTTTGCATTTGGGATAAATTTACCTTGCACCACTGGCAAAAACCGCTCTGAAATGGGGATGATAGTCCAGCTTTCGCGGATGGGTTCCCATTGGCCATTTTTGCATTCGACGTAGGATGAATTGGATGCTTTGTATCTTTTATCTCCATCAATACATTCAGGCAAGTCAATTTCGGGAATCGTATCGGATGATGCTAAGGCTGTGTCTGATGGAAAGTCCAGACTGTCCAGTGGTTTGACATCGACATCCACGTGCACTTGCTTTTTATCTTCGCATTTTAAAAATTCGCCATTTTCTGATTTGTAAACGATATCGCCGTCTTCGTCTAAGGTACAGGGGTCTAAGGCTTGCTGTATTGAAAAGTCAACAATGTCTTTTAATGAAATGCTTGCTGGGTCTTCGAATGATTCACTATTGCTGCAGGCCACGATTGCGCATATGGCCGAAACTAGCGCGGCAGGCAATGCGATATGTTTCCAAACGATAGACATAATTAAGTGTCAATATAGCAATTTTTGGATCCCCTCCTGCGCTTCGCTTGGTCGAGGATGACGCTGTTTGGGAGAATCCCGTTTGCGCTACGCGCTCCAGGATGACGTTGTTTTGGGAGAATCCCGTTCGCGCTACGCGCTCCAGGATGACGCAGTTATGGGTGAAACCAAAAGAATATTCCTCTTGCATTTTGTTCTTGTGCTGTGCTACTTTAGGTTTTGCTCGGGAATGGTCCCGGGCCTTTACAAGGAGGTTGTTTATGAACCAAATCAAAATATATCGTTGTCGTCACTGCGGAAACATTGTCGTACATCTGTACGATTCCGGAATGCCGCTTGTCTGTTGCGGCGAAGAGATGGAGCTTTTGGAAGCTGATAGCGAATCGGCTTCCGTCGAAAAACATGTGCCGGTAATCGAGCGTCTTGGTAACAAGGTTGTCGTTAGTGTTGGCGAAAAACCGCATCCGATGACGCGTGACCATTATATTGAATGGATTATCGTCCAGTGGAAGGATGGTTTCCAGGTTCATTATCTCACGCCGGGCGAGGCTCCGGCGTTCGAGACTTGTGTTTGCAGCGGTCTCACTCCTGTCGCGGCGTACGCCTACTGCAATATTCATGGTTTGTGGGTAGCGCAGGCGTAGGATGTTTGAAAATTTGAAAAATTTTTTTTTGACTGTGGTGAAAAAGGTCGCTTTTCTTGTGTCTGTTTTGACCATGTCGTTAGGTCTGTTTGGTTTAATGTTTTATCTTTGGGTGCATAAACGTGAGGTTTTATGCAGTCCTGGACTGAAATCAAGAAAATAGAGAATCCTACAGAAGAACAACAACTCGAAGCGGTCAAGCTCAACTGGTTTGCCATTAGTCTTATCGCAAGCCCTACGGAGGCTGTGCAGAAGGCTGCTTTCGCGCAGAATGCCCAGGCGATTCTTTATATCAAGAATGAAATTTGCGAAGATATCAAGAGCGCCCTGAATGCGCTTTCCGAGGTGGATTTCCAGAATGTGGTGAATGCGGACCCGAACATTCTCAAGTTCATCACGAATCCTGACCTCCTGAAGGCGGCCATCCGCACCGACTGGAAAATTGTGCGTAAGATTGACGGTGCCACGGACGAACTTTGGGCCGAGGCTGTGCGTCAGTGCGCCGAAGCCATCAAGTTTGTTCGCAATCCGGGCGAAAAGGTCCTGATTGCCATGCTGGAACGCGACAGCAGCTATCTTCAGGAAATCGAGTCGCCGACGGCTGCCATGGTTGTCGCCGCCGTGAAGCAGGATTACAGGTCTTTCGAATACGTGAGCATCAGGCATCGTACGGAGCTTGTTCAGCTTGCCGCCGTGCGTACGGATCCGCGATGCATCCAATTCCTGCAGCGTGCGGGCGAAAAGGTGCAGATGGAGGCTGTCCGCCAGGGCAAGGAATTTTTCAAGCTCATCAAGAATCCCTGCGAAGCCGTGGTGGAGTTCTGCAAGTAGTCTAAAATGGCCGAGGCGCTCGTCAAGTTGGAATCGGTGTCGTTCCGTTATCCGAAATCGGATGTGGACGCTCTTTCCGACGTGAGTCTTGAAATCCCGGTGGGGAGTTTTTTTGCGCTGCTCGGCCCGAATGGCGCTGGCAAGACGACTCTCATGAGGCTTTTGTGCGGGCGTCTTGGCGAGTTTAGCGGAACTTTATTCGTAAATGGCGAGCGCGGGTTCTTGCGGTCTGCGGATTATGGCGTTCTTCTCGAAAATCCTGGCGTCTATCCGAAGCTTTCCATCGAGGAATACCTGAGTTATTTTGCCGGTTTTTATGGAATGGGCGAGGGGACCTGTCTGCCTGGCGGCGCTGCCCGTACTCGAACTGAAAATTTGGCCGCACGTTTGAATCTACCGGTGCTTACGTCGCGGATGTCGTCGCTTTCTCTCGGCAATCGTCAAAAGGTGCAGATTTTGCGGGCGTTGATTCATTCGCCCAAAATCTTGATTTTGGACGAGCCTGTGGCAAATCTCGATCCGACTGCACGTGAAACTGTTTGGAAGCTTATCGCCGAATGGCGTGAACGCGAAAATGGGACGGCTATCGTTTGTTCCCACATTCTTGCCGAAATGGAATCCGAGGCTTCGGATTACGCCATTATCGATGGTGGTCGTATTTTGAAAACGGGGAAGTTGGATGTTGCTGCTAAGAATGTTCGCAATGCAGAAAATGGTTCCGGAACGGCGGCAAAAGAATTTTCGCTTGAACTGAATTCCGCGGCTTCTGCGGAACGGATTACCCGAGCCTTGGAAATCGCGGGCATCAAAGCCGCTGTCGTGACGGCCCAGGAAACATCTCTCGCTGATATATATAGGGGTACGATACAGAACCGCTGATTTTGACTTTCGTCATGGATCCCGTCGGCACTTCGTGCCTCCAGGATGACGAGTCCCTCACGTTCTATGAAGGCGCTCTCCTCTACCGTCACCCTGGAGCGTAGCGACGGGGCCCAGGACGAACCCATTGCAAAAAGCCGTCCAATCTCGTCACCCTGGAGCGTAGCGACGGGGCCCAGGACGACGTTTATAACTCAATTCTTTAGAACGTCTGCGAGAGGTCGAAATCGAATCGTCCCCATTCAAACGATTCCGCGTCCCAGTGCGAGAATACTTTCTTGAATGCGTAGTCCAATCTAAATGTCAGGAACTGCCATTTGTAGCGAATGCCAAGGCCAAGGCTCGCGTCGGATTCCGCTTCGTAAGTGTCGCTTTCGTCGTCGGTGACTTTCGCCCAGTCGAAGAATTGCACAATCTGCCATTTCTTGAGGCTTTTCCAGGGCATGTCCCATCGGAGTTCCTCGTTGAATCTGAAATACATGGGCGTAAGGCCTGTGTTGATGACTTTTTCGCCATCCTCGTCCGTCGATTCGTAGCTTGCGTAAATGCTGCGGAATCGGTAACCGCGAACGGAGCGCGAACCGCCCTGGTAAAATACGCGGGCGTCGTCTTCGATGGCCGAGTTGAAAAACTTGCCGACGCTTCCGCTCAATGCCCCATAGAATGTCCAGAACAGCGGGTAGTACAAATTAATCGTTCCGCTTCCGTAGGCGTATGGATTCCCGAGCATCTTGGGATTGTCAAACGAAGCGTTGAGGTTGGTGCCTACGCCGGTCGTCGGTGCAAAGCGGATGCCTTTTGTGGGGTTGAAATAGTCGTCGGTGTAGTCGAACGTGAGTGCAATCTCGCCCTTGAACTTGAAGAGTTCTTCGTCGTTCTTATCCACGTAACGCGTGTCAAGCGTTCCACGGAATCGAATGTGGTTCGTAATGCCGAAGGTAAGGTCACCACGGTTGATGACTTCGTAACGTTCTTCGATGCTGTCGGCGTAGGCGGGCGGGTTGATTTTTTCATGGTTGAAGCTAAGGCGGTCTTCAAAGCGGATTGCCGTCGGGATGAACGTGAACGATGTTCCGAACAATAGCGGGTTGGCGTAGCCTACTGATATCTCTTGTTTGTGCTGTGCAATTTGGAAGTTTGTCGAAAATTCGTTGAACCGTCCGAAGAAGTTCTTGTGCCTAGCGTACGCCTGTGCGCCGAATCCATAAATTTGTTCGTAGAAGAATCCGTACCGAGCTTCACCAGGGATTCGCTCGGTCACGTCAAGATGCACGTCTGAAAGTCCGTCTTCACGCAGAGAATCGCTGAGCTTGATTTGCGTAAACAGCTGTGTCGACAAGAGCTTGTTTTTGAAGGAATAGTACTGGTCACCGTCGATGGTTTCACCTTTGGGAATCTTCCATAGCGAAGATAGCCATGCTGTATCCGAAAGCCCTGCTTCTTCGCCTTCCCTGGAATTTTTTTCGCCAATGCGCTGCGTAGAACTCACGATATTTCCCATCATGACTTTTGTTCCGGGCTCCACGTTTATTTCCACATAGATGCGTTTTTCCGTCGTGTCGATTTTTTCGATAGGTGTCACGAAGACGTGCAAATACCCTTCGCGACGGTATGCCGACAGCACATATTGCAGGTCTTCGGCGATGGCGTCCTGTTCAAAATACCTGTTTTGGTTCGTCTTCAGCGAAGTGGTCTTGATTTCGACATTCACGTTTTCCGATGTATTGATGCTGACTCCGTTGAACTTGTACCTTTCGCCTTCGGTTATGTTGAACATGTATCCGCGTTGCATGCTGTCGGCTGAGAAGTATTCGCGACGGATTTCCATTTTGAGGTCAAGGCTGAAGTACCCTCTCGAGTAATAGAGGGCCTTGATGTTCTCCGACGAAAGTCTCATTAAAAAGTCTTGTTTCGTGGTGTCGAGCTGTCCGAATTCTTCAGGAATTTCAAGCTGTTCCTCGAGCTGGAAATTCGAGAAAATCTTGTTTCCGTAAAATTCGGTGTACCATGGGTGCTTTATGGCTTCTTCCGCAAAAACCAGACTTGCAAAAATCAACAGGAAACTAATCAATCGTTTCATTTTTTAGTCTCCTTTTTGAAAGGTGGTTTGGGGTCGTCGTTGTATTCGTCCGGCGGGTCAATGGTTTCGCAATGGCCTATGCCGAGCAGGCACGGATTCCAGTAGCGGTAAACATAGCTTATACCGACGTTCTTTTCAACTCGGGTTTCTTCGTTGCCTTCTGTACCTGTGTTGGCGATGTACTGCTTTGACACCAGCATGGTGTAGAGCGAAAGTGTCGGCGAAAGATGGTTCTTGTGCGAGTATTCCTTGTCTTTGAATACGGGAAGCGTGTAGTTGACGCCGAATTGCAGCGATTGGTCGTAAGTGGGGTCTTCGCTCTGGTCCTTGGTGTAGCCTAGAATGAGACTCAAGTCCTTGACCCAGCGGTCAAGCGAAATGGGCAACTTGAAGTAGCTGGAGTCGCGTTCGTTCGTAGTGTTGTTGTTGAAGAGCATCACCTTCATGTCGATGTCGCCGATGTATTCGCCGCCAAGGGTCTTGTTGGCTGTAGAAGAAATCACCTTTCCGATGGCCTTGCCGGCGAGTTTGTTCCAGTCGGTAGTTTCGTTGTCCTGGTTGGCGATACATCCAAGGAATATGTTGTAGTAAACGGAGGCCGCGCTGGATTCGTTACCGCAGTTGCTACTGGGGTTGGGCTGCAGGTTTGTTATTGTTCCTTGAATGTCGAGGTTTACAGGGCAGGTTGACTTTTCGTTTTCTTCAGCTTCGTCGCAATAGGGGAGTTCCTGCGAACTGGATACATCGACAATACCGTGCTGCCACGGAACGTCGGTCCACGAGATTCTAAACGAATTCAAGTCGAATTCGTAAACTTCCTGAACGCCGATGAATCCGGTGTTGGAGTTGGTGACGTCGCCTCGTAGTAGCGGACGCCCCGTATTTCCAAGCACCCAGACGTCGAAGGTAAAGGGGAAGGTTGCGAAAGGTGTCACAATTTCCACGGAGTCCGTCTGGGAATCGCTCACGTGAATCGACAAGTTGATTGGGCTTGCCGTAGAAAGCTTAACTTCGGATTCCTTGCTGCGGAGTTTTGCAATGACGTTGTTGAATAAAGTAAGGAATTTGTCCATAGTCGAAGGTGTGACTTCGATTTCAAGGTCTCTGTAGTAAGTAAGTTTATCTACAGTGACGTCTCCGCTGATGGTGCTGTTCTGCAATACACCGTCCCTTGAATGCGGAATGGAATAGTTCAGCTGGGCCTTGGCCAAGGCTTCGCCAAGTCCTAAAGCGTCGTCTTTAAAGTTGTAACGGATGACGGGGATGTTTCCCGTGATGATGATGTCTTCTTCGGAATCTTCCATGTGGCCCGAAATATTTTCGGCGACCAGTGTGTGTGGTCCGTGCCTGATGGTGTACCTTTCGGATTGAATGTCGATGGCTCTCAAGCGCAGACTGTCAAGGTCGAACTGCAGCGTGCCGCTGACAGTTTCGCCACTGTCGTTTTTCGTGGAAACTTCGGTGAGGTTCAAAAGTCCGTTTTCCATGTGCCCGCGAATCTTTAGCGGAATCAGATAGTTTATCTTGGGAGGCTGGTAAACCGTCGAATCCGAGCGGATGTCTGCAGTGATTCCTCTGATGCCTTCCTTGAGTCTCGCCGATACATCGACTTGCAAATCGGTCTTCTTGACTTCGCTGACGCTTCCTGGAACGAACCAGGAACCGTTCATGTTCAGCTTGCCGTTGAAGGTGAGGGCTGAATCGAGGAAGCCTTCTGCGTAGAGGTCTCCGCCGTTGTCGCTATTGTGCGAAACGCTCACATGACGCTTGCTGTCGAAAACATCGTCCAGAATAATCTGCGTGTTGCCAGTCCATCCGCCTCCGCCGATTCCGAGATAGGCGTTCAGTTCAACTTTGTTCGCTTCGGCGAACATGTTCATCTTTTTCACGTTGAAGAGTACTGGTGGAATGTTGCTGAACTGCAAATCGGTAAAGTCGATGTTGCCTTGGAGTCCGTGACCTTCGGTGTACGACAAATCTCCGTTGATGAAGCCCGAAGTGAATGTCGTGTCGTTGAGCGGGTCGAGCAAAAGCGGGATGCTGAAATCTCTTGCCGACGCCCACGCGTGGACGACCTGAATAGGCAGTGCGCCTGTGGGCTTGAAGTCCGGGTTCGAGTCGTTAGGCAAGACGAATACCATTTCGGCTTCCACCTTGTTCTTGCTGTGGATGGCTTCGAACTTGTCGATGAATACGGAGTCCCCGTTTTCACGGGCCTTGATCTGGCCTTGCAGGTTGAACGGTTGTACGTTGCCTGCGATACTCATTTCCATGGTGCCTATGTGTTCGTCGAAGTTCTGGTTCCAGAACCCGGTCACCTTTCCGTCGAGGTTTTCGCTGACCTTGAAATCGGCGAATGGAAGTGTGGAAACTTCGACGCTGTCGGCTTTGAACCTGAGGGTGGTGGAGTCGATGATGGATACGTACGCTTCGGCAACGCCGCCGTGCCTTTGTGCGACTCTCCATGACGTGTGCGGATATTCGCCGTTCCAAATGACATCGCCTGTGACGTCGAAGGTTTCCTTGGGCGTGTAGATGATGCCGTTCGAGAAATTAATTCCGTTCTTGTCGAGGTCCAAGAGTATCTGTAGCGAGTCCGCCGTAACGTGCCACACGTAGGGGATGGTATCGATTTTTACGAGTGCCTTCATGTGCCCGTTGTTGAACGAACCGTAAATCTTGTAGCGGTCCCTGAGAATGAATTCCCCTTGGCTCCAGTCCAGCGCCCAAGGTTCGTAGGGCGACATGTCGCCGAAGTAGGTGAGGCTGAACTCGTCCTCGAAGTTCATGGAACATTCAACGACGGAGCCGTGCCTGGTCTCTGCCACGACTTCCATCTTGTTTCCGTTCTTGTTGATGGAGTGTATGGACATGTCAAGCGACATCATTTGCGGGCCGAAGAGGGCGCTCATGTCGTTAACGGAGCCCATTCCGTCGATGTTCAAATTCTTGTCGATGTCGCCTTCGAGGTGGATCGATCCGCCTTCGTCGTTTTTCAGGTCAATGTTGGCATGTACGATTTCATCGTCCCCGTCCAGATTCACGGTGACGTTCGAGGCGAGCAGAGGCCAGTAATCGTCCATCCTCGTTTTAACGGTCGCCTTGTATTTGGGCTTTTGATTCTTGCCGTCCAGGCTGGCTTCGCCCTTTACGCTCAATCCCTTGATTTGCGGGGCTGATTTCGGAATTTCGAAGGGCAGCCATTCGTTGATGTCCTTGAGGTCGAGGTCAACCTTGGTTTTCACTTCGGCGAGATTTTCCTTGTTCAGGCTGGCGTCCACGTCTACATAGTCTTTGCCCGCCTTGACCTTGCCTTGCAGTTTTAGAGCGTTGCCGCCGAAGTCGCCTTGCAGGCTGAACGACGACGTGTGGCTGATGTGGTCGCCCTTGATGCTATCGACGGAAACGCCGAATCTGGTCATGCCCTGGCTTTGCACTTTTACTTGCGAAATTTCCCAATGTTTTTCACCTGCATCGATAGATACGCTGTCGACGCCTATGTTTACGGGGATGTAGAATTTCGCCTTTGGCGGAATGGATGGGGGAGAGTCTGATTTCGGTGTGATTTCCTTGTCTGCCGTGTCGGCTACAATCTTTGCGGAGACCCGTGTCGCCGTGAGTGTGAGTCCCTTGAATTCTTCTATAACGGTAATGTCGAAATCCGGGTCGACGATGGTGACTGTCGTGCCGTTCGACTTTATTTGCAGGGAATCCCATTTGTGGGTCAGCACCCCGTCCATCTGGTGCCCGTAGGGGACAACTTCCGTGTTGCCGTAGGTGTGCGGGGTTTCAAGGTAGGTCTTGAACGCAATATAGGCGAACCAGGCGCACAGAGCAAGCGCGCCCACAATCGCTGTCGTCAAGACAACGGTGAACTTGTATGTCGAAGTCCATTTCTTCAACGTATTATAAGTATAGCATCTTTTTTCTTGTAAGTTGTTGGTGCTCAACGACTTACACGTGAAAAAGGGGTATTTTTCGAGATGTTTTTTTGTGGGTGAAAAATGAGAGGGATGGTTTTGCTTTTTCTTTATGTAAACGAAAGTTTACCTTTTGTGGTGGGGTGTCGCAATGGCGGGGGCGACCCCAATCGATTTATTGTCTGGCTTGGTGCTTCGCGAAGGGATTTACTATATTCTGAAAGGAATAATTTTATGAGGTTTTAATGAAAAAACGTTCATTTTTGACTTTGATGGCTTTGCCGTTTCTTTTGGTCGCCTGCAATGGTGTAAACCCCAATGAGCACGTTGTCGCCAAGGTAAAAAACGAAAAGATTTTCCAGGAAGATTTGGACTTGATCATGCACGCCATGGGCGTGAATCGTGAAAATAACGAATACAAGAAAAATGTCGAAGAAGGCTTTTTGGACGCAGCCCTTGTATCCGATATTGTTGCCGAAAATCCGCAACTGCAAAAGGACTGGGAAAACTACAGAAAGAATCTCGACGACCGTCTGCTCACCATTACCTACCAGCGGTACTACGCCCAGGAATGCCTAATGTACCCGGATTCCGTTCTGCGTCGCTATTTTGACGCTCATAAGGACAAGTTCGGTGGCGATACCGCAGTGTTCATGGACGTGCGTAAAAAGGTGGCCGAACGCGTGTTCTTCGAAGATAACGCCGATTCCCTTAACGAATACATCAAGCAAAACATAAAGACGAAGGATGTACCCGCCCGTCTTGACATGTTCCACTTTGAGGGCACCAAGGCTGAAGCCGAGAAAATGCTCGCTTTGCTGGATACCGCCCAGAACCCTGAAAAAATCGAAGGCTTTGCCAAGGGATACGCCCGCGACGATTTCCAGTCGGGCATCTTGAAGAACAAGGCTTTGGAACCGTTCCTTTTCGGCGATAGCATGGTGCTTGCCGGCCAGTCCAAGTTGGTGGCCTTGAGCGATACGAACCTGTTCATGGCGTTCAAGGTGACGAACCGTGTGCCGCGAATTATAGCCGATGTCGAAATGTTCCGTACGGAATTTGAAAACAACTATGTGTACGATTACAGACAAAAGGTCGTGCGCCAGTTGAGTGATTCCCTTTGGGCCAAGTACGGCCTTAAAATCGAAAAGATTGAACCTCCCGAGCCGAAGGCTTTCTATGAACAGAGTAAATCCAAGTTCATGAGGTCGGCTGGCTACGAGGTTTACCATGTGCAGTCCAAGGACTCCAGTGCGCTTGCCAAGCTTTTTGCCGAGCCCGTAGCAAGCTTGGACGGCTTCAAGGAAATCGCTACAAAGAACAGCGAGAACAAGTGGACTGCTGCAAATGGCGGCTATGTGGGCGAGGTGCTTGTCGATCACGCCCTGCCTTATGGTATTGGGCTTCTCCCCGCAATGTTCAGCGAGTTCGATGGCAAGTCCGCTGGCTATGTGTCTGGTGTCATTCGTTCGGAAAGCTCCGATTATCACGTGTTCTACCTGGCGAAGTCTGTTGCGGCCGAACAAAAGCCGTTTGAACGCGTCGAGGCCATGGCAAAGATCATGCTTGACCATGGTATCGATTATCCCTTGGATTCCAATTATGTTCTTGCTAACGAGAATGGCAAACCGTTGGTGCAGGAACGGGATGTGTTGAATTTGTACGAAGAGGAGCCTGGGATTATACACGGCAATCGTGCCAGGGAACGGATTGTGTACATGCTTACGGAATGCCATGCCTTTGCGCAGGAAGCCCGACTCATGCACCTGGATGAATCCTGGGAATACCTCGCCATGGTGCGTCATGCCCGCAGGAACTACATCGTCGATAATTACAAAACGCTGTTCCTGAAGAACCATAACATTTCCGACGACTCCCTCAAGTCCGTTTACGACAAAGTCGGAAACCCGTTCCGCAGAGGCCTTTCTTTCGAAGATTCCAAGAGCGACTTGATTGAATATCTGGTGTTCCCGGAGAATTCCTTGAAGCGCGAATACTACTACGCCATCTTCTTGAACAAGGGCGAAAGCTTCGAAGCCAACAGGCCCCGTCTCGTTCTCGAGAACATCTCCCGCGAACGTGAGCTGAGAAAGGAGCGCTTGCAGGCAAAGGCTTGGGACCCGTCGAAGGTCGTGTTCTATGCGGACCCCATCGAATTCAATATGAATGTTGGGCCCGCCCAGATGTTCGTGGCGAAGGCCGACAGCCTCTACAAGGCGCAAAAGATTGAGTCGGCGATTACCGCTCTCAAGCGCATTCGCGAACTGTATCCCGAGAACGATTCCCTGTTCGCCTACGCGACGTTCAACATTGCGCAGATGCAGTCTGAATCCGAAGAAGACTTCGACTTGGCGCAGTCCGAGTACTTTACCTACTATCGCATGTGGCCGGATTCTCCGGACGCCGAAAAGGCCATGTTCAGCCGCGGCTTCATCTTGAACGAGAATTTGCACCGCGACAACGAGGCTCTCGAGGCTCTCGAGGAATTCCAAAAGAAGTACCCGAAGAGCGAACTCAAGGAATCGGTGGACTGGCTGGTCGACAACATCAAGAGCGGCGGAAAACTCGCCGACGACCTGATGAAGAAAATCTCCGAGGAATAGGCGTTACCCCCTAAAAAACGCCATTTTTCCCCGTTTTTCTCATATTGTTTCAAGTCTATAATCTATATTTCACGCATTCAAACAAAAAGGTGGTATACACAATGGAAATGACATTCGCCATGATCAAGCCCAATGCCGTCAAGTCCGGCTTGGTGGGTCAGATTATTGCCCGTTACGAAGCTGCAGGCCTCTCCGTCTGCGCTATCAAGATGCACCAGATGTCCAAGAAGGACGCTCGCGGCTTCTATGCAGAACACGTGAAGAAGCCTTTCTTCCCGGAACTCGAAGCCTACATGACCAAGGGCCCTTCCGTGATGCTCGCTCTGGGTGGCGAAAATGCCATTGCCAAGGTTCGTGCCATTAACGGTGCTACCAATCCGGCCAAGGCCGAACCGGGTACCCTCCGCTATGACTTTGCTCCTTCCATGACCGAAAACGTCGTTCACAGTTCCGATAGCCCCAAGAGCGCCAAGCGTGAACTGGACTTCTGGTTTACCAAGAAGGAACGTTATGCTTACGAAGCAGCCAGCAAGAAGGCCTGCTGCATTCTCTAATTCAAAGTTTTAACTAAAAACAAAATCCCCTCAAGGAGACAAACTCAATGAAATGGATCATCAAGTATCTTACTTCTTCCATCGGTAAGAAGCAGATCATGGGATGTACAGGTGCGTTCCTCGCTCTGTTCGTCCTGGGCCACATGTGTGGTAACTTTCAACTTTTGAACTTCGACCAGGCTTCTGCCCAGGCATCCTACAATGCCTACACGGAATTCCTGACCGGCTTCAACCCGCTCCACTTCCCGGTAAAGTTGATTTACCTCATCGAACTGGTGCTCGTGGCCGCTTTCGCCATCCACATCTTCCTCGCAGTGACGCTCAAAATCGAAAACAAGAAGGCTCGTGGCGACATGGGTTACGAAGTCAACGCTCGCAAGGGTAAGAAGACTTTCGCAACGTTCACCATGATCTGGTCCGGCCTCTTTGTTGTTGGCTTCCTCGTCCAGCACCTTTCCACTCTCAAGTTCGGTGAACACTACCTGTACATGAACGCCGACGGCGTCATCGTCCGCGACATGTGGCTCACCACCATCCAGATGTTCGCCAATCCGTTCTGGGCTGGCTTCTATGTTGTGAGCATGTTCGTTGTGGGTCTCCACTTCTTCCATGCCATCGCTTCTGCCTTCCAGACTCTCGGTATCGCCCACCAGAAGTGGACTCCGATTATCGACATCTTCGGCATGGTCTACAGCGTCGTCATCGCCCTCGGCTTTGGCGTTACCGCTGCCGCTGCTTTCTATCTCAGCAACCAGCCTGCAACCCAGGACCTCATCAAGAAGTCCCGTGACCTGCAGCCCCAGTACGAACAGCAGGAAAAGGCCAAGGCCGCCGAAAAGGCCGCCTTCGTTATTCCTTCTGTCGGTGAAGTTCAAGTTTCTTTCAACATTGAAAAGTAAGGAGACCACTAATGATTCTTGATTCTAAAATCCCCAGTGGTTCCATTGAAGAAAAGTGGACCAAGCACAAGTTTGAACTCAAGCTCGTGAACCCCTCCAACAAGCGCAAGTTCACGGTCCTCGTCGTGGGTACCGGCCTTGCCGGTGCTTCCGCTGCCGCTTCCCTCGCAGAACTCGGCTACAACGTCAAGTCCTTCTGCATCCAGGATAGCCCGCGTCGTGCTCACTCCATCGCTGCCCAGGGCGGTATCAACGCTGCCAAGGGTTACAAGAACGATGGCGACTCCGTCTACCGTCTTTTCTACGATACCGTCAAGGGTGGTGACTTCCGCGCTCGCGAAGCCAACGTTCACCGCTTGGCCGAAAACTCCAACCTCATCATCGACCAGTGCGTGGCCCAGGGTGTTCCGTTCGGCCGCGAATACGGTGGCCTCCTCGACAACCGTTCCTTCGGTGGTACTCAGGTTTCCCGTACGTTCTACGCTCGTGGCCAGACGGGTCAGCAGCTCTTGCTCGGTGCCTACCAGGCTCTTATGCGCCAGGTTGCCGCCGGTAAGGTCAAGATGTTCCCCCGCCGCGAAATGATGGACCTTGTCGTTGTCGATGGCAAGGCTCGCGGTATCATCGTCCGTAACCTCATCACTGGCGAACTCGAAAGCCACGTGGGTGACGCAGTATGTCTTTGCACCGGCGGTTACGGTAACGTCTACTACCTTTCCACCAACGCTCAGGGTTCCAACGTGACGGCTGCCTTCCGTGCTTACAAGAAGGGCGCTGCATTCGCTAACCCGTGCTACACTCAGATTCACCCGACTTGCATTCCTCGCCACGGCGACCTGCAGTCCAAGCTCACCTTGATGAGTGAATCCCTCCGTAACGATGGTCGTATTTGGGTTCCGAAGAAGGTCGGCGATACTCGCTCTCCGGACCAGATTCCTGAAGAAGATCGTTACTACTACCTCGAAGAGAAGTACCCGAGCTTCGGTAACCTCGTCCCGCGTGACGTGGCCAGCCGTAACGCCAAGCAGGTTTGCGACGCCGGTATGGGCGTTGGCAACACCAAACTCGCCGTTTACCTCGACTTCGCCGACGCTATCAAGCGCATGGGCGTTGCCGGCGTTAGCGCCAAGTATGGCAACCTCTTCCAGATGTACGAAAAGATTACCGACGAAGACCCGTACAAGGTTCCGATGCGTATCTTCCCGGCCATCCACTACACCATGGGCGGCCTCTGGGTTGACTACGATCTTATGTCTACCATCCCGGGTTGCTTCGTCCTCGGTGAAGCAAACTTCTCCGACCACGGTGCAAACCGCCTCGGCGCTTCTGCTCTTATGCAGGGCCTCTCCGATGGTTACTTCGTGATTCCGTTCACCATCGGCGGCTACTTCGCCGGCACGAAGCTCGAAAAGGTTTCCGAATCCGACCCGGCCTTCGAAGACTGCAAGAAGCAGACTGCTGAAAAGATTCACAAGCTCTTGAGCATCAAGGGTCATCGCACTGTGAACGACATCCACCGTGAACTCGGTAACATCATGTGGGAATACGTGGGCATGGCTCGTAACGAAGCCGGTCTTAAGACAGCCCTCGAAAAGATTCCTGCTCTCCGCGACGAATTCTGGCACAACGTCAACGTCGTCGGCTCCGAAGGTTCCTTCAACCAGAACCTCGAACGTGCCGGCCGCGTGGCTGACTTCCTCGAATTTGCCGAAGTTCTCACTCTCGACGCTCTCCATCGTAAAGAATCCTGCGGCGGCCACTTCCGTGAAGAAAGCCAGACTGCAGAAGGCGAAGCAAAGCGCGACGACGAAAACTTCTGCTACGTGGGCGCTTGGGAATACAAGGGCGACGGTGTCGCACCTGAACTCTCCAAGGAACCCCTCACATTCGACTATTGCCATCTTGCAACAAGGAGCTACAAATAATGAGCGGCTTGAATTTAACATTGAAGATTTGGCGTCAGAAGGATGCCAAGACCAAGGGTCAGTTCGAAACTGTAAAGATCAACGATGTTTCTCCGGACATGTCCTTCCTCGAAATGCTGGACATCGTGAACGAAGAACAGATGAAGCAGGGCAAGGAAGGCTTCGCCTTCGACCACGACTGCCGCGAAGGTATTTGTGGCATGTGCTCTCTCGTCATCAACGGTATGCCGCACGGCCCTGACCATGCCACTACCACTTGCCAGTTGCACATGCGCAAGTTCAAGGATGGCGACACCATCGTTATCGAACCGTGGCGCGCCTCCGCATTCCCGGTCATCCGTGACTGCGCCGTTGACCGTACCGCTTTCGACCGCATCATCCAGGCTGGCGGCTTCGTTTCCGTCAACACCGGTGCCGCTCCTGAAGCTTCCGTGATTCCTGTCCCGAAGGCTGATGCCGACCGCGCCTTCGACGCTGCCGCTTGCATTGGCTGTGGCGCCTGCGTCGCTGCATGTAAGAACGCTTCCGCTATGCTCTTCGTTTCTGCCAAGGTCGCTCACCTGAGCTTCCTCCCGCAGGGCAAGGTCGAAGCAAAGAAGCGCGTGCTTGCCATGGTCGCACAGATGGACAAGGAAGGCTTCGGCAACTGCACGAACCTTTACGAATGCCAGGCTGCCTGCCCGAAGGGTATCACCGTCGATTACATCGCCAAGATGAACCGCGAATACCTCATGGCAACAGCCACCTACGCCGAAAAGGTGTACGGCAAGGATTGATAAGCCGAGTGAAGCGGTCGCCAAGCTTGCTTGTGCGACCATTTCCGAGGCGACAATCCTGCGCTGGAGCCACGAAATGGCGAAAGCGCCAGGACTAATAGGGAACGGGCGTCCGCGCCTCTCCTGATGTCATCCCCGCGAAGACGGGGATCTCACATTGAAAAAAGGACCGCAGCGATGCGGCCCTTTTTGCGTATAAATAAAAGAATTAGGCTTATGTGTCAAAAGGATACCTGAAAACAGGTATCTTTTCCATTAAGTGTCAT